>NZ_JAKGAP010000004.1 GCF_021532375.1 Paenibacillus alkaliterrae
CTATAGCCCGAAGCTGAATCTGATCGAAGGGCTCTGGGGCTGGCTTAAGGAATCGGTCATTAATAACGTCTTTTTTAATACAGTTCAGAAGATTCGCAAGGCTGTTCAAGGCTTCATCCATGAGATCAACAAAACACCCGAAGTGACCGTCGATAGGCTTTGTGTTCAATTATAAATCTCTATTGCCGGGTATATAGGTTTGCGAACGAGAGTTCATGAAGGTTTCTATTGTTGATAAATCATTAAGAGGGGATGAAGAATATTATTGTCCATATTGTTCTCACTTTGACAATACATTGGGTTTCAACACAGTCAATCAGCAGACGTATATTCAAGCTTATTTACAAACCGTTGTTGCTGAGATCATTAATAAGACAGATTCTGTTGACGGACGGAGACTGCCTTTTTCTCACTAATTGAAGATCTCGCCGATGCGGTAGAGACGAAGGCGATGGATGATAAAACGGCATTGCGCGATACACGCAACGGTAAGCTCGTCGATACGAATATCGTCGCGCCGACCCGCCAACACATTTTCAACTAGAGATTGGATATGGATGTGGATGGCGAGTCGAACTCCATCGGTGAAATTTTGCCGAAAGCGGTATCGGTTGCTAAACCGGAGTTTGCGCGCAGCGAGATGATTACGGTCGAGAAGACTTACAAGGTTGAACAGGAGGCCATTTAGAAGTTTAATCCGGTCAAAATCGTGCTGGTGACGAACACATTCAAAGAAAATAAATTAGGCTACGCAACAGGCAGTCAAGTCATGCCATATGCGGGAGGCACTCATCCATTCATGGAGGGCTCGCTCTTCATGATAACGGACTACGTATTGAAGCGAGCGGAATTAATTATCATATTTGGGTAACGCCTTACAAGAGGGATGAGTTTTATTCGGAGGGGAAATTTACGACCCATAATACAGATACCTACTTGGTCTATGGACGCAGCAAAACCGCAACATTGAGAACAAGGATACGGTTGTATGACTCACATCGGGAACGACGCATGTCATGAGGCGGAGTAATTTCCGATCATGCCTACGGAATGGGTAACGGCGATGATTAAGCGTAATAAGCATCCGTTTATTTGCCGACGGGGCATATGAACGGACTGTTTCTATTATCGTCGCGCTATATCGCTTGCTGGTTCGATGTCCTCCTAAAGCGCAGAAGAGCGAGGATAGAGAGAACAGGGCGATTTTAACCTGCGTGAAAATAAGCTTCGCATTCTGGCGAATCGCAAGAATGCCTTCCTAGGTCACCGGAGCGTGGTCTCGTCGGACGAAGAGGCTGGGCGACCTGTCAGCTTTCTTGTAGAAGTTCGGGCATTCGTGCAGCAGGTGTGCATTGCACAGCGCATGGCCTTGTCTGCAGGCTATCGCTACTATTACCTTCGCTATGAACCCTAGAGATAGTGCTTATGTTAGCCGCACAAAAAAAATTCACTTTATTCAGCGCCTAGTCATTTTTCTTTGGTTTTTCGCAAAGATAAAAGGAAAATCGTAAGAAGAACTAATGAAAGAACAATAAAAGCCAATCCTACATAGAAATGAAATCCTGATTGATTTAAAGTTTTGTATCCTCCTAAAAAAAATCCAAATATTGAGAATCCTATAAGACTATAATCTTTTTTCATACTGGTTTCCGCCTTTTATAGTGCTTGGGCTATAAGATTGAGCTTTCAAATAGTTGAATTTTATTTCCATCTCTCTTTTATTGCTCAATGAAGTTCTAACTCGTATCTTCCAAAGCTTACTTTTAGAAAAATGATTAATACTGAAACAACAAAAATATGATTTCTTATATTCACGTTCTTTAGTTGAAGCCTCAATAATAACAGGTATTATATCAAATATTTCGTCCTCTGAATATATTTCTAACAACATTAAAAAATCAAACTTGACATTTTCGAGATCACACCATATATTCACTAGTTCTTGCGAATTATTCAAATTATTTATTCTATTAAATGGATGGTACAGTTTGGATTCATTGGAATAAACCAAGTTTTCACAGCAAAATAAATCAGAAATGATAATTGAATTTACATTTTTAGTAATGTTTTCATTCGTAGAATAAATAACTTTATTTCTCATCATAAATTTTTTTCTAATATCCGGTATTATAATATTTTCATTTATTTTAATACAATAGAATTGATGTGAATTTATCTTACTATCATCCAATATCCATTTGTCTATTTCTTGTCTTAATAGGTTTACTTCAAAATCATCTGTTAAATAAGAAACACTGTTTATAGGTAAGTCATCATTTATAAAATCAAAAAGATGTTTCATAACTTCTCCTTTCTCAATGACCGGGAGACGAAAATTAATTATTTACTTGATTCTTGTAAAAACATTGTCATAGAAATCCATGGGTGAATAAGTCGGAAATCAGTTTTTCAACAGAACCTTTGTCGAAGCTGTAAAAATAAAAGGACATCGTACCGTTTCCAGCGAAATTGTTGGTCACCACAACACAACAGTTTCCAGAAAAGGGGATGTCCCAATTCCATGGTATTCGTACACGTAGCAATCGTCAAGTTTATTTTGTCTCTTCAGATGGGGTTTAGTAAACCTCAGATTCGCCATCTCATTTCCATCGTTAATGGCATTATTCTTTGTGAAGGACGCAAGAATATATCGACGATCCGCGAGGCTGCTGGTAAAGAGCGGCATCTCAGCTCGACTACTCGATTCTTGAATGAGTCGCCGTGGTCTGTGAATCACTTGCAAAAACAACGTATGGAACGAATCATGCAATCGATTCGGAAGCAGACAAGGAATCGTGGCAAGCGGATTGTCTATCTTCTATTATACGACACGTCATGCAAGAAAGAATCCACCACTCGCCGAATGGAAGGGCTGGACTTCCACTACTCTCATGAGAATGGAAAAAGTGTGTGGTCACATTGTATCGTCACAATGCATGTCGTCACCGAAGGGCAATCCTTTGCCGGGGATTATCGCCCGTATTTCCGTGAGAAGTATTATTAGTGGATATAAACAAATATTGGTTTATTTAAATGCGGTCACGGAAAGTGAAATTCTGCTGATAACAGCAGGCTGACTAGCGTTGCATAAAATCTAGGTACTTACGAAAATTCAATATTCAGAAAAATGATTTTTGAGGTGAAATGAAAAAGATCGGACAGTCCTCAAAGGTAGTCTGTTCATTTGGTTCAATTATACAGTTATGATCACTTTTATGCGATAATCATCCTTATCCATCAGGTCTCGGTTCGTTTTCATTGTCGTCCTCTCGACGTTCGACTGGGCTTTTTCTTCAGCTGCAGTATCCACTGACCGTACGGTTGCCACAATAGCTTGGTTAGCCAGCGAGTGAGTTGCAGCAGGCTATGACGGGTCTTCTTTTCCAGTTTAACCAGTGCGAGCAAGCAGAAGGTTGAGTTACAGAAGGGAAATTGTTCTTGTTTGGAGAAATTTATAGTTTAACAAAGGAAATAGCCTCTCGGAATTAAAGCCTGGCTAAAGGGATGAAAGTGGGGGCAACGATCCTTTGGAGCTGGAAAACCTGGAATATGAAAACCAATTTCAAAAAAGGGCAGACTACCCCAATTTTGAGATTTCGTTTTTTTAAAGACTATATATCCGGCAATAGATGGTTGGAATAATTTTCTGGACAGTGAGAGCTGAGTCGTATATCGTAAAATCATAACTCTATGAACCCGCGGGGTACGATAAATGAAACTGCCAAAACTCCTTCAAGAAGATCAGAACGATCCAGAAATTCAGGCGATTAAAGCGGCCATTAAGGCGAATAAGGACTTGAGAATGCACGAAAGATATCAAACGATCTTACTTGATCTGCATGGCGTGTCCAAGAAAGACACCAGCAAGATCATCGGACGTTCGCTTTCCACCGTCTACAATTACATTAACGCCTATCGTCAAGAAGGCATCAAGGGGTTGAGAATCGAAACGCCTCCGGGACGCCAGCGGTTTCTGAGCGCCGAACAAGAACAGCGCGTCTATCAAACGATTGTAAATCAGACACCTGCGGATGTGGGCTTTCCTGCCAAAATGAATTGGACTTCACCGATCATCCGAAAATGGATCGAACGAGAATTTGGCGTGTTGTACTCGGATCGTGGAACCCGAGAATTGCTATATCGATTGAAGCTTAGTTTTACGGTACCTACGTATACGTTGGCGAAGGCAGACCCAGCGAAGCAGGAAGCGTTTGTGCAGGAGTTCGAAGAATATAAAAAAAACTCCTGAACGGTGAAATTGATCGAATTCTGTTCATCGATGAGTCCATGATTCGTGACTACCAAGCGCTGTCCCGCACGTGGTTTCCCAAAGGGAAGCAGAAAATCGTCCCTACCTATGGAAGCATCATGGTGCCAAGCTGATCGGTTCTCTGGATTACGAAACAGGAGAAGTGTTTTGCACTCAGGAAATCCAATATACCGCTCAAGAATTTTTGTCTTTCCTGGAAAAACTGTTGAAGAAGTACGAGAATCAGAACATCGTTCTTGTACTGGATAATGCGAAAATTCATCACGCGGCGCTCATTCAACCGTTTTTGCAAGAGCATCAGTCTGTTCTCACCTTGCTGTATCTCCCTCCTATAGCCCGAAGTTGAATCTGATCGAAGGGCTCTGGGGCTGGCTTAAGGAATCGGTCATTAATAACGTCTTTTTTAATACAGTTTAGAAGATTCGCAAGGCTGTTCAAGGCTTCATCCATGAGATCAACAAAACACCCGAAGTGACCGTCGATAGGCTTTGTGTTCAATTATAAATCTCTATTGCCGGGTATATAGCATATAGTTCAAGCACCAAACGATCGAACTTTCAATTGTCATTCCAACGGAAATCTGGTAAAATAGAGACAAACAAATGTTCGCAACTTGCATCCACTTTGAATCGAAAGGATGTGCTCCATGAGTGAGGAATTGCTTTATCAGATTGTTGAAAAACTGAATGCCATTGAACTTCGACTGGATAATACAGCTACGAAGGACGATATCGCCAATATGGTTACCAAAGACGATATCGCTGAACTTCATCTCAAATTTGATGATATGGCGGCGAAAGTATCTCGAATAGATGCCAAATTAGAATCTACATTTGAGCAGGTCGTTCGAAATACAGAAATGATATCTTCTTTCATGGAAATAGCTGCAACAGTTTAAGAAAATACAACCGATATCAAACTGCTTAAAAAGCTGGTTGCCAATTACTAATCAAACAATCGCGCCATAATAAACGAAGAACCGCTGGAGAATACACTCCGGCGGTTCTTGCTGCTATAGAAACATACTCATGTTCATCGTTGATATAACCGTCTGATCCGGAATAATCGTCCGGGCGGCAAGCTTCCACTCGCAGTCTAGCCGCACGATGACGTCAGCCATTATAGCCAACGCTTGTCCGATGTGATAAAATTGAGAGTATCGGTATTTTATTAAGCATATAGGGGGCACATACATGGCGACCAAAAGAATGCGATCAGACATGATCAAAAAAGGATTCGACCGCGCACCGCATCGCAGCTTGCTGCGTGCCGCAGGCGTCAAAGAGGAAGACTTCGGCAAGCCGTTCATCGCGGTTTGCAACTCTTATATTGATATTATTCCCGGTCACGTTCATTTGCAGGAATTCGGCAAGCTCGTTAAAGAAGCGATTCGCGAAGCTGGCGGAGTCCCATTCGAATTTAACACCATTGGCGTCGATGACGGTATCGCAATGGGTCATATCGGAATGCGTTACTCGCTCGCAAGCCGTGAAATCATTGCAGACTCCATCGAAACGGTCGTTAACGCTCACTGGTTCGACGGTATGGTTTGCATTCCGAACTGCGACAAAATTACGCCGGGCATGATTATGGGCGCGCTTCGCGTCAATATCCCGACGATGCTTGTCAGCGGCGGACCTATGAAAGCAGGCAAAACGTCCGACGGCCGTTCGATCTCGCTTTCCAGCGTTTTCGAAGGCGTAGGGGCTCACCAAGCTGGCAAAATCAACGACGAGCAATTGCAAGAGCTCGAACAATTCGGTTGTCCGACATGCGGCTCCTGCTCCGGTATGTTTACGGCAAACTCGATGAACTGCTTGGCAGAAGGTCTCGGCCTTGCCTTGCCTGGCAACGGCACCATTCTAGCCGTTGCTCCTGAGCGCAAAGAGTTCGTTAAGGAAGCTGCCCGCCAGCTGATGAAAATTATTGACCTTGGCATTAAACCGCGGGATATCGTGACGAAGGATACGATCGACAACGCATTCGCGCTTGATATGGCGATGGGCGGCTCTACTAACACTGTGCTTCACACGCTTGCTATCGCGCATGAAGCAGGCATCGAATATCCAATCGAACGCATTAACGAAGTTGCTGAGCGCGTGCCTCACCTTGCCAAAATCGCTCCAGCCTCCGATTATCACATCGAGGATATGCATAATGCAGGCGGTGTCAGCGCCGTTCTGAACGAGCTGTTCAAGAAAGAAGGTGCTTTGAAGGGCGACTGCTTGACGGTTACGGGCAAGACGCTTCGCGAAAATGTTATCGGCTGCGAAATTCAAGATACGGACGTCATTCGTACGATCGACAATCCGCATACGGAGCGCGGCGGCTTGGCCGTCCTGTTCGGCAACCTTGCTCCAAACGGCGCCATTATCAAAACAGGCGCAGTTGACAAATCGGTTGGCGGCTACCACAAAGGACCTGCTATTTGCTTCGATTCCCAGGACGATGCCCTAGCCGGTATCGCAAACGGCAAAATCAAGGAAGGCCACGTCGTCGTTATTCGTTATGAAGGACCTCGCGGCGGTCCCGGTATGCCGGAAATGCTTGCCCCTACTTCGCAAATCGTCGGTATGGGACTTGGCGCGAAGGTTGCGCTTATTACGGACGGCCGCTTCTCCGGCGCATCCCGCGGAATCAGCATCGGACATGCTTCCCCAGAGGCTGCTGAAGGCGGTCCGATCGCATTCGTTCAAGACGGTGACATCATCGAAATCGACATGAACAACCGTACGATGGATCTTCTCATCAGCGACGAGGAGTTCGAGAAACGCCGCTCCGAATGGCCAGGCTTCGAGCTCAAGATCAAACGCGGCTACCTTGCGCGTTACGCTCACCTCGTTACATCCGCCAGCACTGGCGGCGTTATGAAAATGTAATTTTAAACAATAAAGGAGTGCAGGCCGATTGCAGCTTGCACTCCTTTTTTTGATACATAGCGATTAAATGGCTGTTGTTTTCGTACCCAGCTGCGCAGCTTCGTCGGCTGCTGCGCTTATGGTTCGTTCGACAGCAACGCTCATACGTTCGGCGCTCGCCTGTCTATTATTAGGCTGCAATGCGGCATAACCTCTGATGATCTCGACAGGCATTAACAGCATGCGCGGCGATATCGTCTCTCTTCGCTGCTTGCCTTTTGCCGTCTGCTGCTTCTTCGTTAACACTCGGATAAGTATCCGCAGGTAAACCCGCGTCGACCTGGCAAACCAGCCCTCAGGCAGCTTGTAAATTTCGAAGCCCAACCGGTCTGCACCGCGATGAATCATCGTGACTCCGTAGACCGCTTTAATGTCGCTTGCCTCCGCGTCCTCCGCAAGCTGATTTGCAAGCAGCGGGAGCGCTTGCTCCACCTCGCGCAGCATCCGAATGCCGGTAGCTACCGGCGATTTCGAGGTCGCAGCTATCGTTGACAGCTTTTTGTTATCGAAATGCAATTCTGCAATACGGTCGCCTTTAGTAACACTTCCACCCCCGGCGAGCTGAACCGATTTTCCATGATACGTAGTAATGCGATAATGAAAGGCCGGATCCCCAGCGTCGCCTACCGTTTTCAGCCGAAACACAACATGGAAGGCCCGCTCCCATAGCAGCCAGAGCGAAATGAGACCCTTCTTAATGAAGGAAGTATGAGCCGCTCTCGCAGCGTCGGTAAGCTTGATCATCTCCTCGATGCCAACGAAACGATAGCCGCGCTTCGTTCCTTCTTCCAAATAGATTTCCAATGCAATAAGCATATTACGAGGCGCATCCTTATCCGCTCCAAAGGTCGTTCCGCAGTCATGCAGCAGCATGACCTCTCCGGGTCTGAGCTTCTTCAGCATACGCTTCTTGAGGCGCTCCGCGCCGACGCGTATCCGCCAATCCCCGAACATGGCCGACCATAAAATAATTTGCAAATAACCTAAATTCGCATAGTCAAACACGTTTACAATTCCCCAAGGCGGTCGATAATAAGCCGAACGTACGCCCGTTGCATGCTCGATAATTTCGCCGGTCCGTTCTATTTGCTGCTTCACCGAGCGGGGACGCATTAGCCAATTCGATTTATGAACGTAATTATGAATGCCGATGATATGGCCCTCCGCCTTCATCCTCCGCAGCAGTTCTTCCTGCTGTTCCGCATGAGAGCCTACAACGAAAAAGGTCGCTTTCGCATTATAACGAGCGAGCAAATCAAGCAGCTGCGGCGTATAGACCGGATCAGGACCGTCATCGAACGTAAGGGAAATTTCCTTTTCAACGCGGCCCTTCTTAAAAACGCGAAAGCCGAAAGTACGGCTTATAAGGCCCGGGAGGAATGCATAAAACGTTGCGAAGTATATTCCCCACATCAGCAAATTTTCCATTTTGACTTCCCCACCGTTATATGATTTAGTCGACGATTGAGCAGCGGTGCAAAACAACAACAACAATAGCTTTAATTTTAGCATATTGCAATAAAAAATAGGCATCTTTTTTTGAACTGTAGTACAATCTTAATGGAAATATGATTTTGAAAAAAGAAGGAGTATTGCCATGCTGCCATTTTACAAAAAGTATTGGAGAACCGCTTTTGACATTGCGCTTATCGCGCTCACGGTATACTTAATTATGTATTCCTTCAGCTACTTATACCGGATCGCAACCCCGATATTTTTTTCCTTCCTAATTTATTTATGTATCGAACCGCTTGCGAGACGACTGAACAAGCTGGGCATGAAGAAATCGATCGCTTCGGGCATTTCCGTCCTGTTGTTCACGATCATTATACTCGGCGCCTTCTCGGGCGCTGCCTACCTATTGACGAAGCAAGGTACGGAGCTTGTCGCTAATTTCCCTAAATATCAGGAAATGCTGGCCGAACAAATCGCGAATATAACGGAAGATATTCAGATGCGCTTTGGATCTCTTCCACCGGATTTGGATTTGGTCGAACGTTCCAAGGATTTAATAGAAGGCGCAACCGCTACGCTCGCAGCCTTCGGACAGACGGTGCTGCTTAACATCGTCGGCTACGTCTCTTCCTTCTCGACCTTCGTTTTTAATTTCATCGTCGGCATTATATTGGCTTATTTCCTGAGCATAGAAATTACGGCCTGGAAAAAAACGGCGGATGACAAAACGCCAAATACGTTCAAAAAAGCGTTCTTCTTCCTGCGCAACAATGTATTTAAAGGAATTGCTCTTTACATAAAAGCGCAGGCGAAAATGATCGGTATTACGTTTATCGTAATATTGATCGCTTTGGTGCTGCTAGGCGTGGACAATGCTTTCATCATAGCGGTCGTAGCCGCCATCTTCGATATTTTGCCGCTGCTCGGCGTTGGCGCCGTGTTCATCCCATGGATCATTTATTTGGTCATCGTCGGTCAAATATCGCTTGCGATTTGGCTGTCTGCGCTCTTCCTAACGGTCGTGCTCACGCGCCAAATTCTTGAGCCGAAGATAACGGGCGACTCGTTAGGCGTATCCGCCTTCACCATGCTCGCGTTCATGATTGTTTCTTTGTCCCTATTCGGCGTTGCAGGCGTCATTCTGTCGCCGATCTTAATGATTCTGATCAAAGCGCTTTACGACCAAGGCTACTTCCACCGCTGGATTCATGCGCCGCAGGGTGAGTTCGATAGCCCTAATGAGGGAGAATCTTTTGTAGAAAGCCTCTCGAGACGTGAAGGAGAGAGGAAAGAATAAACGAGCGGTTCTAGAACATTTCCATTTCCCCTTCAAAGAAAGGCCGTCCTGTCATCTGCCATAGCAGACAACGGGACGGCCTTTTGTTAGCTATCCTGCCGTTTATTCAAGCGAGCGGCGATGTCCATGACGCCGCGGAAGAGCTTGGTCGCCTGGTTTGCGCTGCCAGGCGGCTGATTTTCCACGAGCACAGCAATGGCGTAGCGCGGCTGCTTAACCGGGCCGTAGCCCGCAAACCACTGGTGGTTTCGGGCGGCTCCGGCCCGTACCGTTTCGGCGGTGCCGGATTTCCCGGCTACCGCCCACAGCCCTTGGCGGATCGATCGACCGGTTCCATGGTCGACGACCGCCTCCATGCCGCGCAGCAGCGCATGGGCGGTGGCCGGCTTGATCCGGCCGCCGGTGCCCTGCGCGCGCTGCGCGGGCAGCTTCACCATCCGCTGGCCGCTGGCATAGCGGATCTCGCTCACGAGGCGCGGCTCCATTACGCGTCCTCTATTCAGCAGCGTTACGATCAAATTTGCCGCCTGAAGCGGCGACATCCTTACATCACGCTGCCCGATCCCGCTCTGCGCGAGCACGCCTCCGTCGACGGGGGCGGGTGACGCCGCTCGCTTCCGCTCCGTGCGCATCGCCGCTTCCTTACCACGCCGCTTCTGTACCGCCTCCGTCTCAGCTGCTTTCGCGGCAGGGGCAAACAGTGCCCCTGCCTCTTCCTCCTCCAATAAACGAAGCGGTCCCGCAAAAGGCCCGAAGGCCCGCTCCCGATGCCAGCCCGCCTTATGGGCGATGCCAAGCGCATTTGCCGTGCTCTGCAGCTCAAACGCATTCAAGCGCTCAGCTATCGTCGCGAAAGCGATATTGCATGATTGCGCCAAGCCCTCTTCCAGCGTCAGAAGACCATGGCCTCCTTCCTTCCAGCATGACAGGCCGTACTTCCCGTATTCGCCATCGCAAAAAAAAGTATCATGGCGGTCCGTCACACCCGCCTCCAATGCGGCAGCCTCCGTTACAAGCTTAAAAACGGAGCCCGGCGCCACCGCCTTAAGAGCATGGTTCTCCCATTCGCTTCCATCGGCCGACTGGAATTGGCCCGGCTTCAGCTTTGGCCGGGACACCATCGCGACTATATCGGCATTATCCGCATCCAGTACGACGATTGATCCCTCCCGAAGCCCTTGCGCATCCGCATAGGCCTCTATCTCATTTTGCAGCTTTAAATCAAGTGTAGTGATCGCCTTCAAAGGATAATACCGATTGCCCGGTTGCGTAAGCCGCAAGTCGAGCCCATGCAGCGGAGCATTGCGTCCATCCATAAAATAGGAGACTGAGGTGCTGCCAACACCGCGAAGCAGCATATCGAGCGACTTCTCAAGCCCAGCCCCGCCTACTTGCTCCGTAAGCTTCCTCTTCCCGCTCACAAGCTCATCGGGATGCTCAGCCATTAGCCACTCAGGGTGCTGGCTCGTAAAACCAATGACATGCTTAGCTTCAAAATCAGGCAAATATCGATTGCGGTACGGGAGTACACGAATCCCGTTTAGCCCCAGCCTCTTTATTTGCCGGACCTGTTCATCACTCAGTCTAACGGGCCCTTTATTTCCGTCAGTCTGCCAAAATATCGGTTCTCGTACCGCATCCCATCTTTGAGTCAATTGCTCCGCAGTCACCCCTAGCAGTGCGCTAAGCTTTGCCAACTCCTCCTTTTCGCCGCGCGCATCTCCGCGAACAGGAAACAGGGCGACAGTCGAATAAGTCTCCCCCGTAATCGGCAAGCCGTATCGATCATAAAAATCGCCCCGTCCCGTATCCAGCACCAAATTGCGCTGACGCTGCATCACCGAAAGCCGCTGCCAGCCGCCCTGGCTGCTGCTTCTTGAATAAACCGCTGCCGAAGAGCTTCCCGGCATAAGCTGAAGCCACGCGAGACGTCCTATATACAGCAGCATCACCATGCTGATTAATAATGCTGCAACCCAAATCCTCTTAAACATGCCATTTCACCACTTTCCTCTCATCATTATTTCCTTCCCGTCCTTCCGTTCAAACCTCCACCTGCTCTGCGGATATAAAAAAAAGCCGTTCAGCATCAATCACTGAACAGCTCATCCATTTTATTCAATTTTGAATTGAGACAGCGAATTCTTAAGCTCGCGCGAGACCGCATCCAGCTTCTCGGACAAGCGTACCATGCCGTCGCTGATGCTAAGCTGCTCGGAGCTCAGAGAAGCGACTTCCTCGGAGGTTGCCGACGATTCTTCCGCAACGGCGCTGACATTCGTCATCGCTTCCGATAAGACCGACTGCGATTGATCAAGCTGGCTAATCGAATCCGTAACGAGCTCCAGCCTCTCGGCGAATTGTCCCATCTGGCCCTGTACCGTCAAGAAAATTTGATTCGCTTCCTTAACCGATCCAATCTGTTCTTGGAACAACGGATACGCATCCGACAGAACATGCACCGTCTCATCAATCTCGCCTCTAATTTTTTCTGTAATTTGTCCGACTACGTCAATGGACTGCCGGGATTGATCCGCAAGCTTACGGATTTCGTCGGCTACCACCATGAACCCTTTGCCCGCTGCCCCTGCGCGTGCCGCCTCAATCGTAGCGTTCAAGGACAAAATATTCGTTTGCTTCGTCAAGTTATTAAGCACATCCAATATTTTGACGATCGATCCCGTGCTTTCCTTCAGCGCATCGACCTTCTCGACCATGGAACGCGTCATTTCTTCCGTCATTCCCGTCTTTTGGATAAGAACGCCCATATATGCGGTACCCTGCTCGCTGGCCTTCTCTACCTCGCTTGCCGAGCGTACCATCTGCTGATTCGCATCGATTACTTTTTTCATTTGTACGTCGATGTTGCCCGTAAGATCGGTCCCTCTCTCAGCTTCAACCGCAAGGCTGGTAGCTCCGCCTGCAATTTCTTCGGTCGCAACCGCGATTTCCTTCGCAGATAATGCGGTTTTCCGCGACGCTTCCGTGAGGTCCGTTGCCGTTAGCAGCACATCCTCTGCGGAACGCGTCGTTTGGACGGCAAGCGCTTTAATTTGCGACATCATCAGGTTAAAGCTCTCAGAAAGCTCGCCGATCTCATCCTGGCGTTTCTTCATCGTGGAGCGAACGGTCAGGTTGCCGCCCGCGCCTTCATTCATCAAATTCCGAAGCTTAACTAACGGCTGTGCAATGGTCAAAATAACAAGCGCACCGATTGCGATCGCAATTAACGCCGCGACGAACACCGTAATCCAGGTCATCGTTTGAATAGCCTTCGCATCCTTGACGAGCTCATTAACCGGCACTGTGCCTATAAGCTTCCAGTCCATCGTTTCGAACGTTTTGTAAGCTGCCAGTACATCCGTGCCGTCCGTGGACGCAACTTTTAGAGAGCCATTATGGGCCATGTCTCCTTCTGTGGGCAAGCTTACTTTAGCCGGCTTACCGATCAGCTCCGTATTAGGAGAAGCGATATAATTGCCGTTCGAGTCAACAATCGACATCTCGCTTTCTTGACCGAGAACTACGTCGGCATAACGATTGCTTAATGAATCCAATTGAATTTCCATCAATAAAACATAAGAGGCTTCATTCGACATACTGTCTTTAATTATGCGGCTGACGCCGATGCTTGGATTAGCAGCAGTTCCAGCCAGACCTTCAGCCTGAGGCGCAATCCAATTTGTTTTTCCAGCCTTCTCGATCGTTTGGGTATACCACTCGGACTTCATGAGCTTTTCTGCATTGCTGGCAGCAGCCGAGCCGGCAGTTACAACGCTTAATTCCGGATTAATCGGCAGCAAAATCAAACCCGTAATCGTGTTATTGCCCATCACGTAGTTTTGCATCTTTTCGCTAAGTTTACGCGAGGCTTCAAACTTGTTGTAATCGTCTTTGCTGTCCAGCATAGACCTTACAGTTTCATGGAAATCTTTATCGATTAAAATTTGAAGCGTCAAATCCTCATACGTTTTATAAATGACATCCAAATTATTAGCCACTTGATTGACGGTCTGGAAGCTGGCATCGGATACCTTGCTTTCAACGATCTCCTTCGATTTCGAATAAGCCATAAGTCCTACTGTCAAGACACATGCGATAATGCTGCAAAAAATAATGGCAAAAAGCTTCATGCCGACAGACTTTATCGGGTTTGACAGCTTCGAATCCTTTACGGTATCCGATAAAGCGATAGCCGCCTGGGAAACTGCCTTCATGCCTGATTGCGCTTTCATGGAAAGAGCGGTTTTGCCGTTATTTTCCGCGCTCTGATGACTTTCATTGCTTTCCTTCTTCGACTTCATCGCTTTGTTTTCATCTGCATTTTTCATTGGGAAAGACACCGCCTTTAGCAATCTATTATTTTTATATCGGCAGACTCTTGTCAATTTATAATAATAAATGCATAAAAAAAGAGCCTTATTTTATTGGAAAAATAAGGATCTGGCAGCGCAGCATATATTTTATTTATTTCCGACCTTTTTGCGCATCATATCCATCGGCTTTACCGGCTTTAGGGTGCGAATCCGGATGTGCTGCAACGGATGGCGGGCCGCGTCGAGCGATTGACCTTCCGCATCGGTCAATTCCGTCACCGTCTGCTTGAAGAAGATGCCCTTTGGACCTACAAACTCGATCTCTTGCCCCAGCTTGAAATGATTGCGCTGCTGCACGGTAGCGAAGCCTGTTTTCGCATTGTAATCAAGTACGACTCCGGCAAAATCATAAGGAGCCGCTTTTTCTTCCGGCTCGTAAATATGATCCTCCGAGCCCGGCGTATCCAGGAAAAATCCCGTATTAAGCGGACGATTAGCCGCCTTATTAATCTCTTCTATCCATTCCTGCTTCAGCTCAAAATGCTCCGGGTCAGCGAAATAAGCGTCAATCGCTTGACGATACACATTGACGACAGTAGCCACATAATGGATGCTTTTCATTCTGCCCTCAATCTTGAAGCTGTCCACGCCAACCTCGATCAGTTCCGGTAAATACTCGATCATGCACAAATCCTTGGAGCCCATCGTGAACTTATCCTCTTCCTCCGGGTACAGCGGCATATCATCCACAAACAGATCGTATTTCCAGCGGCAGGATTGCGAACAGCCGCCGCGGTTGGAATCCCGATCCGTAAAATGATTGGACAGCACGCAGCGTCCGGAGAATGAGGAGCACATGGCTCCATGAATGAATGCTTCGATTTCAATATCGACATGCTTTTTAATTTCAGCAATGTCCTTGAAGCTCGTTTCGCGGGCCAGCACGACGCGCGGCAAGCCCTCGTATTTCCAAAACTGCACCGCCTGCCAGTTGAGCGTCGATTGCTGGGTGCTGAGATGCACCTCCAGCTTTGGCGCTGCGCGCTGCGCCGTCTCGATGATTGCCGGATCGGCAGCGATGATAGCGGCTATTCCCGCATCTTCAAGTCCGCGCAAATAATCCTCTAAACCTTCTACATCCTCGTTATGCGCATAAATATTCGTTGCGACGAACACCTTTGCCCCGTATCGGTTAGCGAACTCCACGCCTTCCTTCATTTCCTCGAAGCTAAAGTTGTCTGCGTTGGAACGCAGGCCATATTTCTGGCCGCCGATATATACGGCATCCGCGCCATAATGAACTGCGAATTTCAGCTTTTCCAAATTGCCGGCCGGAGCGAGCAACTCGGGCTTATCCAGACGATGCCGTTTGCCTTGGTAGCGCGGGGCCGTCTTCTCTGTTGTCGTCATTCTCTCTACCTCCTGCTCTCAATACACTTGCTCTTTGAAAAAGAAACCGTAGCTTAGCTCGCGATTAGGATCCTGTACTGCCTGAATCGATTCCAGCCACTCCTCCTGGAACTCATAGCCATTTGGATCTGCCAGGTATGCATCGATGGCCTGGCGATAAGCGCGAATAACGATTTCGTTGTATTCGATTGATTTCATAAGGCCTTCCACTTTCAGGCTGTGTACGCCTGCTTCCATCAGCTCCTGCAGATTCTCGACCATGCAAATATCGTCTGAGCTCATAATATGCGTTCCGTTCGCATCCTCGTATATCGGGTAACGTTCATCCTGCCGCTCAGCTTCCATCACATATAAGCCGCGCTCCTTGTCCTTCCGTGCCAAACGGTCCGGCTCTGACTGATGAGTCATATAGCTATTCACAAGCGAACGCTTGGAATGATAAATATTGGTCATTCCGTGCACCTGTACCTGCACCTCGAGCTCCGTATTCGAAATGGTTTCCACGACCTGCTCCATATTAAGCTCGCGAGCCAGCACGTATCTTGCGGCCCCTCTGCGTCCCCAATAATTTGCCGTGACGTAATTCGTAGAGGTCATCTCTGCATTCCAGTGCAAGGCCATGCCGTGCGCATGCGCACGCGCTGACATAAGAACGGCTGGATCACCGAAAACAATAGCGTCTACGCCTGCTTCCGCAAGTGAAGCCACATAGGCATCCAAAGACTCGACCGCATCGTTATCCATCAAATTATTCACTGCCGCATAAATCCGAACGCCTCCGGACTTCGCGGCCTTAACCGCTTCAGCCATGCGATCCAGGCTGAATTCTCCAGCTAACCGCATCCCGTAACGGGCTTCGCCAATAACAAATGCGTCTGCTCCTGCAGCAATGAGACGCTCCAGTTCCTCCATCGACGCAGCGGTAGCTAACAATTCAGGCTTATACGTCATTTTATTAATCCTCCTTATTCCGTTCCGCTTAAAGGCCCGCAAGCTTGTCCGCTTACCCTGCCTACTGGTTGCTCTTATCTATATTTCTCAAATGCTCGGAGTAGGTCTTCGCGAACAGATGCGTCTGCGTTCCGTCCTTTTTGGTTACATAGAACATATACTCCGTTTCCTCCGGATACAGTACCGCTTGAATCGATGCTAAGCTCGGGCTTGCAATCGGACCTGGCGGCAGGCCGTCAACCTCGTAAGTATTGTAAGGGCTCTCTACCTTCAAATCCTTGTTGTACAGCCTTTCCTTCGGTTTATCCAGCAAATATTGAATCGTCGCATCGATTTGGAGCCTCATGCCTTCCTTAATCCGATTATGAATGACTCCAGCCACCAGCGCACGCTCCTCGTCTACGACAACCTCCCGCTCAACGAGCGAAGCGATCGTGATAAGCTCATGCAGACTCATGCCCTTCTCCTCCAGCACGTCCAGCCAGCCCTCTGGAAGCTCGCCAAGCTTGCGATCAAGCTCCGAGACCATTCGTTTGATGATATCTTCTTCGGTACTGCCCGTCTTCATCTCATAGGTTTCCGGAAACAGGTACCCCTCCAGACGCTGATGCAGCTTATCATTCTCAGGAATGGAGCGTACCGCCTCAGCATCTCCCCAAGCGGATTGGGCTGCTATTAATGCAATGAATTTATTCTTATCGATTAAGCTCTCAGCAGCTAGCTTATCCGCAATTTGCAGCACCGTAAAACCTTCAGGTATCGTAAAGCGAATCGTTTCAGCCGCCACCGTGTCGCCGGCATTCAGCTTTGCAATGATCGCGTCATTTTCCATCCCCGGGTTAAGCTCATATTGGCCCGCTTGAAACCGTGAGCCCTGATCATGCAGCTTCAAGTAATATTTGAAAATAAATGAGTTCTTGATAATGCCATGCTGTTCAAGCAAATCGGCGACGTCATTTGCGGATGATCCCCTCGTAACTTCAATCTTGCGCATATCGCCCGCCTTTGCAGGCTGAAGACTGCTCCAAACGTATAAAGCGATGCTTCCTGCGCCGATGATCATAATGCCGAGCAAGCTTAAAACAACCCACATCGTAATGCGGCCGCGCTTTGGGCCCGCTTCTTGATAATCGTTATGATCTGACTGCTGTGATGACTTGTCCAACTTTAGACCCCCTATTATCCTTCTATAATAGCTTTCGTTCGCTAATCGCAGACGAATACGGCTGATCCCGACTTTTAACAGGTCAGCCTAGAACAAAAGAGCGGTGATAAGCCGCCCTTTTGTCTACTGCATATCCACTTGTCGCCTCTTATGGCCGTTCGTTGTCCGTAAACAATAAATCATCATATGCCTCGGAAGCTGCTTCCCACTCTTCATCGTCCTCAATCGTTTCGAGCTGCGGCTCGCCGCCCGCGTGAACAACGCGGAACAGCTCTACCTCATCTTCCCCGCGCATGATATCGGATTGAAGCGCTGCATAAATATGATCGCCGAGCTGAAACTCGGCCTTAATATCGTATATCTCTGCGCCGCCGTCTTCTGCGATTAACTGAATGTCTTTGCCGAATGCTTCTTTCAAGCTGTTCAGCTCCTTAGGTGACTGATGCTCCGTGCCGGACATTAGTTTTGTTCCTCCATCTCGCCGAGCAGAGTGTTGAATGTCTCCTCGACCATACTCCATTCTTCCTCATCCTCGATCGTATATAGCTTTAGATCATCGCCTTCTTCTTCATAACGGAAAGCATATACTTCATCTTCTTCATCATCATTTTCGCTTGTCAGCGGGACAACCATCATATATTTCTGATCGGAACCATCAACCTCAAACTTCATGATGACCTCGAATTCCTCTTCATTGCCTTCTTCATCCGGAATATAAATAATTTCCGGCTCTTCGAATTCCAAATCTTCATTTGTCATGGTTACCCTCACCTTTTCGCTTTAGAATCGAGATAATTTTGCAAAATAAGCGTCGCCGCCATTTTGTCTACGACAAGCTTTCGCTTCTTTCGGCTGACATCCGCTTCGATAAGCGTACGCTCAGCTGCTACTGTTGTCAGCCTTTCATCCCAAAGGTGAACAGGCAAGTTTAGTTTTTGCCGCAGCTCTTCTGCAAATGCCATGCAAATTTCGCCACGCGGACCAATTGTACCGTTCATATTCTTCGGCAAGCCTACGACGATTTCGCTAACCTCATGCTCTTTCACAAGATCGGCTATTCGGTCAAATTCACCTCTGTCACGCCTGCGATCAACGACTCCGGTACCTTGCGCGGTCCAGCGAAACGCATCGCTTACGGCGACGCCAATATGGCGGTCGCCGTAATCTAATCCCATTAATCTCATTGCTCAACCGGCTCCTGACCCTTTGTTATGTTTCTTGTGGCTCAAATAAAACCGGACAAGCTCTTCGATTAATTCGTCTCGTTCCTTCTTGCGAATTAAACTTCTGGCGTTGTTATGCCGCGGAATATACGCGGGGTCTCCGGACAGCAAGTACCCAACGATCTGGTTAATCGGATTATACTCTTTCTCTAGGAGCGCTTCATGCACGGACAGCAGAATGTCTTGAGAAGATTCAACCCCTTCCGCCTTCACGTTAAATTTCATTGTTTGATCCATGGAACTCATTGCCAGCACCTCGCTTTCCAAACCGCTATTCTTCTCTATCATATCACATTTGCTTGACCGAGAACCAGTTCTTCCGCAAGTTTCAATGCCTCATCCAGCTTAGATGTTTCCTTGCCGCCTGCTTGCGCCATATCGGGACGTCCGCCGCCGCTGCCGCCGCAGTGTACAGCCGCTTCTTTTACGATTTTGCCGGCATGGAAGCCCTTCTTCACGAGATCAGGAGATACGGCAGCCGCCAAGTTCACTTTATCTTCAGCGATTGCGCCAAGCACGATAATGCTCGATTCGAGCTTCAGCTTCAGCTCATCGACGATTCCGCGAAGCGCGTCCATCGACGGCGCGCTTACTTTGGCGCACAATACGGTAATATCGCCGACGGTTTTCGCGTTTGCTTCCAATGAGCCCGCTTCAATTCGGCTCAGCTTGGCTTGCAGTGACTCATTCTCGCGCGAGAGCTCCTTCACTTGACCGAACAAAGCCT
Organism: Paenibacillus alkaliterrae; assembly: GCF_021532375.1. Taxonomy (GTDB): domain Bacteria; phylum Bacillota; class Bacilli; order Paenibacillales; family Paenibacillaceae; genus Pristimantibacillus; species Pristimantibacillus alkaliterrae. The sequence goes on from NZ_JAKGAP010000004.1 coordinate 19,733, forward strand.
CGATCCGTTTAGGCACATCCGCTGTGTGCGATTTCAATAAGGAAGCCGATTGCTTAAAGAGATCAAGCTGGCCCTCCAAATAATGATATGCATGCTTGCCTGTAACGGCTTCGATTCGACGAACGCCCGAACCGATGCCGCTTTCGCTTAGCAGCTTGAATAATCCGATTTGCGACGTATTGCCGACATGACAGCCCCCGCACAGCTCAAGGCTGTAACTTCCTACCTGCACGACACGCACCTCGTCGCCGTATTTCTCGCCGAACAATGCCATAGCGCCCATTGCTTTCGCTTCATTTAATGTTTTCGTATCGATCGAAACGGTGGTTCCAAGCCAGATCTGCTCATTAACGCGACGCTCGATGGCAGCAAGCTCATCCGCCGTGATGCTGCCAAAGTGAGAGAAGTCAAACCGCAACCGTTCTGCTTCTACAAGAGACCCTGCCTGATTAACGTGTTCGCCAAGCACCTCTTTGAGCGCTTTATGAAGCAAATGCGTAGCCGTGTGGTTTTTGATGACATCCTCGCGTACCGATCTCGTTACGATCGCTTCAGCTGCTTCGCCGGTACGTACCGTACCTGCTGTCACAACCGCATGATGAACGCTCTGTCCATGCGGAGCTTTCGTAACATCCTCAACCTCCAAAGTGAAGCCGCTGCCTGAAATCGTTCCTATGTCGCCGGTTTGCCCTCCGCTTTCCGCATAGAAAGGCGTACGGTCCAATATTACGATGATGCTGCTGCCCTCTTCCGCCGAATCAACGAACGCATCGTCTTGAACGATCGCTATGATTTGGGATTGTGTTACCAATTCATTATAGCCAACAAATTCGCTTTTAACCGTAAAATCGCCAAGCGGGCCGCCTTGAATCTTCATGCTGCCCGTCTCTTGGCGAGCCGCGCGCGCGCGTTCGCGCTGCGCTTCCATAGCGGCATCGAAACCGGTGCGATCTACGGCCATGCCGTTCTCCAAAGCGAAGTCTTCCGTCAGGTCAAATGGAAAGCCGTACGTATCATACAACCGGAAAGCGTCATCGCCGTTAATTTCCTTTCTGCCCGCTTTGACTGCAGCAGCAACCAGCTCGGACAGCATAGCCAGTCCTTCGGACAACGTCTCATGAAATCGCTCTTCCTCCGTACGGATAACGCGCTCGATAAACTCACGCTTCTCTACGACCTCCGGATAGTAAACGCCCATAACCTCGCCAACGACTGTCGTCAGACCGTGAAGAAACGGACGATCGATGCCGATCGTTTTCCCATAACGGACCGCGCGGCGCAGCAAGCGGCGAATAATATAACCGCGGCCTTCATTAGAAGGCATAACGCCGTCGCCGACCGCGAACGCAACCGTCCGAATATGATCGGCAATGACTTTAAGCGCGACGTCATGCTCTTCATTTTTGTTGTAGCTTACTTTCGCGATTTCGCATGTACGATCGATAATTGGACGGAAAAGATCGGTATCGAAATTGGAATCTACATCCTGCAAAATAGAAGCGAAACGTTCAAGTCCGGCGCCTGTGTCGATATTTTTGCTCGGAAGCGGTGTATAGCTGCCATCCTTGTTATGATTAAATTCCGAGAAAACGATGTTCCACACTTCGAGGAAACGTTCGTTCTCGCCGCCCGGCCAGCATTCCGGATCGGACAGATCTCCATATTTGTCGCCGCGGTCATAGAAAATTTCGGTGCAAGGTCCGCAAGGGCCTTCGCCGATATCCCAGAAATTTTCATTCAGCTTATAAATCCGCTCTGCAGGCAGACCGATTTTTTTGTTCCAGAGGCCGAACGCTTCCTCATCCTCAGGATATACCGTTACAGAAAGGCGCTCCGGGTCGAAGCCTATCCATTGCGGGCTCGTTAAAAACTCCCAGCCCCAAGTAACCGCGTCCTCCTTGAAGTAGTCCCCTATCGAGAAGTTGCCGAGCATTTCAAAAAACGTGTGGTGGCGGCGGGTCTTGCCGACATTTTCGATATCGTTCGTGCGAATGCACTTCTGCGAATTCGTAATCCGTGGATTGTCTGGAATGACGCGCCCGTCGAAATAAGGCTTAAGCGGCGCCATGCCTGCATTTATCCATAGAAGAGACGGATCGTTATGCGGAACGAGCGATGCGCTTGGTTCCATTTTATGGCCTTTGCTTTCAAAAAAAGCGAGCCATTTTGCTCGGATTTCACTTGCTTTCATTATTATGAGCCTCCTTCAAATTATAAAACGCAAAAAACGCCCCTGTCATAGACAGGGACGAAATCATTCGCGGTACCACCCTGGTTATTACGCTGCTTCGTGAAGCAGGCGCAATCGCCTTCATTGGACGTTAACGGGTCCACCCGGTGAAGTTCGTTCACACTCCGAAAAGAGCTTTCGGCCACCCTTCGTCATAAAAGCCTTCTCAACCGACGCTGAAAGCTCTATAAGGAGCAATCGCGAAGAGACCTTCTCTCTGGCTAACGGACAATGGCTTACTTCATTTCGTCAACGCTTTATCCAAATATACACTATATTATTTTAAAATTATAGCTACACCCCTTGCGCCTGTCAAATAATCTTTCGCCGCACATAATAGGCAAACATATGCTGGACAATGACCTTGCAGGCAGCGAAGATCGGCACGGCCAAAATCATGCCGATGATCCCGGCAATCTCCCCGCCGACAAGCAATGCAAATATAATTGCCAAAGGATGCATATGCAGCGTTCGCCCGACGACCTGCGGCGAAATGACGTTCCCCTCAAGGATTTGACACAGCGTGTTGACGATGGCTACGAGAATAACCATTTTAAGCGAGACGGTTGAAGCCATTAATATAGCGGGCGCCGCGCCAAAGAACGGGCCCAAATATGGAATGACGTTCGTTATGGCTACAATGCCCGCTAACAGAAGTGCATAAGGCATTCCGATCAGCAGATAACCGCAATAAGCCAATATGCCGACGATGACGCAAACGAGAAACTGTCCCCTAATGTAGCTGCCAAGCGCGGCATCGATATCCTTCAGCAGCCTGACCGTATTTTTGCGATGAGACTTCGGCACGTACGTAATAACCGTTCGCTCGAATACGTCGAAGTCCTTTAATATATAAAAGGCAAGAAACGGAATAATGAACGCAATGAAAACGGCGTTTAACATCGATCCGATATTGTTTACGAAGGTAAACAGGCTCTCGGAGAGCTTTTTCTCAATATTCATCAAGGATTTGTTTATCCCGCTGCGAATGCTTTCCGGTAAAAACGAGGTGTTATTAATATCCGAAACGATGTTTTGCGCACGCATAGACAGCTCCGGCACATGCCGGTTAAACTCCTGCACCTGATCGATTACCATCGGGATCAAATTGACAAGCAGCACTGTAATGACCGCACAAAATACAGCATAGATGAGCAGCACCGCGATCGTTCTCGGCACCTTGCGCTCGTGAAGCAGCGTGACGACCGGATTAAGTACGTAAGAAATGATCATAGCGATAATAAATGGCGCAAGCACGGCCCTTAGAAATACATACACATTTACGATAAGCGGCTTAATCTGCAGCATGAGATATACAGCAATTAAACCTAAAATGATGTAGACCAGCCATACAAATAGACGGCTCTTCGTAAAGCGTTCCACCGTCCTCACCCCCGAGCCAGCTTTTTCCCCCTCTGTCCGAAAGGACAAAGCGGAACTAGTTCAGTATATGTACAAGCGGTGAAAATCATCCTAAAGCAACAAAAAAAGACGGCCGCGGCCGTCTTTCCGTATGCATGTTTATTCAACACGACGTCAGTTGACGTGTACTTGCGGTATTTCCTCTTCAAAAAACAAGTCGTCGAGCGAGCTTAACGTGCCGTCCTCTTCCACTTGGTAAACCGACATTTTGTCGCCGTTGACTGTCAGTTCAATAAAGCATCCCCAGCAATAAAACTGATGGGAACCAATTTTCCCTATATCTTTCGAATTGCAATTCGGACATCTCATCATCTTTCATTTCTCCCTATCGATTGAATTGGAAGCTGCGACAGGCTCCAATTCCGCTTCACTGACAGCAGGAACAATAATCGCGTCTTCCCCGAGTAACACGGTATCCGGATCACTCGGCGCCTTCAACCATTTACGCCCCTCCATCAGATCCGAAACAAAACCGTCCGTAAGCTCGTAGCCTACTATTTGTGTACCCTGATTTGGGTAAAAATAAACATCCGATACGCGTCCAAGCTGAATGCCTTGGACAGTCATAACTGGCAGATCTCTTAATTTCACTAATCCAGTGTAAAAGGAACGCAGCAATTGCTTCGGCTTCATCCGAACGATCGCATCTTCGCTTGCTATGATGACGGTGTCCTCTCCGCAAGATAACACGTCGGACCACTCCACTATTTTCACAGAAGTAGCAAACCATTTTGCAGTGTCCAGAATGATTCCCTTAAGCTGCCAATGCTCGTCAAACCAAGCATCCTTGACGGTCCCGACCAGCCTGCCGGAATGGATCACAATAACGGGAAGCCCAATAAGCTGTTGAAGTTTGATCACGCCTAGACGGAATCCTCCTAGTAGTTATTACGAATACGCCTCACGACCGTTCCAACGATATATGCGGCGTCTTCTAATTCCTTCACAGTATTCCCCAATCCGAAGCTAAATCTTACAGCCGATTGAATTTGCTCTTCCGGTAAATGCATTGCGCGCAAAACATGTGACCGTTCGAGCGCGCCGGAAGTGCAGGCCGAGCCGCTTGCTGCCGCAATGCCTTCCATGTCGAGGTTCATCAGCATGGCTTCCGTATCGACACCGGTAAAGCTAATGTTAACGATATGCGGCAATCGATTCTGTTCATTGCCGTTTACGATAATCGGTACGTCCACATTCGTCATTAGCAGCTCTATCCATCTCTTACGAAGCTCGTCCATAAAAAGTTGCTTTTTTTGGCGATCGTTCACACAAATGTCAACAGCTTCGGCAAAACCAGCAATGCCGGCTACGTTTTCCGTGCCTGCGCGCCGCTTTCTTTCCTGCGAGCCTCCGTACTGTATCGCTTCAAGCAGCGTTCCGCTGGCCACGTATAATGCGCCTACGCCCTGCGGTCCGTTTATTTTGTGAGCGGAGAAGCTCATCAAATCAACCGGCAGCTCGCGGAGGTTCAAATCCAAGTGACCCAGTGTTTGCACCGCATCTACATGAAACAAAGCGCCGCCCGCCTTGACGATTTCTCCGATTTCCCCGATAGGCTGGATCGTACCGACCTCGTTGTTGCCGTGCATAATACTCACTAGACCTGTTTCCGGCGTCATGGATTCCCTCACATGCTCCGGTGACGTAAGGCCGCTGCTATCGACCGGCAGCACGGTCAGAGCGAATCCTTCTTCTTTCTTTAGCCACTCGCATGTATGAAGAACAGCGTGATGTTCGCCCGCTGAAGTTATAATATGGGATTTGCCTCGTTTACGCTGCGCTCTTGCAGCTCCGATCAATGCGGCATTATCGCTCTCCGTGCCTCCTGAGGTGAAGAGCAGCTCTGCAGGTTTACAGCAAAGTGCGGCCGAAATCCGGTCACGCGAACGGTTCAACTGCTGCTTCGCCGCTCTGCCGTAGGCATGCATGCTGGATGAATTGCCGCCAGGCCCTTGCATGAGCTCGAGCATCGTTCTGACGACGTCTGGATGCATTGGTGTCGTGGCGGCATGATCAAAATAATAAGTTCTCATCGGTCAGCTTCCTTTAAATATAAAACATGTAGCTATCAGGTTTTCCTTCATCTTCGAACGAAATGAGATCAGCCAGCGTAGTTGAATCTAACACCTCAGCGATGCTGTCGCGAATTCGCAGCCATAATTGGCGCTTCGCCGGATCGTCCTCCTCCGTAAAATCGACAGGAGAGATCGGACCTTCCAATATACGGATGATATCGCCGGAGGTAATGCTCTCCGGTTCCTTTGACAAAATGTACCCGCCGTAGGCGCCCCTGATGCTCTTTACCAAACCGGCATTCCTCAGCGGTGCGACTAATTGCTCCAAATAGTGTTCGGAAAGCTGATTCCGTTCAGCGATGCTCTTAAGCGAAGTCGGGCCTTCTCCAAACTTAGCCGCCAGCTCCATCATAATCGTTAAGCCGTAGCGGCCTTTCGTCGATATTTTCAATGTGACACCTCTTTATATGTTTTTAATCCACTGTATTCCCATTTCACTTATATGTTAACATATCCCGTATGAAACATGTGCAAAAAGGTTGACATCTTCAAGATAAAATTTTCAGCGTATGATACAATGATAAGTGTTTGATTTAACAAGGCGGTGCTAATAATGGATAAACCTAAAGCTTCGACTAGAGTTGTCGTTGGCATGTCAGGAGGCGTTGACTCCTCCGTCACCGCGCTGCTGCTTAAGCAGCAAGGCTACGACGTGATCGGCATATTTATGAAAAACTGGGACGATACCGACGAGTTCGGTCATTGCACGGCGGAAGAGGATTCGGAAGATGTCCGCCGCGTATGCGATCAAATCGGCATTCCCTACTATACCGTAAACTTTGAACGGCAATATTATGACAAGGTATTCACCTACTTCCTTGATGAATACAAGCGGGGCCGCACGCCGAATCCCGATGTCATGTGCAACCGGGAAATCAAGTTCGGCGATTTTCTGCAGCGCGCTTTGGAGCTTGGCGCCGATTATTTGGCGACCGGCCATTATGCCCGCGTCGAGCGTACGCCGGAAGGCGAAACGAAGCTGCTTCGCGGCGTAGATTCGAATAAGGATCAAACCTATTTCCTAAGCGCCCTTAATCAGAAGCAGCTTGCGAAGGCGATGTTCCCGATCGGTCATCTGCCGAAGCCGGAAGTACGCCGGATAGCCGAGGAGGCTGGGCTGTATACAGCTAAGAAGAAAGACAGCACGGGCGTATGCTTTATCGGCGAACGCAATTTCAAGACCTTCCTGAGCGGCTACTTGCCGGCGCAGTCGGGCGATATGATCGATATCCGCAGCGGGGAGAAGAAGGGCCGCCATGACGGACTTATGTACTACACGCTTGGCCAACGCCAAGGACTTGGCATCGGAGGATCTGGATCAGGCGAGCCTTGGTTCGTAGCCGAAAAGGATTTAGAGCGCAACCTGTTGTACGTCGTGCAGGGCGAGCAGCATCCGAGCCTGTATTCGGTGAGCTTGACCGCGACCGGAATGAACTGGATCGTTCCCTCTTCCTATGCGGGACCGCTTCGCTGTACTGCGAAATTCCGTTACCGTCAGCAGGATCAGGGTGTTACCGTTACGATGATGGAGGACGGTTCTGCCCATATCGTATTCGACAAGCCGCAGAAAGCCGTCACTCCGGGGCAAGCGGTCGTACTTTACGATGGTGATATTTGCTTAGGCGGCGGTACGATAGACACCGTTCAAAAAATAGATGCTTCAGCTTTTCTTACTCAACAGACTTAAAAAACGTTAATAAGGCTGTCCGGCGCACTCGTTAAATGCGTTGGAACAGCCTTGTTCTTATTATGGGGTTACGCTGTTCACGAGCCGAATTTCTGTTCCGTTCGCGCTTCTGGCCGACCTTCAATCCGCTCAACGATAATTCGGGAAATGCGCAAATGATCCGTTTCCTCGATAATAAACGCATATTCGCTGGAATATGGAATACGTTGATGATTAGCCGGAGGAATTTCGATTTTTGAATAAATCCATCCTCCAATCGTATCGTAATCATCCGTCTCGATATCGAGACCGAAAAAACTGTTCACCTCTTCAATGAGCATCAGTCCGCTGATCGAATACGTATTCTCATCCTTTTTTTCAAGCTGCTCCCGTTCCTCGTCAAATTCATCTTGAATCTCTCCAACGATTTCCTCCATAATATCCTCGAGGGTCACCAGTCCGGATGTACCGCCGTATTCATCAATCAATATCGCGATTTGCGATTTGCGTTTCTGCATCAGCTTGAGAAGCGTGCTGATTTGCATAGACTCCGGCACGGTCGTTACCGGCCTTGTTATTTGTCTAATGTCATGCAAGCTTTGATTCATGTCCTTCAGCAAATCTTTAATGTGAACGAAGCCAATAATGTTATCCTTATCGTTCTCGCATACGGGATAACGGGTCAGCATTTGCTCCAAAGCAATTTCCTTATTGCCTGCAAGCGGCAGGTTTGTGTTTAAACAGATCATTTCCGTACGCGGGATCATGATCTCCCTGGCATTCGTTTCGGTAAAGTCGAAAATATTATCTACGAGTGTAAGCTCCGTATTGTCTATGAGTCCATTTTTATGGCTTTCCTTCATCAGAATCCGAATTTCGTCCTCGGTGTGCGCGGAATCCTTCACTGTCGCAGGCTCGATGCCGATTATTTTGAGAAGCTGATTTGCCGTACCGTTTAACGCCCAAATGAATGGATACATTATTTTGTAAAAGTAAATGAGAGGCGCGGCCGTAAGCAGCGTAATGGTTTCCGATTTGCGAATGGCAACGGTTTTCGGGGCTGATTCTCCAAGCACGATATGAAGCACCGTTATGATGGTAAAGGCCAGTATGAAGGATACGGTGTGAATGAAAAGATTGTTGCGGAATCCGAAGCTGAGAAATATCGGCTCAATCACTCTCGCGATTGCAGGCTCGCCGATCCAGCCAAGCCCCAGCGAAGCTAGCGTAATCCCAAGCTGGCATGCCGGCAAATAAGCATCCAGATGACTGGTCAAATGGGATGCAAGCTTCGCCCTGGAATGCCCTTCCAATGCCAGTTCATCCAGCCTGCTGTCTCTTACCTTCACCATCGCAAATTGTGCCGCTACAAAAAAGCCGTTCATAAATACTAAAAACAAAATAAGCGCCAACGATAAACTGAGCGGTAATGGGTCACCCAACGAATTCCTGTCAATCGCTGCCGTTCTGCCTGTGGAGCGATGACAGGCGCACCTCCTTTTGGAACAAAGATATGGCGATCTTTGTGTAATGTGCCGACTCTCCATGATGCCGCGCCGCCGCGTCGAACGGTCCTGATGCCAAAAGAATTTCATGACTGTATTTATTTGTATTCGCTACAGGCTATCCATTATACGCCCTTTTTTGGCGGTTTATAGCGATTTTCATGCGGCACAAAACGGTTGCTTTTCGCAAAAGTTCATAAAGCTGCAACGATTTGATCAGCTATTTATAAGATTCCGGCTTAGTTAATCTGGTATAATGCAATCAGCTTGCTAAGAAAGATAGATGCTAAAATAAAGTAGGAGGTTTACGGATGAAACGAATACTGCTTATCTGCTTAGCTATGCTATGGCTCGTGCCAGGTGCTGCGATGGCGCACTCGACATTAGAAAGTGCAGTACCTGCGCAGGATGCGACGATCAACGCCTCTCCAGAACGCATTGAGTTGACTTTTAATACAAAAATCGAGAAGCTGAGCAATTTCAAATTACTAAACGCTGCCGGTAAGGAGCTTGATACGGAAAAAGCGATTGTGGACGGGGCAACGATGAGCGGTGCTGTTCCAGCAACACTGGCAAATGGTGATTATACCGTCAAATGGACCATTATCGGAGCAGACGGCCATTCTGTCGAGGGAAATTATTCATTTACGGTCGATGCCCCGGTTGAAACTGCGGAGCCTTCTCCAGAATCGGAATCAACCGCGGAAACGACTGAAGATCCGGCTGCCGGGACGCCTGAAGCGACAGCTGGCGAGGAAGATACCACTAATCTCAATAGAGAAAATGCTTTAGCCCCTGTTGATGGGAAAGCTGTAAACTACATGCCTGCCATTATAATTGGCGGAATTATTGCGATTGCTGCACTCGTGCTGTTTTTACGGAGGCGCAAATAATGATCTATATCAGCGAAGGCCTTCTATATGTTTGCTTCGCTATTTTATCGGGAGCCCTGCTGCTTCGGCTCGTGCCGGTGGATAGAAGGCCTTCTGTACATGCGCCGAACGCCTTGCTTCTCGCATGCGCGATAGCGATTCCAATTTTGTCCTATGCACCGATTCATCAATTAGCTCTTTTATTTGTCAAAGATTTTGACATGACGTACGGTGCTGTTCTAAAAAGCATCCTGCTTGATATTAATACGGGTAAAGCATGGGTCTGGACAGCAATCGGCTCGGCGGGTCTGGCTTTTTTACTTGGGCTCAAATCGTTTCGAAATGACAAACATACGCCTAAGGTAGCCTTATTCATAACGTTTCTGCTCATCATTTGGTTAGGCTATGCGAGCCACGCATCATCGCTGTATGGGTTTAGAGGACTGATTACGCACGCTTCCCATTTCCTTGCTGTAAGCGTATGGATAGGCATATTGCTCGTCATTAGCTGGTTTTCCAAGGACAATGCCAATTGGCAAACGTTTCTTCGTTGGTTTTCGCCTGTGGCTGTCGCTTCGGTGCTCGTAACCTTGATTGCCGGACTTGTCCTGATGTCATTCACGACACCTGATTATATAAACGCTTGGATGCTGCCTTATGGACAGATGCTGCTAATGAAGCATTTGCTCATTGCACCTCTGCTTTTGTTCGCTTACTCAAATGGATTTCTATACAAAAAGTTAGCTATCCGCAACCCGGCCTTTAACCCGAAGCGCTGGCTTCAGGCTGAAAGCTTGATCGCCCTTCTTGTGCTGTCTGCAACTGGCGTGCTGGGGCAGCAAACGCCGCCGCATTCCGTCAAAGAGACGCTGCAAACCGTTTCGCCGTCGCCTTTATTCACGGGGCTGTACAAAGGAAGCTTCAGTCCGGATGTTTCGCTGCAATTCACTTTGCATATGGAAAGTATACTCATGCTTGCAGCGGCAGCTTTAATGGCAGGCGGACTCCTCTGGATGTACCGCGCCGATCGGCTTATCCCTGCTTTTATCATGGGGATTCTGACCGCTGTATTCGGCTATTTTGGCTTAATGTTCTCAATTGCTTGATATAACCAAACCTTCAAAGGCTTCTATCCAAACCTTCAAAGGCTTTCGAACTGCGGGACACGCTGAAAGCTTGGTGCACTCGGGGGAGGGGGACCTAAGTAGCGGAAGGAAATTCCCAAATGACGTGATATGGTCGAGGGTCAGCTCCTTGCTGCTAATCTTTTCCTTTACGCTTCTGCTGATTTTGCCTGATTTTGTCTTCCATGCCTTGTTCAGTCGCCTTGTAAAAAGTCATACTGCCCAGCGCGTCGGGCAAATATTGCTGTTTCACGAAATGATTCGGAAAATCATGCGGATATTTATAGCCTTCATGGCCGAGCTGCTCTGCGCCGCGATAATGAGTGTCTCGCAAGTGAAGCGGCACCTGCGCTCCGCCGGCGCGCTCGATCGCGGCCTCCGCATTGCCGATCGCAATTGCGGCGGCATTCGATTTCGGGCTTTCTACCGCGAACAGAATCGCTTGTGAAATGTTGTACTTGGCCTCCGGCCAGCCGATTTTATGATAAGCATCCATCGCGGTTACAGCCTGAATCATCGCTTGAGGATTCGCTAGTCCGATATCCTCGCTGCATGCGACGATAAGTCTGCGTATAAAGGTCATCGGATCCATGCCCAGCTTCTCGACGGCGTATAAGAACCAAAACAAGGCTGCATCGCTTGAGCCTCTTACACTCTTGTGAAACGCTGACAATACATCGTATTGCGTCGACAGATCCGCTCGGATGCTGGGCTTTCGGATTGATTCCTGCGCAACCTCTAACGTAATCTTGACGGAGCCGTCGTGCTCGGACGGAGTCGTTACTGCAGCAAGCTCCACTGCGTTGAGAGCGCGTCTAATATCACCGCCCGCCATCGCTGCAATATGCCTTAGCGCGTCCTCATCCACTTGAAGATCCATGAAACCCAAACCGCGCTCCCGATCGTTCAGCGCTCTTCGCATCGCTTCGTAGGCATGCTCCTCGCCGAGCGGCTGCAATTGAAACAGGGTGGAACGAGACAGCAGCGCCCCATTCACATGATGAAACGGATTTTCCGTCGTCGCCCCAATGAAAATAATAATTCCCTGCTCAACGGCAGGCAGCAATGCGTCTTGGCGAGCGGTATTGAAGCGATGGACCTCATCCAGGAAGAGAATCGTTTTTTTCCCATACATCGCTTTATTGGTGCGTGCCAGATCGATAACCTCGCGAACATCCTTCACCGATGCATCAACCGCGTTAAGCTTCACGAATTCTCCTGCCGTCCGCAGTGAAATTATATTCGCAAGCGTAGTTTTACCGCAGCCTGGCGGGCCATACAGGAGAACGGATGATACTTGATCGCCCTCTATCGCCCTTCTAAGCAATTTCCCCTCGCCGATTATATGCTCTTGCCCGATATATTCATCAAGCGTCCGCGGCCGCATACGATCCGCTAACAATCTCGCGCGCGGAGCCTCAGCCTCTTGATACGAAAATAAATCCATTTTGCTCCCCAACCTTTTCCCATCTATATAACCGATCATAGCATACAAGCACATTTGTTCGCCACACAAGCTGAAGGTCTTAGCCTTCGCTTCGTCTCATTTACAGCCTACCTGATTTCAGTAGTTGTCTATTTTTTGTGGTCATAAATTTCATCGATACGGGTCATCATATTTAGGTATCTACGATTAATTGGAGGGATTTCGATGGCCAAACCGGACAACCGAGCGGATAATGCCGTTCATCTGAAGCAACATATTAACAACACCGAAGCCAATTTAAAGGAAGCAGAAGATTACTTGGATGAACATGCAAGTGAAATTTCTGCTGATGAGAAGCAGTCGATCGAATCTAAAAATGAACGGCGCAAACAAAGCATAGATGGGTTCGAAGCGGAATTGCAAGACGAAACACAGCAGTAAAAGGAAAGCGGCCGCACAGGACCTTGTAAGGCCGCTTTTTATTTATCGTCCATTACCGCTTTCTTCAGAACTGGATTTGTACAGTTCACAGCGACCTTTGGGCAGATCCGCGGATAATACTCAGCAAAAAAAAGCCGTTTCAGAGAAAGCGGCGGCGCTCTTCTCATGAAACGGTTTAATTGATGTGCTCGTTTATTTCTCAAACGGAGACTTCAAGCCCCGCTCCAGCTTATCGATCGCTGCGGTCACGCGGTTAGTACGCGTCTCCTCCCGCTTAGCCTCGATGATCCACTTGATAAAGTCGCGCCGCTTAGCAGCTGTCAGGCTGCCGCGGAAGAAATCATCCGCAACTGAGGAAGTCTTCAGAGCGATGGCCAAATCATCTGGCAATGGAAGCTCATCTGCAGGCGAATTGGACGCACGACCGCTGTTTAAAGCCGCAATGGAAGCTGATGCCGTACGCTTCTTAGGAGCGGTGCCTTCCGGACGATAACGCATGGACGACCAAGTATCGTCCACTGAGATCATCGCCACGCCTTCCATGTTCAGCTTCAGCATTTGCTTCCAGCCTGTATCGCGGTTAATGTCAGTCTTGATCTTGGACGAGCCCTTCGGATACGTGATCCATAGCATGCCGTCATTCTTTACAGCGTTTACTGCTGCTGGAGCATGCTCCTCTAGTTCTGCCATCGATAAGACGAACAGCATTACAAAGTCATACTGCCCTCCCTTATCCAAGACCGTTGTTTCAGCAGTAAGACCAAGCTCCTCCAAATAATCATCGGAAGGCGCCTTGAGTACCAACGCCTTCATCTCTGGCGACAATCTCAGCTTTTTCACTAATGCCTCGTTCATAGCTCGATTCCGCCCGATTCCAGCAGATCCTTTACAACGACGCTTACCATGATAAGGCCAGCTACCGGAGGTACGAAGGCGTTGCTCGCAGGAGGCTGCTTCGCTTTCCGAATTTCAGGAGCATTTGCCGGTACGATGCGCTCAGTGACATCCACGCGCGGCTTCATGGGCAGCTCGGACGAGAAGACGACCTTTACGCCCCGCTTAATGCCGTCCTTGCGAAGCTTCGTTCGCACGACTCGCGCAACCGGGTCTGTGTGCGTCTTGGAAATATCGACAACCTGGAACTTCGTCGGATCCATTTTGTTCGCGGCGCCCATGCTCGATATGATCGGAATTTTCCGTTCCAAGCATTGCTTGATCAAATGAACCTTGTAAATTATTGTATCCGAAGCATCTACGACGTAATCGAGCGGGTAAGCAAATAGCTGCTCGTAAGTTTCTTCCGTATAGAACATACGGAGCGCCACGACGTCGCATTCCGGATTAATGAGCTTGATTCGGTCGCGCATAAGGTCTGTTTTCGGCTGTCCAACCGTCGTCGTCAACGCATGAACCTGACGATTGACGTTCGTAATGTCGACTACATCTTTGTCGATCAGAATGATTCGTCCTACGCCCGTACGCGCCAACGCCTCAGCCGCAATGCCGCCTACGCCGCCGATGCCGAGCACGGCAACCGTGCTCCCCTTCATCAGCTGTAATCCTTCCGGCCCGATGGCCAGCTCCGTACGTGAAAATTGGTGAAGCATCCGGCTGCCGCCTCCTTTGCTTATTCCGCTTACTTATCGCTATTGTCTACTGCTGCGCTCGCTGCCGCAACTGGCTGCTTCGGCTTAATGACCGTGCGGATATGAAGCTGCTCAAGCTGCGATAGCTCAACCTCGGACGGAGCGTCGCAGAGCAAGTCAGTCGCGCTGGCCGTTTTCGGAAATGCGATCGTTTCACGCAGGTTCGTACGACCGGTAAGAAGCATGACCAGACGGTCGAAACCGAATGCAATGCCGCCATGCGGAGGTGTTCCATATTCGAAAGCGTCCAGCAGGAAGCCGAATTTCTCTTGCGCTTCCTCCATGCTGAAGCCTAGAGCCTTGAACATTTGCTCTTGTACTTCACGCTTGTAAATTCGCATCGAGCCGCCGCCTACTTCATAGCCGTTCAAAACGAGATCGTACGCTTGCGCGCGGATTTGTCCCGGATCTGTTTCGAAGTAGTGAAGATCTTCCTCGTTCGGCCGCGTGAACGGGTGATGCTCAGCTACATAACGTTTTGCATCCTCATCCCAGCCGAGCAGAGGGAAATCGACTACCCAAGCGAATTTGAATTTCGACTCATCAATCAGACCAAGATCCTTGCCGAGCTTTGAACGGAGGTTGCCAAGCACATCGGCAACTACCTTCTTCTTATCGGCAGAAAAAGTGAGCAAATCTCCTTCTTCAACCTGCAGGCGCTCCGTCAACGCGGCAATCTCTTCCGGCTTCAGGAATTTAACGATCGGTCCGCGCCATTCGCCGTCCTTCACCGTAATCCACGCAAGACCTTTGCCTCCGTAACGAGCTGCGAACGGCTGCAAATCGTCAAGCTCCTTGCGGCTCCAGCTCGCACAGCCCTTAGCGTTCAACGCTTTTACAACGCCTCCGCTTGCCGCTACGCTAGCGAATACCTTCACGTCGCTGCCCGATACAATATCGGTAATATCTTCGATTTCAAGACCAAACCGGAGATCTGGTTTGTCTGAGCCGTATTTGTTCATCGCATCCGAGTACGTGATCCGTTGAAACGGAAGCTCCAGCTCCACGCCAACCGTCTCGCGAAGAAGCTTAGCCGTTAATTGCTCCATCAACGCAAGCAATTGGTCCTGCGATAGAAATGAAGTCTCGATGTCGACCTGCGTAAATTCCGGCTGACGGTCTGCACGAAGATCCTCATCGCGGAAGCAGCGGGCGATTTGGTAATAACGCTCTATACCGCCAACCATTAGCAGCTGCTTGAAAATTTGCGGCGATTGCGGCAATGCGAAGAACTCACCTTCATGCACGCGGCTCGGTACCAAGTAATCGCGGGCGCCTTCCGGCGTGCTTTTCGTCAGTATTGGCGTTTCCACATCGATAAAGCCTTCTCCGTCGAGGAAATCGCGGAACACCTTCGCCGCTTTCGAGCGAAGCAGAAGCGTACGCTGCATTTCCGGGCGGCGCAAATCCAAATACCGGTATTTCAAACGCAGCGACTCATCTACTTCGACGCCGTCTTCGATAGGAAACGGCGGCGTTTTTGCGGCGTTCATGACTTCAATGTTCGTTACGCGCACTTCGATTTCGCCTGTTGCCAGATTAGCATTGTAGGTTTCGGCATCACGTTCAACGACCGTACCTTGAATCGCAAGCACGTACTCGTTACGGGCGCGGTCTGCGATTGCAAGCGCATCGCCCGAGAAATCCGGGTTAAATACCGTTTGTACGATTCCGGAACGATCGCGAAGATCGATAAATAGTACGCCGCCGAGATCGCGGCGGCGCTGTACCCAGCCGTTCAAAGTAACGGTTTGACCAACGTCCGCTTTCGTTAGCAGGCCGCAGTGATGAGTCTTCAACAACATAATTTTCATGCTCCTTATTTAATTAGAATGGTTTATTTGGTGATTCTTAACCGCTAATTTCGTCGGCTAGCTTATCTAGCGCCACGAAGCGCTGCTCGCCCTTTGTCATATCCTTAAGCGCGATTTCGCCCCGCGCAAGCTCGTCATCGCCGAGTATAGCCGTGTAACGTGCCTGAAGCCGGTCTGCCGACTTCATCTGCGCCTTCATCTTGCGTCCGAGATAATCGCGCTCCGCCTTGATGCCCCGCTGTCTAAGCTGATAAACGAGCTTCGTTACCTCTCGTTCAGCCGCATCGCCCAGAGCGACAAGATAAACGTCGACCTGATTAAAAGCGGGCAATTCGGTTTCTTGATGCTGCAGCAGTAAAATCGTTCTTTCAAGACCGAGGCCAAGGCCGACGCCCGGCTGATCGGGACCGCCGATTTCAGCCACGAGACCGTTATAACGTCCGCCGCCTCCAACCGTATCGATCGCTCCGATCCCTTCGGCTTTGTATTCAAAAGCCGTATGCGTGTAGTAGTCCAGACCGCGTACGAGACGGTGGTTAATCGTGAACGGAATGCCCATATCGCTTAAGTACATTTGCACCTTGTTGAAATGAATTTGGCATTCCTCGTCCAGGCTGTCCAGAATAGACGGCGCTTCTGCAAAATGTTCCTGATCAACCTTGCAATCCAGCACCCGCAGCGGATTGCGGTCCATCCGGGACTGGCAATCCTTGCAGAGCAGCTCCCGCTTCGGCTCCAGGAAAGCAAGCAGGCGCTCGCGGAAAGCGGCGCGAACGGCGGAAGTACCGACCGAGTTGACCTCCACGCGTACGCCCTTCAAACCTACCTCCGTATAGAACGTATAGCCAAGCGCGATAACCTCCGCATCCAGTGCGGGATCTGCAGATCCCAAAGCCTCAATACCGAATTGATGAAGCTGGCGGTAACGTCCGGCCTGTGGACGCTCATAACGGAACATCGGACCGATGTAATACAGCTTAGAAACATCCGGTTCGCCATACAGCTTATTTTCCACATAGGATCTGACAACGCCCGCTGTACCTTCCGGACGAAGCGTAAGGCTGCGATTGCCGCGGTCGGTAAAGGTATACATCTCTTTCTCGACGATATCCGTCGTTTCGCCTACTCCGCGTTGGAATAACTCTGTCGATTCAAAAATCGGCGTTCTAATTTCACGGAAGTTATAGCGCTGGCAGATGTCGCGAGCCTTTTGCTCGACGTATTGCCATCTCTCTACCGCGCCGGGCAATATATCCTGCGTGCCCGGCATTTTTTGAAATGCCATCTTATAAAACCTCCTGCCCCCGTATAAGAACTGGTTAATCTTCGGAAAACACAAAAAACTCCCGTTCCTAACGACTTGCGCCGAAAGGGACGAGAGTATAGCTCCCGTGGTACCACCCACATTCCGAGCCTGCATCCGATGCAGAAGCTCGCTTCAAACGGTTAACGTCCGTCATCCGCAGTCCGGCTACTTCAGTTCGATCCGGCATGCTCGTCGCTTGCCCGATTCAACTGATCATTCACCGTCTGTTCTCCGGGAGGTCTATTCATTCCACCAATATAAGGATGCTTGCAGCCGAATGGCATCCCTCTCTGAGTATAACGCGCAGAATTACTTTGTCCCATCAATGAATCCATATCATTCATACTGACTGTTAATTTTACCTTTCGAAAAGAGGAAAGTCAAGGCGGATCTGCCTACTCTGAAAAAAGGCAGAAAAAAACCTACAAAACCAGTTTGCAGGTCCAAAAGTAAAATATATTTTTAAAAAGGGGGTCGAGATTTATTATAGGTCAACGATATTAAAAAAAAGTTAGAGTTTGATTACAAAAATATTACAATTTCGTAAGCGTTTTTATGACAGACTGGTTTTATTTTATATGGCCTTCGTCGTTCTTTATCTGTGCGTGCAACATAGACAGCCGCCCGGTCAGCCCACCTGGGCGGCGCTATCCTTCATGAGGTTAATGGCCAATATTATCGCGGCGAGGATGATGAGGGAAGCCCATCCACTCTTCAGCGGCTTCCATGTCTTCCTCCAGCTCCTCCATTACCCTTGCTTCTCTGCGATCAGGGTGCAGCAGGCTCCTGGAGAAACGCTCCATGCTTTGTTCTTTGCGTGATTGATGCATTCGCAGTAGTCCTCCAATATAGCATAAAGCACGCGCCGGTTCTTTGAAGCGCCAGCACAGCTTTATGTATATTGTTACCCGCAATCGCCTTCTTAAGCGCCGCTTTCCAAAATTAATGTGACCGGACCTGAATTAATGAATTCAACGTCCATCATCGCGCCGAAACGTCCCGTTTCGACTACAAGTCCAAGCGAGCGCAGCGTGTCGTTTAACTTAAGGTAAAGCTGCTCCGCATGCTCCGGTCTGGCCGCGGCCATAAAATTCGGCCGCCTGCCTTTGCGGCAATCTCCGTACAATGTGAATTGCGATACCGACAGCAACTGCCCACCGATATCGGTTACCGAATGATTCATTTTGCCTGCTTCATCCTCAAAAATGCGCAAACCGGCTATTTTGTCAGCCATCCAGCGAACATCAGCTTCCGTATCCTCATGCGTGATGCCGACTAGCAGCACAAGACCGAATTCAATTGCGCCAACAGGCTCACCGTCAATGAAGACCTTTGCCTGCTTGCTGCGCTGTACAACAACCTTCACTGCTATAAACCTCCGATACCCGTTTCATGCATTACCGTCATTTCCGAATTTGCGCTTCGTGATTACTGCATAATTCGCTGTACGGAATAAATGTCCTGAACCCGCTTTATTTTCTCAACGACCGACGATAGATGATCGATGTTGCGAATGAGCACCGTCATATGGATAAGCGCCATTTTATTTTTAACCGAACGACCCGTAACGGCCGAAATATTCGTTTTACTCTCGGACACGGCCTGCAGCACTTCATTCAGCAGCCCTCTGCGGTCATTTCCCGTAATCTCAATGTCCACACTGTAGTTGGCCTCGATGGAATCTTCCCATTCCACCTCGATGACGCGTTCGCCCTCTTCCCCTTGATCGCCGAACGGGATGTTCGTGCAATCCATCCGGTGAACGGATACGCCGCGCCCGCGCGTAATATAACCGACGATCGAATCCCCTGGCACCGGGTTGCAGCAGCGTGCAAACCTGACGAGCAAATTGTCGACGCCTCTCACCGTTACGCCTTGATTTGGCCTTGTACGCCGATTTCCCGGCGATTTAATTTCCTTCACTTCGGCAGTTAACTCAAGCTGGTTCGCAAGCTCCGCTTCCTTGCGCATCTTCTCGGTCAGCTTTGTGCATATTTGCGCCGCCGTAATGCCTCCGAAGCCGATAGCCGACATCATATCCTCGATATCGTTAAAGGCAAACTTCGACGCGGCTTCCTGCAGCTTATCGTCATGCAGCCATGCGGACGGCTCCAGCCCGAGCCGTTTCAGCTCGCGCTCAATCATGTCCCGACCCTTCGCTACATTCTCCTCGCGCTTCTCCTTCTTGAACCACTGCCTGATCTTGCTGCGGGCATGAGAGGATTGAGCGATTTTCACCCAGTCCTGGCTCGGCCCGTATGAATGCTTCGAGGTTAATATTTCAATGATATCACCCGTCTTCAGCTTATGGTCAAGCGGGACAATCCTGCTGTTCACCTTCGCGCCTATCGTACGATTGCCGATCTCCGTATGAATGCGGTAGGCAAAATCAAGCGGAACGGAGCCGGCAGGAAGCTCGATAACCTCGCCGCTAGGCGTGAAGACGAAAACCAAATCGGCAAAAAAGTCCATTTTGAGCGATTCCATAAATTCGGATGCGTCGCGCGCCTCATGCTGGAGCTCCAATATTTCGCGGAACCAGGACATTTTGTCCTCAAAGCTGCCTCCAGGCACGAGCGAGCCTTCCTTGTAGGCCCAATGCGCCGCGATTCCGTACTCGGATGTTCTGTGCATATCCCATGTCCGAATCTGCACCTCGGTCGGCTCTCCGTTAGGACCGATAACGGTCGTATGAAGAGACTGATACATATTCGCCTTCGGCATGGCAATATAATCCTTAAAGCGGCCCGGCATCGGCTTCCATAACGTATGAATGATGCCCAGTGTCGCATAACAGTCTTTTATATTATCGACAATGATACGAATAGCGAGCAAATCATAAATTTCGGTGAACTGCTTGTTTCGATCGGTCATTTTTTTGTAAATGCTGTACAAATGTTTAGGGCGTCCGGAAATATCGCCCTCGATGCCCATTTCATCCAGCTTCTCAGTAATGCGCGAAATAACATCCTCAATAAACTGCTCGCGTTCCGCGCGTTTCTTCTTCATAAGATTCGCGATACGGTAATATTGCTGCGGATTCAAATAGCGAAGCGCGATGTCTTCCATTTCCCACTTAATAGCCGAAATACCAAGACGATGCGCGATCGGGCAAAATATTTCCAACGTTTCGTATGCGATGCGGCGCTGAGCTTCCTCCGATTGAAACTTGAGCGTGCGCATGTTATGCAGCCGATCCGCAAGCTTGATCAGAATTACGCGAATATCCTGCGCCATCGCGACAAACATTTTGCGGTAATTTTCGTTCTGCTGCTCTTCCTTGGAACGAAATTTAATTTTTTCGAGCTTCGTTAAACCATCTACCAGCATCGCACACGTTTCGCCAAATTTTGCACGAACGGTCTGCAAATCCACTGTCGTATCCTCAACGACATCATGAAGCAGTGCCGCGATTATCGACAGCACGTCCATTTGCATATCAACAAGTATATCAGCAACCGCAACGGGATGTAATATATAGGGTTCTCCCGATTTCCGCACTTGTCCGTGATGGGCTTGATCCGCGAAATCATAGGCTTCCTGGATGCGTTTAAGGTCCTGCTCTTTCATATAGGCGGATGCCTTCTCGAGTAAATGCTCAATGCCCATGAAACGTCCCTTTCCAAGCGTAAACGGCTGCTAACCCATTCATGCGTTTTCCGAGTTTTTATAATATTATGCCTGTAATAACGTCACCGCGTCAACTCCCGGAGCCTTTCATTGATAAAATAAAACCGCCTGCCTTCGCACGTTATGTGCGGAAGGAGTCAGGCGGTTCGTACAGTCGCGAGTCATGCAGCTTTAATTATTCGTAAGTCATTAGTGAAAATACATCTATACCTTCGAGCTTATCGCGTCCATCCAAATAAGCCAGCTCGATCAAGAAAGCCGCTCCGACTACCTCGCCGCCGAGCTGGCGAACCAGATTAATCGAGGTTGCAATCGTTCCCCCAGTCGCAAGCAAATCGTCAGCGATCAATACGCGCTGACCCGGCGCAATGGCGTCCTTGTGCATCGCAAGCTGATCCTTGCCATACTCGAGATCGTAATTAGCCGTAATTGTTTCTCCCGGCAATTTACCGCTCTTGCGAATCGGCGCGAAGCCTACCCCAAGCGCTAACGCGAGCGGCGCTCCTACTACAAAACCGCGAGCCTCCGGACCTGCGATAACATCGATTTTCATATGCTGTACGGCTGCGCGCATCTCTTCGATGACCGCCCGGTATGCGCCCCCGTCCTTCAGCAGCGTCGTAATGTCTTTGAAACGGATGCCTGGCTGCGGGAAATCAGGAATAACCCGGATGTAATCTTTAAAATTGTATGGTGTGTTGGACACGTATTCTCAACCTTTCCATTTCAACATCATTATTATTATTTCATGCCTTGCGCCGATAAATGCGATTGCCCGGATTTTTGCTTTGCGTCCCTGTATTTCTCCGAGGTTGATAAATCTCGTTTCTGAGGTGAAGCCGCTGCAATCATGTAACCGTCGTTGATGGTTATAAATTGCAGTTCCGCGAATATGTCCAGCATAAGCTGTATAGTGCCGGCGGTGAAACCGCTTTGCTTCGACAGACGTTTCGCAAGCCCTTGTACCGGAGCCTCGCCAAGCTTCCTAAGCTGTTGATAAATGATCCCGAAATGATCCCGTTCAGGGAATGAGGCATCGCGCTCCGGATCAAAATGAAGATCATGCAGCTGCAGCTGCGGCTTCCGGCTGCCATTCCAAACGTTTACGGACAGTTCGCCTATCGCATCAATTTTTCCGCCGGGCTGCAATTTTTCCGCCATCATGCCCATGCCAAAGCCTATTCCGTCCAATAATCGGCGGCCGCTGCCTAATGATAATTTCAAATGCTTCGAGTCCTTGCCGATCGTTCGCTTATCCGCAAGCTCTGCTCCTTGAAAGAGCAGACGCGGTGAAGGATTGCCCATTCCAAACGGTTCGAGCAGCGATAGCTCTGAGATCGTTTCCAACGTGGCCTCGTCAACGGAACACAGAAGATCGACAGCCGTTTTTGGAATCCAGTCATCGCCGGACAGCCATTCGATCGCAAGCTCGCCAAGGCGCCGCTCGAAGTTCTGCAAATGGTCGCGGT
Organism: Paenibacillus alkaliterrae; assembly: GCF_021532375.1. Taxonomy (GTDB): domain Bacteria; phylum Bacillota; class Bacilli; order Paenibacillales; family Paenibacillaceae; genus Pristimantibacillus; species Pristimantibacillus alkaliterrae. The sequence continues at coordinate 42,359 of NZ_JAKGAP010000004.1, forward strand.
GAAGGCTCATGCCCGCAGCCGCTTGATGCCCTCCATAATGCTCCAGAAGCTCATTACAAGCCGTTAGCGCTGCATGGATATCAAAGCCGTCTATGGAGCGTGCGGAGCCTTTGCACATACCGGACTGTTCGTCTATGCCAAGTATTATGACCGGCTTATAATTGTGTTCAAGCAGCTTCGAGGCTACAATCCCGATGACTCCGACGTTCCAGCTCTCGGCAGCAAGAACGATGACAGGCGGCGCTTCTGCGCCTGCCGCTTCCGCAGCTTCGCATTTAACGCGCCATAGCTGCTCAGCCTCCTTAACGATACTTTCCACGACGCGCTGCCGTTCCTTATTAAGGCTGTCAAGACCGATGGCAGCCAATATGGCATTATCGTAATTTTCGGCTGTAAGCAGCTCAACCGCCCGTTTGGCATGATCCAATCTGCCCGCAGCATTGATTCGCGGTGCCATACCGAATGCAACGCCAGTTGCCGTTATCGCTTCTAATTCCATACCGCCCGCTTCCGATAGTGCGCGGAATCCGATTCTGGCATCGTTTTGCAATCTTTCCAGACCATAGCGAACCATAATCCGATTTTCATCCGTGAGCGGCATCAAATCCGCTATGGTACCTAAGCTTGCGATATCCGTCCATTCGAGAGGCGGACGATCTAGCAAGGCATGCGCTAATTTAAAAGCGACTCCGACGCCTGCCAGACCCTTGAAGGGATAGCCGCAGCCCGCTTGCTTCGGATTAACGACCGCGCAGGCGTTCGGAATTTGCTCGGGCGGCTCATGATGATCGGTCACGACCACATCGATGCCCAGCTCCTTCGCATACGCAATCTCGTCAAAAGCACTGATACCCGTATCGACCGTTACAATTAATTTCACGCCATCCCCGGCGGCAAGCTCAATCGCTTTGCGATTTAAGCCATAACCTTCAAGAGCCCGATGCGGAATATAGTAGTCAAAATGGCATTGCAACGTACGAAACAAATGGACGAGCAAGGATGTGCTCGATACGCCGTCAGCATCGTAATCGCCATAAATTCTAATTTTCTCGTTATTCGAAACCGCCGATCGAATCCGGTCAACAGCTTCCCTCATACCAAGCAGCAAATACGGGTCGTGGAAGTGCTCCTGGCCTCCGCGTAAAAAACGTTCCGCCGCTTCCATTTCGTCATACCCTCTCTGGACAAGCAATCGCGCTACCAGAGGAGGCACGCTAAGCTTAGAGGCTAACAGCCCCGCTTTATTCTCATACGTCTCATTCCACGGCGCGACCGCCCATCGTGTCTTCCTATGAATCATCCTGCTTCCTCCTCACCTGCTGTTTGCAGCTCTTATTGCAACAGTGTCGGCATCTGCTCCTGATTCGGATCATGATTGGACTTGTACGGATAACCGGGATCGTAAGGCTCAACATAAATCGATACATCCGTGATATGAATAAACCGTTTCATCACGAGCTGCTTGACCCGTTTTGCAACCTCTTGTCCTTCGAGAACGGAAATACGCGGATTAACGCTTATGACCATTTCCGCAATGACGTAATGACCATGCTCCTTAGCCCGAATCGATTGCACGGTAATGACGCCTTCGACACGCTGCACGAGCTGCTTCATTTCGTCAGCGTCTTCCTCGCCGGTATCCGCCTGACTTGACTTGCGTACTGTGGCTGCAGCCATTTTGAAACCGTTATTTACAACGATAACCGCAATCACAAGCGCAGCAGCCGGATCAAAATAATATAACACAGGAACAGCCAGCAGTTTACCAATAACTGACACTCCGGCTCCGACTAGTGCAGCCAATGAGCAGTATAGTCCTGACAAACGATCCTTTGAAGGAAAAAAAAGCAGTTGAATGATAAGGCCTGCAGCTAGAGCCGCAACCGAGCTCCAATGCGGCGAATCGGTGACGCGATCTGCGATAACTCGAATAGCCGAAATGCCGATTTCTAGCCCAATGATGAGAAGGATGACGGACAAAAGGATACTCGTCGCCATCTCCCCTTTTGAATCTTCCGATTCTGCCGCCGAGCTTGCTTTCTTCAACTTGCGAAATCTGCCTGCTCTAAGTTCTGACAATGAGGTTGCGGCAGCAGCGGCCTCCGCGGCCGTGCGAAACGCATCCGCAAGCAGCCCTTTACTTCCCGACAACCACCCTATTATACCTTTGAAAAGTGCCAGCAGCATGTTCCCCCATAAGCCGGCCCATTTTGCGGACTCAGCTTTTGCATAACGCTGTGCGGTTGACATTTGGAACCTCCTAAAAGGTTTGCGTAGCAAACCTACTTCGTAAGCATTTGCTTAGGGTTTGCTATTGATTATGGTTGAGTCGAAATCTTAGAAACCGTTTTTGGCTTCTGTTTGCCTTTAAGCAGCAGCCATAGCGGGCTTGCGATACAGATTGAAGAATAAGCACCGCTTGCCAGACCGATAATTTTCGCAAGCGCGAACAGCTTGATCGATTCACTGCCAAATGCGTACAAACAAACGGCCACGATAATAACGGCTAGCACGGTATAAATATTACGCGCCATTGTTTGCCAAATGCTCGCATTTACCATTTCAGCAAGCTGATCACGGTTTTTGTACTGACCAAAACGCAAGTTTTCACGTATCCGGTCAAAAATAACGATTTTATCATTGATTGAATAGCCGATCGTCGTCAATACCGCCGCGATAAACGGCAGGTCAACCTCTAAACGGAAAATAGAAAATACCGCCACAACAACAAAGGCATCATACAAAATCGCTATGTTGGCAGCAACGGCAAAGCGCCACTCAAATCGGAACATGACGTAAATCATAATCGCCAAGCTGGCGATGAGAATCGCCCATATCGTTTTGATGCCCAGCTCCTGCGCCATATCAGGCGATACGACGTTGACCTCAGCGGATACTTGATCGCCGTACTTCGCTTTAAACGCATTTTGGATTTCAACGATTTTCGCTTGCGTGAGAACCTCATCGAATCGTGCGGATACGCGATCGTTACCAGTGCCTCCGACTGTTGGAATAATTCCCTCAAAACCAGCTTGCGCCAAAATCTCTTTTGCTTCCTGCTGTGTTGCCTGCTTGCCAATGGAAATATCCATATTCGTGCCGGCCTTGAAATCAACCCCGAAGTTGAGATTGAAAATAAGCAGCGACAATATGCCGGCTGCAGTCAATGCGATTGAGAACAGAAAGAACTTATTGCGGTTCCCTACAAAATCATAACGAATTTTGGTATTAAAGTTCACGAATTTCTGCCTCCTTCACTCCGTAGTAGCTAGGTTTTGTAAATAAATTGCTGCGAATCAGCAGCATAATCAGCAATCGGGACAGGAAAATGTTCGTAATCATACTTACAAGAATACTGAATATCATCGTAAGCGCAAAGCCCCGAATAGCGCCATTACCAATGTAATACAAGACGGCACTCGCAATGATATTCGTAATATTCGCATCCATAATCGTACGGAAGGAGTTTTTCGAGCCAGCCTTCAACGAAGACAACAAGCTTTTTCCGCTGCGGATCTCTTCTTTAATTCGCTCATACATAATGATGTTGGCATCAATCGCCATACCGATACCGAGGACGAAGGCCGCAATACCAGGCAGCGTCAGTGTGGCATTCATCAAATTAAAGACAAGGATTAACAGCCACGTATACGTAATAACCGTAATCGCTGCAATAATCCCTGGAATTCGGAACAACATAACAAGGAATACTAAAATGATAACCGTTCCGATAACGCCTGCTTGAACAGTATCCTTCAATGATTCCAAACCGAGCTTAGCGCCTACGCTTTGCGTATATTTCTCGGTAAGCTTGAGAGGAAGCGATCCAAGATTGATCATATCTCTTAGCTCTTTGGCTTCATCTGTCGTATAATCGCCGGAGATTTGAGCTGAACCGCCGGGTATAGGGAAATTAACGGATGGTCTCGATAACTCTTCTTCATCTAAATATATAGCCAAATATTGGCCTGTTAATCTGCCGGTTATCTCTTCGAATTTGGCGGCGTCTTTGAGCTCGATCGTAACAAATGGCTTGCCGAGGTCATCGTAACCTATTCCTGCCCCGTTTTGCTTAAAGTCATTGCCGGCAAGCTCAACCTTTCCATCCGGACCGCGGAAGGTCAGTTGAATCGGTTTTGCGAGAATTTCTCTCACTTCGTCCTCGTTCTCAACGCCTGCAAGCCTCAAACGAATCCGATTCGAGCCTTCAGTCGTAATTTCCGGTTCTACGATCCCGATCGCATCGACACGTTCTTCAAGGCTTCTAGCCGTTTCTTTCAACGACTCCGGCGTAACCGCTTCTCCGCCCTCGAGCGGCGTAGCTTCATACAAAACCTCGAATCCGCCCTTTAAATCAAGGCCTAGCCGAACATCTTTTACCAGTGATGGGCTTGTCCAAGCGATAACGCCAAACATGATGACAATGATCGCAAGGAAGGCAACTATTCTCTTCCCGAACATACGTCTGAATCCCCCTTATGATCTCAATATTCCTATTATACAGACGGCACAAAAACGAGTCAAAAAAAAAGAACCCTCTCCATTTAGAATTGGGTTCCCTTATAAGCGCTCAGCGTCATAAAATTCATAAATCTCGTCACCTTCAGCGATAAAATATCATTAACGATCTCATGCAGCTCGGGCTGGCCTTTCTTGATATATTTCTCGTTGACGCATTCCCAAACTTCCTTGCCCGTAACCTGCTCATATCCAATCAGCCGGAATTCCTCCGCTTTGCTTTCGCACAGCTCCTCGATTACACGGTTAAGCTCTTCGTCTTCCATGCTGTCCTACCTCCCAGAAGCTGAGACTTTACGACCATAAAGTTAGTCCGTAAGCGTCGGCCTTCATCACTCTCTTGGTTGTATTCGATATGATCAGGCGATATTCCTGCCCGGAACCGCAATAATCATTAAAAATGACTGACATTGAATCGGACATGCCGCGCATAAAGATGATAATACCCGGCCTGTCTCACAGCTTCGTCTTATTCTATTTGCAGGAGGGGTTCAGCTATTTCAAGAAAGAGATGAGGGCCATTTATTATGACGAAGCAAACATTTATTAAGGGTGCTATGATATTGCTTGCCGCAGGAATCATTACTCGGCTGCTCGGTTTTGTTCCGCGCATTGCGCTCCCGCGTATTATGGGCGCGGAAGGAGTCGGTCTGTACCAGCTAAGCTTTCCTTTTCTTACCGTCATGCTGACGATCATAACGGGTGGCATCCCGCTCGCAGTAGCCAAGTGGATAGCAGAAGCAGAGACGCAAGGCGACACAGCTCGCGTTAAATACATTTTCCGGGCTGCAATGGGTTTAGTCGTCTTGATCGGTATCTTCATGACTGCTGCTATGCTATTTTTTGCCCCGTGGATCACGACGCATGTACTTCCCGATCCGCGCGTATACCCAACATTTCTTGCCATGACGCCGCTTCTGCTGATTATCGGAATCTCCTCGGTATACCGGGGTTATTTCCAAGGAAAACAAAATATGATCCCGAGCGCCGTATCGCAAATTACGGAAACCGTACTCCGTATCATTGCCTCACTCACTTTTGCTTACTTATTGATGCCATTAGGAGTCGAATGGGCCGCTGCAGGAGCCATGCTGGGGGTCGTCGTTGGTGAAATCGGCGGTCTGGCCGTTATATTGTGGAAATATTACCGAGATAAACATAACGGCAAAAAAACGAAAGCGGCCGATACGCTAAATATTCCAAATAAAAGAACACCTGTCCTAAGAAGATTACTTGGTTTATCAGTACCCGTCACAGGCAGTAAAATGGTAGGCTCCTTCTCCTATCTGCTCGAAACCATCTTCACGGCCAGGAGCTTAGTCGCCGCCGGGATCGCTTCCGGCGTCGCGACCGCACAGTACGGGGCGCTGCAAGGTATGATCGTTCCGCTTGTCCTGCTTCCGACAGCGCTCACGTATTCGTTAGCCGTTTCGCTCGTGCCCTCCTTATCGGAAGCAGCAGCTAAAGGCGATAACGCCTTAATTCACAAGCGGCTTCATCAGTCGATGAGGCTATCCCTTGTTTCGGGGGCACCCTTTGTCGTTATTATGGCTTTATTTGCAGAACCGATATGCCGCCTCCTTTACGATCACGCAGAGATTGCGCCCATGCTGCAGCTGATCGCACCGGTCGGCATATTCATTTATTTGCAGGCCCCCCTGCAAGCTACCCTTCAGGCGTTGGATAAGGCGGGAACGGCCCTTATTAATACGTTGATCGGAGCGGCTGTCAAGCTCATCCTCATCGTTCAGCTTGCCTCGGATCCGGATTTTGGCATTTACGGCGCATTGATTGCCATTAACGTCAACATCGTGCTCGTTACCCTCTTACATGCCATTAGCGTTCTAAGGTTTATCGGCTTTCATATGAAGCTGTTCGACTTCGTTAAGGTTGGAGCTGCCATGGTCATTATGGGGGCGGCCGCTCAGTTCACGATGAATCAACGGCCGTTACCTTCGGAATGGATTAATTTAATACTTGCCTGCGCAGCTAGCGTAACTGTTTATCTTATACTCATGATTATGACCAAAATTATCGACCGGCATGATGTGATTCGAATTCCTCTATTTGGAAAATGGTTTAAATAAGCAGCATATTTCCAATAATAAAACCGCGGTTCAGAAAGGGAAGCCCCTTCCTAGAAACGCGGTTTTCTATCGTGCTTATCTACAAACAGCTTACCCTTATGATCAATCGTGCAGAAGAAAACGTCCTTGAAATCGGTAACGCCTTCCTCCTGCAGCACGTTTTTGAGCCAAAATCTCGTCTTCTCCAGCTTCTCCAAATTACCGTCCTGAACCTTACCGTCCATAATAAGCGGGATCGGCAAAATTTCAAACCGGAATTTAGGAGGAATAATCTTCGGTCCGGCGCCACGTTTAAGCATATCCTCGGGGGCTGCGGTCTCTCCTTCACCTGAATCGCTGCTTTCTTCTTCCGAGCAGCTCGCATTCTCCTTCGGAATGACGGACAGCTTTCCGCTTGTTTCCAGGATCGCAAACTCTACATCGGACACAGTACTAATTTTATTTTCGCGAAGCTGCAGCATAAGATCATCCAAATTGTAGCGCTGCTTGCGCATCACTTCACTATTTAGCTTGCCTTTGTCAATGATCACGCTTGGCTTTCCATCGAACAAAAGTCTCAGCTTGCGGCTTTTCATCATCATAAAAGCACTTCCCAATTGAATGATTAGCAGCAAAACCATTGGCAAAATGCCTTCCCACATCGGACGATTCATATCCTCAAGCACGATAACTGCGATTTCCGCGATCATAATGGAAATAACAAGGTCAAACACTGACAGTTTACCGATCTCTCGCTTACCCATAAAGCGCATGATCAGAAATACGACGAAATAAATGATCACCGTCCGGATCAACAGGCTCCAAAACTCCAAAGGAAACCGCCTCCTCGACATTGTCATACCAGCTGATGTCAGCTGTATTTGTCTGTACAGATATTCTCACCTGCCGGTAGCGACATCATACGAGAAGCTTTACACGAATATATGGCAATGAAGACTCCGACAAAAAATAAAACAATCTTTTGAACGGTTATGGTTGTACTATTTCACCCGGCTTGACCATATGGTTAAGTAATACATGCCTGTCACAGGGGGGAATTTGATGAGTTCGGTAAAACAAGCTCCTAGACCGCCTTTAATCGCTTCACCATTACTTGCAGGAGTGCTCTTTTCGATTATTTGGCTTGCAGCCGGCGCACTGCTGCTGTCTCTGTTTTTGCATTTTTCCGAAATGAAGGAAAGCAGTCTTCCTGCCTATGCCTTCTCTATTCATGCCGTTTCCGCGTTAGCCGGAGGCTTTACGGCTGGCAAGCGTTCGGAAAGCAAAGGCTGGTATAATGGCTCCCTGCTTGGATTATTGTACGGCACGATCATTATAATCGTTAGCTTCCTTGCCTCAAATACATCATTGTCCTGGCACAGCGCTTCACTTCTAGGCGCAGCGTTGCTTGCCGGCGCACTCGGCGGCATGATCGGCGTTAATTTGAAAAAATAAAAAAACGGCTGACATGCGAGGATGTCAGCCGTTTTTTTATGCTTTCATTCTATTACTCTTTTTCTAAAGATGGAGCAGAGTTAATAATGGTATTGATTGCACTTCGCTCGAATGTCATTTTTGTTGTATCATTTACGCGAAGCACGACCGTATCATCTGTTAACTCCACTACCGTACCATGCAATCCGCCAATCGTCGAAATTTTATCGCCTTTTTTCAATTGGTTGAGCATGGAAGTACGCTGCTTTTGTTTCTTCTGCTGCGGACGGATAAGCAGGAAATAAAATACCGCGAACATAAGAATAAACGGCCAAATCATTCCAATAATACCGCCTGCACCTGTTGTTTCAGCTGCTAGCCACATCGAAATCCCCCCTTTCAAAACCCTTTCTCATTATCGAACAGGCCGTAGCTTGTGAAGAAGGAATTCCGGAAATCGAGCAGCCGGTCTTCCATGATCGCTTGCCGAACGTCCCGCATGAGTTGAAGCAAGAAGTGCAAATTGTGATAAGTCGTCAGCCGCATGCCGAACGTCTCATCAGCTTTTATCAAATGCCGGATATAGGCTCTTGAATAGTTCGTGCAGGTGTAGCAGGAGCACTCCGGATCCAAAGGCCCAAAATCTTCGGCGTATTTCGCATTGCGAATAACCAATCTGCCCTGGCTCGTCATCGTTGTCCCATTACGGGCTATACGCGTCGGAAGAACACAGTCAAACATATCAATTCCGCGGATAGCTCCTTCGATTAACGCATCCGGCGAACCTACCCCCATTAAATAACGAGGTTTGCCTGCAGGCAAGATCGGAACCGTATAGTCTAGCACCTCATACATCAAATGCTTAGGCTCGCCTACGCTCAGTCCACCAATAGCATACCCCGGGAAATCCATGGAAGTCAAATCGTTTGCACTCTGAATTCGTAAATCTTTGTACATACCGCCTTGAACAATGGCAAACAGACCTTGATCATGCGGTCTCGCATGGGCTTCCAAGCATCGTTCCGCCCAGCGAGTCGTTCTTTCGAGCGATTTCTTAACGTATTCATGCTCGGCCGGGAACGGCGGGCATTCGTCAAAAGCCATCATAATATCAGAGCCCAGCGCATTTTGAATCTCCATCGCTACCTCCGGCGATAGAAACTTTTTGTCGCCATTGAGATGGGACCGGAAATGTACACCTTCCTCGGTAATTTTACGCATTTCACTTAAGCTAAATACTTGAAAGCCGCCGCTGTCGGTAAGAATCGGTCTGTCCCAGTTCATGAACTTATGCAAACCGCCGGCTTTCTTTACGATTTCATGCCCCGGTCGAAGGAATAAATGGTAGGTGTTGCTCAAAATAATGTGAGCGTCCATCGTCTTCAGCTCTTCCGGACTCATTGTCTTCACCGTTGCTTGCGTGCCTACCGGCATAAAGGCCGGCGTCTCAATAACGCCATGCGGCGTGTGAACTTTACCGAGCCTGGCTCCCGATTGTTTGCATTGTTTGATTAATTCATATTTTACAGCCACTATTCACGCTTCCTATTCCTAATTAGTAAATAAACATGGCGTCGCCGAAGCTGAAAAATCGATATTCCTTCGCGATCGCTTCCTCATATGCCCGCATGACAGCGTCGCGGCCGGCAATCGCGCTTACGAGCATTACCAGCGTTGATTTTGGCAAATGAAAATTGGTAAGCAGTGCATCGACAAGCTTAAACTCGTAGCCTGGAAAAATAAAGATCGACGTCCAGCCGTTACATGCTTCAAGGGGCTGGCCTTCAAAGCGAGCTGCGACAGTCTCAATCGTCCGCGAAGAGGTTGTTCCAACCGCAATAATACGCGACCCGCTCTCCTTGGCTTCATTCAGGATTCGAGCATTGCGCTCATCCAGCTCATAGAATTCCGCATGCATCTCGTGATCCTCGACCCGTTCTACGGACATCGGACGGAAGGTCCCGAGGCCAACATGCAGCGTGACATAGGCTAGCTTGACGCCCTTAGCCTGGAGCTTCTGAAGAAATTCATCCGTAAAATGAAGACCCGCCGTCGGTGCGGCAGCCGAGCCCGCGTGCTTCGAATAGACCGTTTGGTACCGCTCGCGTTCCTCTAGTCTTTCTTTGATGTAAGGAGGCAGAGGCATTTCTCCAAGGCGGTCAAGCAGTTCCTGGAAGATCCCTTCATATTCAAACCTAATCGTGCGTCCGCCCATCTCGCCTTCCTGTTCGATGACGGCGCGAAGCAGCGGATTTCCGCTCCCATCGTCTCCGAATGAAAGCTGCGTCCCGACCTTCAGCCTTTTGGCCGGCTTGCCGAGCGCGTCCCAACGGTCACCTTCAAGCTGCTTCAAGAGAAGCAGCTCGATCTTCGCTCCGGTGTCGCTCTTCATTCCGGTTAAACGAGCCGGAATAACTCTTGTGTCGTTTAATACGAGCACATCTCCTGCCTTCACGAACTGTTCCAAGTCGGTAAACGAATGATGCGTAATTGCCCCTGTCCGTTTATTTAGGGCTAGCAATCTGGAGGCCGTACGGTCCAGCAGCGGCGTCTGAGCAATTAAATGCTCAGGTAATTCAAAGTCAAACCAATCTACGTTCATATCGTTTCAATCATTCCTTAGCGATGATTACATCTTTGTAATAGTATTTCAATATATATTGATAGTCATACCCTTGCCGGGCAAGGCTTAACGCACCATATTGAGATAAACCGAGACCATGTCCGTTTCCAGTTCCGATGAATCGGAACGAAGGCTCCTTCGTTGCCGCACGAACGTTTCCTTCTCCGTCCAAAATAAACAGGTCAGCATCGGCTGCCTCCGCTACCTTGCCGCCTGCGCTAATCGTAAATACCGGCGCGTTGTTTGCCGGCTTTGAAGCTTTCGCATTGTCGGCGCCAATAATGGCAACCTTCGCCGTTTCTTCAATTTCAAACAATGTACTCGGGAGCGAGCCTTGTACGCCTAGCGTTCCGCGGAGTGAATCAGGGTTCTTAACCTCTATCCTCTGTCCATTCGCTGCAATTTCAACCGCGCGGCCTGAGGCGCCGCGCTCACTTACCTGCAGCGAGCTAACGGGATCTGTAAGCTTCTTTAGCGCTCTGGCATTAATAGCGGTCAGCATCTCCTCTCCCGTATAAGGGCCTCTAATCCAAGACATCGAATTAGATTCAACAGTTTTCTCTAGCGCGATGACCTCGTTCCCTCTGTTTACTTGAGCGATTAGCGGTATCGTATCCTGGATAATCGGATGCTTGCGAACCTTCGTCCCGTCGGTATTGACCACCATGATCGAACTTCCAGCCGTCGACTTCCTGCTCGTTTGATCGATCAAATCTTCTCGGATGTAACCAATCTCGCCACTTTGAAGCACAACACGGTACCAGTGATAAATCCCTTCCTCCGAGGAGTGGTCAGGACTGCTTACCGGCTGTAAATAAGGAACCGCATTATTCCATATTTCTTTCGCGTCGGCCGTCATTCCCCCGCTATTCGAAGAGAACAGCGCCTCGATGAGTTTGCCATTGTAAAGCGCCACCTCGCCAGCCGTTTCATCTACGGCTGCAATAGTCGAGGCGCGTTCAGAGCCTGTCCCATAATAAGCTTGGCTTAATGTCGTATCCACGACATGGGCGATCTGGAAACCGAATCCCTTGTATAACGCATAGGTTCTAGCGGCTACCGCTTGTGCCTTCAATGCCTCCGAGGGCCATGAAGGATACATTTCTACCCCGACGACGGAATATAAATATTGCTCGAAAGGCAATTCGTTCACCACAGCCATCCGGCCGTTCAGCACGCTAAGCTCGAATGAACCCCGATACGTCCGGTTGCTTCTTTCGGTTAGCTGAATCGGCTCTTGGCCTGCTGGAGCGACCGATACCTTTACATCGCCCCCTCCAAATGAGTAGAGCTCTATGCTGCTCTCCGCTTTTGCGCTGACGGAATGATCATTTTTCAGCAGCATATACGGCGATTTCGAATCCGCATTTTTCAAGCTTTCTCCGCCCGATGCTTTGGCGGCAGCCGATTTAACAATTTGCAGCTCCGCATCGCTTACGGCAGAGCCTACCATGACGGAGTAGCTCATGGAGCCCTCCTGGGGCAAACGGACCGCAACGTATGCATCCAAGCCTGCGGCACCGAAGGCGTTTGCCGCGGTTACGGCTGCCGCTTTGCTGGCATACGTTCCGCTTTCCAGGTGCAGCGGACCTTGAAGCGTCGATTTATGGCTCCCAATGAGCTTGGACAACTCGTTGTCCGCCGCCCATTTCTGCTGGGCGGCGGATGCTTCGGCTGCCGTCATATATGTACCTTCAAAAACCTGATAGATAATGGATTTATTTTTTGATACCGAGTTTAAATACGCCGATCCCTTGGCAGCTTGAACGCGCTTAAAAACGGCTAATGCCGAACCGAAATTACTCGTCTCGAACAGCTTCACCTTATAATCGTCGACCGCAAACCGGATCTGCGAGGAAGCCCCCGTGTTAAACCAGCTGCTGACGCCGTCCGGCAGCCGGGTTCCGACTTGCAATCCTCCCTTGGAAGAGAATGTTGCCGCAGGCGTCGTTGCCGTATAGTTTTTGGACGGTAATTGTAAAAATAACGCCACGCGAATATGATCCAGCTTCGGTGCAGCTGCCTGCGTAGACTTTGCTGTCCATGTCGAAGCAAGAAGGATCATCGTTATGGACAGAATGATGAATCGCTTTAGTGTACGTTTAGTTGCCATGTTCGTTATTCTCCCCTCTGTCTGGCGAACGCTTGCACCCGTTGATCGATTAGCTCAACTACCTCCCCGGCATAGGAATACCTATATGGCGGTACGCGCTTTCCGTTGCGATTCGACCTCGCGGCGTTCGCTGCAAAAAACCGATTTGCATCAAATAAGGCTCGTACACATCCTCAATTGTTTGCCCCTCTTCACCTATCGTCGCCGCTATTGTATCGAGTCCGACCGGTCGACCGGCAAAGGTAGTCATCATCGCATGCAGCATTTTGTGGTCAATGCTATCAAGCCCCATCGGATCAACCTGCAGCAGCTCAAGCGCCGACCTGGCGATATCATGCGTAATAACGCCATCGCCGCGAACCTGCGCGAAGTCGCGCACCCGCTTCAGCAAACGATTCGCAATACGGGGAGTGCCGCGTGATCGCATCGCAATTTCCGAAGCAGCTTCTCCCACGGTGCTGACATTCAAAATTTCCGATGCTCTCTCAACGATGAAGGCAAGCTCGTCGACCGTATAAAATTCCAAGCGGCTGACGACTCCGAAACGGTCGCGAAGCGGCGCAGACAGCAGCCCCGCCCTCGTTGTAGCTCCGATTAGGGTGAATGGCGGCAAATCAAGCCGTACGGAACGGGCGCTTGGCCCTTTTCCAATCATGATGTCGAGAGCAAAATCCTCCATTGCAGGATAAAGCACCTCCTCCACGGTACGATGCAAGCGATGAATCTCATCGATAAACAGTACATCGCCTTCTTGCAGGTTCGTTAATAAGGCAGCGAGATCACCGGGACGTTCGATAGCCGGGCCCGATGTCGTGCGCAGACTGACGCCCAGCTCATTGGCAATAATGTTCGACAAGGTTGTTTTCCCAAGTCCCGGCGGTCCGTATAAGAGAACATGATCCAGTGCTTCCTTGCGCATTTTTGCCGCTTCGATGTAAATCTTCAAATTTTCCTTGACCTGCGTCTGACCGATGTATTCGGCCAAATATCGGGGACGCAGACTGAGCTCTACCGCTTGATCTTCCATCATAAGGTTCGCGGAAATGATTCTATCATCCATCCTTGCTCATCTCCTTCCGTCAACCTTTAAACAGCTGCTGCAAAGCCCGCTTCATCAAAGAATCGACTGTTTCCTCCGCCGTTACGCTATGCTGCAAGCCGTTCCAAGCTATGTCCAGCTCGGCAGCCGTATAGCCAAGCGCGGCAAGCGCCTCGCGCGCTTCCTGCCATGCCGTACCTGCTCCTTGTCCCGAATTTTTGCTGGAGGAGAGGTCAAGCGCTGCGCCGGCAGCAGTCAGCAGCCCTCCGTCCAGTCCTGCGCCTATCAGCTTGTCCTTGAGGTCAAGAATCATCCGCTGCGCCGTTTTCTTACCGATGCCGGGCAGCTTGGACAGAAATGCGATGTTTTCCTGTTGAATGGCAGCGATGACTGCATCCGGCCGTGCCCCCGACAAAATACCTAACGCAACGCGCGGTCCAATGCCCGAAACCTCGAGCAGTTTACGGAAAAGCGTCTGCTCCTCCCTCGTCTCGAAGCCAAACAATAAAATAGCATCCTCGCGGACGTTATAGTGAATATAGACGGTTACCGGCTCTTCTTTCTTAGCGAAAGCATACGGATTAGGAGTAAATACGCGATACCCTGTATCTCTGACATCCAGAACGATATATTCGGTTTCATAATGAACGACAAGACCTCTTAAAAAATCAATCACGAACGCTTCACCTCATTTATTTTGTTAGTCAGGACAGCGGAGTGCGCATGACAAATGGCCACGGCAAGCGCATCGGCAACGTCGTCAGGCTTCGGCACGGCTGAAAGCTTGAGAAACATCTTAACCATTTCCTGCACCTGCTTCTTCTCCGCTTTACCGTAGCCTACAACGGCCTGCTTCACTTGAAGCGGCGTATATTCCCCGATCGATAAACCGCGCTGTGCAGCGGCCAATATAATCGCGCCTCTAGCCTGAGCTACATCAAAGGCCGTCGTCACGTTCCGATTAAAAAAAAGCTTCTCCACCGCAACGGCATCGGGCTTATATTTATCCATCAAGGCGCCAGCGGACTCGTAAACCTGCAGCAAACGCTGCTCTGGCGGCGTATGTGCTTCTGTCGTTATGGCCCCGTATTGCACGGGAGTAAGCTTATGTCCTATTTTATCTATAAATCCAAAACCAACAATGGCAATGCCGGGGTCAATACCAAGAACGCGCAAACCGCCAACTCCTAAATAGTTTTCTGAAGCAAAACTTACTTCGTAATCATACGCTTATTCGAAAGCATCCCATCCATTATAGCAAAAGATGGCGAGAATGAGAACGCGCGTTTGATATTTCGAAAATGGGCACAAAAAGAGACCCGAAAGACGCACTTTTTTCAAAGTGTTTATCTTTCGGGTCACCGTTCATTTCGTTCCTGTCCCAATTGCTCTAATGCTCTAGCAAGCTATGTATCGGCACCTCTTGTTCATGTTCCGACTCATTGAGGGGATAAATTCTTGCTGTTTCTTTGTCATGATCGACATGTTGTATATAGATAGGTATTCCCTGGTAAGTTACATTGGCCATTACAGGCGAGTCAGCGATTTCTTGCGCTCTTTGTTTATTCATATCATGTCCTCCTTTCTTTTAGTCTTAGTATGCCGGCTTCATAACCTTCTCATTTGGCTCGATCGCATAATCGCTATAGGTCGATAAAACACTATTATACTCGTCAATATCGCTTATCCGAATACCTTTGGCCAACTGATCCAGCTTGTCCTGCGGAAGGCTGCTCTCCATATAATTTACGTCTAGCTGAAAAAAGGTGCGAACGACCTTCTCCTTCTTAGGCACGCCGTCGTAGAGAGTCAATTTCCCCTCTTTATCTACGCCCATATAAGCATTCGCCTTGCAGTGCTCTGATAAATCCTCAATCTGCTGTTCAAAAACAATCGTATTCCGCTCTTTCCCATGCATCGCCTTCCACTCCGGATGCTGCATTAGAAGCTGCACGATCTGCTTGCCCATCATATGACCAAGCGGCTTGATCTCATCCCCGCATACGTAAATGCGATGCAAATTCACCGACAAAGTTCCGCTTTGCTGCTCAAGCGTTTGAATCATGGCATCGTGACCCGTCGGCTCGGACGAACCGGCAAAAGCCTTGTCAGATTGTACTAAATATAACGATCCTGCAAACAAGCCAAGCATAATGCTGCCCAGCATCCACATCGGTCGACGCTTGCGGCGAAGACGCTTTTTCAGGTTTTTCCAGAGGCTGAATGCCATCATAGGGAAGACCCCTTCATTATTTTTTTGTTAGTGTGCGTTAATACAACATAATTATTCAATTTAGTCAACTTTCTTTTGATGAATGAAATGACTAAAAAAACGGTGAGGCAGAAATGCTGCTTCACCGTTTTTCAATGAAATGATTATCGATTGATCCAAGGCTGATTACCGCGGTTTTTCGTCTTGCCCTGACGGGACGTTACCGTACGGATCACCGCTTTTTTTGTGTTTTTTCGCTGCACATTCGTTTTTACAGCTTTTGGTGTTTCCGTATCATCCGATTTAATCGTGGAATTCTCAGTCCGGTTTCCTTTGCAGCCGCAATCGTACTTGTTCGGATCCATTCCTGCACCCGCTGTTTGCGGCCATGTCGGGTATGGCGGGTTTGGAGGGAATCCTGAAACGGGATATTCATGGCCATAGCCGTAACCGGAATCCGGACCTGCTTGCGCTGGGGAGACCATTCCGTATCCGTAACCGTAGCCGTAGCCATGCTCAGGCGTCATGCCCAGCGGCGACACCATTCCTTGATTAGGCATCATGCCTAGCGGCGATACCATTCCCTGGTTAGGCATCATGCCTAGCGGCGATACCATTCCTTGGTTAGGCATCATGCCTAGCGGCGATACCATTCCTTGGTTCGGCATAGCTAAAGCTCCCGCAACCGGGTTACTATTTTCACCCATGCCATACTGCATCGGACTAACCATGGAGTGTCCATATCCCCAGCCCGGGGCAGAACCCATAGACATAACCTCAGGCGATGGGTAGCTGCCGACAAAGACCGTTCCAGGCGGACAATCGAATGGCGGCTCATGTCCTTCGCTCAACGGACTTACCGTATTAGGATAAGGCACTGGCTGCTGCCAGCCGCCGTAGCCATAACCTTTTCCGACTTGTGCCGGCATTGTCATCGGGTGACCGTAACCATATCCACCGTAAGTAGGCTGCTGCTGAACCGGAGATACATTTTCAGGTGCTTTCGGCAAATCATACAAAGATAAGGCTTCCGTCGCCGGTATGCCGTATTGCTTAAATAAATCGACATTCGGCTTGTATTCGGAATGGATCGGCTTAAGCTTCTTCTCGACGGGCTTTTCAATCGGCAGCGCTTTTTTGGCTGGTTCAACCGCAGCGGCCTTTGGAACCGGTAACGGTGCAGGTGCCGCAGGCTTCACGATCGGTGCCGTCGGCTTCTTCTCCTGAAAAGGTGCTACAGGCGTCACCGGTGCTACCGGAGCCGTGGGTGTTTTGCCCGAAATCGGACCAGTAGGCGTTTTCCCAATAATCGGAGCTGTGGATAGCTTTCCTACCCATCCCTGTACGCCTTGCATGATCGAAGTCGGTTTAAGGAATTGAGCTCCTACATTGCTTGGGGCGCCATGTTCCTCATTCATAACTGCACCAGCCTTCGGAATGTTCACGATTTCGCCGGTAAGCAGCACGTTAGGATTTTTAAGCTGCGGATTCGCTTTGATCATATCCGCAAGCGGCACGCCCCATGCTTTTGAGAGCTTCCAAAGCGTATCTCCTTGCTTCACGACATGCTGATGAATAATGTCCATGCCGCCTCCGTGACCGCCCGGATTGTTCGATGGAATTTTCAGCTTCATGCCTACATCAATGACATCCGGATTCGTAATCCCCGGATTCAACTTCAAAATTTCTTCCTGTGAAACGTTATACTTTTGGCCGATAAAGTATAACGAGTCGCCTTTTTTGACAATATGGATTTTCACTCGCTGATAACCTCCTGTCACGTTCTGAATAACCAGGCATGACAAATGCCTGCTATCAATCCTTACATCCTATGCAGAACATGGGCAGGTGTCTCCACTTTCACAAAAAAAATAGTAAAAGCCGAGCTCCTTTTTTAAAGTGAGCCCGGCTATTCTTTATTAAAACCAGCTATTCGAATGCTTTAACGCCGTCTACGGTGACGATTTTACGGAACTCTTTAAGAAGATGGGTCGTGATGGGGCCAGCTTGACCGGAGCCGATTCTGCGCCCATCCACCTCGCGAACCGCGATTACCTCCGCCGCCGTGCCCGTGAAAAACACCTCATCCGCCACATAGACGTCATGCAGCGTAAAGGGTTCTTCCCTCAGCTTATAGCCGTGAACGGTACACAGCTCCATAATCGCAGCACGCGTTATCCCTTCCAGCGCGCCGACGTAACATGGAGGAGTGAAGACCGTACCTTTTTTGATGATGAAAATGTTATCGCTCGAGCCTTCCGCAACATAGCCCTGTGAGTTCAACATAATCGCTTCTCCAACACCGGCTAGATTAGCTTGTATTTTGACCAAAATATTATTTAAGTAGTTCAGCGACTTAATTTTTGGATTCAGCGCATCGGGAATGTTGCGCCGCTGCGAGACCGATACCGAAATCAGGCCGTTGCGATAAGCCTCCTCCGGGTAAATCGCGAGCTGTTCCACAATGATGATAACCCATGCGGATGGACAACGCTTCGGATCGAGACCCAAGTTGCCGGGACCGCGGGATACGACCAGACGGATATATCCATCGCGCATTTGATTGCGGCGAATCGTCTCCACGAGCGCTTCCTGCATTTCGGCGGGCGACAGAGGAATGTCGAGCATAATGGATTTTGCCGAATCGTAGAGCCGGTCGAGATGCTCCTTGCATTTAAAAATATTGCCGTCATAGATGCGGATTCCTTCAAAAATACCGTCGCCATACAAAAAACCGTGATCGTAAACCGATATTTTCGCATCCTCTTTCGATACATAATTACCGTTCAAGTAGATCCACTGCTGTGTCATAACCTGTCAAACACCTCCAAAAATAATGTCGCTTCCAAACCATGCTTAACCTTTTTTGTAATCTGCGAAGCTGGGATAGCTTCCCAATACGCGGACTTGACAGCCGATCGCCTCGATCTCTTGAATTGCTGCCGGCAGCAGCACCGTATCAAGCGCCATATCGATATCGATGAAGAAATAGTAATTGCCCAGCTTTTTCTTAGTCGGACGTGACTCGATGCGGGTTAAGTTGATTTTGCGCCATGCAAAAGCAGCCAGCACCTGGTGCAAAGCACCCGGATAATCCTCGGGCAGCGTTATTAATATGCTCGTTTTCATCTTATTTGATTGACGGGCCGTATACGGCTCAGATCCCACAAGCAGGAAACGCGTATAGTTGTTGTCATGATCCGTAATTTCGCTGGCGACTACATCAAGACCTTCATTGGAGGCAGCTGTCATCGTTCCGATCGCAGCCCATCCTGCATTTGGGTTGTTTTGAACGATACGGACGCCTTCGGCTGTGCTGCTGACATGCTCAGTTACGGCATGAGGAAGATGAGTCCGCAAAAACTGTAAGCATTGCGCGATAGCCACTGGATGGCTGATCACTTTTTTAATACGTGAGTAATCGAGCTCACCTGCTTCTCCTGACAGCTCGGATTTCCGGCCGATTAAATTTTGAATGGAAGGATATACCCATTCTGCTTGAATCGGAAGGTCTACCTCATGCACCAGCCAGTCCATATGCAGGCTGACGGAGCCTTCGATCGTATTCTCAATCGGGATAATGCTGTAATCGCTAATCCCATTGACGGTGGACAAGAACACATCCGAGATAAGTCTGTGATGTTTCCATTTGTGCTCTTCTCCGCCGAAAAAATGTCTGGCCGCCTCGTCGGATACAGAGCCAGCCGGTAATACCGCAATCGTCTTCATGCCGTAACGTCTCCTTTAATTCTGTCCATTAACGGAATCGCGCTTTGCTTCGAGCTATCCTCCAGCGTAATCTGAGGTCCGTGAACACAAGGCGGAACCCATAGCGTCTCCGCATGAATGCCTTCCTGCTTCAACGTTCGAAGCAAAAACTGTTCCAACCCCGTTTTTTCCCGGCTATCCGCATCAACGAAGGCAATAATCGTCGGCCCAGCTCCGCTAAGCGCCGCTCCAAGCGCGCCTTGCTCAACCGCTTGCTCAAGAATGGCCGTCATCCCGGGAATTAACGCTGCACGGTAAGGCTGATGCAGCCGATCCTTCATTGCATGCCGGATGAGGCCAAGCTGGCCGCTTGCTAACGCCGCGACAAGCAGCGAGCTGCGTCCAACGTTAAATACGGCATCGGCCATGCTAATTTGTTTAGGAAGTACATGACGGGCCTTTTCCGTAGAAAGCTGAAACGCCGGTATGGCTACTAACGTCTCAATCTTGCGATGAGGCTCAATCCGCACATAATCGGCCCGCTCGCCGTCCCATGCCGAAACGACGATTCCTCCGAATAACGAGGCGCCTACGTTGTCAGGATGCCCTTCCAGCTCCGTTGCCATCTGGAACAGCTTATCATCGGTCAACGGACTTCCGATCAGCGCATTCGCTGCAACCAGTGCCCCGACAATCGCGGAAGCGCTGCTGCCAAGCCCGCGCGTTAGCGGAATTTCGCTGTAAATGGAAATAGAAAGCTCCGGTACATTGACGCCCGCCTCCTTGAACACCAGCTGAGCAACCTTGTAAATCAAATTCGTCTTATCTCTTGGCAAGCCATTCATTTGATCGCCGTGAAGCTGGAATTCCGTACGGTCCGATACATTGAGCTCAATCCAAGCGTACAATGACAGCGCCATGCCGAGAGAATCGAACCCCGGCCCCAAATTGGCCGTGCTTGCTGGTATTTTTACGATCACTTTACGATTATTCATGCCGCTTATCCTTCTACGCGATAGACGCTCTTCACTTTGTGAACGACATCCAGCGATTCGAACGTTGCCAGCACCTTCTGGATGGCAGATTTGTTCGCATCATGCGTGATAACGATAATTTCAGCATCCGGATTTGACGGAGTCGGCTGCTGCAATACGGATTCCAAGCTAACCTCGAAGTCAGCGAACACTTGCGTAATGCGTGCCAGAACACCTGCACGGTCAGCAACGTTAAGCAGCAAAAAATATTTCGACGAAATTTGCTCGTCCGTCTTCAGTTTCTTCTCTTTGTAAGCCAGGCTGCCCTGCATGCCGTTCACGCCGAGCTTGAGATTTTTCACAACGGCTACCAAATCGGATACGATCGAAGTCGCGGTTGGAAGCTCCCCCGCTCCCGCTCCGTAAAACATCGTTTCGCCAACAGCTTCACCGTATACGTAAACGGCGTTAAACACCCCGTTAACCGAAGCGATCGGGTGAGATTGCTTCACCATAGTCGGCTGCACGCTAATGCTGATAAGGTCATCCTGACGCTCTGCGATACCGAGCAGCTTAACCTCATAGCCGAGGCGCTTCGCGTACAAAATATCTTCTTTGCTAACGGATGAAATCCCTTGAACGGAGACGTCTTCGAGCGCTACGTTAGCACGGAAACCGATTGTCGCTAGAATCGTCATTTTGCGTGCGGCATCAAGGCCTTCGACATCGGATGTCGGATCCGACTCCGCGTAACCGAGATCCTGTGCTTCCTTCAGCACATCGAAGTAAGAAGCGCCTTCCTGGCTCATTTTCGTCAAAATATAGTTAGTCGTGCCGTTCACGATTCCCATAATTTTCGTTATGCGGTCGGAGGAGAAGCCTTCTACCAGCGTACGTATGATCGGAATGCCGCCGGCAACGCTCGCTTCATACAGCACGTCGCAGCGGTGCTCCTGTGCTTTAGCCAAAATTTCCGGTCCGTGCAGCGCCATCAAATCTTTATTCGCCGTAATGACATGTTTACCGCGCTCGAGCGCTTCCAGTATATATTCCTTTGTCAGAGAAATCCCGCCCATCACTTCCACGACGACGTCAATTTCCGGATGGCGAATGATTTCCCAAGGATCCTCCGTCAGCTTATCCGGGGAAATCGATATATTGCGGGATTTGCTCCTGTTTTGAACCAGCACCTTCTCGATGACGATAGGCGAGCCTACCTGGCTTGCCAAATCCTCTTGATGCCCTTCCACTATGCGGACAACGCCTGTACCGACCGTTCCTAAACCTAATAATCCAACTTTTACCGGTTTCATATAATCCCTCCACTACTTATATTTTAACCTTGACCGATGACCGCTGCTTTACGCACGCCAGCTTGACTGCGAAGCAATTCTACCAGCTCTGACAGTTCCCCGGAAAGCTGCGAAATGTCGACCGAGATGACGACGTTAGCAAAGCCTTGAAGCGGAATCGTCTGATTCATCGTCAGCACGTTGCCCTCTAAGCTCGCTACCCTACTAAGCACATTGGACAGAACGCCCGATCGATGTTCCAAATCCATGGAAATTGTCGCAATCCGTTCCCTCTCCAGCTCATTTAACGCATATACGCCATCCTTATACTTATAAAAGGCGCTTCGGCTTAGCCCGACACGCTCTACCGCCTCATGGACGGTAGCTGCCTTGCCCAGGCTTAGCATCTCCTTCACTTGTATCGTCTTCATGATCGCTTCCGGTAAAATGTCCTCCCGAACGACATAATAGCGGTTATTCACTATACGTCCTCCTCAAAAAGACAATTGTTCATCTATAGTGGACATTATATCGAAATACACGTTTCGGGGCAATAGGCAAAATGAGAAAAGACGGCTTGCGCCGTCTTCATTCCTAAATATGTGTTCATACACACTAGCCATTCGGGTTGTAATCGTTGCCTTCAAAGAACTCGAATGCAAAATCGCCAATTCGAACCATATCGCCGTCCTTGGCGCCTTGCTTGCGAAGGGCTGCGTCGACACCCATTTTGCGCATCGTACGCGCAAAGCGCATGACTGCATCATAGGAGTTGAGGTTCATCCGCTTCATATAGTTATCGATGCCTTCACTTACGATAACGAACACTTCATCCTCCTTGTGGATGGTAAAGGTCGTCTCTTCGCGTTTCTCGTAGCTGTAAACTTTACGCTCGGCTACTTCCTTCACGTCTTCAATTTCCACCTGCTCCGCAACCGTATCAAGCACGTCGGCTGCCTTGTAGAGAAACTCTTGAATTCCTTGCTTCGTCAAGGAAGAGATCGGTACGATTTGATATTCCCGTTCGCCTCGCACTTCCTCAAGCTGCTGCTTAAATAGCTCAAGCTGCTCCTCGGATCCAGGCATATCCATCTTGTTCGCGGCAATAATTTGCGGACGATCTGCCAATTTCGCATTATAAAGCACAAGCTCCGCGTTAATTTTCTGCCAATCGTCGAACGGATCGCGTCCCTCGGATGCAGCCATATCGATCACATGAATAATGACTCGAGTCCGTTCGACGTGACGAAGAAACTCGTGACCTAAGCCTACTCCCTCGTGAGCGCCTTCAATTAAGCCCGGCAAATCGGCCATCACGAAGCTGCGGCCGTCACCGACATCAACGACGCCGAGATTCGGTGTAATCGTTGTGAAATGATAAGCGCCGATCTTCGGCTTTGCGCCGGAAACGACCGAAAGCAGTGTCGATTTCCCCACGCTCGGAAAGCCGACAAGGCCGACATCCGCCATGACCTTGAGTTCAAGCACGACCCAGCGCTCCTGGCCTTCCTCTCCATTCTCGGAAATATAAGGGGCTGGATTGCTTTGCGTAGCAAACCGGATGTTGCCGCGTCCGCCGCGTCCGCCTTTAGCTATAACGATTTTCTGTCCGTGACGCGTCATATCCGCGATAATTTCCTGAGTATCATCATCGATAATGACAGTGCCCGGCGGGATGCGAACAATCGTATCCTCGGCACCTGCGCCATGCATACTCTTAACCTTACCCCGCTCGCCGCGGTCCGCTTTGAAATGCTTCTGATAGCGGAAATCCATCAAGGTGCGAAGTCCTTCATCCACTTGAAAAATCAAGTCGCCGCCGCGGCCGCCGTCGCCGCCTGCCGGTCCGCCGTTCTCGACATACTTCTCGCGGCGGAAGGAGACGATTCCATCGCCGCCGTCGCCGCCTTTTACAAAAATCTTAGCCTTATCGACAAACATGTTTTGCCCCCGTTCATGCGCGCATTACCGCCTTCAGCAGCACCTTGGCGTACGGCTGCTCGAAGTTGATCGGCTGCATTAGCGCGCCATCCAACTGCTGTTGTATTTTCTGCTTCCATTGCTGTTCATTCATTAACTCGCCTTCATAGTAAAAAGCGGCATATAGCGCTTCCTGATCCAGCGATAGCTCCAGCTTAAGTATGGCGGCATCGCCGTAACCCGGCTTTGCCGCAAACCGATAAGCATTTATCGTATGAATGATTGTTTCGGCTATTTGATCGGCATCCGCCGTAATTTCATTTAGATGAATATCGCCTTGAATAACAACCTGAAGCTCCAGCGTATTCGAAATCGTGCGGAAGGATTGGATATAGCTAATCAAGGACGGCACTCCCAGTTTAGCTATTTGACTTTCTACAGCCATTCTTCCACTTATTTTCTCCACATATTCAACTGTTTTATCCAGCTTTTTCAGACGAATATAACCGTATACGACCTGCAAGTCGTTCATCCAGTCATGGCGATGATGATTGAGAGTCCGTATAGCTGATGTTTGCAACGATTGAATCGTTCGCGCTGTCCGCTCCGCATGCTCTTTCCTCTCGGTACGAATCCAGAAAACCGCTGCAGCAATAAGCCAAACGAGAAAGACAGCCGTTAACCACACTTTAGAAGGCCAAATAAGTACAGCAGTACATGGCAACAGAACAGTTGCCGCTGCGTAATACTTCGCCGTTGTTAAGCGTCCCATCGATTAAACCTACTTTCATCGTATTTCCCAGCTTTACCAGTATATCATGCGGCCGCCGAACGGTCATCAGCGCCTAAATAAAAAAACCGGCCTAACGATGCAGGCCGGAATCTTTATTATGCTTCTAATGCTGCGGCTACCGGTGCCAGACCAACAGGGTATACGCTCACTTTTTTGCGGCCGCGTCCCCAACGTTCGAACTTCACTACGCCTTCTACTTTCGCATAAAGCGTATCGTCTTTCCCGATGCCTACATTGGTGCCTGGGTGAATTTTCGTTCCGCGTTGACGGAACAAAATGCTTCCTGCCGAAACGGTTTGACCGTCAGCACGTTTAGCGCCAAGGCGCTTCGACTGCGAATCGCGTCCGTTTTTCGTGGAGCCTACGCCTTTCTTCGAAGCGAATAGCTGAAGATTCAGTTTCAACATAGTATTTCCTCCTTTCAAAGGCTTGAGAAACAAACCTGCTTCGTAAGCTTACGCTATAAGAAGTTCATGAATTACGACATGCTTGCCGTATGTTTTTGCAATAGTGTCAAGCATAACCGCCATCGACTCAAGCAGCAGCTGCATCCGTCCATCCGAAGCTTCGTCAGCAAGCGTCGGAATATCCGACGACAGCCAGCCGTTCTTCATCTTTACAGGAAGCTCTTCTCCCGCTAAAGCTTCGATTGCGTTAACGGTACCGACCGATACGGCCGATACACCCGCACAAACGATATCTTTGCCGGGCTTCGCATATTTAGCATGTCCTTCGACAGCAAATGACACGATTCGTCTGTCAGCGGCTTTCCGTACAAACGTAACGTTTATCATAGAAGCTCCGATTACGCTTGGATCTTCTCGATTGTTACTTTTGTGTACGGTTGACGATGACCTTGCTTACGACGATAGTTCTTTTTGGCTTTGTATTTGTAAACGATGATCTTTTGGCCTTTGCCTTGTTTCTCGACTTTACCAGTTACTGTAGCGCCGGCTACAACTGGAGTTCCAGTTACAAGACCGTCACCCTTAGCAACCGCCAAAACACGATCAAACGTTACGCTCTCGCCTGCTTGTGAGTCCAGTTTTTCGATGTAAATTACATCGCCTTCTTGAACCTTGTATTGCTTACCGCCAGTTACGATGATTGCGAACATTGTTGGTGCACCTCCTTAATTTCGAAGACTCGCCTAATCCAGGTGGCTTACGGCGAAAGCCGCAAACGCTTGTTTACCCGATCGGAGCGGTACTTGTACAGCTCGTTCCTATGTGGCACGAGACAGACACCTAAACAGTTTACCATACTATGAAAGCAAGATCAATTGCTTATCTAACAAAAACAACCTATTTAATCATGGCATTCCCTTTGCCGGCCGATCCGCAGCTCGGACACCGCTCCGAAAGCTGAAGAACCGCATTTTCGCGCGCTTTCTTCCTTGTCAGCTCCAGCAGGCCAAGCTTCGTCCAGCCTAGAATTGCGCATTTCGTTTGATCGATGCGCGCCTTCTCGGTCATTCGCTGCATGACCTGTTCGCGATGCTGCTCTTGTACCATATCAATAAAATCAATGATGATAATACCGCCGACATCCCTTACCCGCAGCAATCTTGCAATCTCATCAGCCGCTTCCATATTCGTGCGGAAAACTGTATCTTCCAAATCGGATGTACCCGTGAACTTTCCGGTATTTACATCGATTACCGTCAGGGCCTCCGTTTCCTCCCAAATCAAATGACCGCCGATCATCAAAGAAATACGCCGTTCAAAGGCTCTCTCCACCTGCTCCGTCACCCGAAAAAAATCAAATAAGGATTGCCCGTGCCGCTGCTTATAACACTTCAAACGCTCTTTCAGCTTCGGAGTCATTTCCTGAAGCAGCTCTGACGCCTCCTCAAATCTGGACGAGTCATCTATCCAAATTTCGTCCATATCCATCGTTAATGTATCGCGAACAGCACGCCGCATTAGTCCGGCTTCCCGGTGCAGCTCGGCCGGCGCAGGCGCATCCTCGTTGCGCGCCGCGATGAACTGCCACAGCTCTCTTGCATGCGAGATGTCGGCAGATAAGGAAAGCTCGCTCTCTCCCTCGGAAGCCGTACGCAAAATAATTCCTTCCTCCTGCTGGCGAAGCTTCTCGCCGATGGAGCGCAGCCGTCCCCGCTCGCTCTCCGCGTTTATTTTCCTTGAAACGCCCACATAATCGGCATTCGGCATATAGACAATCCAGCGTCCCGGGAGCGTAAAATGTGTGGTGACGCGGGCTCCCTTTCCGCCGAGCGGCTCCTTGATGACTTGAACCATCATTTCCTGCCCCGGTCTGATCAGCTCCTGTATGGGCGGCTTATGCTTAGGCTGTTTCTCCAAATGAGGATGCAGCAGCTCGTCAATATACAAAAAAGCGTTTTTGGTTAGTCCTATATCTACAAATGCGGCCTGCATGCCAGGCAGCACATTTACAACGCGACCTTTATAGACGTTGCCAACCAAGCTGCTTGCCTTGGATTTTTCCATGAAAAACTCGACTAGGCGGCCATTCTCCAGTACTGCGGTTTGCAGCATTTCACCATGAACGTGCATCAACATTCGCTTCATTCCCGAGTATCACCTGCCAGTACGCTTTTCGTCTATTTTACCTGAAAAGTTCCGATACTGCACGGCTGGGATTACTTTCCGACAAACAGCCTTCGACAATTTTCTGTTCCGGCAATACTTTGACCTCATTATTCCGCGACTCGACTAAGTAGATAAGATGATATTGCTCTCTTCGAAAAAGTTTCGCGACAGAAAGAATGGATTGTCTGCCGCTAACGATAATCGGTGTTGCGATCTGCCCCATCGTCAGCGCCATCACAGCAACACGGCCCCGGTGAATAAGGAAGCGATAGAACAAGAAAGGTATGTTCCTGTAGTAGGTCCAATTAGTCAGCGTCAAAAATATGCCTACGATAAGCAGATTGAGCTGAATGCCGTCCTTGTACAGAATCACGGGCAGCAGGGAGACGATGATCATAAATCCGCTGAATAATAAGCTGATGCGGGCTGACCAGATAAGCATTTTGTAATAATTGACCGCATAGCTGAGCGCGGCCTGAAGCAGCTTTCCCCCGTCAAGAGGATGGATAGGAAGCAGGTTAAACAATCCGATCATCATATTCGCCTTCCACACATACTCCACCCAGGCGAGATCCCACAATCCAAGCGCGCCGCATCCCCATGCTGCAAGTCCCATCCACAAATTTTGCAGGGGACCGGCGATCGCGACGATTGCTTCCTCCTTCGCAGACACGCCGCCGGCCTCCTCGACCTCAGCTACCCCGCCGAACGGGAGCAGCTTGACTTCGCGTACTGTCCAACCAAAGCTGCGCGCCACGATGACATGACCGAGCTCATGTACGAATACAAGCAGAAACAGCGTAAATAACTCGGTGAAAAAGCCTGTGATGACCGATCCGAGCATGATGATAACGAATAATGGATGGACCGACCACCTTATTCCCTTCCATTTAATCAAACGGTATCACACCCACCGGATCGATATACTGATCGTTTTGCTTCACGGCAAAGTACAGCAGGCTTGGCTGCGTTCCTTGCGCCTTCAGCAAATAGCCGATCGGATCGCCAGCTTCAACCCAGTCATTGACCTTAACCTTAGCATCTCCCAGCTTCCCATAAACCGTTACTCGTTGATTGGCATGCTGGATCACGATCGTTGCGCCGCTTTCATCCTGCTCCGTCAATACGAGCACACGCCCCGTTTCAGCAGCTACGACCTCCTGTTCGGACGAGCCTGCGAGCTCTATTCCGTTAAGCATCTCTGCAAAAGTTCGTACAAGCGAACTTTCAGGCAGCGGGCTTACGATCGGAAGCTTTACCGTACCGTCTGCCCCGACCGCCTTTTGCGGTTCGTCCTGAAAAATAGGGATAAAGGAGGGCGCACCCGCGAATGTATCCTTATACCACGATGCAGCAGCAGCAAAATCGATTTCATCGGTTAACGCCTGCTTGACAAGTGCTTGTCCTTTGAGCGTCCATTCCGTATCATAGCGGAACATTCCCCAAACGGCTGCGAATACGAGCAATGCAATAGCCAGCTTCCACTGAAACTCCTTGCGAAACGAATGCTTGCTGCGTTTTTTCCCGGGATCTCTATATCGGGTCGGATCGAGCTCTCTGACGAAGCTTCGTCTCGTTGCTATGCCGTTTTCCCCGTCCCAGCTTGCCCAGGGATTCGGATTCGTTTTCCACGCGACTTCCGGGTCAAGCTCTACATTGTCATCCTCATCCATTTGCCTGGCAGCATTTCGCTGCTCGATATTATCCTTCGGTCGCATACCGCGTGCCTCCCCGCTCCTATCGTCACATCCGACAGCTTGTTTCCTTATTCATAAATATGAGCGAAGATAGACAAGTATGCGAAGGCTCGCTGGACAAAAAAAAGAAGCCGCTCCCGATAACGGATACATCCGTTACAGAAACAGCTTTATAGCCTTGTCTAATCGGCAAGCTCGTATATCTCTTGATGCGCTTTAATGCTGAATATGAGTCCGATTGACAGCATATTAAGGAGAAGCGAGGTTCCGCCATAGCTTATAAAGGGCAGTGTTATTCCGGTTATAGGCATAATTCCGATCATCATCCCAATATTCTGAAATACCTGAAACACGTACATGGACACGATGCCGATAACGATAAAAGAGGCTCGCAAATCATAGCATTGAAAGGCGATCATAATCATGCGGTAAATGAGCAGGAAGTACAGAAGCAAAAGAATGGCTGAACCTTGAAAGCCGAACTCCTCGCCGATTACGACAAAGATGGAGTCGGAGTATGCGTACGGAATGAAACCGCCGTTCTTCATATCGCCCTGCAAATAGCCATCGCCGCCGAGCCCGCCGGAGCCAATTGCAATTTGCGCATTTTCGGATTGATGTCTGGCGTTTGCGTCCGCTTCGTCTGGATTCAAGAAAGTATTGATGCGCTCATGCCAATGTTCCTTGTCCTGTTCTTCCAAATAATTATAAATTTCCTGATTAAACATATTGAATACCGTAACGAACAGGACCAAGCCCGCAATGACAAGTCCCAGACCGACCAGAACATGTGAATATTTGACGTTCCCGATCCACAGCATGCCAAGCACAATAACTAAATATATGATTGCGTTACCGAGATCGGGTTGAATCATGACGAGCATGAATGGCAAAAACGAAAAAGCGAAGATCTGCAGCAGATCCTGCGAGAACGTAAGCCGATCTCCCTGTCGTCGTCCCATGATATAAGCAATTCCGATAATGAGTATGATCTTGACCATTTCCGCGGGCTGAAACGAAAACACGCCGATTCTGAACCAGCCTCTTGCCCCATTAATGACCGCGCCGAAGAAATAAACAAGAATCAATAACGAAACGCCTACGCCATAAAGCAAATGCCAGCTTTTCAGCACGATTCGGTAATCGAATAACGTAGCTGCGATAGCGACAAAAAAACCCATTCCGTAAAAGACGAGCTGTCTCGTCTCGGAACCCGCATATTTAGGGGCATTGGCCGTAGCACTGTGGATAACGATTATACTGATCAGCATGAGGAACACTAATATAATTAAAATGCCCCAGTCCAGCTTCTTTAGTTTGTTAAGCAAATGGCAATCATCCTATTCCAAGAAACTTACGGAATCGCTTGAACGCTCCCGCCTTCTCATCGAGCAGCATAAGCGGAACCATGTCTCCGAGTATGCGCCGGGCGATGTTCCGATAAGCGATCGCGGCACGCGAGGCCGGGTTCATGACCGTCGGCTCCCCATTGTTGGCCGCGGTAATGACCTTCTCGTCATCGGGCACGATTCCGATCAAATCAACGGCCAGCACCTGACAAATTTCATCGATATCTAACATTTCACCGGATTTCACCATATTTTGGCGAATGCGGTTAATAATGAGCTTCGAAGGGATTTTCTCTTGCTCCAGCAAGCCGATTACACGATCGGCATCGCGAACGGCTGCATTTTCGGGCGTTGTGACGACAATTGCACGATCCGCTCCAGCTATGGCGGTGCGGAAGCCGTGCTCGATGCCCGCAGGACAATCGATAATAACGTAGTCGTGATCCTTCTTCAGTTCGACAATCATATTACGTACCTGCTCAGGCGTAACGGAATCCTTATCCTTCGTTTGAGCCGCGGGAAGCATATATAGCTCGTCGAACCGCTTGTCCTTCACGAGCGCTTGATTTAATCGGCAGCGGCCTTCGGCTACGTCGACCAAATCGTAGATGATCCTATTTTCCAGACCCATTACGACGTCTAAATTACGCAAGCCGATATCCGTATCCACCATACATACCTTTTTGCCGAGTAAAGCTAAAGCCGTTCCCAGGTTTGCCGAGGTGGTCGTCTTGCCGACGCCCCCTTTGCCCGATGTCACAACGATTGCTTCTCCCATGTTCTACACTCCCTTAAACATAATAGGATTATGACGTATTCGGAATAATTGCGTTAGCTTATCGATTTGCATTCGTCCTTCACTGAGGAAGGCAAACTCCATCGATGCGTCGCCTGTCATCCATTCCTCCGGCGGCCTGCTAATGACATCCGCAATCCGCAGCTGAGTTGGACGCATGAGTGAGGTAGCAATAATGACGTCGGTACGACCGCCTATACCCGCATGCGCTACACCGCGCAATGCTCCGAGCACGTATATGTCGCCCGTGCATAACAAGGTACCTCCCGGATTCAAATCACCGATTAATAGAATATCGCCATCATGCTCGCAGGTTTGTCCAGAGCGTATGATTGAAGTGAGCACCCGCAGATTCGGCTTCTGTTCGTGCCGCGAATCATGCGGCAGTTCATCCGATTCCACGGATTGCACCATTAAATTTCCTTGTGCTCTTATGACATTCTTAATTCGATCTTTATCATCGTCCGAAACCTGTCTGGTGCCCAGCTTCACCTGCACATGTACGAGCGGGCCCGTCAGCAATTGCTGATGCGTCTTCTCCAGCTTGTACTGCAGCTCATCCAGAAGCGTAGCAAATTCACACTTGTCGTCGAGAAGGAACACGAGACCTTCTTTCACGCCTTTTATCATGATATGCTGCCTCTCGGTCACGTTCGTCCCTCCCCAACCTATTGGATTCTTGCTGCACCTGCTGAATTCCTGCCTGTACTGCTTAATTTATTCCCCATCCTTATCCGGATTGGCTTTTGTCTGGGCTTCGAATAACCGTCTGGCAGGTACATAGCAGGCAAGGGCAAAGGCCAGCTGTAAAAACAAGCTTGGGAGAATATGGTTCAATAAAGCCCATGCATACGTCTCGCTCGTAATGCGAAACACTTTATAGATGAAAAATATGACGGAATCGTACAAAATACAAGCAAATCCAATAATCGATAACGCCATCATGACGGTAGCTCGGCGCCTCTCCAGCAGCACCCCCGTGAAATAGCCGATCAACCCCATTATAAAGGCATGTGCGCCGAGCAAATGGCCGAAATAGATGATGTCCTGAAGAAAACCAAAGCTTACCCCTAAAAGTAACGCTTGATGACGACCGCTATATAGCGCCGAGAAAATAACCGAAACAAAAACGAAATGCGGAATAATTCGACTGCCAAGTCCCTCAGGAATGATCCATGGCATGACAGCCCCTTCCAGAATGAATAAGAGCAGTATCAGCATGATGATTCGGTTCATGCTCATTGCCCAGCATCCTCCAGCTCCGGAACCTTAACGACAAATACCTCTGTCAAGTGATCAAAGCTTGCGGCGAGTTTAACCGATGCCGTATATGTGAGTCCAAAATCGCCTACCTGCAGCGATTCTACCGATCCAATAACGAGACCACGCGGGTATACGTTGCCAAGACCGGACGTAATAACGGTATCCGTTACCGTCATTTTATCGTTCTCCGCAATCTTCGTCATCACTAGTCTGGACGTCTCTTTGTTGTAGCTGCTTAGTATGCCGAAGGATTCGTTTTCCCTGCCCAATATCGTAGCGGCGATGGAATTGAACGTAGGCGACGCTTCATCCAGCTCCGTAATAGGTGTTACCGTAGCCGTAAAAGGGGTGACAGAACTAATAAGTCCGATTAAACCGTCGATGGTCGTTACCGCCATATTAGGCTTTATGCCGCTTTCTGAGCCTAAATTAATCTTCATGGCCCGATTGTTCGCGTCATTGCTGACGGATACGACCTGCGCGATCAAATAAGTGTAATTATACATTTGTTTCTGGCGTTCCGTGAAGGAAAGCGCGTCCGTTAGGCGTTCATTCTCTTTCTCCACGAAGTTATACTTGATTTTATCGCGGGAATAAGCGGCTGCTGTAAGCCGCAGCTGCTCGTTCTCTTCATAAATCAGTCTTAGATTGCCAATATCCTCAAAGAAGCCCGCTATATAACCAGCGGGCTTGTAAAACCATTGCTGTACGTATACTACCGAATCATTTAAAAACTTTTCCGGCCATGTCGATTCCTTGCGATCGCTGAGCGAGAAGCCGATGACCGCAATGAACAGAATAAACCCGATCATAAGCATGAACATACGCTTATTACGCATTAGCTTAAACAGCTCGATCACCTGCCAATTTCATATCCATTTTCCTATTAAACTTTATTTAACGTCTCGAGCGTGAAGCTGAGCTGCTTCTTGATTTAAACAAATGGATGTGATCCAATGAACGGCCTGTGCCGATCGCCACGCAATCCAGCGGATTGTCGGCAACGATGACCGGCATTCCCGTCTCGCGCTGCAGCAACTTGTCCAGGTTGCGAAGCAATGCCCCTCCGCCCGTAAGCACGATGCCCCGATCCATAATATCGGCGGATAGCTCCGGCGGACATTTCTCAAGCGTAACCTTGACCGCATCGACAATCGAGTTAACCGTATCGGTTAAAGCATCGGTAATTTCATCGGAGGTTATAGCAAGCGTCTTTGGCAGACCGGTAACCAGATCGCGGCCGCGAATTTCAATTGTTTCCGCACGATCAAGCGGAAGCGCAGACCCGATTTCCATCTTCAATTGCTCGGATGTTCTCTCGCCGATCATTAAGTTGTATTGACGCTTGATGTATTGAATAATGTCTTCATCCATCTCGTCTCCGGCTACGCGAATGGAACGGGCGGTAACGATGCCTCCGAGAGAAATAACAGCAACCTCAGTCGTTCCGCCGCCGATATCGACTACCATGCTGCCTGTCGGCTCCCATACGGGCAAATCGGCTCCGATCGCTGCCGCGAACGGCTCCTCGATCGTGTAAGCCTCACGTGCGCCGGCTTGTTTAGTCGCATCCTCAACGGCACGCTTCTCAACGGCCGTAATGCCTGATGGCACACAAACCATAACATTCGGGTGACGAGGGAATAAGGAACGCTGCTTCTGCGCTTGACGAATAAAATATTTAATCATCGTTGCCGTCGTTTCGAAATCGGCGATAACGCCATCCTTCATCGGACGAACGGCACGGATGTTGCCCGGCGTTCTGCCGATCATTTTTTTCGCTTGCTCGCCTACCGCTTCAATTGTTTTTGTATCGGTACGAAGGGCCACCACCGAGGGCTCCCTTACCACAATTCCTTTTCCTTTGACGAATACTAACGTATTCGCTGTGCCTAAATCTATTCCTAAATCCTTTGAAAAACCACCAAACATGTTGTTGCTCCCTTCTAATCGCGAACATCTCTTTATTATATTACAAATAGCCTTGTTCCTTCAAACTAATGAAACGTCCGTCGCCAATGACCAAATGATCCAGCACTTCAATGCCAATCAGCTGCCCGGCTTCCGCCAAACGCTTCGTCAGCGAAATATCCTCCGGACTTGGCGTTGGATCTCCGCTTGGATGATTGTGCGCGCAAATGATCGATGCGCTGCTGCGCTGAATCGCTGCCCGAAACACTTCACGAGGATGCACAAGAGAAGCGTTTAACGTTCCCATCGATAATGTTTCCCGGGCAATAATATGATTTTTTGTGTTTAAAAATAAGCATACGAAATGCTCCTTCTTCAAATAACGGAGCTCCTCCATCACATAATCCGCTGCGTCCTGCGGCTTCCGCACCGTTACCGCATCGCCTAACCGGCTGCGCGTAATACGTTTGCCCAGTTCAATGCCTGCACGCAGTTGTATAGCTTTGGCTGGTCCTATTCCTCGAATGGCCGTCAATTCTTCCATGCTCATATCCATCAAATGGCGCAAGCTGCCGCATTGTTTCAATATCGCCCCCGCCAAATGTACAGCGGATTGCCGCTGAGTTCCCGTACGCAGCAATATTGCTAAAAGCTCAGCATGGCTAAGTGCTTCTGCCCCATATCTCATCATGCGCTCTCTTGGACGTTCTTCATGGGGGATATCACGCAAAATCATATATTGCGGCTCCATGTCCCAATCCCGCCTTCTCGACAATAGAATATTTTCGTTATAGATTTCCTGATTTTTCAAAAAACATGAATATCATATTCAGCTAACATATCCGACAGGAGCGATAGCGGCAATCCTACAACATTAAAATAACAGCCGTCGATGCGATCCACGATCGTTGCGCCAAGCCCTTGAATGCCATAGGAGCCTGCCTTGTCCCGAGGCTCGCCCGTAGCTGCATATCTGGCAATTCGCTCATCGCTAAGCGGCTTCATTTGCACCTTCGTCATTCGATGGGCAACAATCGCTTCACCACTTGCCGACAGCACACATGCAACTCCCGTATAAACCTCGTGAGCACGGCCTTGCATTCGTTTGAGCATCGCCTTCGCCTCTTCATCATCCACTGGCTTGCCAAGTACGTCGCCGTCCAGAACGACAATAGTGTCAGAACCAATGATTACCGACGAATCTGCGTTCTGCTGCCGCAGCATAGCTGCAGCAGCTTGAGCTTTGCGCAAGCTCAGCTGTTCAACCACTTGCACAGGCGTCCAGTCAGGCTCTATGGATTCATCCGTATCCGTAGACAAAATATAAACCGGCAAGGAAAGGTCCAGGGATGCGACCAGTTCCTTCCGGCGCGGTGACGAAGACGCCAGTACAAGCTGGCTTATCGCTTCGTTGCGTTTTTTATTATTTTCCATAAAATAATACTGCGCTCCTTCATGCTCGCCGTCGGCGTTCTTTCGCTTATGAGCTACAATTTGCGATACAACCATATCGCAATGATTGCTCCAATCAAGCTGAATAAACTAAATTGAAGATGAAGCGATAAATTGAAGCTTAACACGTATAAATCAACGGCGGGAGACCATGACGCTTCAATAGGATTAGTTAAGAAAGAAATGCCTGGAACCGGGGTGAGCCATCGCGCGACCAGAGCGCCTGCCAATAAGCCCAGTATGATAAAAATGAGAAGAATCCAGCCGTTTTTCTTCATCTTTCAACGCCTCTCGCCATGAAATGACACCTGAGTCTATTATACGCATCCTAGTTATCGTTTACAATGCGCTGATGGTCTCAAACCATTCTTTTTGAGAAATGACCGCTTCCATCAAGGCAGATTGCGTTGACCATAAATGAGCGCGCGACGGTTTTTTATCATAGTCCAGCATAGCTTTGGCAGCTTTTTCAATCGATTGGATCAGCTTCTTTGAATAGGCCTTGCCCTTTGCATCCGTTATATCTATTCGTATCGCGTCAGCACTTTCAGTCCATTTTTGGTATTCCGTTTGCCAAGCCTTGGCCGCAGCTTGCCCAATCTGAGACAATGACGGCTGCTCCAGTTGAGCTAAAGCTAATTCGTCAAGCATGCGGACAAGCTCTCCGGTCTGATCGAAAAAGCCTTGCGCCGCTGCCGCTTCGCCATTAAATGGCAGTTTATCCGGCGTTGAAATGGTTACTTCCTTGATATATAGCAGTAAATCCGAAAGCTGATCGCGAATGGCCTGTGCCTTGTCGCGATCGCCGGCCATGCCGGCGTAAACTCTATAATCGCTCGAGCCCGTCATTGCGGCAGCGGCAAGCCCTTTATCCGCAAGCTGAGCAAGCGCTGCGTCCCTGCCCGCTGTATTGCTGAATACGCCGAACTGCAGCATGTAATAAGACTTGTCGAGTCCCGTTAAGCTAATCGTCTGTGCGCTTGGATCTGGCTTAGGATCCGGTTTGTTATCCGCTTCCAGAGAATCCCCTTTATCAACGTTATTCGTATTGGAATTAGCTGTCGTCCCCGAGGGGGGATCATCCGTTATAGAGCCCCCAATTGCAGGATTCGAATCAAGTTTGTCCTTTGACCCTGCCGGCCAAATGGTTGCGCCCGTAAACAGCGACAGCAATAAATAGCCAAATAACGCACCCGTAGCAAGCGCGCCTGCAACCGACAAAAACACGTTAAACCATGAAGGACCGGCTGGCGATCGATTCATCCGAATGGTTCGGGACTTTGCCGTCACCGAATCATTGAATAACAGCCCATCCTCCTCATCATCAGCAGCAGTGGACTCTTGAAATTCCATGGCGATGGCAGGGGTTACAGGAGCTTCGGCGTGAAGCGGCTTTCGTATCTGGGCTATCGCTTTTGCAGGAAACGGCTGCACAGCATTAGGCGTCATCGTTTTGCCATCAGTTTTGGCATCTGTTATCGAATCCGTATTTCGGATCAATTGCTCCAATGCGCCTATGTCTTCTTGGAAAGGGCTGTTCCAAGGGTTAATTTCGTTAATCGCGTGCTGATCGTTAAAAGGATACAACGGTATAACGTTCTCTTTCGCCGGTTTGGCGATATTTCCATGAGCAGACGTTTGGGACGAGGCCGTTTTCGTATCGTAATCAGCCTCCTGCTGTTTTTCTGACAATCGGTTATTTTCGCTAATGGAATTTCCAGCACGGTCAAAACGATACGTAATTCGATTTTTTTGATTCATCTCATTCTCTCCTTGTCCCATTCTTCTATTCTTAATCTATGAGACTTTTAAGAGATTTAGACCGACTTCTATCCAAACCTTCAAAGGCTTCTATCCAAACCTTCAAAGGCTTCAACCAAACCTTCAAAGGCTTCAACCAAACCTTCAAAGGCTTCAACCAAACCTTCAAAGGCTTCAACCAAACCTTCAAAGGCTTTCGAACCCTCCCAAACCCTCCCTTCCAAGGGAGGGCCCCAAGGGTTGCACCCTCTGGACACCCGCAATTGGACTAACG
>NZ_JAKGAP010000040.1 GCF_021532375.1 Paenibacillus alkaliterrae
CGCTTCCGCTTGCTCAAGGATCCCACGATTCTGGATGCCATCTATTTGAAGCAACCCAAGCGGATCGAGGCGCTAGGAACGGTGTTTATCATGGCGTTGCTTCTCAACGGTCTTCTGGAATGGCGTGTTCGGGAGAATATGAAGCAAGAAACGGAGCCTCTCATTCTGCCGGGTAAACGCAAAAGCTTCAACCCAACGGCAGAGATGCTGCTTGCGATGCTGAAAAGTATTCAAGTCATTAGGGTACAGATAGATGGTCACACGATTCGAACCGTATCTGCCCATGTAAATGACAATGTGAAGCGAGTCGTACGGCTGGCCGGCTACGATATGGCTATCTACACCGCGCAATCTGTCGAAACAGCCGGTAGATAGAATCGCAGCAGGGCGGATTCCGCCCTGGCCCTGTCGAATTCAATCGCCATGTGTTGAAAAAACGCTAGAAATGACGATGGTGCGTGAATTCACGAATTTCATAAAAAATATTGGTTATTATATCTCGTCATGTCATATTTTTTCATGCGAAAAGTGAGCTGTAAGCGGAAAATCCGCTTGAGGCATCTCTTTCTTTTTTTGAAATTTACACGATCTTAATACTGGTTTTACACTGCCATAACCCTCAATACTTGGCACCAAGTTACGATAACAAAAAAATGTTCTTGGAGCGTGGGCCATTGATGAAAGTCGATTTGCATTGCCATACAAACATATCGGACTGTTCCTTGTCCTTCTGCGAGATTATAGATCTGGCCAAGCTGGAAGGCGTCGGTTGTTTAGCGATTACTAACCACGACACAACGCAAGGTTTGGAAGAAATGGCCGAAGCGGGAAAGAGAGAAGGAGTGGAGATCATTCCCGGAATCGAGATATCCGCCTACGATTTCAGCAGAAACAGGAGAGTACACATTCTCGGCTATTTTGTAGAACCGGGGCACCCCGCACTCGAGGAGTTGTGCGCTCCTCTGTTGGACATGCGCCATCATGCGTCTTATGTCATGGTAAACCGCTTGATCGAAGCCGGTTACAACATCACTTGGGAGCAAATCGCGAAGTATGCCTCCGGCGGAACGGGAGTTTACAAGCAGCACATTATGCACGCCTTGATTGACAGCGGCTACACAAGCTCGATTTATGGAGATGTGTATAGAAAGCTGTTCTCGCGCGGGCAGAATGGGGAAGCGCCGGGTATCGCATTCGTCCCTATGAAGTATGTGGATGCGCGGTCGGCGATTCGGGCGATTATACAAGCTGGAGGAATTCCGGTTCTCGCCCATCCCGGGCAATACGGCAATTTCGATGCCGTGCCGGAACTGGTTGAGAGCGGGTTGGCGGGCATTGAAGTATGGCATCCGTTGCACGGGTCCGAAGACGAAGCAAGAGCTAGGGAATACGCGGAGCAATACGGGCTGATTATGACGGGCGGCAGTGATTTTCACGGATTTTACGGCGAAACGGACGCTGCTCTCGGCTGCAAGGATCCGGGAATCGAATGTGTGATCGCCCTAAAAGCCAAGAAAGGAGTTGTCGTTTGATGCAGCATATTCATCTTCCCCGTGCGGAAGTCATGCTTTCGGCCGAGCCTCTCATTCATGAGACGAGCACTGTGTATAACAGCCGTATCTGCGAATGGACGTCCATCGGCGCTTTCAACAAAATTACGATGTCCGGGGAGTGATACGCCGATGCAGGACGAAGTCCAGGATATTGTCGATAAATTCATATTCGATATTCGTGCCGGAATTTATGAGCCCGACGATAAGCTTCCTTCCGAGAATGAGCTGGCGGATCTGTTCAAGGTGCCGCGGATGACGGCGCGCAAAGCTTATGCCACCTTGCAAGAGTTAGGATATATCTATTCCAAGCAAGGCAAAGGGAGCTATGTCAAGAACCGAAGGCAGCAAATCCCTCTTGTGCTCTCGGGGAATATGAGCTTCAGCAAAAAAATGACGGAGTTCGGTTATAACTATCAATCCCGCAACATTTTCTGCGAAAAGGTTCCGTATAACAAGAAGATCTACCAGGAGCTTGAAGTCGGCGAGGAGACCTGGGTTTACCGGATCGGAAGATTGAGGTTGATCGAACAGCGGCCCATCGCGCTTCATACCTCGTATGTGGCGGTAAGCAGTTTCGGCGATATTGCCGAAGCGGGCAGACACATTACATCGATGTTCGATTATTACAACAGCAAGGGCTATACCGAGCTCGAATCCAAAACAACCGAACTAAGCGTTGCGTTTCCTTCGAAGAACGAACGTGAGCTGCTGGAGTGTTCGAGCTTGGTACCTCTGTTAATGCTGGAATCCGGCTGCGTGGACAAGCGAACAGGCAAAATATTGGAGCATACAAAAACGTTATACAGAAGTGACTACTTTACCTATGTCATTTAGACCGGCTTATGAGGAGGAACTGGGAATGCAACGGAAGAGGCGGACCGAGATTTTAATTAACGGCTCCAGAGAGATCCCCGCGCGATTGGCGCAGCAAATCGCCGGCCGATACGAAGTGAACACGATCGAAGAGCCCAATAACGGTCTGGTCATGATCAAGGCAAGAGAAACGGCGAAGAAAAGCTTGTTCTATTTGGGAGAAGTGTTCGTCACGGAATGCAAAGTGCAAATCGGCGGCGCAATCGGTTTAGGGATCGTAAAAGGGCATGAGCCTGAATTGGCTTACCAGCTTGCCGTCATCGACGCAGCCTATCAGGCGGGGCTGGATGAAACCGGGCACTGGCAGGAAGTGTTGACAGCGAAAGAGCATGAGATCGATCAAAGGAGAAAGGCGCGACAAAGCAAGATTTTGCAAACGAAAGTGATTTTCGAAACGATGGACGACGGCGAGTAAAGGAGAGCTGCGGATGCAACTGAATATAGTTCATGACACACAGATCGCGTACAGGAAATTAGTCGACTCGATGTCCAGGCCCGGAACCATCTCCCATTTCGGAGAGCAGGCAAACCTTATCGGAATGGAAGCGGGCTGCTATGGTACGACGGTTCTTCTGGCAATGGTGCTGTTGGATACGGAAGTGACGTTCAAGATATGTTCGGAACGGGAAGAAGAGCTCGCGAAGCTGTTTAACCGGTTAACGTATGCGAGAGAGGCGGAGGCGGCGGCCGCCGATTTCATCTTCGTGCTTAACGATACAAAGCCTGATCAATTGGAACAGGCGCTTCATGCGGCCAAAACAGGAGATCTGGTCAATCCTCACGTATCGGCGACACTAATTGTGGAAGCGGAGACGCTCACGAATGATACGGACTTAGTGCTGACAGGGCCAGGCATTAAAGAAGCGAACGGGCTGCGGATCGTAACGGACGGATGCTGGCTGGAGCTTCGAAATGAGAAGAATAGCGAATATCCGACGGGCATCGATATGATCTTTGTCGACCGGGACAACCAAGCGGTATGTCTTCCGCGGACGACTCAAATTAGAAAGCGGGTGAACGATTAATGGGTTATGTTGCCGTCAAAGGCGGAACGCTCGCCATCGAAGAATCGATCCGGCGCTTGAAATACGAGAGAGTGAAAAAAGGCAAGGTGCTGGATGTCGAGTCGGTAGAGTGCGGGATGAGAGGGTTGATCGACCAGGTCATGTCGGAGAGCAGTTTATACGGTGAAACGCTTGCGGCGATCGCCATTAAGCAAGCTGAAGGCAACCCCGAAGAAGCCGTGTTTCTGATGAGGGCCTACCGGTCTACCTTGCCCAGAAAGCATTATTCCAGAACGGTTCATACCGGCGAAATGCGGGTCGAAAGAAGAATTTCAGCAAGCTTCAAGGATATTCCGGGAGGTCAGATATTAGGCGCAACGACCGATTTCATACACAGGCTGATCGATTTCGAGCTCATGAATGAAACGGAAGAAGAAGCGAAGATTTGGCTTTCGGCATTCGAGCGGCAGGTTGAATATGAAGCGGATGATACGGATCTGAACCGTTTGCCCAAAGTGTCGGATTATTTGCGCGCGGAAGGTCTGATCGCCGACTGCGGGAACGACGATCAAGAGCCGGATGATGTGACGAGAACAAGCTTGAAATTTCCCGCCAGCCGCAGCGAAATTCTGCAAGTGCTGACCAGAGGGCAAACCGGCGCCGTCACGGCTTTCGCATATGCCGTCATTCGGGGGTACGGGCAATTGCATCCGACCGTCGGCGAACTGCGCGTCGGAGACTTGCCGGTATGCATCGACGACCCGATCGGCCGGTCCGACCCGGATGACGCTTATTATATAGGCGATGTCAAAGTGACCGAGGTCGAAATGCTCATTCCGGTCACGGTCGAGAAGGAACACGGGAAGAAAGAGCTCGAGTTTGATATCGGATACGGCGTCTGTTTCGGACAGAATGAAACCAAAGCGATTGCAATGGGAATTTTGGACAACAGCTTGAGCGCGAAGCATCCCGAGTATCCGAGCCAAAACCAGGAGTTCGTCCTTTATCATATCGATTCCGTTGAAGCGACCGGTTTCGTGTCCCACCTGAAAATGCCGCATTACGTCACCTTTCAGTCGAAACTGGACAGTGTCCGCAAGACGAGGAAGAGTAAAACAGAGAGACAAGAGGTGGGGAGTCCGTGAAAATCGCTTACAACTTTGCGTTTTTTGATGAAGGGTCGAAGCGGGAAATCAGGCGTGCCACGTTAAAAGCGATCGCCATTCCGGGTTACCAGGTGCCGTTCGCCTCAAGAGAGATGCCGATCGCCCGCGGCTGGGGCACCGGCGGTTTGCAGCTGACGCTTTCTCTCATCGGTAAGAACGACGTGCTGAAAGTGATCGACCAAGGGGCCGATGAGTCGGTGAACGCGGTCAATATCAAGAAGCTCGTGACCGGAACGACAGGCGTGAAAACCGTGGAGGTCACGGCTGAAGCCACCTTGATTCAATCCAGGCACCGCATTCCGGAAATTCCGCTGAAGGAACATCAGATTCTGGTACTGCAGGTCCCGCTGCCGGAACCGCTGAGATACTATGAGCCGAGCGAATTCGTCACCAAGAGATTGCACGCGGAGAAGGAATACAGCGGTGCGTGGCTGATGCTGTTCGAGCAAATTATGAAGTACGGCAACATGTCTTCCGGCGCCGACCATCCCGTTATGGTGCACGACAGGTATGTCATGGCGCCGAGCCCGATTCCCCGGTTCGACAATCCGAAGATGAACTATTCGAATGCCTTGATTTTGCTTGGAGCGGGCCGTGAGAAGAAGGTGTATGCCGTGCCTCCGTATACGAAGGTGGTGTCCTTGGCTTTTGACGATTATCCGTTCGAGGCGGAGCGGTTTGACGGCATGAGCTGCCGGTTGTGCGGAGCCGCGGGCGTGTTCCTGGATGAATTGATTCATGAGGAGACGGGGGAGACGTACCATCAATGCAATGACACCAGCTTCTGTTTATCCCGGTTAAACTCAGTCTCCGCAAAATACCAGGAGGTGCCGCTGAATGAATGATTTTGAATCGCCGATTTTATCGGTCAAAAATCTGAATAAGCAATATGGCGCCGGATGCGGTCATTGCCGAACGGGTGATGAGGAACGCTTGATGAAAAATTACTGCCCGAAATGCGGCACCGTATACGCATGCCGGCACATCTCGTTCGATCTATATCCCGGCGAGGTGTTCGGTATCGTAGGGGAAAGCGGGAGCGGCAAATCGACGTTGATGCAATGCTTGTATTTCGATCAGGACGTCACCGGTGGAGAAGCGTATATCCGCACCTACAAGAACGGGGAAGTGAATTTGTTCGGGGAGTCCTCCCAGCAAAAGCGGCACATCCGCAATCATCAGATGGGCAAGGTGTACCAAAACCCCGTTCTCGGATTAAGGATGGGCTTCTCCTCGATCGGCAATATCGCGGAAAAATTGATTGCGGCCGGAAGCAGGAACGTCGGAGCTATGGAAGGGAGGGGACGCACGCTTCTCGAGCACGTGAATATCCCTGTCCGCCGAATGAAAGAACCGCCGAAAAATTTCTCGGGAGGCATGCAGCAGCGCGTTCAAATTGCGAAGGCGTTGTCGAACAACCCGCCGATTCTTCTGCTCGATGAAGTGACAACCGGACTGGACCTTTCCGTTCAAGCCAGCGTATTGGATTTGATCAAAAAGCTCCAGAGGCAGCTCAATATCAGCATCATCATCGTTTCGCACGATTTGGGAGTGATCCGGATGCTGGCGGACCGGACGATGGTCATGCTGGACGGCAGGGTCATCGAATACGGCTTGACGGACCAAATTTTGGAGGATCCTCAGCACCGCTACACGCAGCAGCTGGTTCATTCGCTGCTATGATTCACAGATGATCGAGGAAAGAGGGGGAGAACGTGTATCTCATAACGGGCGGACGAATCATTACGGAGGAAGCGGTATTGGACGGCTATGATTTGTTGATCGACGGCAATCAAATTTCCAGAATCGCCAGTCGGGGAGAGTTGGAGCTTGACGGCGGCGTGGAGGTCATCAACGCGGAAGGCGGGTACGTCTCGCCGGGATTCATCGATTTGCATTCCGATTATATTGAGCATATGGCCGCGCCGAGGCCCACATCGCTGATGGACTTCAACCTCAGCATCAGGGAGACGGAGAAGGAATTAATCACCCACGGCATTACCACCATGTATCATTCGCTCTCTTTATTCAAGGGCTCCGAATACGCTTATAAGCCGATTCGGGAGCCGGAGAACGTGAAACGGTTAATTGACATTATCGACCGGACCCACCGGAGCAAGCATCTGGTCCGCCACCGTTTCCATGCCCGGTTCGAAATCGACAATGTCGAAGAAATCGCCAACTTGAAATCTTTTATGGCGGAGAAGAAAGTACACCTCGTTTCCTTTATGGATCATACCCCGGGCCAAGGGCAATATCGCTGTCTGGAAGTGTTCCGCGCTACGGTCAAAGGGTATGACAATCTGGATGATGAAGAAATCGAGCGGATTATCGACAGGCATCAACGGAAGGAGAAGCTGACCATTGACGGGATCAGGGAGCTGGC
Source organism: Paenibacillus alkaliterrae (assembly GCF_021532375.1). Taxonomy (GTDB): domain Bacteria; phylum Bacillota; class Bacilli; order Paenibacillales; family Paenibacillaceae; genus Pristimantibacillus; species Pristimantibacillus alkaliterrae. The sequence goes on from NZ_JAKGAP010000040.1 coordinate 6,983, forward strand.
GCAATTTGCCCGGGAGCATCAAATTGCGGTCGCCTCTCACGACGACGATTCCATTGACAAATTGGAGCTTGTGCAAAGCTTCGGGGCGGTTATCAGCGAATTTCCGATTACATTGGAGATTGCGATGAAAGCCAAAGAGAAAGGAATGCACACCGTCGCCGGCGCTCCGAACGTGCTCTTGGGCGGTTCCCACAGCGGCAATTTATCGGCGGCGGAAGCGATCCGAAAGGGCAGCATCGATATATTGTGCAGCGATTATTACCCGGCCGCCATGCTTCACGCCGTCTTTGAACTGCACCGGAATCACGGCATGGATCTTGCCGAAATGTTTAAGCTGGTGACGGTCAATCCTGCCAAGGCCGTAAAACTGGACCATGAAATCGGATCGATCCGGGAAGGCAAGAAGGCGGATTTGTTAATTATCGAAAAAATCGAGCCGGATTTTCCGGTGGTCACTTCGGTCTTTGTCGATGGAAGGCTCATACAAAAAACGAATTACCGAGTCGGTTGACGGAAAGCGGGAAGATCAATGAAATCCATACTGACGATAGAGAACTTGTCGAAGTCGTTCACGCTTCATAACTTGAATAAACATATCCGCGCCTTGGACCGCATCGATTTGGATGTGAAGGAAGGCGAATTTGTCGGTATTACCGGAAAGAGCGGCAGCGGAAAATCCACGATATTGAAGAGCATTTACCGCACATATGCGATCAAAGGGGGGGATATATGGTACGCGTCGAAAAAATTCGACCGGATCAATTTGGCGGAAGCGTCGGAGCGGCAAATCGTTTATTTGCGCAAGCATGAAATCGGCTGCGTTTCCCAATTTTTGAATGTTATGCCGCGCACAACCGCAAGAGAGTTGGTCGAACAAGCGATCGCGGAGATGGGGAGCAGCGAGGACGCCGCCATGCGGGAAGCGGAAAAAATGCTGGCGCATTTTGAACTGGACGAGGAATTGTGGGACAGCTACCCTGCGACATTCTCGGGGGGCGAGAAGCTCCGGTTGAATATTGCCATAGCGATGGCGAAGCGTCCGAGATTGCTGCTGCTGGATGAACCGACGGCAAGTCTCGATAATTCTTCAAAGATAAAAGTTAAGATTTTGATTGAGCAGCTGATGAAAGAAGGAACAACGATGCTGGGGATTTTTCATGATCTTGAATTTATGAAAAACTTGTGCACCCGGGAATACCGTATCCAGGATGGCAAATTTTTACCTGGCGGCAATGTTGTATCTTAAATAAAAATTTATATCCTACTAACAATGTGTTGATATAAGGCTTGTATATTTATTTTGTACAAAGAAATCGGTTGAAATAGGAGAGAGGAGATTTACTATGAAGAAATTGCATTTCCTTGCCATTGTTATTGCCTTATCCCTTACAGCAGTTATTACAGGTTGCGCCAGCGGTCAGAATTCTACAGATTCCGGGACTCCGTCCGAGGCTGCTCCTGCGCCTGCTCCTGTAGAAACCAAGGACACTATTACTATGGTATGGTATCCCAATGAATCCGGCGCAGATTTGAAAGATGCCCGGGAAGAGCTTGGAAAAGTTGTGGAGAACGCTACCGGCAAGAAAGTAGAGCACCAGACGACAACGGATTATATTATCGCCATTGAGGCTATCGCCAATGGGAATGCCGACTTAGCGTTCATGGGAGCTCAAGGCTATATTGAAGCAAATATCAAAAATAATACGATTCAACCGCTTGTCGTAAATTCCGGCGCTTCGGGCACATTGGATGATGCCATATACTACAGCTGGTTAAGCGTTAAAAAAGGAGAAGAAGATGCCTATAAAAGCGGCAGCGATTTTTCCATTGACAACATTGCCGGCAAAAAGTTCTCTTTCGTTTCCAACAACTCCACTTCCGGATTTAAAGTACCGTCTACGGGTATTGTAACCTATTTCAGCGCAAAAGATAAATTCAAGAGTTTAACGGCGGACGATTTGCTTCAAGGAGGCAATGACAAGTTTTTCACGGAAGTTTTGTTCGGGGGAACGCACCAAGGCTCTGCAGTGAACCTGCTGACGGGTAAAGCGGATGTTGCCGCGTTCTGCGATACATGTGTCAGCAACTATGTGGAATTGTCATCCGGAACGGCAAATAGAGCGGGAGCGGTCTACAAAGTTAAGCAAGACGCCGCCGAGCCGTTTAATACGCTTACCGGGAAAGAATTTGTACTCATTTCCGTAACGCCGGTTCTCAATGGACCTTTTGCCATCAACACTGGCACAATTAGCGCGGAAGACCAGCAGAAGCTTAAAGATGCTTTTACTTCCGAGGAAGTAAAAAACAATCCGAAGATTTTCCTGCCTGCAGACTCTGAAGACGCCGGTTTGTTTAAACAGAAGTCCGGGGATGAAACTTTCGTTACGGTGGAAGATGCTTGGTACAATCCGATCAGAGAGTTGTCTAAATAATAAAAATTCAAAAGCTATTCCTCAAAAATCAGACTATAGGAGTTAACCATGGCAACGTTATTGGAATTCAAAAATGTATCCAAGCAATACAGTAAGGATACCAAAGCGTTATCAGATGTTAACTTCGCTGTTAACGAAGGAGAGTTTGTTTCCATCATCGGACCCTCGGGAGCGGGGAAATCGACTCTCCTTCGATGCATTAACCGAATGATTGAAGCATCCAGCGGAGAGATCATATTTGATGGCGCCAATGTCACAGAGTTTAAAATAAGAGAATTAAAGAGGTTGCGAACCCGGATCGGGATGATCTTTCAACATTATAATTTGGTAAACAGGTTGAGCGTCATAGAGAATGTCCTGCACGGCCGGCTTGGTTACAAGTCCACCTTGGCGGGTGTATTAGGCATTTACAACGAAGAAGAAAAAAGACAGGCCTACAGCATACTTCGGATTCTGGGATTGGAAGATCATATTTACAAGAGATGCGACCAGCTAAGCGGCGGACAAAAACAAAGGGTAGGCATCGCCAGAGCTCTGGTGCAAGACCCGAAAATGCTGTTGTGCGATGAACCTATCGCTTCCCTGGATCCGAATGCGTCCAAAATAATTATGGATCATCTCAGAAATATTTCCTCTTCCATGGGAATTACCGTCCTTATTAATTTGCATCAGGTAGACGTGGCAATAAAGTACTCCGACCGAATCATCGGTGTCAATAAGGGAACGGTCGTGTATGACGGTCCACCAGAGGAAATTAAGGCGAATGAACTCCGCAGCATCTACGGTATTGAAGCTGAAGAACTCCTGGTGAATCAGGGGGCAAACCATGCTGGATAAATACTTTGCGAAAAAAAGAAGAGACTCGCTCATTTTCTGCGCAATCATGATTTCGTTGACTTTAGGCGCAATAATCATTACAGAATATGACGTGGTCAAAGGATTTACTTCGATAGTCAAAGCGGCAGAATGGACATCTTCCAACTTTTATCCTGATGAGAAAGCCATGAATAGACTCCCGGATATATTAGACTCGCTGACGGAAACCGTGCTGGTGTCGATTGCTGCTACAACCGTTGCTGCTTTGTTTGCCCTTCTCTTTGCGATGCTAGGGTCCAGTACTACCGGTGTGAGTGGAGTGTTCAGCTCTTTAAGCAGAGGCGTCGCGAGCCTGTTCCGGAACATCGATGTCGCGGCTTGGTCTATGATTTTGCTATTTTCTTTCGGACAAAATGTATTGACTGGTTATTTCGCGTTGTTTTTCGGATCCTTCGGTTTTCTGACCCGCGCATTTATGGAAGCGATCGATGAAGTGAGCAGCAGCTCGGTTGAGGCTTTAAGAGCTACGGGGGCAAGCTATTTCTCGATTATTTTCCAGTCCGTCATCCCTACAAGTGTTCCTCTGCTCCTTAGCTGGATACTGTTCATGGTTGAAACGAATATTCGGCATGCTACTATAGTAGGAATTTTGACGGGAACGGGCATCGGATTTTTATTCAGTTTGTATTACAAGAGCCTGAATTACAGCTCGGCCAGCTTGCTCGTGATCGTCATTGTCATCACCATTCTATTAATTGAGTACATTTCGAATTATATAAGAAGGGTGATTTTGTAAATGAGACCTGAAGAATCCGTCAGTTATGACAAATCCGGATATAAGGAAGCGTCGGCTGACAACATAACTGTCAAGACGAAGCCCTTCAATAAAGCGTCTTTTGTTATACAAATGACTTTGATCGCGCTGGCGGCATTGACCCTGTACGGCTTCAGCAGCTTCGATTACAAGGACATCAATATATTCGAAGCAATCAGCTCGAGTTTCAGCACGGTCAAAACGATGTTTCTTGAACCGCATTTTAATCACTTCACTTTTGGAGAGGCGCTAATGCAAGTCTCCATTACTCTCGGGCTTGCATTTTTAACTACCTTGTTCGGTGCTGTCATCGCGTTGTTTCTTGGACTGTTGGCAGCCCGAAACTTATCGTCGAACACGGTTTCCTACATCATCAAAGGACTGGTCGCCTTTATCAGGGCCGTACCGACGGTGTTATGGGTTCTCATATTTGCCGTAGCAGCCGGGCTCGGGAGCGTTGCCGCCGTCATCGGCATGACCTTTCACTCCGTGAGTTATTTGGTCAAAGCCTACTCGGAGTCTTTCGAAGAATTGGATAAGGGAGTTATAGAAGCGCTCAGGGCAAGCGGCGCGAATTGGTGGCAGATTGCTTTTCAAGCCGTCATACCTACTTCTATCACCTATATGATTTCCTGGACGTTCATGCGGTTTGAGATTAACTTTGCCGTATCGGTCGCCATGGGGGCTGCTGCAGGTGCCGGCGGGATCGGGTATGATATGTTTATGGCAAGCGCGTTTTATTATGACCTGAGAGAAGTGGGGGTAATTACCTACTTAATTTTAGCATTTGCCGTCGCCTTGGAGATCTTCGCCGGCAGACTAAAACGGAAATTAAAAGTAACCGTATAACGTACCGTTTCGACCAACGTGACGCTACAAGGTGCTTGATTGAAAATAGCGGAACTGCAGGGACTTATTGATAGGATTCCGGGTATTTCCCCCTGAAACATTTAGCTGTTCGCAGAGCCGGATGCTTTGATATTACCCGGAAGGCCAATACCAATATCGCCTTCGGCAAAGGGGTTCATTATTGCCTTGGTGCGCCTTTGGCCCGATTGGAGGGTGAAATTGCAATCGGCACGCTGCTTCGCCGAATGCCCGATCTGCGATTGAAGACAAGCAGAGGTAACCTGGAGTGGCGTCAGGGGATGATTATCCGGGGACTAAAAGAGTTGCCTGTCTTATTCTAACAAGGAAATCATAATGCCCGATCGTACATGAGTTTTTTAACATACATCGCGAGTAACTACAAGAAAAAGTAAAAGCCCACCCCAAGGTTGTCGCCAAAGGTGGGCTCTTATTCATTCCTGACTATAGAAGGGATAAATAACTTCAGCGTATTTTCAGACATATCCATTGAAACGCAGGGTTAAGTCTCACTCCGAGGCATACTTTCCCCCTCCCCAACACGGGCCTGTATGCAGTCAGTATCCTGTGTTCGTACGCTATCATCCCGAAAGCGGCGCGATTGAAAGCACCTGACACCAATTGCCCCCACAGGAGGGACACTTCGAAATATCTTTGCCCGTAAGCTTCATAATAAGCTCCTTCGCGGAAAGCTTCACCTTCGGCTTGATGGCCGTATGGGTCAGGCGCAGGCATGTTTGAAGCTTGGTTTTTCGGTTGCGGTTGCTAAGAAAGCCGTAATAACGGATCCTCTGAAAACCCGAGGGAAGCACGTGCTGGATGAATCGGCGTATAAACTCCATTGCATCCAGCGTCAAGGGCTTCACCTTGCCATTATCCTTGTAATCCCGGTACTGGAACGTGACGGAGTCCTATCCATCACCGCCAACCGGTTATTGGAAATCGCGGTCTTGTGGGTGTGCCGGCTCAAGTATTTGACCACATGGTAGGGGCTCTTAAACGACTTTTTGCAGTAGACCACCCAATCAATCGCGTACAGAGTGCTAAGCAATGCAGTAAAAGCTTCTTCCTCCGCAAAGGGCAAGGAAGTGCCGGCAAATGTCAATGCTTGCTTGGCGTATGCTTTTTTCAACAAAGCAAGCAGCTTGCCGCGGAACACTCTGGACAGAACCTTAACCGGGATGAAGAACTTTTTCCTCGAACGCACAAAGGAGCACCCGTCCGAAGGCTTAGCCCCAAAATCACAAGGACAAAGCTAAAAGACCAGCATGAATTCCCGTTGATGGTTTGTTGCTCCCTTTTTTAGTTTCATCAACATAGGGGATCACAGTTCATTGTTTGTCACGCTTTCACTTCCTTTAGCCAGCACAACAGGATAATTTGGATACATCCTTATCAAATGTAAGAGCGGCCAATTTTAATCCTTCGGCCATCGTTAGATATGGTGCAAGGCTTTCCCGTAAATCTTGAACTGTCAGCCCATATTTCACCACCAATGTTGCCGCGTATATGACATCGCCTGCATTTTCAGCAACAATATGAACCCCTAGTACCTTTAACGACTTAGAATCAGCAACTATTTTAAAAACGCCTGTTGTTTCGCGATTCACAAGTGCTCTAGGCACCGCATCCAAAGGGAGAACGGAAGTTTTAACTTCATACCCCTTTGCCATGGCTTGCTCTTCCGTAAGTCCTACGGTAGCAACGGAGGGAGAAGTGAATGTCACGCCAGGAACAGCTTCAAGATTCACTTTCCGCTCTAATCCTCCAATTGCATTATCCGCCGCGATACCGCCTTCATACGCTGCCACATACACAAATTGCGGACCCATCGTTACATCGCCTGCGGCATATATTCCAGGGTTTGATGTTTTTAAGAAATCATCGACCATGATTTCGCCCTTAGCACCTAAATTTACGTTTGCGGCAGGTAGATTGAGTACTTCGGTATTCGGTTTTCTTCCGGTAGCAATAAGCAGTTGCTCGGCTTCGATGACTTTCTTTTCACCGTTTACCAAAATATAAACTTGTTTCAGGTTGCCGCTTGTTTCAATGCGATCATAGGATACACCTGTAATCAGATTCATTCCTTGCTCGGTTACTGCTTTTGTAACGGCTTCGGAAATTTCAGGGTCATATTCTTTTAAAACCCGAGGACTTCTTTGCATTAGCGTAACTTCTGTACCCAAATGATGAAACAGCTGCCCCAATTCCAATGCAATATACCCGGAACCGATAACGGCAAGGCTTTTGGGCAATTGTTTAAGATCCAGGAGTGACGTGCTTGTTAAATAGTCGGAGTCTTTTAATCCTTGAATATCCGGAATAGAAGGAGAAGCCCCGGTGGCAATTAAAAATCTTTTCGCGGTAAGCTTTCGCCCATCGACTTCAATGGTTTTTTCATCAAGAAACTTTGCTTCTCCGCGAATGAGTTCAAATCCATACTCACCAATTAAATCGATATACTTTTGTTCACGCAGCTGAATGACTAGCTCATCTTTTTGCTTCACCAACTCAGCCAAATCCACCGTTCCTGCGGATGTAGTTAGCCCCAAGAAAGGGTTGTTTTTGGCTAAGTGATTGATTTCAGCGGCACGAAGCAGTGTTTTGGATGGCACGCAGCCAATGTTTACGCAAGTTCCGCCAACGGTTCCTCGCTCGATGATCGCCACTTTTGCCCCATACTCAACCCCTTTAATCGCGGCGGAAAAAGCTGCCCCTCCGGAGCCGATAATCAATAAATCATAATCACCTTCATCGCCAAGAACCGGAACGTCATGAGATTCAAGAACTTCCGCATCTCCGGATTGATATTTTGCCTCGTTGATGGCTTTTTGGGCTGTTTCAATCTCCACGTCATCCTGTAATTCAAACGTGGCTTCTTTGCGGAGGAAGCTCGCCTCAATATTTACGGCTCCGATATTTTCAAGTGCTGTTGCAACGTGTTCTTCACAACCCGAGCAAGTCATTCCTTGTACATGTATTCGGTATTTTTTCATTATTCAACGAACACCTACTTTCTTAATATATGATTTGCAAATTATTGGACACCATACCCCAAATCAAGAACATTCTACACGCTGAATAGCAGTTTTTACAACAAAAGGGCAGCTTGCACAATACATGCCAGTTACTTTAAACGATGCTCTTTCCATGTTTTCTGAAATTATAGTGCTGACAGCGTTTGCGCTTTTCTCCTGACTGGCACAAGCGGAAATCATCAACGCAAAGGACAATATCATTACGAAAAATAAAGTCATTTTGCTTTTTTTCATTGCGATCACCTGCCTTAAAAGTATCCATTAGCTAAAAGTGTATAAGAAAACATGCCCAAAACCAAAACGGTCGATATCCATAACGTGATGACGGTGCTTTTCTTTTTACATCTTCGTCCATACACCAAATAAAACGAAACACCAAGAAATAATAACGTCATGATCATAAGAAACAGTTGGTACTTTATTGAAAAAATCGCGAGTGTTCCTGCAAATCCCGATAATCCAAGGGGGATGAGAATTAAGGGTCCGAGGCAACAGCCGGACATAAGAAAAGCGGATAATACCGTTGCCAGGCTAGTCATTTTTTCTCTCAAATTCATTCACCTCATTTTCGTTGCGGAACCGAGCAGCAATCATGCTTTGCATCCGTTTTTGCTTGTTTGACTCGATTGAAAATCATCAAAATGGAAATCACAAAAACGATTCCCAAAATAACACTAGCGGTTGTTTGATGGGCAGTAAAAAACGCACCAAGCGTGGTTCCTGCAAGCAAAGGGAGAATCAAAACGAGATGACAAGGACAGGCAAGCAGAGCTAAAAAGCCCCATCCCAATTTTTTCGCATTTTCTTTCACAGGATTTCCTCCTTTTCCTTTTGATTGTTGTCAATCAACGCTTCGATGATCGGACATTCATGTATCGCTTTTTCGTCAGGACAACGATCTTTTAAATCCTTTAGCATACATTCGATTCGTTGAAGATCTCTAATTTTTAACTGAACATCTTCAAGCTTTTGAACAACGAAATCATTCATATCGGCACATCTCACATCGTCCTTATCAACGACACCAAGTAATTTATCAATTTCGGATAAAGTGAAACCAAGCTCCTGTACGCGTTTAATAAACAAAATCCGGGTTACCGTATCTTCCGGATAAAGCCTGTAGCCCGAATCCGATCTTACCGGTTCATGAATCAGACTTTTTCGTTCGTAATATCTCAATGTTTCTTTATTAACGTTACACAATTTAGAAATATCTCCAGAACGATACTCCATTTCGTCACCTCCAATTAAAGTATAAACCCTGTACCAAGGTACAGGGTCAAGGAGATTTATATTATTTTTTTCCTTTAGCAAGTTTATACATTATTGCCGGTTGCTTAGTCGTCGTTACTGGCAGTCAAACCATATTTTACAGTCTATTACACCACCGCATAGTATAAAGGCGTGCCACAGGCAATGACCGCAACCGTGCTTCTCGATGTCGGCACCGGCATCGAGAAGCACGTCAAGCATTTCGAGATCATCGCTGCTTGCGGCCCAATGAAGCGGCGTTTCGGTGTGCGGACCGTTGAAACGAGCGTTCACCTCGGCACCGGTCTCAATAAGTGCCTAGTTTGATTAGATAATACGTTTCATATTTTCAACAGGGCTGAATTTTTTGTGCTGTTGCTTAATATCACTGCTGAACAGCTCGATATAGTATTCTACCATGTCCAGCGTGGCGTGACCTAAAATACGTCGCAGGGTGAAGGGGTCACCGCCGTTGAGAATATAAAATTTGCAAAGGTATGGCGAAACGTATGACAGGAACATTGAACACCTTGGATTTCTGCCGCTTTGCAATACCGGGAGATCATCACACGGATACCTGAATCTTCAAAAGGCTGGTTGTCCAAATTCACCCAAAGGCGGTCGTGTTCCAACTTTCCTCGTTCCTGCAAGTAGTGATTTAATTGCAAGACGCAGGTATGTTGAATGGGCACGATACGATGTTTTCGTCCTTTGCCCTGTAGAATGCGGATCGTTTGCTCTTCAAAGTCATTATCCGTCACCCGAAGGTTCGTAAGTTTCTTCAAACGGATGCCGGTATCGAATAAAACTAGCATCATGACGTAATTGCGGTATCCGGTGAAGATGGAACGATTTGGCTGTGCAAATAAGCGTTGCAGGTGTCCATCCGTGAAGGTATGTGTCGAAGATTGCAGAACTTTAAACGGTCTCAAATCGGCTACTATATTAGTTTCCATCCAGCCTTCAGTTGCTAGAAATTTAAAAAACTCTTTCAGAATGCAAATGTTGCAGTTCACCGTTCGAAGCGACAATCCTTCATCGAACATGCCAGGAATGATGCTGTGGGTTAAGTCCAACGCAGTTAGAGTAGTCATATCCTTATTGCTTGCTTCGAGAACGTGATGGAACTTTTTAAGCCCGTTGCGATAACGGCGGAGGGTCTCTTTCGTTAAGTTACGGACTTTGCAATCTTGCAAAAAGTGGTTGACGGCATCGTTAAATGAAACAGTTGGATGGTTGTCTTCGTTTAGCTGATTTGGATTGCTGATCATAGTGCATTGCCTCCCTTGGAGGCAATGCGCGGAACAAAGTTATGCGATGGAGTGATGGGGGGCGCGTATTACTTTCCGATATACGATTACGTATTACTCTGCAAAAAAAACGGGTTATTTGCGCCTTGTCGGATAGGTTCTTCAAACCCTTGAAACCCTTGGTGTATAAGGATTCGCGGCATTTCGGAGGTTTTTTATTTCCTCCTTTCACTACGTATAATACCGTATTCGCGCATTGGGCCATATGGCCTTCGGTCCGGCAGATGAATTTCGAGGAACTGGATGCAGCCGGACACATCCGACTGTCGTCGGCTCTCGATTATCACCGAAAGGAATGGGGATAAAATAACCATCAAGGTGAATGATACGGGGAAAGGCATGCCGCCGGAAATGCTGAAGCAATTGTTCACGCCTTTTTTTACGATGAAGGAAAACGGGACAGGATTAGGCCTCGTCGTATGCAAAAGTCTATGGCAGGCTATGGCGGAGAATTACATATTGAGAGTCAGGCGGGCATCGGCGCGGAAGCAATCATTCAGATGCCGCGCCTTCAGGAAGTCTTGGGATTGCATGCATAGTTTTTGCGGAAGACACCTTTGCGGGTGTCTTTTTTGCGTTATGGAAGAACGAAAGAAAGATTTCCCCGGTCCCGCATATAATGAACTGTAACCTTTACCACGCCAAGGTAAATATGAAAGCGGTTAATAGCCTTAATCGTTAAGCTCGGAATAAAAATGGCGAGGGGGCTGTAAGCATGGGCCAGTTCCTGAATCTGGAGAGCTTTTTCCAAAGGCCGCATATTCCGATCGGGCAGCGCGACATGGAACAGTTGGGCGAGATCTACATCCGCAATGACGGGAAGCGCCATGCATTCGCGAACTGGCTTATCGCCTTGATATGGGAAGAGGATGAAATCGACGCCGGCTGGAAAACGATCGTTTACCCGGTGGCGAAAGGGAGGGTCTTTTGGCTCGTTCCTCCGCTCTTCTATACGACGGTCCCCTCAACCTTTGACAAAGCATGGAGACTTTCGGAAGCGATCAAAGCAAGCTCCCGTAACGATGAGCTGATCGAGAAGTACGTTCATCCGTACTGGGACGACTGGGCGAAGATTTGACTTATGCTTCCGAAGCGAGTTTTTGCTCGTTCATGGAAGTCGATTCAGTGAAGCCGAAAAACTTTTAGGAGGTGTGCGACGAGTGCTGCATATTATCGTTTGCATCAAGCAGGTTCCCGACAGCCGGGAAATCCGGATCGATCCCGTCAACAATACGTTAATCCGCCAGGGCGTGCCGAGCATCGTCAATTTCTACGATCTGCACGGCCTGGAAGAGGCGCTGCGCATCAAGGATGAGCATGACGCCAGAGTCACGGTCGTCACCATGGGGCCGCCTCCTGCCGAGAAGGCGCTGAAGGAATGCATTTCGCTCGGCGCGGACGAGGCCGTTCTCGTCACCGACCGGAAGTTTGCAGGCGCGGATACGCTTGCGACTTCTTACGTGGTGGCGCGGACGATCCGCAAGGTAGAGGAGCTGTGGGGGAAAGCGGACATCGTGTTTTGCGGCAAGCAAACGCTGGACGGGGATACCGGGCAGGTCGGCCCCGGCATTGCGTGCCGGTTGGACCTGGAGCAGCTGACGTATGTGGGAAAGGTCGCCGATGTGAACCCCATCAGTCGGAAAGTAACCGTTCACCGGTATTTGGAGGACGGGCTTGAGGTCGTCGAGTCTTCCATGCCGCTGCTTATTACCGCGCTTAAGGAGCTGAACAAAGTCCGCAGAGCTTCGCTGCCGGGCATGATCCGGGCTGCCGGTTACAAGCCGTACATATGGACGACCGCCGATTTCCCCGATCTGGACAACGCTAAGATCGGCTTGAAAGGATCGCCGACGATCGTCAGCAAAACCTGGGTGCCCGAAGTCAGAAAAATAAACGGCCAAATCGTAAGCGGCGATACTCCCGAGCAAGTGGCCGGGGAGCTGGTAGGTAAGCTGTGGGAGAGCGATCTGCCGGAAAGATTCGGGTGGGCGTAACCTTTAGGAGGGGATGCAGATGACTGCTGCAAGAGATGCGGAACAAACGTCCGATTGGTCCGATTACCGGGGCGTGCTCGTTGTCGTGGAGCAGCGGGACGGGGAAGCCAAGAAGGTTTCCTGGCAGCTGCTGGGGGAGGGGAAAAGGCTCGCGGAGAAGCTGGAGGTTCAACTGATGGCGCTCGTCATCGGGCACGAGGTGGGGCATTTGGCGCAGGAAGCGATTTATTACGGTGCGGACAAAGTATTTTTGAGCGAGGCGCCCGAGCTGAAAGCGTACCGGACGAGGCCTTATAGCCGTGTCGCGATGAAGGTCATCGGAGAGGCCAAGCCTGAAATTTGTCTGTTCGGCGCGACGGGCACCGGCAGGGATTTAGCCGGCGCGATCGCCACCCGCCTGCCGACCGGACTGACTGCGGATACGACCGAATTGGATGTCGAGCCGCCGCCGTCGCGGCTGCTGCTCGCTAGCCGCCCCGCCTTTTCGGAGAAAATGATGGCTACGATCTTGTGCAAGCAGTATCGGCCTCAGATGGCTACGGCCCGCGCGGGCGTGTTCCAGGCGCTGCCGCGCGATGCCACCCGCGAAGGCGAGGTCATCCGCATCGCGAACGCGATGACCGAGGAGCAAATTGCGACGCGGGTGCTGGATTTCATCCAGGAACGCGACAAAATCAATCTGGAGGAAGCGGAAATCATCGTCGCCGGCGGCCGGGGGCTGGGAGGACCGGAGCCTTTCGCCATGCTGAAGGAGCTGGCCGACGCTCTCGGGGGAATCGTCGGCGCTTCCCGGGCGGCCGTCGATGCGGGCTGGATCAAGCATGAGCATCAGGTCGGGCAAACCGGCTGCACCGTAAGACCGAAGCTTTATTTCGCCATCGGCATATCCGGAGCGGTACAGCACATCGTCGGAATGGCGGGTTCGGACGTGATCGTGGCGATTAATAAAGATCCGGAAGCGCCTATTTTCCACACCGCTCATTACCGCATCGTCGGGGATTTATTCAAAATCGTCCCTGCCATCACGGCCGAAGTGAAGAAGAAACGAGCGCTTTCGCGGGAAGAGGTGAAGGATTATGAACGAAAAGTTTGATGCTGTCGTCGTCGGCGCCGGACCGGCCGGCGCAGCCGCCGCGCTGACGATGGCCCGGGCAGGGCTGCGCGTCGTGCTGCTGGAGCGGGGCGAGTTTCCCGGCGCGAAAAATATTTTCGGCGGCGTGCTGTACCGGAAGCAGCTGGAGGACATGATCCCCGAATTTTGGACGGAAAAAGGGTTCCCGATGGAGCGTTACATCGTCGAGCAGCGGGTATGGATGATGGGCAAGGAATCTGTGACTACGTTCGGCCACCGGAACGAAGCCTACAAGGAGCCTTATAACTGCTTCACGGGACTCAGGGTGAAGTTCGACCAGTGGTTTGCCAACAAGGCGGTCCAGGCCGGGGCTATCCCGGTCTATCAAACGGTCGCGGTAGATTTGCTTAGAAAAGACGACCGCGTCGTCGGCGTGAAGACGGATCGGGACGACGGCGATCTGTACGCCGACGTCGTCGTCATTGCGGACGGCGTCAATTCCTTGCTCGGCAAATCGCTCGGCGTGCATAAGGAATGGCGGCCCGACGAGGTATCGCTCGCGGTGAAGGAGGTGATCGCCCTTCCGAAGGAGAAAATTCAGGACCGGTTCAATCTGGAAGGCGACGAGGGCGTCACGATCGAGTTTATCGGTGAAACCTCTTTAGGGATGGCGGGGATGGGATTTTTGTATACGAACAAAGAAACGCTCTCGCTGGGCGTCGGCGTCATGGTCGATCAGCTGAGGGAGAAGCGGATCAAGCCGTACGCCGTGCTGGAGGCGGCGAAACAGCATCCGATGATCCGCAAATTGATTCAGGGCGGGGAGGTACTGGAATATTCGGGGCATCTCATCCCCGAAGGCGGCTATCATTCGATGCCTCCGCTGTCCGGAGACGGCTGGGTAATCACAGGGGATGCGGCGCAGATGGTCAATCTCGTTCACCGGGAGGGCACGAACCTTGCCATGACATCGGGGAGGCTGGCAGGCGAGGCCATCGTGGAGGCCAAACTGAAGAACGATTTTTCACGGGAAACGCTGCAGCTGTACGACCGGAAGATCCGAAGCTCGTTTATCGAGAAGGATTTGAAGAAATATAAAGGGATGCACGAGCTGCTGAAGGAACAAGATCCGGAGCTGCTGTTCGACAAGCTGCCGTCGGCGCTCAATGAAGCCGCTTATCAGATGTTTCTGGTTGACGGGGTCTCCAAGGCACAAAAACAAAAAATGGCCGTAAAATTAATTAAGGACGCTGCCGGCGGGACGATGAATTTACTGAAATTGGGCTACAAAGGCTGGAGGGGGATGAACGGATGAGTGATTCGATTTCCGACAAGCTGTTTACGATCCGCTACAAGTGCGACGACGTATCCCATCTAATCATTAAGGAACGGGACAACTGTCTGAAATGCGCCAAGAAGGACTGCAATTATTTTTGCCCGTCCGATGTGTACGATTGGGACAAAAAGCAGAAGCTGACGACCGTCGCGTATGAAAACTGCATCGAATGCGGCACGTGCCGGATCGCATGCCCCTACGACAACATCGATTGGGTTTACCCAAAAGGGGGGTACGGCATCACCTATAAATACGGCTGACTGCAGCATTTCCAGCCCGCACCGGACCTGTATCCGGGCGGGCTTTTTGCATGGATGGCAACAAATGAGGTTTGGCCATTTTGCGGGGTAGTGTTTGGCTCTTTTAGTTGTTAGAAGGACAAGGGTTCTTCACTCTTGGAAGCATAAGCTTGTCAAAGCGGCAAACATATGAGTTAAGTGACATTTGTACTGATAAACTTTTATGAAGTGTAAGGTTACCCATCATGGAACCAAAACTTTTACATCGGGTTGTGTCCACAACGTCAAAAAATTTGACAATACGGGTGAGGATCTCGAGGACCTGATTTCGATCGGAACGATTGGATTGATAAAGGCAATCGAAAGCTTTCAAACTGGTAAAGGCACGAAGCTCGCGACGTTTGCTGCTCGTTGTATCGACAACGAAATACTTATGCATTTGAGATCGTTGAAGAAGACTCGGAAGGATGTTTCCCTTCACGATCCGATTGGAACCGATAAGGAAGGCAACGAAATTACACTAATAGATATCCTCGGCACGGAGGCCGATGATATTGTCGATAAGGTGCAGCTGAAAATTGAGAAGAGCAAGATATATAAGAATCTTGATATATTGGATGACCGGGAGAAGGAAGTCGTCATCGGCCGCTTCGGACTGGAGCATGGCGGGGATGAGCGGACGCAGCGGGAAATTGCGAAGAAGCTTGGAATATCGCGGAGCTACGTGTCGCGGATTGAGAAGAGAGCGCTGATGAAGCTTTATCATGAGTTTTATAAGGCGAAGAGATTACTTAAGGATCTGACCTCATCTCTAGCAGCGATGAGGTCAGGGGTTCGATCCCCCTAGGCTCCACCAAACACAAAAAACACGCCGAATTCAGGCGTGTTTTTTGTGTTTGGTCGAGCCCAACAGGGGGCGAACCCCGGGGCTTCCGTCCACGCGGACGGAGTGTTTGGGATGATTTCAATGAAATACTACAACGTAGGAGCACGGCGTCTGAATCTACCGCTAAAAGTCCTCGTCGAATGCTACGTCAGCTATTCAATCAAAGATTCGGACATCCCAATGATTTGACGAGTTAAGCGATTCTCTGAATCATGGGCAACGGACACAGCGTACGCTATTACAACAGAAACGTCTCTTTTCTAATTTTAAAGGACACCATCGCACTTATTCACCTTGGATTGTCGTTTTAGGTGGATAATTATCGTAAATAGCAGCACGTATGTCCATTAGAAATCTTTGCGGCAAGTTATAGTAAATCTGTCATCGCATTGCCAAGTGTAAACAAAATAGATTTGTTTCGTAGTGTTGCCGGAAAATTACCATTGTCAGACCCATTTATCAAAGAAGTTCTGCATTCAAGAATGAATGAAGAGGACCGAGATACATAAAGATTAGGTTGTCGTTGCGTACTTCCTTGTGCCAGTTTTATACGAGTATTAAGAATAATGAGCCATTTTCCAAACTGAGAGGTGAACCTAATGCCTGCAAACTTTGATTTTTTATAGGGTCAAACGGAATATACTTTGTTTGCGACCGCCTGCATTGAGGCGGAGCGGGTGCTTGCCACCTTTCCCGCCATGGCGGCGGTGGGCAGCCGGAAGGCCTTTGAGCTTGCAGTAAAATGGGTGTATGCTGCGGATAACACGATCACGATGCCCTATAAGGACAATTTGCAGTCATTCATTCACGAGCCATCCTTCCGATTCGCAATGGAGAACCAGACATGGGGCAAGCTGCCCTATATCATCAAGCTTGGAAATCTCGCGGTACATACCGATAAAGCAATTAGCCGCACGTGCTTTACGGAAAAGACGGTTTGCGTTTATTAAGCAATAAGGATGATAAGACTGCTTGTATTGTATTTTCAACTTATCCGACGATGCTTAACGCCATTGACAAGGCTAAGAGTGATGACGGCAAACGTCTGTTTACTCCGGCCCATTTCGACCTGATTGTGGTGGATGAAGCGCACAGCAGATAAGGAACGTTTTGAAGAGGATTTTACGGACGAGGATGGCGATATGCCTGATTTTATTCCCTCACCTGCGGTTAATGAATTTATTTTTAACCAAGCTACCGTTGATCGGGTACTGGAAGATTTAATGACCAAGGAATTGAAGGTGACAGGCGGCGACAGGCTGGGAAAGACGATCATCTTCGCGCAAAATAAAAAACATGCGCAATATGTCATCGAACGGTTTAATAAGCTGTATCCGCAGTATAACGGCAGTTTTGCGAAGCGAATCGTCTCTGATGTCAGTTATGCTCAGAGTATTCTTGATGACTTTAAGGTTGCTGGCAAAGAACCTCATATCGCCGTATCCGTGGATATGCTGGACACGGGCATTGACGTGCCGGAGATGCCTATGACTTTGAGGATTATAAGCTGAAGGTCAACCGCTATATTGAATAAAACCGCGACACTCTTGTTATTCACAAGCTTCGCAACAATATTCCGCCGCTCTCGACTACGAAGGCTTAGAAAAGATTTTTACAGGGGAGCTTGGTACAGCAGAGGATTATAAACGGGAATTTCAGGATACACCGTTCGGCTTGCTGGTTCGCAAAATTGCCAAACTGGAATATGAAGCGGCGATTGTTGCGTTCTCTGAATTTATCAATGACCAATCGCTCAGTCAGGTGCAAATCGTTTTTGTCAAAAAGGTAATTGATTACATTGTGCAGAACAGTTATATCGCCAATATATCTGAACTCACGAAGCTGCCTTTCGATAAACCATAGAGCTTTATCAAGCTGTTTGACGGTACGAAACAAAGGCGGCTTGTAGAGACGATTGCACAGATTAAAGAGAATGCGGTTAAGATCATAGGATAACTATGGAATCGATGAGATAGAAGAAATCCAGCTTCGGAATGTACATATTTGTATGCCAATAAGTGTTGGGGATGTATAGGGGATTGAACTTATATCGTTATTTCGATAAAATAATGATACATTGATGCTAAGGAGGATTGACATGCCTACTATTCGACCTAGCTCTGACTTGAGAAATAAGTACAACGAGATATCCGAGATTTGCCATAAATACGACGAGCCTGTCTATATCACGAAAAACGGACAGGGTGATCTGGCTGTCATGAGTATTGAAACGTATGAGAAGTTGGTTGGCAAATTTGAGTTGTATAAGTTACTGGATGAAGGTATGGAAGCGGCGCAAAAACACAAGGTGAGACCTTTTCGAGATGCGTTATCAGACATCGAGAAGGGGATTCAGGAGTGAACAAAGCCTATCGCCTCGTGATGACAGAACCAGCAGAAAAGGATTTGCGGGATATCGCAGATTATATCTCTAACGAATTATTGGAGCCGGCGATGGCTAGAAAAATGGTTACCAAAATTGCGGATGCCATTTTTGAATGGGAACAAATATCTTTTAGGAATGGTCTGGTTCATGATGAACGATTGGCCAGGCAAGGTATACGTAAATTGCTGGTGGATTCGTACATTGTGTTTTATGCGATTTCGGATCGTGAAGAATCGGTCACCATTATCCGGATTCTTTACGGAAAAAGGCATTGGAGCAGCTTGCTTGATAGCACTAAACTGTAAGCGAAGACCTCAGTTGCCAATGAGCACCAAGGACTTCGCTTTTTCGGATTCGTGGGTTTACAGCTTGAATTTAAGTATATATATAGTAGAATTATGGTATGAAGTGATCATAGATGAGGAGGAACTCCATGGAACCGGTTCAATCGTTATCAGACTTATTTACTAATCATCGAAGTACATCTCATGTTGAAATTGGAGGAAGCTTATCCAGAACGTTTGGACAATCGACATTTATTACAACGCTTCCGATAGGCAAGCTGATTGGCCTCTATGAGGTAGATTTGGAGGTTCAGCGTAATATTATCCCGCAAAATTTGTCCAAATTGATTGACTATATTCTGCTGAATTTGGATCATGGGCAAAGCATTTATTTCCCCGGCATTATTTTGTCGGCCAGAGGAGCAGGCGAATACGACCTTGAAAGTCTGACATACCGTATGTCTCCGATGGAGAAATGTTATGTCGTGGACGGACAGCATCGCCTGGCCGCATTCCGCCGTGTCATAGAGACGCTGCAAAGCAACATGGCCCGTGCCAAGGATCGCCGAGAATATGAGAGAATGGAGGAAATAACGAGCAAGCTGCGCCGCGTCTATGATTTTCCGATGTCGGTCATGATCTATTTGGACATCGATGCGAAACAGGAGCGCCAGTTATTCTCGGACATTAACAAGCTGCCGCGTAAAATCGGCGGCAACCTGACCGCACTTCGAGATCAGCGCCGATTCTACCATGTTCTCGCTTCGCGGTTGGTGGAACAAGCATCAGTAATGAAAGCGCTGCCGGTCGATAGATTTACCGAGCGGGGCAAAGGGCCTGAGTATTTGTTTTCCTACCATTTAGTCATCGAGATTCTGTCCGCTCTCTTCGAGGGCCGGTTGAAATCGGCTGCGCGGAACAACGGTTATTATTTTGCTGACAGCGTTGTGGAAGAGCATTTGGCGCAAGCGTCGTTTTATTTCGAGAGGCTTCTTCATTATTTGCCGGAGCCCTCTAAGGATGAGTTGTGCTGGTCAGAAAATTTACAGATCGCCTTGGCGCTGTTCTTCCACGAGGAGGCGTACAAATCACTCCAATTCAATAAATATAATATAGAATATGCGATGAAAATATTGCAGCATATCGATTGGAAGGCCATTTATCAGGGCGATGAGAAGGACCGGTTGCCTCGGCGTTCGCGCATAATGAAGGCGTACAATTTCGTCCGCGAGTTTTTCAAAGAGCAGAACGTTTTGCTCATTGTAGATAAGGAGGATGTTGGCTAATGGACGGATTGCGATTGCATATGGAGATTCATACGTACTGCGACCGGTACGGTCTGTCGACTCTGCCGCTCCGGGTACAGGATTTACTGAACTATACGGCTATCGATCCGATGGTGCAACGGAAGCTATCGGGCGGACAGCGCCGAAAAATAGCTAATTATTTGCAGGAAAGGGAGCTGGATCGCGTATTCTTCGGTCCGGTGACATTGTCACTCCGCGACGTTACGCAGCTGTACAAGGAACAAAGCGGGTTTGTGCTCCGGCATGGCTCGAAGCTTAGTATTCTGGATGGTCAGCACCGGATACTCGCACTCGGCTATGTAAACGAACAGTTGATGAAAGAAGTGAAGAAAATCGAGAAGAAAACCGCTGCACTCAAAGTCAAATGCCGCAGGTACCCTGAAGATTCAGGTCTGTCAGAGGAGTTGCAGCAATTGGAAGGGCTGATGGAGCAGATTGAGGCGCGTCGGCTGGACTTGTTGGAAAGCGAGCTTTCCGTGCAGTTGTACATTGGGCTCAGAGAAGAAGAAGAGAAGCAGTTGTTCGGCGATATCAATTCCAAGGTCCAGCTTGTCAGCAAGGAGCTGGGTCATTCGTTCGACTCAACGGATCCCATCAACCTTCTGCTGCAGCAAGTTACCGACCATAATTCGTACTTGAAGACAGCGGGGGTAGAACGACGAAACAATTTGACTGCATATAACAAAAACTTTACCTGCTTTAGTTGGCTTTATACTATGGTGTCGCTGTTACTATCCGGAACGATGCAGCCTTCTTATGAATTGATGCGCCGTGTCCGGAGTGATGTATCGGCACATGTGGAAATTTTGCATCAATTTCTCAATGCCGTTCTTCCTCATATGCCGGAACAGCCAGGTATATCGCAGTTTGTATCAGCTAACCGGATGGTGCAGGAGGCGATTGCCTTGTATGCTCATGAGTTTTTGTACTTAGATGGCAAATACAATCCGCAATGGGCGGATTGTATTCAAGTGCTCGAGGGCTTAGATTGGACACATGACAATGCGGAATGGATTGAACTGTTCGGTACGCTTGATAATGGCAAGCTGAACCTGGTCCACGAGAAATCGCTGCGCAAGCATTCGAAGCTGGTGGAGTATTTGCGCGAACGGCAAGCGGTCTCATAGATTTGTATTTTTTCTAGTGGAAGGAGGCCTGCCCGGGCCTCCTTTTCTTAGAGATTATATAACTAAAGCTTTTGTTAAAGCCCACTGTACTTGGTTTTAGATTTACAATCTCATTCTGCATGCTTGGGTATTTGCTTACAGCCTGTTACGTATCATCGTTCACCGATCACTCGGCGGTCCCTAGTTTATATGAAACACCTGGATAAAAGCTATATATCCATCGCTTTCCATACCATTAGCGCCGCGCCTGTCGCAACAGCATCCTCTTTAAGCAGCCCCTTGGAAAATAAAGGAACATACTCCGGATAGTAGTACGTATTTTTCTGGGCAACCTCAATGGCTGTCTGGAAAAAACGCTCATGCGAATTGACCAGCGTGCCGCCAAGAATAATCGTTTCGGGGTGAAATACATTGATTAGATTGGCTAGACCGATGCCGAAATGCCTTGCAGCCCGAAGGAATAGCTCTAATGCGTAAGGGCTATCCTGTGATAATTCTCTCAGCAGCATGTCGTACTGAATCTTATCGGGAGCGGCATGGTAACGCGATACAAGCTCATCTCTTCCCATTTTGGCCTCAGAACGCGCTTGCTTCTCGAGCGCCTGTACAGAAACAAAAGCCTCCAATGCGCCATAGTTTCCTTGCTCCTGCAATCTTGGGCCATCTGTTTGTATAATCATTTGACCGATAGAACCTTCCATATCGACCGTTCCGTGAACGATTTGTCCGTATGACATCATAGCCGATCGCAGGCTGACTCCTGCGTGTACGTAAAGCATATGCTGTAATTGCTCATGGCGCATGGCCCAATGCTCGCCCAAGAGAGCTGTATTCGCGCCGTTGTCCAAATAAGAGGGAATGCCGGTCGCCTCTCTCATGAGGCTGCAAATCGATATGTCCGTCCAACCTTTAGCGGGAAAATAGAGCGGCTTCAGAATGATTCCCTTTTCCCTGTCGAGAGGTCCGACTGCGCCTATGCCGATACCGATGACCTGTTTCATCTCCAGTCGATGATCGTTTAAGAGTGACCGTATATGCTGCGAGACATGCTTGACGAACTGCTCTGGTGTCATGTCCTCGTCCATCCTCCATCTTATGAAGGATTTGGGGTTCATTTGCATATCGAACAAACCCAAAGAGGAATAAAACCGAGATATTTCCAATCCAAAAAAATAGCCATAAGAGGGGTTGATCTGGAATAGGATAGGTTTTCTCCCTCCTTTAGAGGGTCCGAGTCCAGATTCCTCGATAAGGTTTTCCTCAATCAGCTCCTCCAGTAAACGATTCATCGTACTCGTTGTTATATTAATGAAGGACAGGAGGTCGGCTTTCGAGACGACTCCCTGTTCCGCTATGTGCAGATAAACCATTTTTTTTGAGGTATGCTTAGACGGCTGGTTATCCATTATGTTATCCCTACTTATCCAATTCAATTTAAGGGGAATGCCTATATGTCCTTATCATAACCTAAATTTTTATTAGTAGCTATAATGAACGAATTTTAAACATCTTTTTATCAAAATAATAAAAAGTATGTCATTCCGCATTAATCCGATCTGTAAATTAATGATATACTTTGAAATGTATTCGCTTATAGTTGCTATAAACTTATTTTATATTTATTAGCAGAAAAACATAATTCCAAAATGAAAAAAAGATGCTATAATGGAGATGGCTTAAATGTTATGCTGCAGAGGGGATTATGAGATGAAAAAGAATGGTGAATTACTATGGTCAATCTTCATAACTTTTCTGAAAATCGGACCGGTTACCTTTGGAGGCGGCTACGCGATGATACCCGTCATCGAGAGAGAAGTGGTGGAGCGGCGCAAATGGCTGCAAACCCAGGATATCGCGGATATTTTTGCGGTAGCGGAATCGGTTCCAGGAGCAATTGCCATTAATTCGGCCACTTTCATCGGTTATCGGATTGCGGGAATCAGAGGCGCGCTCGCTGCGATGTTCGGAATTTTGCTGCCGACCTTTTGTATTATAGTTCTTATGTCAATCTTTTTCCTTCAACTGAAAGGTCATCCCAAGATGGAAGCCGCATTCGTAGCCATTCGGGCGACAATCGTGGCATTGATCGCATATGCCGCCATAAAAATTGGAAAAACCGCCGCAGTGGATATAACCTCAGTTGGCTTAATTGCTTTAACGGTCATTCTTATGTACTTCGGTCATTCGTTTATCCATCCGGTGCTCCTTATCTTCGGCGGAGCGATTGCCGGCATTGTCATTGTTCTCATTAGACAAAAGCTTGGCTGTAAAACGCACTTAAAGCAAAAGGAGCAGGTGTTTGATTATATGATTTGAAAGGATGTCCGTTATGCTGCTGCTTGATTTATTTTTTACATTTTTTGTGATCGGTTTCGTATCCTTTGGCGGAGGCTACGCCATGATCCCTCTTATTCAAGAGGAGGCCGTTCATCGACATGGGTGGCTTGACGCGCAGCAATTTACAGACATTATTGCGGTTGCGGGAATGTCTCCAGGACCAATTGCGACGAATATTGCCATCTTTATCGGTGTACAGGAGGCTGGATTTCTGGGCGCTGTCGTTGCTGCTGCCGGTATGGTGCTGCCTTCTCTTCTCATTATCCTTGGCGTTGGAATGGTGTTCTTTCGGATTTACCAGAACAAGTGGCTGCAGTCCTCCTTCTATGGCCTGCGTTCCATCATAACGGGGCTTATCATTTATGCCGCTATTATTTTCGCCGTAAATAACGGGCTGGTCTCCTCTCTGTCCTGGTTTACGGTCAGCCAATTGCTTATTTTCATTGGATCGCTTGCAGCGCTGTTGATCTTTCGTAAACACCCCGTATACATTATTATAGTATCAGGACTTGTCGGCATAGCCGTCTACGGCTAGATGCACACTTCAACACTTGGGGGTCAGGCAGTTGGACAAACTACCATCATGCTGCGCAGCAGCCAGGGAATCTTCGCAAGCGCAAGAAGAAAAGATACCGTTGCAGATCAAGAAGACGAAAGCCGTCAATAAACCGTCTTGGGACGACATGATCACGATTCCAAAGGGGACGTTCACGATGGGTACCGATGCTCGTGACGGATTTCCTGCAGACGGAGAAGGGCCAATACGTCAGGTAACGGTCGATGAGTTTCAAATATCTCCTTATGCGGTTACAAACGCCGATTTCCAGCTTTTCGTCGATGCCACCGGGTATGTGACGGAAGCTGAGCGTTTTGGCTGGTCTTACGTTTTTCATTTGTTAGCTTCAGATGAGACGAAGGAGCGTGTCGCTGACGTGCCGCAGGGAGTGCCTTGGTGGCTGGTTGTCAAAGGTGCTTATTGGGCAGCGCCGGAAGGATCGGATTCCGCTATCGCTGATCGGATGGATCACCCTGCCGTTCATGTTTCATGGAACGATGCGGAGGCCTATTGCCGCTGGGCGGAGGTGCGTTTACCGACAGAAGCGGAGTGGGAGTATGCGGCTCGCGGAGGGCTGGAACGTAAAACCTATCCATGGGGGGATTTGCTGAAGCCGGATGGCGAGCATCGATGCAATATTTGGCAAGGGAAATTTCCGATTAAGAATAATGCAAGCGACGGCTATGTGGGGACCGCCCCTGTACATGCCTTTCAGCCGAACGGCTACGGTCTCTACAATATGTCGGGTAATGTGTGGGAATGGTGCCGGGATTGGTTTAGTCCAGCTTATCATCGACAAACCTCCGCAACGAATCCGCTGTTCAAGCAGCCTACAGGGAAACGTTCGATGCGCGGGGGGTCGTATCTTTGTCACCGTTCCTATTGCAACCGATACAGGGTAGCGGCGCGAAGCTCGAATACGCCGGACAGCTCGACGGGAAATTGCGGATTTCGGGTTGTTCGTTAGAATATGAACCAAGAGCGGCTAGCGTAACGGGCCTGGAATCGATCGCATATACATAAAGGAACTTTAGTTGCAAAGGATGAAGACGGAATATGGAAATGAGCAGATTGCGTGATCGAATGAATCAGATGAAGCAGGGGGGATTTGGAGACGACCGCGGAGGCCTGTTACGCTCTCCTATGCGCCGGGTATTATCAGCAGTCCGATCCTCGAATATTGCTGGCGAAGCGGTTTATCCGATCTCGAGGCGGCTTGTCTGAAGCCCTCAGCTTGTTTACGCAGGTCATATTTGCCGCAACCGGCCAAGCCGAATGGCCGCGGCAGCTGCGGATCCCATTAGATTTCTTTTTCTCCAAACTCGGAATCGGTCCCGACTTGTTCTCCCTTTCCGGCCATGCTCGCGTTCATCTTATCCCGACTTTGGTTATGGCGAATCGGCAATTTGTGTGTCGCAACGCGATGATGCCGGATTTATCCGACCTCTTTATCAGCAGCTCCCGGGTATTCACGAATGATGATACTTGGATATCCGCACTGAATGAATTTCTTTCCTCACTGCCGTTAGCAAGCTTGCTGTCCTTTGGGTCCTCAACAGCGATGGAGCAAGCTGAGGCCTTCATGCTCGAGCGGCTAGAACCGAACAGCACGCTCCTCACTTACTCAACAGCGACTGTACTCATGGCATTTTCGCTCTTAGCGCTGAATTATCCCCCCGACTCTCCCCTTATAAGCCGACTTCTGCTTGGCATTCAATCGCTGCAATGCAAAGATCGGGCGCATATACAAATAGCAACGGCCGAGGTATGGGATACCGCTTTGCTTAGCTATGCGCTTCGGGAAGCTGGCATGCCTGCTGATTCATCAAATTTAGAAAACGCGGCTGTTTTTTTGGCCGTTAGGCAGCAAAACAGATTAGGCGATTGGTCCAAACGCAGTCCTCATACCGAGGCTGGCGGCTGGGGTTTCTCCGCTGTAAATACGATTTACCCCGATGTAGATGACAGCGTGGCCGCTCTTAGAGCGATTCTATACTCCCCGAGATAACTATGTTTGGCCGCTGCTTACTATGTCTGCCTTTCTGAAGAAGTACAGCACATGACAGGAGGTGTCAAGTGCAATAAGCAAATATTAGATAAGGTATTTACTGCTCTTATCAGGGCTTTTTGCATTTTTGAAAATGTTGATTTTGTAGTTATTTTATTCTGAACAGGAATGCTTCTTAATGGTATAATGCAAGGAAACATTGTGGGGGAGTTTTCGTATGAGAATAAACTGGTATAATCGTATGTTGCTTTCTTATGCACCTATTTTCTTTGTCGTTATCTCCTCGCTGATCTTTGTTTTCTTCACGACATTGAATAGCTCTTCTCAAAATAAATATATTGAAACGAATGAAGCGATTTTTCAACAAATGGTACAGTATACAGATGCTAACTTACAGTTGATCGAGCGGAATGTCGTAAGAGAAATTTATAAGAATAAGACGTTGCAATCTTTTTTCGACGATACTCCGAAAACCGTATACGAGTATTATTTCATACAGGAAAAATTGAATGAGTTTGCGTCATCCTTTCCTTTTCTGAATTCAATGTACTTGTATAGCGAAACGACCCAACAAATTTTGACTGGATCAGGCAAATTTCCGTTGGAGGCTTTTGCAGACGCATCTTTTTTTCTTGAGGCCTATGAGGAGCCGGGTTTAAAGGGATGGTCAACCCCGAGAGAATATCGAGAATCCGTTCTTGATCAGAACAAAAAAGTCATTTCACTAATCAAATATTATCCGTACGCTTTCGGTAAGGAAGGGGCCGTTGTCATTAATGTAGACGTCAAATCGATTATGGCGTTTTTAAATAATTTAGATAACAATGGTCACAATGTTATTCAAATTTTAGACGAGAACAAGCAGCCTTTTCAGACTATAATAGAGCCAATTAGTACGAAACCAATCTATGCTACATCGAAATATACCGGATGGTCTTTTTATTTTGACAGCGTCTATGCTGACGAGTTTTCGATCCTTTCTCTATTATCCAACATATGGATCATATTAGGCATCTTCATCATAGTGCTCGCCATCGTTTGGTTTACGATCATCACTCATATTAATTACAAGCCAATTCAAACCATTATGGGCAAAATCGATGATTATACGGCACGCAAAAGTGATGAACTGGGAATAAAATCCCCACGCAATGAGTTGAAGTTCATTGAGAGCGCTATTGACCATTTTCTGAAAAAAACGGTGGACTACGATACTTTGCACAAAGAAGATATGCTGCTTCGGAAACGCAACTTATTTAATGAACTCCTTATAGGCCATAAGACGATAACCGAATCGGAGTGGGAGAGGCAGATGGCATCATTTGGCTTGTCCCATTCCTATGAGCGGCTCGGAGTAGTTGTGTTTGAAATCGATCACTATGCTCAGTTTACCGAGCGGTACAGTTCAAGCGATCAATATTTACTGAAATATATTATCCAGACTGCATTTCAGGAGCTAACGCAGGAAAAGGAATTGTTGATTTGGCATACGTGGATTCAACCCCAACAGATGTCCGTTGTTTTTCATTTTCATAGCAACCACGAGCCATATCAAGATACGTTGCAGCAAATCTGCGAAGAATACCGAAAGTGGATTAACACGAATTTGGAGTTGACGTTATCGGCAGGGATCGGCAGGGAAACCGGGTCGATCGGCCAAATCGCGGAATCTTACCGCAATGCAAGTGAAAACGTATCCTATAAAGCTGTGTTCGGAACGAACTCGCTGATCGACAATCGGTTGAAAGGCACGAAGGCGAATGGGGAGAAGTTTAACTGGTTCCAAACTTTGCTGGAGATGGCACATTTTTATCGTTTGGATGATGAACAGTGGGTAGGCAAATTTAACCACATCTTTACGGAAATACAGCAAATGTTATTATCGAAAGCGGATATCGAAAATTTTGTAAATAATTTAGCACACCAATTACAGAAGGAGATCAACACACTGTCTCCAGAAATTCAAGCTTTGTGGCGAGATGAATATCAGGAACAATTCTTTAAGATTGCAAACCGTACGGAAACGATGAATGAGATGAATGAACAAGTATTAACGGTCATGATCAAGTTGGCCAAAGAGATCGAGCACGAACGGATAAGTAGAAAAAATCATAGCATCGCCGTTCAAGTCAAGGCGTATATCGATCGTAATTACGCAGATTCAAACCTTTCCTTAAACCAAGTAAGCGATTTGTTTGGTGTTAGTCCGAAAAGTATTAGCAATTTGTTCAAGGAAGAGCTCGGTGAAAAGTTTTTCGATTATCTCGTCAAGGTACGGTTTGATCACGCCACACAATTGCTTCAGGAGACAGATGAGCCGATCCAGTTTATAGCGGAAAAAGTAGGATATGTACACGTCATCTCATTTCATCGGGCTTTCAAAAAAATGTTCGATCTTCCACCTGGTGAATATAGGAATTTACATCGATTTCATCATGAATAAGTGAATGATCGCTTATCCAATCTGCTGTTTTCGCAGCAGATTTTTTTTTCGTAAAAAAAGTTAAGGATAGGAAATATGTTAATTGGCTGTACTGCTGCGGTTTCCCTAAATGTTAAGCGCAAGATTATTGATAATTTCCGAATCTGCACCGAGATGATAAATTAATAACTGAAAGCGGTTGCAAAACAAATTTAAAGACTAAGGGGGGGATTACTCATGCGGCTTGCACCAAAGACTATTCGGCCATACAGTAATGTGTCGCGAAGTACTTGGAAATCTATTATGCGCGAGTGGCAATTGTATCTGTTGTTATTTGTGCCCATGGCGTATTTTATCATTTTCAAATATGTTCCGATGCTAGGCGTCGTAGTTGCATTTAAAGATTACAATATTTTTAAAGGGGTTTTGGACAGCCCTTGGATCGGATTTGAAGCATTTCGAGAAATCTTTCAAATGGATGCATTTCACAACGCAATTCGAAACACCTTTTTATTAAATATATTAGACTTGATCATCGGTTTTCCGATACCCATCATTTTAGCTTTGCTATTAAATGAACTTCGCGTCAAATGGTTTAAAAGAGGCGCCCAAACTATCCTGTATTTGCCCCATTTCATTTCATGGGTTATTGTCGGCGGAATGGCGACTCAACTGCTAGCGACCAACTCCGGCGGTGTTAATAACTTCTTAAATGCAATCGGCTTGGAAGCGATCCCGTTTTTGTCAGAACCGTTGCACTGGGTAATTACCTACCTAGGGTTAGGGATTTGGAGAGAGGCTGGATGGGGAACGATTTTATATTTAGCCGCATTGACCGGTATCAACAAGGAGTTATATGAAGCAGCCGAGGTGGACGGGGCGAGCCGCCTTCGGAGAATGTGGCATATTACGTTGCCAGGCATCAAACCGACCATTGTAATTCTTCTTATTATTAATATCGGACATATGGTCACCATCGGCTTTGATCGGCCTTATATATTGAGCAATCCGCTTGTTACCGACGTTTCGGAGGTGATTAGTACTTATGTATACAAGGTCGGGATTCAATCGGCCCGCTATACTATCGCGACCGCAATCGGTCTGTTCCAATCGATTGTTGGACTAATCTTCTTGTTATCGGCTGACTTTATTTCCAGAAAAGTTAACGACCAAGGCATTTGGTGAGGAGAATGAACAATGAATAGCAAAGCCAATAATATAAGATTTATTGATGGATTTATTATGGTGTTGATTGGTATTGCAGGGTTATTATGCTTGATGCCAATGGTTCACATCGTAGCTCTTTCGCTAAGTTCGAATGGGGCCATCATGGCGGGGAAAGTAACCTTCTTCCCCATCGAAATCAATCTGGCAGCTTACAAAGCCGTATTCCAACACGCAGCAATGGTTCGTTCATTAGTGTTCACCATATTCATGGTCACTATCTTTACAGTGATCGCCATGATCATGACCGTTTCTGCTGCTTATCCGCTTACTAAACATAGATTAAAGGGCAGAAATACGTTTCTGACAATCATTGTACTCACCATGTTTTTCAGCGGCGGTCTCATACCTGATTATTTGCTGATGAGAAATTTGAATCTGCTCGATACCCTATGGGTACTCGTGCTGCCCGGATCGATCAGTGCTTTCTACTTAATTATTATCAAGACGTTCTTTTCCAATATTCCAATTGAGCTTGAGGAATCGGCCCGTATGGACGGGGCAAGCCATTTCAGAATATTGTTTAATGTCGTTCTCCCTTTATCGCTGCCAGTCATCGCGACTTTGAGCTTGTTTTACGCAGTAGGCCGATGGAATGGTTTCCAGGATGCTTTGATTTATATCACAAATCAGAATCTGTATCCGATCCAGCTTAAACTATATGCGATGGTCATTAGCGGTCAAGCTAACGATATAGCCATTATGGAGGCGCAAAATATTTCAGCACCCGTTCCGGAGAGTCTGAAAGCAGCATCGATCATGTTCGGAACGTTACCGATCCTTATCGTATATCCATGGCTTCAGCGGTATTTTATTTCCGGTATTATGCTCGGAGCGGTAAAAGGCTAATAGACACAAGTAAAATAGTTACTCTTCATTGGCATAACGTATTTAAGATTTTGACTAATGAAGATTACTATATAAAAAATATCAAAGGGAGTTGAACAAGTTGATAACAATTTCTCGCAAATGGTTGTTGAGCATTCTCGCAGTCGTAATGATCGCGGCGATGTTGGTTGGTTGTTCCGATAGTAATTCTGCAAAAAATGAACCCGCGAAGAGAAATCCGGCAGATAACCAGTCGAAAGACGAAGTGAAGAAACCACCGGTTACGCTCAAAATTGAGCTGTTTGATCGGAACAATACCCCTGCAGGTGCACCACCGATTACCGACAACTTCTTCACCAAGTACATGCAAGAAAATTTTGGTGATCCGAACAATATCAAATTAGAATTCGTTACGGTTCCTCGTTCTGAAGAAGTCGATAAGCTGAACGTATTGATGGCTGCCAATCAAGCGCCAGACCTCGTCTTTACGTACAACACTCAAACGGTCGAAAAATATGTAAAAGACGGCGGTTTGACAGATCTCGGGCCTTTATTGGATGAATTTGGTCCGAATCTGAAGACCTTATATGGCGACGACGTGCTCAGCTACGGTGTATTCGAAGGCAAGCAATATGCCATTCCTGCCATGCGGGTTATCAAGGCACAAAGCTCGACTTTCATCCGTCAGGATTGGCTCGACGAGCTGAATCTACCTGCCCCTGCGACAACAGACCAATTTTACGAAACGATGAAAGCTTTTAAAGCGGCTAAACCTAAGGCATTTGCTTACGGAGGACAAATCGATTACTTCCATATGCACCCACTCCAGTATTCTTTCTGGGATTGGGCGAATATTTCGGATGAAGACTTGTACGCGAATGTGGAGTGGTTGATGCCTGGCAACAAAGAAGCATACCGCTTCCTGAATAAAATGTATAATGAAGGCTTAATGGATCCCGACTTCCCGTTAAGTATGGGTAAAGACAACAACCTATTTACTAAGTATTTGTTGAACGGTCAAATTGGTGCCGCTACAACGAATACGAACGAACCTGTATATATGGGATATTTGGCCGAGTTGCAAAAGGCCGATCCGAACGCCAGGTTGAGCGTGATCGACCCGTTCACGGATGTTAACGGCAAAACGCCGAAACCCGCTTACTCGCCTCTTGGAATTTATATGTTGGTACCGAAAGCAAGCGAACGGGCTGAAGAAGTGATTAAGTATTTGAATTGGATGGCAGAACCTAAGAACATTCTTGTGTTGCAAAACGGTACCGAAGGCGTAACGTATACGATGAATGACGGAATTCCTGTTACACTTGACAACGACGAAGCTAAAAACTTGCTGTACAACTACTTTGATTATTGCATAATTCTCAACGGCAAATATGTTAGCTTTACGGATGAAAGACTGAACATTGCAGCCAATGCTTCCGATCCGAACTTTAGAGACTTCACGGTGAAAAGTGTCGAGACGGGAAGTAAGGATAGCATCGTTAAACCGCGGGTTCTGACACCAATCGAATCAGATATCAAACACGCGAACACTTTGAAGAAGAAAGACGAAGAAATTTTTGTTAAAGTTATTACTGCGAAACCTGCTAACTTCGATAGTGTTTATGATAAGGAAGTTGCCGACTACCTGAAAATCGGCGGTCAAGAAGTTATGGAAGAGAAGAGAGCAGCATACAAAGCAGAATATAAGTAAGGTTTTCGAAAGCAGTCCCCCATTCTCCGTTCACGATGAACGGAGAACGGGGGACTCTATTATGCAGTCGAACCATTTGTAAAAATAATCGTGATCAATTTGGATGAATCCACTTACCAATGGCTTGAACAATGGGCTGGTGATGAGGACATTTATTTGAAGGAAGAAACGTCCGGGCTGGAGATTGCTTGCCAACTCAATCATCAAACCATGTCGGCAACACCGGTAGGTACGTTGACAGAGCATGTGCTGTATCTGTTGCTCAAGGAATGGCCATCTGACAGTCCGCATTCCTTGTTAACCTGTTCGTTAATTAAAAAAGAAAAGCAAGTTTCCGTGCCTGAGGATAGAAAATATAACCCTTGGCGTAACACGTACGGCGTTTTTCTGGACCATCAAGAGGAGAATGCAAGGGTTATCGTCAGTATTGAAGGAGCCTTGGCCACACGTTATATGTATTCCCCACATGTGCCGAAGCCTTACTACTATCCGTTGATAGGTCCCAAAGGCCAAACGCTGATTCAGGATGCTCCTGATGATCACTAACATCATCATGGCTTGTGGTGGGTACATGACGATGTAAACGGCCATAAAGCCTACCACGAATTCCGCAGGGAGGGTAGACAAACGCACCGCAGGTTTCTTGCGCTTATTAGTGGACCAGTATTCGGTCAAATAACAGCTCTTATCGATTGGGTGGATTACAGTGGTAAACTTGTTAACGTAAAGTGGGAAGACGGAGTACCGAGCAAATCGATGATTGATGTGGGAATTGCAATGTTCACGCATCCGGATAATGAAAGATTCGCAACTCAATGGTTTGTCCGGGATTCCGGAGCGTTTACATCCGCGAACTTTCACTTCAACGGGGAGCGACTATAAAAGCGATGATAAATAAATAACCTCTCGGAATTAGAGGACGATGTAAGGGGAAAATAGCCGGAATTGAATCGTTTATGCTGAAAGAAAAGAGGAATTGAGTTTTGCACCCGGCATGATAAAATAGGTTTATTATGATAAACAGGAGTCATTGTAAATGGAACGAAAATATTGGGTACCTGCAATAGACAGGGCTAATGCGGTACTGACGAAAATCGCCAGCAATCCTTCCAGTCTGAAATTGATGGAATTGAGTGCGCAAACAGGCATTAACAAAAGTACGATGTTTTCTCTGCTGCAAACATTAGAAGCTTTAGAATGGGTGAAAAGGGATCAGGGTGATACGTATTCGCTCGGCGCTGCATTTGCGTTTTTCGGTAACGCCTATTTCGCGAGCTTTGACCTGGTGAAGCAATTTTTAAGCTTGGCGGCTGAATATGTGGAACGGATCGGCGAAACGCTTCAAATCGCTAGGCTTGAAAGGGGCGAAATCATTTATCTCGCCAAGAAGGAAGCGCCCTCTCCCGTCAGGCTCCTGTCAGAGCCGGGCATGAGGATGCCGGCTTACGCAACGGCCATGGGTAAAATGCTTCTGTCTGCGCTTTCGGATAATGATATCGCCGACCTTTATGGTAACGCCCCTTTCCAGGCTTACACGGCGAACACGTTAAGTACCGTTGAAGCTTTGACCGATCATTTGAAAACGGTTCGCGCATCGGGTTTTGCTGTCGACTCCGAAGAAATAGTGCCCGGCTTCGTATGTGTGGCAGCGCCCATTTACGATCGCGCCGGTAATATAATAGCCGCTACCAGTTTCTCGATGCCTGCCCATCATTGGGAGGAGAAACGGGAAGCGGCCATTGCAGAGATCGGTAATTTTGCACGTCGCCTTTCAACCTCTTTGTAATCCGATACTTCTTTTTTACCTGTACTGTCCAAGCGCTATGATAGCTGCTCCGGGCAGTTTTTTTATAAATTGACGTAAAAGCGAGCGGGATGATAAACTGAATTTAGTTTATTAATATAAATTAAGTTTATTATATTAAACTCGAGAGGAGGATCCGCTGTGAGGCTAAAAAATAAAGTCGTTTTAATTACGGGCGCCGGGTCGGGAATCGGCAGAAGCACCGCTTTTTTATTTGCAAGCGAAGGAGCTGCTGTCATTGTCAATGACCTGGACGAAGCCAAAGGCAGGGAAACGGTCGAGACAATCAAGGAACTGGGAGGATCGGGATTGTTCCTTCAAGCGGACGTAACATCTCCTGAATCCGTCGATGCTATGGTAAAGGCCGCGATCGCTGAATACGGCGTGATCGATGTACTGTTCAACAACGCAGGCATCAGCGGAGTCGGGGCGCTGCACGAAATCAGCCCCGAACAGTGGGATAAAGTAATGAATGTCAACATTCGGGGGGTCTATTTGCCTTCGAAATATGTCGTTCCGCATATGATGGAACGCAAATCGGGCAGCATTATCAACATGTCCTCCTGCATTGCAGAAATGGGCCTTGCCAGACGAGCTTCATATTCCGCTACCAAGGGGGCCGTTCTGGCCTTAACAAAATCGATGCAGGTCGATTATGCAGCGTATAACATTCGCGTCAACGCTCTGCTCCCGGGAACGATATTTACGCCATTTGTCGAGCAGTATTTGCAAACTTCGTATGACGACCCGGCAGCGGCTATTGCCTCGTTAAAAACAAGACAGTTAAGCGGCGATACCGGCAAACCGGAGGATGTAGCCCATGCGGCCCTGTTCCTCGCATCGGATGAATCCAAGTTCATGATGGGCTCGCCGCTCTATATTGACGGAGGAGTCGTTTTCGGCAAAAACGCTTGATTTCATTTAAAGGAGATGAATGACCATGAAACTGGTAACGATAGAGTCAAATCAAACGATGCGTTTGGGCATTAAAGTGGAGGATCGCCTGTTTGACGTGGAGAAAGCGCTTGAAGTGGCCCCCCAAGCCGAGATTCCGACAGATGTGATGCAGGTGATCAGCAGCGGAGAAGCGGGAATTTCGGCATTGTCCCGGTATATGGAGCGAGTGCTGGAATCCCATCCAGATCATTCTTCTTTTATAATTCCCGAATCCGAAGTCAGTTACGGGCCTTGTGTCACCCGGCCCGGCAAGATTATATGTGTCGGACTTAATTATCGGAAGCACGCCGAAGAGACGAAAGCCCCGATTCCGCAGTTTCCTATTTTATTTAATAAGTTCAGTAATACTTTGACAGGCCACAACAAGGATATCCCATTGCCGGTTAAAGTAACGAAAGAGGTAGATTATGAGGCGGAACTCGTTATCGTAATCGGCAAAAAAGCAAAGTATGTCAAGAAAGAAAAGGCATTGGAGCATGTTTTCGGCTATTGCGCTGTAAATGACCTATCCGCCCGCGACCTTCAAATGAGAACGCCGCAATGGCTGCTCGGGAAAACATGCGACAGCTTCAGCCCGCTTGGCCCTTATTTGGTTACTGCGGATGAGGTGGGGAATCCGAACCGCCTTGAGATCAAGGCGGTGGTCAATGGCGAAGTGCGCCAGCATTCCAATACGTCGGACATGATTTTTTACTGCGACGAGATTGTGAGCTATATTTCCCAGCACATGACGCTGATGCCTGGAGATATTATTTTGACGGGAACGCCTGAAGGCGTTGTGCTTGGTTATCCCAAGGAGAAACGAGTCTATCTTAAGGATGGAGACTCCGTTACGATCGAGATCGAGAAACTGGGCAAACTGACAAATCGGATGATTGATGAGAGATCCGAAGAAATGCATACTTTATCTGATTGAATGAGAAGTATATAAACTCTCCCTCCGTTATGCTTACAGCAAAGTTAAATAAATCATTAACGGAGGGTCATTCATGACTGTCGGCACATTGTCTGAGCAAGCGGTTCAGTTTTATAATCAAAACGGGTATTCTCTTTACAAGAAGCAGGTTTTCAGCAAAGAGAAATTGAGCGAGCTCTCGGCTATCTTTGAAGAGCAATGGGAAATGGTCGGCAGAAAACTGAACAGCGAGCTGGATACGCCTCATTTCCGCGACGAACGTCTGCTTAAGTTTTTGCTCAGCGATGAAGTGCTGGATTTGGTTGAACCCGTTATCGGGCCGAATATTGGTTTATGGTCCAGCCATTTTATTTGCAAGGAGCCGGTTATCGGCAAACAAACGCCATGGCATGAGGATTCGGCTTATTGGAAAGGCCGGCTCAGCAGCTTCGATAAGATCGTCACGGTATGGCTCGCAATCGATCGCAGCTGGAAGGAGAACGGTTGTATGCGCGTCATCCCGGGCACGCACAACAACGGTTTTTCCGAATACGAAGCGGTAGACGGCAGGGAGAATATTTTCGAAACGGAAATTAAATCTATCGACGATTCAAAAGCGGTATATTTTGAGCTGGAGCCGGGCGAGTGCTCGCTGCATGATTCCCGAATCATTCATGGCGCTTCATCTAATTCAAGTCCTTACCGCCGCTGCGGCTATACGATGCGGTATTTTTCAACGGAAGCAAAGGTCTATCCGGAGAAAAATGCAAATCATAAAATTTGGCTGGCAAGAGGAAAGGATATTGCAGGAAATCCATTTGTTTAAACATAATTTACGGATGGAACGGAGAGAGAAGGTTGAATAGTCGGAAAACGCCTGAACGATTATTGAGTAAGCATTTTATGAACTTGACATCGCCCTTTCGCATCTATCAAATTTAGCCGAGAGGACTCCCACTTCTACAAAGTGGTGAGGTGAATCGGATCTTCCTGAATTAGCAAAAAAGATCTTTGCTTTTAAAGAACAGTTTGGTAAAATGAAAATTAAGAACACATGTTCTTTGACAACTGAACATATGCGGTTGTAGCAGGTATAACTGGCTCTGCTACGTAAAATGTTCAAGCCTCCGAAAGAGCCGAGATTCTTAAGAATCTTACAATAGGCTCATACGTACTCCCAAAGGCATAGCCAATGGGATAGAGGGGTTGGACGGTAACCAATCCGTCAACGTGTCAACTCCACTGGTGTTAAGCATCCTGAAATAAGTCAGGTTGATACACCAGAAACCCCCACTTCATCCGAAACGTCAGTGTAGGTAAGTGGCGGGAGTGTTCATAAACATGTCATCGACCAGCGAGTAGGAAATAAGCTATGCTTCCGGCTTTAATACGTTTCCGAACTTTGAAAGGGCCTTCAAGAAGAAGTATCATCTTTCCCCAAGAGAGCTTCGAAAACAAAATTAATGAATAAGCAAGCGCATGCCGATACCTTTGTTCAGAAGCGTTTTTGGAGTTTTATATAAGTATTCCGAATTTCTTTAATTGACGATAGCCTGACGGCGTGTTTCCGGTCATCTTCTTGAACAAAGTGATTTCCATTTGCTCGCCTCCATGAACAGTATAACCCGAAAAATGAACGTTTGTACTCATTATAAAATGTAAGAGCAAGATAATGAAATAAAAAAATTGTAAAGGATAAAATGGTGGTTGGGAAGACCGCTTTTCGATTTAGCGGTCATTTTGATGCCCAAAAAAGCGGTAAATTGGTATAATTATCCTAAAATTAATGACATTGTCGAATAATCTGAGTCGAATTTTTGCATATTTCGTAGACAAAAATATAGGTATTCCTTCCTGAGATCGTGCAAAATCCGCGCTGCGTCTTCTTTTTCCTTTGTCGAAAAATACTTTTCCTGTTGCACGAGCTTCTGACAAACATCGTACGAAAGATTTGGTACGATCTTTTTTGAGTTTCTCTTTATGGCTTAGGAGCAAACTAAATGAATAGAGGGGATGATCCGTGTGACTCAAACGAAATGTATGGCTATGCTTCTAGCAGGTGGCGAAGGAAAACGGCTTGCTCCGCTTACCCTAAAGCTCGCTAAGCCGGCGGTGCCGTTCGGAGGGCAATACCGAATTATCGATTTTCCGCTCAGCAATTGTGTCAATTCGGGAATCAACACGATAGGCGTGTTGACCCAGTATAAGGCGGAATCCTTGCATTCTCATATCAATGACGGGGGCTTTTGGTCAAAAAACAAAGATACAGACATTGGTTTGCTCGAGGCCAATGAGCTGGGCTGCGGCCTGTATACAGGAACAGCAGATGCCATCTATAAAAATATGGCGTACATACAGCAGCAAAATCCTGAGCATGTGTTGATTCTTTCAGGCGATCATGTTTATCAGATGGATTATAATGCCATGCTCAAATTTCATGAGGAAAGCGGAGCGGAAGCAACGATCTCGGTAAAGCGGGTACCCTGGAAGGACGCGCACCAATTCGGCATTATGAATGTGGATGATTCGTTTAAGGTAACCGATTTTCTTGAGAAGCCGTCCAATCCAGAAAGCAACCTCGCTTCAATGGGCATATACATGTTCCGCTGGTCGTTCCTTAAACGTTATCTGCTTTTGGATGCAGCGAATGAGTCCTCGAGCCACGACTTTGGCAAGGATGTCATCCCTCGGATGCTGGCGGCTGACTGCCACGTATATGCTTATCCATTTCAAGGCTACTGGCGCGATGTAGGAACGGTCGAGAGCCTTTGGGAGGCGCATATGGAGGTTCTCGACGGTGATATCGTTTTCGACGCCGAGAAATGGCCGATGTATACGAACGAACGGCTAAGGCCTTTGTCAGCGAACCTCTGCCCGGCTGCTGAGTTTGGGCATTCGTTGATTCATCCCGATAGCGAAATTGAAGGATCCCTGACACGCTCATTTGTTTTTAGTGGAGTACATATCGGTGAGGGAAGCGAAATTCACGAAAGCATTATTATGCCGGACGTCAAAATTGGAAATCATGTCACGATCTATAGAGCGATTATCGGCGAGGGCAGCGTGATAGAAGACGGCGCAGTAATAGGGCAGCTTAATGGTGAGATTACCGTAATTGGTATCGGAGATTTCGTAACCGCAATTTCTTCGGATGTCTCTGAAATTATGACAGCTTAAATACGGTTGACGATGAACCGTCTAAATATGGACAATAAAATTGCCGATCAGGATAGCTGGGCCTGCTCGGCTGTTTTATTTTTAATCTATTTGAATTGACAAGAAAGGGGCTACTTTGTATAATTTGTTTGAATTCAAACTAAAAAAGAGGAGGGGCAACTTGAAGCAATCAACTAATTGTCCTACTCGGTTTCCATGGGAGCTTGAAGATAGTAATACGGTACTCATTAAGCTTGTCTTCATGGCTATACGCCGCAAAATTGAAGCCGCATTGCGTCCGCTAGGGCTTACCCCACAGCAATCCCAATCGCTCCATTTTCTTGCATTGAATCCGGGTGTCACGAATGCGGATCTCGAGAAGCAGCTCTTTATAGATAAATCCAGCGTGACGAGCCTTATTAACGGGATGGTGAAGCGCGGGTGGGTGGTACGGAGAGAGCACGCCCAGGATGCGAGAGTGAAGCAAATTTTTTTGACGGACAACGGGCAGGAACTCTTCGAAATTTCTTCGGAAGCCGTTAAGAAGGCGAAGGATCTAGCAAATGAGCGGTTGACGGAGGAAGAGTCCCGCAACTTGCAAATGTTATTGCGAAAAATTCTTAAGTCCTATGAGTAAGCCGTTATTGCAACGGTTATTTTTTTGATTATTTAGTTGGAATTCAAACTAATAGATAAGGGAGAGGGAAGGTGCTTAAGGACCATGGATACCATGAACAGCAATAATAATGGCGATAAGCTGATGAAAATCTTAGCGTTTACTTTAGTTTTTTCGGTTATGAACGCTTCAATGTTTAACGTCGTCATGCCCGTTATCAGCAAAGAGTTCAGCATTACGCCTTCGCAGGTGAGTTGGTTACTAACGGGCTACATGATTGTATATGCCGTAGGCTCCGTTACATACGGAAAGCTCGCAGACAAATACCGGTTGAAGGATTTATTGACCTTCGGATTGATTTTCTTCGCGCTTGGCTCCATCATCGGGCTTACAGCA
Source organism: Paenibacillus alkaliterrae (assembly GCF_021532375.1). GTDB lineage: Bacteria > Bacillota > Bacilli > Paenibacillales > Paenibacillaceae > Pristimantibacillus > Pristimantibacillus alkaliterrae. Next base: position 47,055 of record NZ_JAKGAP010000040.1, read on the forward strand.
TCGGAATATTGGATGATCGTCCTTGGAAGAATCCTTCAAGCAAGCGGCGCCGCCGTTATTCCAGCTACGGCGATGATTGTGCCGGTACGTTACTTCTCTCCCGAGAAAAGAGGCAGAGCCTTAGGCACGATGGCTGCAGGGTTAGCGTTCGGAACAGCGCTCGCGCCAATCGTCTCCGGTCTAGTCACAAGCTTCGCCAGCTGGAGGTTTCTCTTTTTGTTATCGCTCATGCCGCTGCTTGCGCTGCCGTTCTTCAGAAAGTATTTAAACGACGATAGGGGAGCCGCGCAAAAAATAGATTTTCCGGGCGGCATATTGCTTGGAGGCTCGGTGGCTCTGTTGCTGCTGTCGATCTCGCAAGGCAATTGGTTATTTGCCATAGCCGGTATCGTATTGCTCGGTTTATTCGTCATAAGAATTCGCACGGCCGCTGAGCCGTTTATTCAGCCGAAGCTGTTCGCCAATAAAAAATATTCCTTCGGACTCGGCATAACCTTTCTCGCTACCGGACTTAGCTTCGGCATGCCTTTTCTTACTCCGCAATTTTTATTCGGCTTGCACGATCTTACTCCGGCGGTTATTGGTCTTGTTATGTTCCCGGCGGCGATCACCTCTGCTTTAATGGGACGAAGAGGCGGCAAACTGGCGGACGAAAGAGGAAATTCGTTCTTGGTATATACGGCTATTTCGCTTTGCTTCGTTTGTTTCGTGCTGCTATCGGTGTTTGTGGGCGCTTCGCCCTACTTCATCCTGTTTTTTCTCATATTCGGCAACGTTGGCCAAACCTTTATGCAAATTGCAATGTCCAACACGATTTCCACGACGCTGGCGAAGGAGCAAATCGGCGTTGGCATGGGGCTTATGTCCTTGCTTAACTTTATTTCCGGCGCTATGACCACGAGCGTGATCGGGAAAATGCTTGACGCGAAGGAGACTTCCTTGCAGCTTAATCCCTTTGCGGTGAATGAAGGCGCTAATTTGTACAGCAATATCTTCCTCGTATTAGCCCTTTTAGCGATGCTCGTCGGCGGCTTGTACTTTGCTTCGTTTAGTCTGGCCGGCAATAAAGTGAAGCTGCAGCGGCAACATAGAGGCGTGAAAGAAATGTAACTGACAGTTGCTTTAGCACTAAAGTTATTGTATCATCTAAAAGTAGGTAGGCAACCTAACTTTTGTTCGATCATTGGTTTTGCTGCTGACTGAAAATGATATATTAAAATGATTAGGAGTGCAGGCCTAATGGAGCAGCTGACACACAAGAAGAAACTAACGATAATGATGGCACTGATGTCAGCCATGTTCTTCGCAGCCATTAACCAGACGATCGTAAGCACGGCAATGCCGCGTATTATTGCGATTCTGGGCGGTATTGAATATTATACATGGGTAATCACCATCTATATGCTGACCTCGACGATCGCGACCGTATTGGTTGGCAAGCTGTCAGATATTTATGGGCGTAAGCCGTTTTTGCTGATAGGTATCGTATTATTTATAATCGGCGCTTTTCTGTGCGGAACATCCGACACCATATTTCAAATGATTACGTACCGCGGCATTCAAGGGATCGGAGGCGGCATTCTCATGTCGGCGACGGTGACGGCAGTCGGGGATTTGTTCGCACCCAGGGAGAGGGCGAAATGGACCGGCGTCATGATGGCTGTTTTCGGTTTCTCCAGCGTAATCGGGCCGACGCTCGGCGGCTTCATGGTCGATCATATCGCTTGGAAGTGGATCTTCTGGATCTTTCTCCCTTTTGGTTTAGTCGCTTTCGGAATGATCTGGTCCATGTTTCCGAAAACGGCGCGCAAGACGACCGAATCGATCGACTATATGGGTTCGTTGTTTTTATCCTTGACGCTTGTTGCGCTTCTTCTCGGCTTCTCCTGGGCAGGTACAAAGTACGAGTGGACATCCCCGGAAATCATTGGACTGCTGGCTGCATCGGTTGTGTTCCTCATTATATTGCTTCTGATCGAGCGGAAAGCGAAAAGTCCCGTTTTGCCCTTATCCATGTTCAAAAACAGTATCGTTGCGATTTCCAATTCGATCGGTTTTCTTATGCATGCAGGCATGATGGGAGCGATGATGTATCTTCCGTTTTTCGTGCAGGGCGTTCTGGGCATTTCGCCTACCAACTCGGGCTTCGTCAATATGCCGATGTCGATCGCGATGATCGTACTGAGCACGCTGTCGGGCCGCTGGATATCGAAGTCCGGCAAATACAAACGTTTTGCGATTTCCGGAATGCCGTTCATGGTTGTTGGCATGCTGATGATGGCATTCATGAACAACGTTGGCGTCGCGGTAGCCGCGATGATTGTGTTCGGCATTGGCCTAGGCATCTCGATGCCGTTGTTTACATTAACGGTTCAAAATGCGGTAGCGCCGTCCGAGCTGGGCGTTGCTACGGCAACCGCTGCGCTGTTCCGTAACTTAGGCGGTACGATCGGCATCGCGGTCATGGGTACCATCATGAATTCAACGCTTTCGAATAAGCTTGAGACGGCGGTGAAGACGGGACAAGGTCCGGATTTATCGCAGCTGGAGCCGGAAACCGCAGAACAGCTATCCAGCTTTCTGAATCCGCAGATGCTTCTCGATCAGCCTAAGCTCAAGGAGCTTCACGAGACGCTGCCTGAACAAATTCAGCCGCTATTCTCGCATATTATCGAAATGGTACGTGCCGTGCTTAGTGATTCGTTGACCGTCGTTTTTCTGTTCGGCATGTCCTTGCTAATCGCAGCCTTTATTCTTGTCCTGTTCTTAAAAGAAATCCCTTTGCGTTCCTCTAACGATATGAAAGCAAAGGCCGTGGCTGATGCGATCCAGATAGATTTAACGAAAAAAGAGCCGGCTCTTCCATAACAAGAGCCTGCTCCTCCATTTTCTATTAGGGCTCATCGTAGTTGCTTTGAGCCTGATGCAGGTAATGAAAAACCTGGTTTAACAGGACGATAAGCTGGTCGCTTTGTTCTTTGCCCAGATGATCAATCATGCCGGTAAATAAAGCATGGTAGCGCTCCGTCGCTTTGTTAGCAAGCTGCTCGCCTTTGCCGGTTAACGTAATTTCCGTAATCCTTCGATCTGCCGGATCGGATGAACGCGCCACATGCCCTGAAGCTATCAAGCTGTTGATCATTTGAGTTACGGTCGGCGAAGTGACTTGAAGCATTTTGCTGATCTCCGAAACGGTCATGCTTGCCGCTCCTTTATCATTACCTTTCTTCACGCAGACGAGGACGCGAATTTCACTGGCCTTCAATCCCCACATCGTTTTTTTTCGCCATTCTCCCTTGCCGAAGCGTTGAAAGACCTCTATAAGATCAGCGACATTTTCATATGGATCAGCACTCACTGGATTCACCTCGGTGAATTATTTTTAATAATTAATCAGGTCACCTACGTAATTATAGATTTTATGGGATTATGCAGTCAACAATGCAAAAATAACAGTCGTGAACCGCCCGGCTCCAACATACAGTTGAAGTAGTGAATTAACGCTGCCGAGCTGACGTTTGGTTGAAGGGTGGGCATGCCGAGATGGTCATTTCGAGCTTGGACGATTTTATAACAGTGTTTGGATTATCGATTTCCATGAGCCTGATCGGAGGTTTGATCGGCCATTTTGTTAAAAATGGCATAGTCGAAATGCCAAAGCTGGTCATAGAATATGATGAGGATGGTTTAACGCTCTCTTCGAATTGGCTCGTGAAATGGATCCAGCGCATTTATTATTTTATCATCTTCGTCGTTGGCTTTCGGGACCATCGCAATGCGAAGAAAAAGATCTTCTTCGATCTCGGCTTTCTGGGCGATCTCCTCATTGCGACAGGTACGGGAATCCTTGCCAAAACCGCACTTGCGATGGCGAACACGAGCGATAATTTTGCGGTCATCAGCAGCTCCTTGCTTGCCGGCTACGCGGGTTTATCCTATTTGAAGGGGTTGCAGAACAGGGAGCTTGCCGATCTGTTTCCTGAAGAAATGGAGGATCAAAATCCACGAATGCCGCAAAAATAATCAGGTAATTTCGCTGGCTGATTGCGTACAATAAAGATATATGTAAGATTATTCCTGCGAGGTTCCGGGATTATTAAAAAATTCGTCGAGGAGGGTGGATCGCATGGGGAAAACAACGGTCAAAGTGACACCTGAGGAGATGCAGCAGCTCAAGAAATTAGCAGAGATAGTCAAAAACACGCATCTTCCGATGTCGGAGAGGCGCATAGCCAAGACCCAGTATGAGTCCATCATTAATTACGCGAAAAACTGCAACCGCGGCTTTATATCGTCTGTATAAATCGAATGCCAAGCCAATGGAGGCCGCTCTTAGCGTGAGCGGTTTTTTTGTTGTCTGTTCTGAATCGTCCCTTCTGCGCGCGAAACCAGTAGACAACCGATAGTGACGCCCTTAAGATAAAGCTATCTGTATCAAAAGGGGGATGGGTAATCGGATGCGTAAACCATTAACCTACGAAGCTGTATACGATGAAATAAAGCGCCGAATCCGTGATGGGGTATGGATGCCGGGCGACCGCTTGCCGACACTTGAGGAGCTGGCCGCGGATCTGAATGTCGGGATATCCTCCGTAAGAGAGGCTGTCCGTATTTTAAATAATCAGAAGGTTTTGCTGGTCGAGCAGGGAAGAGGCACCTATGTGAGAGAGGAGCTTCCAACAGGAGATATTCTGGATAAGCACCTTCATTTTCTTGAACAGGCTTCCTGGCTTCAGCTTACTGAGGCGAGATTGGTTATTGAGCCTGAGCTTGCTGCCCTTGCTGCCGAGAAGGCGACAACAGCCGAAGCGGAAGAAATCGTGCTAACGGCGAAACGGATGCAAAAGAAGCAGCAAGCGGGGAAAGATTTTTTAAAGGAGGATCTTGCCTTTCACCGGCTAATCGCAAAAGCCTCCCATAATGAGGTCATGGTGAACATGATTCGGGTGATTGGAGACATGCTTCTGGATAGCAGAAGATTGACGATGGGTTTGCAAGGGATGGATGAGAAGGCCGCATCGTTTCATACGTTAATCGCGGGAGCGATAGCGGGACGAAATCCTCTGCAAGCGAGAGAGCTGATGAGGCTGCACATCCAGGACATGATTCACGAGCAGTCGAACGCCGAAAATCATAAATCTCTGAACGGCCATAAACCGTAATGGAAGGGCGGCTTATTCTAACTAAGGAATGAAAACGCTTATTTATTCTTTGTAATTCATATGATATATTATAGATAATTATATATTCATCATATGAATTTAAGGAGGCTCATGTATGAGAATACGTACAATGGAATTGTTCAAGGTAGCGCCGAGGTGGTTGTTTTTGAAAATAACGGCGGATGACGGCACGGTAGGCTGGGGGGAGCCGGTCGTCGAGGGACGGGCGGATACGGTTGCGGCCGCCGTTCAAGAGCTGAGCGAGTATTTGATCGGTAAAGAAGCGGGAAATATTGAGGATTTATGGCAGGTGCTCTACAGGGGCGGATTTTACCGGGGCGGACCGATTCTGACGAGCGCGATCTCCGGAATCGAACAGGCGTTATGGGATTTGAAGGGCAAACGGTTCGGCGTTCCCGTGTATGAGCTGCTTGGAGGCGCGGTGCGGGAGAAGGTGAAGGTTTACGCCTGGATCGGAGGCGATAGACCCGCCGATACCGCTGCCGCTGCGAAGCTGCAGCTCCAGGCCGGTTATAAAGCCGTTAAATTGAATGGAACGGAAGAGCTGGATTGGATCGATTCGCATAAGAAGGTGGAGCATGCCGTACAGCGAATCGCCGCTATCCGCGAAGCCGTCGGGAGCGAACTGGAGATCGGCATCGATTTCCACGGCCGGGTGCATAAAGGGATGGCGAAAGCGCTGGTGAAGGAGCTGGAGCCATTCAAGCCGATGTTTATCGAGGAGCCGGTGCTGTCCGAAAATAATGAGGCATTAGCCGAAATTGCGAGATACAGCTCCATTCCGATTGCGACCGGAGAGAGGATGTATACGCGCTGGGGGTTCAAGCAGCTGCTGACCTCGGGCTGGGCGGATATTATCCAGCCGGATTTAAGCCATGCGGGCGGAATTTGGGAAACGCGCAAGATCGCCGCGATGGCGGAAGCGTTTGATGTCGCCGTAGCTCCCCATTGCCCGCTTGGCCCGATCGCGCTTGCCGCCTCGCTGCAGCTTGATTTCTGTACGCCTAATGCCTTTATTCAAGAGCAAAGCCTGGGCATTCATTACAATGAAGGATCGGATTTGCTCGATTATTTGGTCGATCCCCATGTTTTCGATTATGAAGACGGGTACGTCGCCAAGCTGACGAAGCCGGGACTCGGCATTGAAATTAATGAAGCAAAGGTTCGCGAAATGGCGGATATCGGCCATAATTGGCGAAATCCCGTTTGGCGGAATGCGGACGGCAGCATCGCCGAATGGTAAAATCGATCATGCATGCCGTTGGAGCATGATGATGCCGGTCGTTCAGAAGAAGATTGATACGGATGCATAGCGCAACGCCACAAAGCCGCAAGGGAACCCCCTTGCGGCTTTGTGGTCCAGCTATAGGTTATTTACGGCAATTCAATCGTAACTTCCCGTTTGCTGGCGGCAGAACGAAGCACGCCGTCGATGATGGCTTGATTGTATAATATTTCACCGCCCGGGATTGGAGCGGGGCGGTCGTCCTGGATCGCGGCGACGAAATCCTTCACTTTCTCGTCAAACAGATTCAAGCCGTGCTCAATAACAGGGATTGTCGATTGGATATGCTGATTGGCGATATCATTGTACAAAGTCATGCTGCCCACGCTGCCGTCCCACACGCCGCTCCATGGACCCGTTCCTGCAGGGGTAACCTTTAGTCCGGCATCGGTTCCGAGGAACATGGTCGCTCCCAGCGAATCCATGTGCATAGCCCAGCTTATTTTATAATTAAGAACAATGTCTCCCTCAAGTCTAATCATCGCCACACCAAAATCTTCCACGTCAAAGTGCGCCGCTTCTTTATGGTATTTCGGATTGGTTCCAAAATGATTCGACGTATAAGCCGATACTGTGAGCGGTCTCGGATAGCCCAAAGCATGAAGGGCCATATCGAGCGAATAGCAGCCGATATCGGCCATAGCGCCGGCCCCGGCGAGCTCCTTGCGGATGAAAGTGCCTCCAGGCATGCCCCGGCGTCTCCCGCCGCCCGTCTCCACGAAATAAACGCTGCCCAGCTTCCCGGATTGTACGATCTCTTTGATTAACGACATATTCGGGTCATACCTGGGCTGAAAGCCTACCGTCAACATTTTTCCGCTGCGTCTTGAAGCGTCGACCATCTCAATGGATTGCGACAAAGTTACCGACATCGGTTTTTCGACCAAAACGTGTTTGCCGGCATTTAAAGCATTCACGGATGTCTCGTGATGGGCAAAGTTGGGCGTGCAGACGCTAACGCCGTCAAGCTCCAGCTCAAGCAGCTTTCTGTGATCATCGAAGGGCGCTGCATTCAGGAGCTGTTCCTGCTGAATGAATGCTTGTGCTTTCCCCTCGATACTGTCAGCTACCGCCACAATTTCCACGTTTGAAAGCTTTCTATAAGCAGATGCGTGCGCGCGCGCGATTCCGCCGCTCCCGATGATTCCAATTCTTATCGTTTTAGTCATGGTTTGCTCCTCTTTTCGTTGTGTTAGCTTTACTTTAGCACAGTGAAAACAGGCTTGAAATCGCAAGAAAAGGACAAATGGACTCTAAAATCATGACAAGCCGCTGTTCAGGAATCCGATTGCGAATCGTTGTAAGCTTATTGCTCCAGCCTTCTCCATTGCTGCTCGAGTTCCCGGTCATTTAAATTTATGCCGATAAAGACGATGTAAGGCTGCCCTTCATGCGCAGATTCCGACCAAGTTACCCGATTCCCTGCGAATTGCAGCAGCAGAGCCGGGCCCTCCGGATTAAGGCGTATATAGCCTTTGGCACGCAGCAGCCGGTTTTTAAATTTATGTAGAAATTTTTCGATATCCTTCCGGCTATAGGAAGCCGTCCGGGCTAGCGCAAGCGAAATCGTTTGGACTCGCGAAAAAGACGGCGCTTGGCCTTTCTCGAGGCGAGTCTGCTCCACCGGCTGATTAGGGGCGGCATGAGCAGCTGCTGCGGCTGGCTTCACCATTGGAAAGGCAGAAGAGACCGCAACCGCTTGCTTGGCCTGCTTAACTACATCGGATAGAAGCAAACCCAGATCAATAATGCTATGAGCAGTTGGGATTAAGACAGCCGCATCGTTATATTTGGGCAGCAGTTGGCCGATCTTTTTACGTTTTGCATCGTTTATGAGATCTGTTTTGTTCAGCACAAGGATATCGGCCGTTTCGATCTGGCGCCTAAGCGTACGAATGAGCTGGGCATCCGATTCGAAGAAGCTGTTGTAATCCAGCACATGCTCGGCATCGACGACCGTTACGATTTGCTTCAGACGAACGAGCTCGATTAATGCCGGATCGGTTAACGCATCGGCAATTTCTTCGGGATTCGCGACGCCGGTAAGCTCGATCACGAGCAGATCCGGCTTATTTCGCAATACCGTACGGATGCTTCCGGCGAGCTCGCTGCGTTTGCTGCAGCAGACACAGCCATCCAGCAGCTTCTCAACCGGCAAATCCGATTGCTCTCTCAAAATATGGCCGTCGACATCAAGCTGTCCAAGCTCATTCATAATGATGCCGGGCCGAAGGCCCTCAGCCTTCGCTTCTTGCAGCAGGCGCAGGAGCAAAGTAGTTTTTCCGCTGCCGAGAAAACCGCTTATGACGATCACAGGGACTTTCAATTCTAATCCTCTCCCATCCAAATAAATAGGTTTGCATAGTAGACTGCCATTGTAGAAGTATATGTCGAAAAAACGTAATAATTACGATTTGTTTCGGGCGTCATAACGGAGCAAGTTAGATCTTGCTCCGTTATAAACCATATAACTGCCTGTAAACCGTAGGAGTCATGTCCTCATGCTCCATGAAGCGTTTGTTGAAATAGCTTACGCTGGGATAGCCGGCATCCGCTGCGATTTGGCCAATAGGGGTCTCTTTACGCTCAAGCAGCCATTGCTTCGCCATTTGAAGCCGGCAGCGCGTAATGAAATCCATCGGCGTCATTTCCATAACGCTGCGGAATAATTTGCAGAAATAGTGAGGGCTGACGCCCGCGAGCCCGGCCCAATGCTCCAGGATGAACGGCTGCGCCGCCTCCTGCTGCATCAAAGGTAGGAGCTCTGCGATCCGATTGGAGGATGAGCTGGATTTGCTGCCGGATATGGGAATGGCTTGTTCGACGAAGACAGCCAAAATGGCGTAGGTCAGTGCCGATAACCGATTTGGATGAAGCATGCGATGCGTCTCTGCCTCGACGAGCAGCTCCTCATGCGCTTGCTCCCAAGCGGCCCGATTCCGAATCGTCCAAAGCTGGCTTTTGTGAAAGCCGCGTTCAATCATATAATCCTGCAGGCCATTTCCATAGAAATGAACCCATCTAATATCCCAAGGATCCTCTGTGCTGCTGTAATAATGCTGCCTTTGCAGCGGAAAATAAAGAACAGCCTCCCCCGCCTCCAGCGTATGCACCTCCCCATCCCATTCGACGCAGCCTTTCCCGGAAGCGACATAATGGATATTGAAGTTATTCAACGCTCCGGCCTCTCTTAATGTGTAATGCTGCGGATGGTTCCAGTAATTTCCGACGGATTCAGGAAAGCAAAAGAATGGGTTATGCGGCAAAGTAAGCAGGTGGCTTTGGCGCTGCATGATGATCACCTCGATGACAATATTGTTTTAATGGATAACAAAATAATATTATTTTAATTTTAAATCGTTCGTCTTATAATCGCAATATAGTCGTAAAAAAAATGATGAGGTGATAAAGTATGTCGATCAAAAAGCTGAAATGGGGCATTTTGGGCTGTGCGGGCATCGCGAAAAGAGCGGTCATTCCGGGACTCCGTTTATCTGAAATAAATGAGGTTGCGGCTATCGCCAGCCGCGATTCGGACAAGGCCAAGAAAACGGCGGAGGAGCTCAACATTCCCACGGCTTATAGCAGCTATGAAGCACTGTTAGAAGACGATTCCATTGATGTTGTGTACATCCCTTTGCCAAATCATTTGCATAAGGAATGGACGATTCGCGCTGCTGAGGCAGGAAAGCATATTTTGTGCGAGAAGCCTTTGGCTTTAACAGAGAAGGAAGCGGCAGAGATGGCAGAAGCATGCGCCAAAGCCGGCGTTTTGCTATCGGAAGCGTTTATGTATAGATATCATCCTCGTTATGCGATGATCAAAGAGGTAATAGCCGCTGGAGAGATTGGAGAGATTCGCGGCATTCGCAGCGCCTTTACTTTCAACGGCGCTGCCAATAATGCCAATGTCAGATTCCGCAAGGAGTGGGGCGGCGGCTCTATCTATGATGTAGGCTGCTATCCGATTAACGCCGCCCGCCTGCTGCTTGGCAAGGAGCCGGAAGCGGTGACGGTGCAGGCGATGTTCTCGCCGGAGCATGGCGACGTCGATATGATGGCATCGGGGCTGCTGGAATTTGAAGGCTCCGTCTCGCTCTCATTTGATTGCGGCATGTGGGCGGCATTCCGCAACCCGCTCGAGGTGCTTGGAACCGATGGTATTATTGAGGTTCCGTCCGCATACGTTACAGGCGAACCGGGCAGCGCCAATTTCTTCGTAAGCGCCAAAGGGGAGCGAAGAGAGGTCGAGGTGCCGCATGTCAACCAATATACGCTGCAAGCCGATCATCTGGCGCGCGCTATCATGAATGGAACGCCGCTGCAGTTCGCACCATCGGATTCCTTGAACAATATGAAGGTAATTGATGCTTGTCTGCTATCAGCCCGCGAACGGACTAGAGTAATTCTATAAGGAAATATAAGGAGGATAAAATGATGGAGTACATTCAAATCGAAGGCTGTCCGAAACCGGTATCCCGTTTAATGAAGGGCTCGGATTATTTTTTTCACAATACCTATGAGAAAGCGGCGGCAAACCTGGATGCATTTCTCGCGATCGGCGGAAACTCGATCGACACGGCGCATATTTATTGCGGCGGCGAGAGCGAAGAAGTGATCGGCCGTTACATGAAGGAGCGCGGCAACCGCGAGCAAATGGTTATTTTGACGAAAGGTGCACATCATGACCGTACGGGTCCCCGTGTCAGTAAAGAAGCCATTCGCGCCGATTTGACGCACAGCCTGGCAAGGCTGCAAACCGATTATATCGATTTGTATGCGCTGCACCGAGATGATCCGGCGGTGCCTGCGGGCGAAGTCATCGAAATATTGAATGAGTATGTGAAATCCGGTGCTGTGAAATCAATTGGCGTATCTAACTGGACTTGGCGGCGCATTAAGGAAGCGAACGAATACGCGGCGGCGAACGGGCTGACCGGGTTCTCATTCAGCAGCCCTAACCTAAGCTTAGCCAAAGCCAATGAGCCGTTCTGGTCCGGCTGCGTATCGGCGGATGCAGAGACCTGCGCATGGCATGAGGAGCAGCAATTTCCGCTGCTGTCCTGGTCCTCTCAAGCCAGAGGTTTCTTTACGGGAAGATTTTCACCGGAGGTTCGCGATAACGCCGACCTCGTTCGCGTATTCTACAGCGATGATAACTGGGAGAGGCTGGAGCGAGCAAAACAGCTGGCAGCGACGAAAAACGTCAGCGCGATCCAAATCGCTCTTGCTTACGTACTGAATCAGCCGTTTCCGACCTGCGCTCTGATCGGAGCCCAAACTGCCGAGGAGCTGCAATCCTGCGATGCGGGCTCCCTCATTCAGCTGACCCGGGAAGAATTGGACTGGCTTGACCTCGCTGCTCAGAGGGTCTAATACAGCAGATAAGGGGTGTCGCAAAAGCAGCTAATTGCAGCTTTTGCGACACCCCTTTCGTATTATTGCCGGAGGATATCGCGTCGATTGGTGAATACCAGGGAAAAGATACTGGACAAATCCAGTATAGAGCGCCGAATGGCGGGCCTGAGACTGTAGTTGCTGGAGCAATCCAACATAGCGTGGCGGTTGAGGCGTGTCTTTAGCCCCTCGACGTGAAGGGGGTGTCCATTAGTCATGTTAATGACGATTGGGACATTCCCTTTTCTTTTTTATAGGCACGAGGGCTGCTTCCATACATCTGACGAAATAATGCGGCAAAATGGTTGTAATTGTTGAATCCGACATCCAGCGCTGCCTCGGTGGCGGTTCTTCCCATATGCGACATCAGCAAGGCCGCTTGCCGAAGACGAAGACGGTTAAGATGCTCAAGCACGCTTTCCCCCGTTTCCTTCTTAAAGAGGTGGGATAGCCGTGAAACGGATAGTCCAACCTCTTTGGCCAACTCCTCGATTCGAACGACGCTGTTCATATGACGGGACAAATAGCGCAGCGCGAGCTCGATTCGCGGATCAAAACGCTGATCCATTTGCTGGGCGGCCAATAAGATAACCTCGCGCAGCGAATTTTCGCATAAGGTATGCCAGAAGCTTGAACGTTCCCGGGAATCGCTCAAAATATGCTGGAAGGCATGCTGTACGCGACTCTGCAAGTTACCCTCCGGAATCGTTGCCACGATTGATTCCTCATTTGGCAAATAGTCGATTTCAGGCAGTTTCTGAAAATGCACCCAATAGAAATTCCAACAGCAGCCAGATACGGTCCCGTATTCATGGGGGATACCAGAGCGAAGCAGACCGATCTGTCCAGCCTTGCAGCGCTTCTCGCCGGCAGCCGTGCGCAAATAGCCGGTCCCTTCCATTGTATAAAAGATTAGCCAATCGCTCATTCCGTGAGCTCTGCGAATCCGATAGGAGTCAGACTCGTCAAAATGACCTCCGAACAGCGTTCCATCAGAGTATTCGTTTGCATGGTCGTGACGACCTGAATTGGACATATTCATATCCTCCTATTTTTCGTTATAGCAGAATACCGTTACTTTTTAGCAGTAATCCTTCTTCTTTTAAAATAACGAAAGCTCTATTATAAAGTCAAGAAGAATGAAGACACTTTTGAAGGAGCGATATGAAATGTCCAAAACGTTGAAGGTATTAACGGAAGAACAAAAGAAACAATTTACGGCCAATGGCTACTTAATCGTTAAAGACCTTTTCTCTGTAGAGGATATACGCGTGATAGAGAATACTTTCGAGGCGATCAGCCATACGACTGTTCCTGGCTATTTCGAGCCTAAGCTTGATGCCGATGCGGATGACCCTCTCAAACGGTATCCGCGCGTCATGCACCCGCACCGTTTCAATGAAACAGCCAAGAACTATATGCTTCATAAGCCTGTCTTGGACGTGCTGTCCGACTTGTACGGCGAAGAAGCGCTTGCTGCGCAAAGCATGTTCTACTACAAGCCGCCAGGCTCGCGCGGGCAAGCGCTGCATCAGGATAATTTCTATTTGCAGGTGGAACCGGGAAATTGCATAGCGGCATGGACGGCGATCGATGCGGCAAACATGGATAACGGCGGCTTGCTGGTCGTTCCGAGAACAAGCGATTATGAAATAAGCTGTCCGGAGTTAGCGGATGCCTCAGAATCGTTCACGACGCATTACGTGAAGCCTCCCAAGGATGAGAAAGCGATTCCGGCTATTATGGATAAGGGTGACGTCTTATTTTTTAACGGAAATCTCATCCACGGCTCCTATCGGAACAAGACAAAGGATCAATTTCGACGCGCTTTCATCTGTCATTACGCGAATGCCTCAGCCACTCATATTAATACCCACTACCGCCCTTTATTTCGAGCGGACGGCACGGCTGTTGATTTGGAATCGAATACGGACGGCGGACCTTGCGGTATCGAGTTCGATATGGCATATCCTCATTAAGCGGGGACGAAGATGAAAAATCATTCATCCCTAAATTTATGATATTTTGGCACAAGAAAACAAGTCCTTAATCATCACCGGTCTAGTCGGCATTAGACCGCGAGAGGACAATTATCTATATATTGAACCAATCAATCACGTGAGTTAACGGCAGCACGAACTGGAAAAACGCCAGTTAATTTTGTCTCAGACGCTCTATATAAAGCAATTAACGGGAAAACCTGGCGCTATTCACCGGAATAATCGCTTCAAGTCGGCAAACGGACCACATTAGCGGGACAAATTCCAGTTAGGAGAGAATTACTCGCTAATGAAGCGAGTTTAGCGGGACCTTTTCCAGTTAGATTCGCCATTCATCTTTCAGGAGCGAAGCTATTTTGTCAACATGCTTAATAGGACCTGAAAAAACCTAAGCAATCTTTAGTTCAACTTATATAGAAATCCATTCTTTGGTGCCGGAGCAGGCATGGGATTATTTCTGCCTTAACCAGGTCGATTATCGCGGACATTCCGTTACTGTCGTTTTAGCGAATTATTCTGCTAATAGGGAACAATAGCTTAATACTGAAAGGGCTGCCGTGTGGCAGCCCTTTAATTCGCTAACGGATGTTGAACAAGAGCACCGCAGGGCGTGGTCTAGAGCTAATTTATTAGCGCTGTCATGAGTGTCTTTGCACGAATTGACATAACATAACATGCCAAGTAAGATGGAACAATAACGTATTAGCAAAGACGAAACTAGCTGTTTTACTATCTTTTGAGAAATCGTAGTTTTATCATTTCATAGGTATCGGAGTGATTCCGTATGGCCAGCATTAAAGAAATTGCCAAGTTGGCGAACGTATCCCAGGGGACAGCCTCTATCGTGTTGAACGGCAAAGGGAAGCAGTACCGGATATCGGAGGTCACTCAGCAAAAGATATACGAAGCAGCCAGAAAGCTTAATTATCAGCCTAATATTTCAGCAAGACGCCTTAGAAGCGGAGGAGAAATTGTGCTGCCCATTATCGCGCTTTTTTGGGCATTAGATACAAGAACGATGCTTATCAGCCGCTTCCTTAAAGGAATGCAGGAAAAGCTGCAAACGATCGAAGGGGATTACGAATTACTTATTCAGCCCTATGTGGGTACGAAATTGAGCGAAGTTCGCAGCCTGGTTACCGGAACGAGATTTAACGGCGCCATCATTGCGAATGCGACGGAGGAGGATGAGGTTTTCTTAGAAGAGGCGCAATTGAATGTACCCATTGTCCTCTATCAGCGAGGCTCGGATAAATATTGCTCGGTCAATGTCGACAGCTACCATACAGGAGAGACCGTTGCACGGTTGTTTGCAAGCAATGGACATCAGACGGTGGGCACGATTGTTCCGAATGTATCCTCTAAGGCGATTAAGCTGCGCAAAGAGGGTTTTTTGTCTGAAGCTTTGAAGCTGGGCTTAACGGCTAAAGAAGAGCACACCGTATACTCGGATTTTTCGGAGCAGGGCGGATATGAGGCGATTAAACGGCTATATCAACAAGATCAAGAGTTACCCTCGGCTTTATTTGTCATAAGCGATCAGATGGCGGTCGGGGCGTTGGCTGCGCTGAATGAGCTTGGCAAGAGCGTTCCCGGCGATATCGAGGTTGTCGGGTATGACGATGATGAAGTAACTCAGTTTACGATCCCTTCTCTAACAACGGTGCATTTGCCCGTTGAAGAAATGGCAGCCGAATGTGTCAGGCTGCTTATGGACTTGATGCATCATAAACAGATAGAGCCTACTTCCAGCATGCTTGATACGCACATCGTCATTCGTCAATCCTGCGGCAATGAGCGTACAAGCTAAGCGAAAGCAATTCTAAATTTGAGGTGAGTAGTCAACGGATATACCCGTTGCCCGCTCACCTTTTATATTTACAAAATGGAAGGACTTCTGCCTCAGAAAAACGGTTGACAAGTAAGCATTTTTAAAATATATTAATTAGCAAAACGTATTAGCAAAACGTATTAGCAAAACGTATTAGCAAAACGTATTAGCAGTTATGGGGTGTAAGGTATGGCCAGCATAAAAGAGATAGCGAAGCTTGCGGATGTGTCTCAAGGCACCGCTTCGATGGTGCTGGGTGGAAAGGGAGACCAATATCGAATTTCTGCTGTTACGCAACAGAAAATTGTAGAGGCGGCAAAGCAGCTTAATTACCAGCCGAATATTTCAGCGAGGCGTCTGCGCAGCGGGGGAGAAACGGTTCTTCCGATCATCGCGCTATTCTGGTCGCTGGATGTTCGAGCAGCTCTCATCAATCGGTTTTTGCACGGACTGCAGCGCGCATTTCATTCTCTGGAGCAAGAGTATGAGCTTCTGATCCAGCCTTACGTGGGCAATAAGCTATGTGAAGTGAACAGCTTGCTTACTGGAACGAGGTACAACGGGGCGATTATTGCGAACCCGACCGAGCTGGATGAACAATTTTTGGAGGATGCTAATCTTCTCGTTCCAATTGTTCTGTACCAGCGCAGCTCAGACAAATACTCGAGCGTGAAGGTAGACAGTTTTAAAACAGGGCAGGAGGTAGCGCAGCTGTTCGCAAGCAGGAAGCACCTTAAAGTGGGCGTCTTAGTGTCGGATGTCTCCTCGAATGCCATACAGCTTAGATTGCAAGGTTTCACGGACAGGGCAAAAGAGCTGGGGCTTGAACTATCCGAGCAGCATGCGCTGTATGCAGATTTCTCGGAGAAGGGCGGTTACGATGCGATCCATCGTCTGCTGGAGAGGGAAGAAGAGCTTCCTACGGCTATGTTCTCGATTAGCGATCAAATGGCAGTAGGCGCTTTGAAAGCGCTTCACGAATCTGGGAGAAAAGTGCCGGATGAAATGGAGCTCGTTGGTTACGATGATGATGCTATCACGAAATTTACAATTCCAGCTTTATCTACCGTTCATCTTCCCGTTGAGGAAATGGCCGAAGCCTGCGTTAATCTTCTTAGTGAATTAATGCAGTATCGCTCGCATGAACCTATCTGTAAATTATTCGAGTCATGTTTGATTTTACGCAGCTCTTGCGGCGGATCTGGAAAGTGAGCGTTTCCATAATGCCGGAACGCTTGGAATTGACTTATGAACGCTTCTACAAACCTATCGCGCATACATCTGATGAAGCGTTTTAAGTATATATCATAAATATTTGGGAGGTTCTTGTATGAAATTCAAAAGGGTGTCAGCCGTACTCGCATCAGCAGCTTTAATCACGACGTTGTTTACAGCTTGTGCAAGCAATGGAAATGAGCAGCAAGGAAGCGCAGGCGGTACGGCGAGCAATTCGAACGCCCCGATCAAAATCGACTATTGGGGCGGGTGGACGGGGCCCGATCTGGAAACGATGAAGGGGCTCGTCGATAAGTTCAATGCCGAACAAAGCGGCATCCATGTTGAGTTCACTTCGATGCAGTGGACACCGTTATTTGCCAAGTTTCTAACCGAGATGAAAGGCGGAGAACCGCCGGATGTACTTGCGATGCACCCTTTTGAGATCGGACAATTTTCCGAGATGGGCGTGCTCGACAACAAGCAGATTGAAGCGGCCAAGCTGAATAAGTCGGATTACTCCGAATTCGCATGGGGCGGTACATTCTACAAGGATACGCAGTATGCGGTGCCGCTTGATGTACACATGCACGGCCTTTATTATAACAAAGCATTATTCGAAAAAGCAGGCTTAACCGCCGCTCCGCAAACAGGGGAAGAGTTGATCGAGATGGCTCAAAAGCTGACGGTTGACAGCAATGGCAAACATCCAAACGAAAGCGGATTTGATGAGAACAACATTGTGCAGTACGGTCTAGGCTTTAATATGAACCATCATATCTTCTATCAAGCTTATGCGTTGATTAATCAGCAAGGCGGCAATCCATTCAATGAGAGCATGAATAAGCTGGAGCTTGACGAAGAGAAGACGGCCAAGGCGTTTGGCTTCCTGCAGGATCTCGTCTTCAAATACAAAGTCGTTCCTAAAGGGGAAAAATCGCCAGTGGATGATTTCACTACATCCAAAGTGGCTATGATTTTTGACGGTCCATGGCAAATGCCGAAGCTTGAAACATCCGGCTTGCAATGGGGAAGCGCGCCGTATCCTCAGGTGTTTGATAAGAAGGCAGCATGGGGTGCAGCGGAAGTTCTGACATTCCCGGTTAACAAAAAGGGAAGCGCAGAGGAAAAAGAAGCGGCCATTGCATTCGTCAAATGGCTCGATGGCAATTCGGCAGATTGGGCGAAATCCGGACAGCTGCCTTCAAACAATGCAGGCATGGAATCGGCTAAGGGACTCGAAGGACGCGAGGCATTTATCGCCAGCTTGGATAATGCCGTACTGCTGCCTGCGCACCCGCAATCGGCGCAGCTGTTCTCGAGCACGGCACCGAGTCCGATCCTGACAGCCGCGCAGGATGCGATTCTGAACAACAAAGACCCGCATGAAATTGCCAAACAGCTGATGAAAGACATGAATGCGATATTAGCAGACCAATAAAAATGGTTACAGGCGGATACGGCTGGACATCTTCCGGTCCCAGACGTATCCCTGTTATCTCCTGCAGAAGGGTTGTAGCGCTATGAACAAACAAGGGAAGATTGCAGCATTATTTTTACTGCCCTATTTGCTTATTTTCACCATTTTTCGCTTCGGGCCGAGTATGGCGGGCTTGTTCGTCGGCTTCATGGAATGGAATATCGTTGGCGATGCCGCTTTCGCCGGCTTAGACAACTTCGAGAAGCTGTTTCGCGATCCGATGTTTTACACATCTTTGAAGAACACGATGCTGTTTTTGCTTATGGTTTTGCCTCCACTTGTCGTATTCAGCTTGCTGCTTGCCGTATTGCTTAATCAGAAGCTTCGCTACCGCAATGCCGTCAGAACGGTTTCCATCATTCCGTACGTCCTGATTCCCGCAGTAGTGGGAATTATATGGAACTGGCTGTACGACAACAATTTTGGGATATTGAATTATTATTTGAAGATGATCGGCATCGCGCCGATAGAGTGGCTGACTAACGACAAATACGCGTTATTTTCCGTAGCGATCGTAACGGTATGGTCTTACATGGGCTATAACATGATTCTGTACCTCGCGGGGCTGCAGGACATTTCGAAGGATTTGTACGAAGCATCGACTATTGACGGAGCGAATAAGTTTCAAACCTTTATGAAAATTACACTGCCTTTGCTGAAGCCGATTACGTCCATGATCATCACCCTCACGCTCATTAATGCCATCCAAATATTTGACCAAATATTTGTTATGACGAACGGCGGACCGGGGACCGCGACATTGACGCTTGTGCAATATTTGTATGGAACCGCCTTCCAAAATTATAATCTCGGTTACGGTTCGACGCTCGGCATAGCGATTGTTGTCATATTGATTGTGTTAGTCCAAATTCAATCCAGACTCTTCAAGCTT
Organism: Paenibacillus alkaliterrae; assembly: GCF_021532375.1. Lineage (GTDB taxonomy): Bacteria > Bacillota > Bacilli > Paenibacillales > Paenibacillaceae > Pristimantibacillus > Pristimantibacillus alkaliterrae. The sequence continues at coordinate 66,338 of NZ_JAKGAP010000040.1, forward strand.
GATAACTAGGAGTGAGCGATACATGAATGTGAAAAAAATATCCGTATATGTTTTGATGGCCTTCATAGGGATCATTTTCTTGTTTCCGCTTTTTTGGTCGCTTATTTCTTCTGTAAAGCCGGAGAATCAAATTATAAGCTATCCGCCGCGCTGGATTCCTGAGAATTTTACGTTCAGCAACTATTCGCTCGTGCTTAAGAATCATCCCTTTCTCACCTGGATGTGGAACAGCGTTTTTATTACGGTTGCCTCTACGATTCTCGTGCTTATTCTAACCACGCTGGCTGCATATGCCTTTGGCCGATTGGAGTTCAGAGGGAAAAAACTGATCTTCACTTTAGTTGTTTCTATGCTGCTTATTCCGATTCAAGCGTATATCGTTCCTTTGTTTCTGCTTGTCTCGGAGCTTGGCCTCCTCAACACGTTCGCTTCGATCATTCTAGTAGCGGGCGCGAACGTAACGAGCGTGTTTATTCTGACGAGCTTCTTCAAGAGTATTCCGAAGGAGCTGGAGGAAGCGGCGCGTATAGACGGCTGCAAGGATTTTGGTATATTCTCGCGAATCATGCTGCCGCTCTCGAAGCCGGCTGTCTCCACGGTAACCATTTTGATGTTTATTACGAACTGGAACAATTTCCTCTGGCCGCTTATTGCGATTAGAGACAACTCGTTGAAGCCATTAACGGTTGGTATTGCCCAGTTCATGGGCGGAGCTAATTCTACAGCGCAGTTCCAATACGGCACCTCGCTTGCGGGTGCTTGCATGGCCATCATTCCGTCTATAATCGTATTTCTGTCGCTGCAGCGTTATTTTGTTGAAGGGATCGCGAATACAGGTATTAAGGGTTAACCGAAGACAGCTATTGCTTAGTGCTATAGGAGGCGCATCATGTATACAACCTTAACGAAAGAGCTGTTATTCAGCAACGAACCTCCATTCTCCAGCTGCCATGCTTCCCATTTAGTTGTCTTGCCAGATGGGGATATTTTGGTTGCTTGGTTTGCCGGCAGTAAGGAGGGCGAGGGAGACATTGCGATTTGGTGCTCGAGAAGGCGCCAAGGGAACTGGACGAAGCCAGTTGTGCTCGCGGATGAAGAGGGCCTGCCGCATTGGAATCCTGTTTTTCATCAGAAAAACAACGATGAGCTTATCCTCTATTACAAAGTAGGAGCCTTGCTCAAAGAATGGTATACAAGGTATAAAGTTTCGAAGGATAAAGGTGGAACATGGTCAGATCCGCTCGAGCTTGTGGGTGGAGACCGGGGAGGAAGAGGGCCGGTAAGGAATAAGCTCATTGAGCTGTCAGACGGCGCTTGGTTGGCTCCGGCATCTACGGAGGACGGCATTTGGCAAGCGTTCACCGACCGCTCGGAGGATGGCGGTATAACCTGGACGAAGAGCGGCTCAGTCGTTATCCAAGGCTTGGATTACAGCGGCATAAAGGAAGTAGTGGATAGCGGCATACCGGTATCGAAGCAGTCCTTCTCCGGACGGGGCGTCATTCAGCCCACCTTATGGGAGTCCAATCCGGGACATGTGCATATGCTGCTGCGAAGCACAGAAGGGCGCATTTACCGCAGCGATTCGGATGACGGGGGCAGAACTTGGTCGCAGGCCTATCCGACAGAGCTTCCGAATAATAACAGCGGTATTGATTTGGTAAAGCTGGGTAATGGAACACTTGTGCTTGCTTATAACCCGGTGGACAAAAATTGGGGGGAGAGGTCGCCTCTGGTACTGAGCGCTTCCCTGGATAACGGGTTAACCTGGGAACCCCCTTATATTTTGGAGGATGAGTATGGCGAGTTTTCTTACCCTGCAATTCTAGCAGACGGCGATCAGTTATTCATTACTTATACATGGAAAAGAGAGAATATTGCATTTTGCATGATTAACATTTCATAGGATTAATCAGATAAGACGGAGTAAGAGGGAGAAGCGGATGAACATGAAGATATCGACAGGCGTATGGCCGACAATGGTCACCCCGTTTACTGAAGATAATAAAATTGACTATAAGGTGCTTGAGAAGGCGATAGAATGGTATATCCGCAAAGGAGTAGATGGTCTATTCGCGGTATGCCAATCGAGCGAGATGTTTTATTTAAGCTTGGAGGAGAGGGTAGAGCTTGCAGCTTTTGTGAAGGAAAAGACTGCCGGGCGCGTACCGGTCATTGCTTCCGGCCACATTTCTGATTCCTTTGAGGATCAAGTAGAAGAGCTGCAGGCAATCGCGGCCACGGGCATCGATGCGTTAGTGCTCATTACGAATCGGCTGGCACGCGAGGAAGAATCCGATGAGGTATGGCTGGCGAATTTGGAGAAGCTTATGGCAGAGCTTCCTGAATCGATATCGCTTGGTTTTTACGAATGCCCCTATCCATATAAGAGGCTGATATCGCCGTCTTTATTGAAGTGGTGCGCTGAAACGGAGAGATTTCTATTCCTTAAGGATACGAGCTGCGACATTGCTAATATGACGGAGAAAATGCATGCGGTGCAAGGGACTGGCTTAAACCTGTATAACGCGAATACAGCTACGCTGCTGAAGACACTGAAGCTGGGAGTAACCGGTTATAGCGGCGTGATGGCCAATTTTCATCCCGAGCTGTATGTGAAGCTCATGCTTGATGGCTTAGATCAGCCGAGGGAAGCTGAGCAGCTCATTAATTTCCTAAGCCTCGCTTCTTTGATCGAGAAGCAGCTGTATCCGGTCAACGCCAAATATTACTTAATGCTCGAAGGGGTATTCGACAATTACAACTGCCGCTCCAAAAACGCTGACGAATTCACGCCAACGAATCGGTTAGAAGTGGAACAGCTGCATCGGTTGACTGAAACGTATACCAGGTCGTACGCGAAATAGAATCGGGATGGATGAACGGTAAATTACAGGGGGCAGGATAGATGGAGAAGATGTATTCGATCGGTATCGATTACGGAACAGAGTCCGGAAGGGTTCTTCTCGTTGACATCGGCAACGGGGAAGTCATCGCTGAGCACGTGACTGGATACCCTTATGGCGTCATGGATGAGCGCTTGCCCCATTCGGGTAAGATTCTGGAGCCGGATTGGGCTCTGCAGCATCCGGATGATTATATGGAAGTGCTCAGAAGGTCGGTCCCTGAGGTGCTTCGCCTAGCTGGGATCGATGCCGGTCAGGTGATAGGCATTGGCATTGATTTTACGGCATGCACGGTACTGCCGGTCGATGAGAGCGGAGTTCCGCTCTGTGAGTTGGAAGAGCTGCGGGACGAGCCGCATGCCTATGTGAAGCTGTGGAAGCATCATGCAGCCCAGGATGAAGCGAATCGGATTAACCAAATAGCAGAGCGGCGCGGTGAACGATTCCTTAGCAGGTATGGCGGAAAAACTTCATCGGAATGGATGGCGGCCAAAGCATGGCAGCTGTTGAATGAAGCGCCTGCGCTGTATGAGAGGACTCACCGGTTCATGGAGGCGGTGGATTGGGTCGTGCTTCAGATGACGGACAGTTCCGCGAGAAATAGCTGCTGCGCCGGCTATAAAGCGTTTTGGCATAAAGAGGAAGGCTATCCGTCAGCTTCTTTCTTCCGGGAGCTGGATCCGAGGCTGGAGCACCTTGTTAAAGATAAACTGCAAGGGGACGTCGTATCCTTGGGAGCCAAAGCGGGAGAGTTGACGGAGAAAGCTGCCGCAATGATGGGGCTTAGAGCAGGAACAGCGGTAGCTGCAGGTATTATTGACGCTCATTCAGGAGTACCGGGCACGGGCGCTGTCCAATCGGGTCAGATGGTTATGGCGATGGGGACTTCGCTTTGCCATATGCTTCTGAGTGATAAAGAAATACATGTCGAAGGTATTTGCGGCGTTGTAGAGGACGGAATTATACCGGGGCTTTTCGGTTATGAAGCTGGACAGCCTGCTGTAGGAGATATATTCGCCTGGTTTGTCGAACAGGGGGTGCCTGCTTACGTGGAGCAAGCGGCGGAGGATGACGGCATAAGTGTTCATGGGTGGCTTGAGCGGCAAGCATGTGAACTAAGACCTGGCCAGCACGGTTTGCTGGCGCTTGATTGGTGGAACGGCAATCGAACGGTGCTGGTCGATGCAGACCTTAGCGGTATGATCGTTGGATTGACGCTGCAGACAAAGCCGGAGGAAATATACAGATGTTTGCTGGAAGCGACTGCATTCGGTACCCGTACGATCATAGAAAACTTTGAACAAGCTGGGCTTGCCATTCATGAGCTGTTCGCATGCGGCGGACTGCCGCAGCGAAATGAGCTGCTCATGCAAATCTATGCTGATGTTACCCGGCGCGAGATCAAGATTGCAGAATCTACACAAACGCCTGCGCTTGGCGCAGCCATGTTCGGCGCTGTAGCTGCAGGTAAGGAGCGAGGCGGATATAGCAGCATAGAGGAAGCCGCAGCCCGAATGGCTCGCGTGCGTGAACAAATGTATAAGCCGATCGAGGCGAATAGCATCGTCTATGACCAGCTGTACGCTGAATACTGTCGTCTGCATGAACTATTCGGACGGGGCGGAAGCGCTGTGATGAAACAGCTGAAGCGGATTCGATTGCAGCAGGAAGAAAGAAGCGCTGCCTTATGATCGTTGGCGATATGAGGCAACTCGCGCAGGAGATCCTGTTGTATCCCCAGGCTGTCCGCAGAGCTTTGGAGTATTTGATATCAGGCGGGCTTGCCGATAGGGAGCCGGGCAGATATGAGCTGGCAGCAGGAGGGCTTATGTACGCTTTGGTGCAACAAATCGTTACACAGCCGAGCAATGTGCATCGATTGGAATCTCATGACACTTATTTAGACATTCAGTACGTCGTTAGCGGGGAAGAAAGAATCGATTTTATTAGGCTCACTGATCAACTGGTAGTTGAAGAGCAGGATTTGGCTGTCCGGGATATTGTTTATTACGCAAGGATGGAGAATCAAGAATCCAGTCTGGTGCTGACTCAAGGCCAGTTTGCCGTCTTTTATCCTTCCGATGCACACCGTCCGTGCTGCGCAGTGAATGAGCCCGGTGAACTGAAAAAAATCGTGATAAAGATTCATAAGCAGTTATGGAATAACCAGTATGATTAGTCGAAGAAGGGGCTATCCCAAAAGGTTATTGACCTTTTGGGATAGCCCCTTTTTCATAAATTGCATAAATAAAAAGAAACCAAATCTTGATGAAATAGAATTGTCGAGCAACCATCAAACTTAAAGGTAGTGGCCAGGACACCTCCACGTCGAATTCTAGTGCAAGAATAACCACAACTTCAGATAAGACCTGCTTGTTCTCAAGTAACTTATCTGTCGCTTCGGATAGAGTCACTTTCTCAGAGGATGACCGAACAACGCATCCCGTTGTCCGCGATTGATACCTTCCAAATATATGCGAAGCATGCGCTTCGTTACCGTGCGGTGGATTACCTATTGATACCCGTTGATCCTAAGGAGCTAAATGCCGCGCTGCAAAAGTGCAATAACGAGCTTGAGGCAGCGGCTCAGCCGGATCGTCCTGCCTTGGAGAAGGTACAAATTTGTCCAATCAAAGAGTCTAATATTGTCCAATTCGCCGCTCTCATGATAAAGCTATAATGAAAGCGCAATCAATCGATGCGCATTATCTTAATAATTAATCGGTTAAATCAAATAGGCTATTACCAACAACGATAAGGAAACATATAAGGAGATGCATCTCTCCGATGAGACTAGAAGCGATGTGCTGCATTCGCTCTTTCATCCGGATGGCGAGCACAAATTCAGCATTTGCCGCCTTCCTATTGGCGCAAGCGATTATGCGCTCGAATGGTACAGCTTGGGAGAAGGATATTTTAGAGGCGTATGCATTGTATTTCGTCAAATTCGTTAAAGCGTACGAAGAGGAAGGCATCACGATTCATCAGATACATGTCCAGAACGAGGTTGCAGCGGACCAAAATTTTCCTTCCTGCGTGTGGACTGGAGAACAGCTTCGTGAATTTATTCGCGATTATTTGGGACCTGCCTTCGAGAAGCATGGACTGAATACGGAAATTTGGCTAGGCACGATCAATGCGCCGGAGGCATGGGATGAGTTTGAGAGGACTCCCACTTCTGCAAGTGGCGAGGTGAATCAGCGATCTCCTGAATACGCTCACAAGATGTACTTTCCTTCCTCATTCTTTAGCGGTATAATAAAAAAGAACATACATTCGTATTTTTTGGTTAGAAGGAGGTGAAGTCATGTCAGATTCAAAGCCCATGTACAGGACCCATCAAGTGTGGATCAAACCCGGCCATCGGTTGTTTGCGTACCTGGATCAAGCGTGTCAGAACGCCAAAAATCTGTATAATACGACCAACTTTTACAGCGCGCCTAGCCAAGCTAGGTATAACTAACCGGTGGAAGTCCGGTCGGGGTAAAGACCAAGCTGCCCTGTA
>NZ_JAKGAP010000041.1 GCF_021532375.1 Paenibacillus alkaliterrae
ATTAAATATCTCATTTTCCGTCATCAATGGTATCTCCCTTCAGGGTTCTACTACAATGATTGACAGCAAATAGTCATGCTAAACTGGGAAGAACCACGTTGTTTTTATATGCGAAGGAACAAATTGACCAACGTTTTCGGCCAAAGCTCTTCAAAGCCATGTACAGCTATCAGGATAGTCTTGATCGATTTTCTCGCAAAATAGCAAGGGTCATGAAGCAAACGGACTTGGAAGCCGTTCTAAAGCAAGAAATTACCGAGCTGCTTCCGGTAAACCGGATTACGTTCTTACTCATTGAGCAATCGGAAAACACCGTATATCCAATGGGAGAACATCCGGAAGAGCTTATAACGGCCGAGTTTTTATTAGGCACTGTGAACTCCCTGCAGGTAGGGGAATTAATAGAATTGCCTTACGGTCTTGGACTTGTAATAGGCAGACAGCGATCAAGGTATCATATTTTGTGGATTGGCTTGAAAACGAATCATACCCGTTTTAATTCAGATGAGCTTCGCTGGTTAAAGACGATGTCCAACTATGCAAGTATTGTATTTGAAAACTTATATTTAATCGAAGGGTTGATTGAAGATTTGGAATCCGAGGTTCGCAAGGAGCATTCTACCTCGCCTTGGGTGCTTCGTTTGTTGTTCTGCTTGTCAGAAAACGAGCGGAGGAAGCTGGCTGCAGATTTGCATGACTCAGCCCTTCAGGATCAGTTGCTCTGGTATCGTAAGCTGGAAGCTATTATGATGGATCATCCACTATCCGATAAGCTCGGACGCGAGCTGGAGGATATTAAAGAGGGATTGTTAGACGTTATACATCAAATACGAGAAACTTGCAATGAGCTTCGTCCGCCGCTATTGAAAGAGATGGGAGTGGTGGAGGCAGTTGAGTCGATTATTGAGCATACGCAAATGCGCGTGAATTTTGCTGTCGATTTTCGTGCGAAGCCGTTTTCCCGCCCGCTAAATGAGGAGCAAATAACGGCTATTTATCGAATCGTTCAAGAATTGCTTCGCAATGCAGATAAGCATTCGCAAGCAAAATTAATAACTCTTGAGCTTGAGCTTCGCAAAGGAACGATATATTTCCGCTATAAGGATGATGGAATAGGTATGGATGTGAATCAAATGATAGCATCGTTTGAGCATATGGGCTTGTCAGGTATAAAAGAGCGGGTAACGGGTCTTGAAGGAGATATATCATTTAATTCTCAGCGCGATAACGGCCTTGAGGTTGTTATTTTGTTGCCGGAAATGATGACAACCGGTCGACCGGAGAGGGGAATTTCGCGTGATTCGTATCTTATTAGTTGATGATCATCCTTCTGTTGGAGAAGGAACAAAAACGATGATTGAGCAAGATAGTGAAATGACGGTATCTGTCGTTCTTTCAGCGATTGAAGCATTGGATATTGTCCAGATGCAGCCATTTGATTTAATATTATGTGACTTGAATATGCCCGGCATCAGCGGATTAGAATTGACAAAGCGATTAATTCAACAGGATCCAGAGCGCAAAGTCATTATTTATTCAGGCTATGAGATCGGGTCCCATTTTAACCTGCTAATTGAGTCAGGCGTATCCGGTTTTATTTCTAAGACCGTTTCCAGAGAGCAACTTCATAATGCGATTCGATGCGCTATGCGCGGCGACGCCGTCATTCCGATTTCGCTGTTAAAACAGCTTAGAAGGCATGAGGTTACGATCGGAAGATCGGAAGTATCCGTTGAGGATGTATCGATCACGGAGAAAGAGCAAACCATTTTGCACGAGGTTTCTACGGGGATTAGCAATAAAGAGTTGGCGGTCATGCTACATGTCAGCCAGCGCAATGTGGAATACCAGTTATCTCGTATTTTTGATAAATTGAATGTCCGCTCACGCTCGGAAGCGATAAGAGAAGCACAACGGTTAGGGCTAATTAGATTGGAGCAGTACTAGCTGAGGGATAACGACGGGTTAAGGATTAGTCCTTAGCCCGTCGTTTTTTCTGTTCCGTCGTATTAATCAAGCTCATCATATACAAGTCTAACCTTTCTTTCATTAGTTCATCGGTTAGTCCGCTTATTCCAAATGCTGTCCACCCCGGGTATACGGTCGGCGGTCCAAATAATATATCAATAGCACCGCGGGGATTCCGCATTGACTTCCAGTTGCATCATAGGCAATGATTTGCGGAGTTGCTATGTCGGCTTTTGCTGCCCAACGGAGACTTTCCGATTCATGCAGCGTCAAGTCGGGCTCTTCCACCAGCCATTCGGTGTTGTCGAATTGACGTAAAACAACCGTTATTTCGCTATGATAAACTTGCAGCTTTATGCTGTGAACGATGGACGAGATGCCTCCATGAAGTCGATTAGTCGAAAGCACGATGGCTTGAGGATCCACAGCCTCGATTACCCATTTAAGAATGTGATCCGGAATTTGCAGCTCGGCGTTAAGCGACATGATCATATTCCTCTCTCCGAAATATTAAATGATAGTTTACATCAACTGCTCCCATTCCTCATAAGAGGCGGCTAGCGAAGCTTTGCAGCCTTCAATAGCGGCTTGAATTTCTTGGATGCGAACATAGTCATTGAAAATGGCGGGATCCGCGAGCTGTTCCTCCAGCCCGGAAATTTGCTGCTCTAATGCTGCTATTTCTTGCTCTAATTGCTCGATTCTACGCTGTCGAGCGCGCTCCTCGCGCTTTGCTTGCTTGTCGGCTTCATAGGAGTTTGTCGGTGCGTTGTCGGAACTGGCTGTAGTTTTCGAGCTGCCAGCAGCCTGTTTTGACAACGCTTCCAATCGTTCCTCCTCGATTTCATGTTTTTTCTCTATCATTTCGTCATAATTTCCCAGGAAATGATCGGTTCCCGACGGTTTTAGTTCGACAATTCGTTCTGCCATCTTATTCAGGAAATATCTGTCATGGGAGATGAAGAACAGCGTGCCTTCGTAATCAAGAAGGGCGGCTTCCAGCACCTCTTTGCTGAATAGGTCGAGATGGTTCGTCGGCTCATCCAGGATGAGGACATTTGCTTGGGCAAGCATCAGCTTAGCTAGCGATACGCGCGCTTTCTCGCCGCCGCTGAGTGATGAGATCCTTTTCAATACATCTTCTCCGCTGAACAAGAAGTTGCCCAACACGGTACGAATACGTGCTTCCTCCATATGAGAGTAACTGCCCCATACTTCTTCCAAAACGGTATTTTGTCCGGTAAGTCTTGTATGCTCTTGATCGTAATATCCGATTTTGACATGGGTTCCGAAACGAATGGAACCGGATGTCGGTTCATTTTGACCAACGATAACCTTAAGCAGGGTTGATTTTCCGATCCCGTTCGGACCAATAAGGGCTACGGTTTCACCGCGGGTAAGCTGAAACGTGACATTTTTGAACAGCGGTTTGTCGCGGCCGGCGAAGGTGACGGAAACATCCTGAACGGCTAATACGTCTTTGCCTGTGGGACGTTCGATTTCGAAGGTGAAATGAGCTTTTTTCAAATCGCCGAGCGGCTTGTCCAATCGTTCCATCTTTTCAAGCGCTTTGCGTCTGCTTTGAGCGCGCTTGGTCGTGGACGCGCGCACGATATTTCGCTGAACGAATTGCTCCATGCGGGAAATTTCGTCCTGCTGCTTTTCGAATTGCTTCATATTAATTTCATACTCCGCCGCTTTCAGCTCCATGTACCGGCTATAGTTTCCGGTGTAGCGCTTAGAAGTATGACGCTCGATTTCAATAATGGTCTGGGCCAGCGCGTCTAAAAAGTAGCGGTCGTGGGACACGACAAGAATTGCGCCTGAATAACCGCGCAAATACGATTCGAGCCATGTAAGCGTTTCAATGTCCAAGTAGTTGGTAGGCTCGTCAAGCATTAACAGATCAGGAGCCTGTAGTAAAATGCGAGCTAGAGCCAGCCGGGTCTTCTGACCCCCGCTTAAGGTTGAGATGACTGTATCCGGTGCGAAGTCGCCGAAGCCCATTCCGTGAAGAACGCTATTAATACGTGTATTGATTTCGAAGCCGCCCTGTTCGCGGAACCAATCGGAACGTTTGGCATATTTATCCAGCGTATCTGCGTAACGCTTCTCATCCTCATGGAGGGCGGGATCGGCAATTTTTATTTCCAGTTCGCGGAGCTCTTGCTCCGCTTCGACTAAATGGGAAAAAACGGCGCGCATCTCGGCTTCGATCGTCCGCTCGGATTGCAATCCGCTGTTTTGCGCTAAATAACCGATTTTCGTTTCCTTGGCTTTGTGAATCGCGCCTGAATCCGCGGACATTTCGCCCGCGATAATTTTGAGAAGCGTCGATTTTCCGGCTCCGTTCACGCCAACAAGACCGACTCTTTCCCGTTCTTGTACTTGCAACGAAATATGGGATAATACGGCATTTACGCCGTAGCTCTTCGTAATATTGGAAACCTGCAGCAGCATTTTGAAACCTCCACCAAATAATTGTAAAGAACTGTTGCGTTCATTCCATATTAGTGTACCATAAACGAGCGCCGGCATTGGCGAAAGTTGTATAACAGTGGTAAACTACATTTAATGAAAGAAAAGTATGGGAGCAGAATAGGTGAGTGCTTTTGATTGAACGGAATTCATTTGAGGAAAAAACATACATACGCACTCAGATGATACAAAGACGAAATAGCTTGCCGGAACGGCATCGCCAAACCTGGTCTGAGGCCGCCTGCGCGAAAGCGAAGGTTTTGTTGGAGAAGCGTTCGGCGTCAGCGTTTATGGCTTATGTTTCGTTTCGGAGCGAGCTCAATTTAGCGGAGCTTATTGAATGGGGCTGGCAAACCGGCCGCGATGTTATTGTGCCTAGATGTGACGCTGCTGACCACTCCATGACACTTCATTATTTGCGAAGCTGGGAGGAGCTTATGCCGGGTGCATATGGTATTATGGAGCCGAATCCGGCTGTAACGCTGCCGATCTACAACGGCTTCGCACCGGATGTCGTATTTGTTCCCGGTTTGGCATTTGATCGTAAGGGCGGCCGGCTGGGTTACGGCGGCGGCTATTATGACCGATTTGCGGCGGAGCAGCTTCAATTGGGAGAGGCGGCAACGCGGACGCTATGGCTGGGGGCGGCCTACGAGGCGCAGCTCGTAGAGCGTGTGCCGCGGGAAGCTCATGATGTGCAGATGCACGGCCTAATAACAGAGCAGGATATTTATATGGCTTAATACGCAAAATGAGCAATTGCCGATAGAGGGCATAGCAGCCTTTTACGCATGGAGGAGTGATAGCGGTGGAGCTGACGCATTTTAATGAACAGGGCAGAGCGCGTATGGTGGACATCTCTGATAAGGAAGTCACTTCACGGACAGCGGTCGCTCAAACGACGGTTAAGATGAACCAGGAAACATTGGGGCAAATAAAGGCAGGCAAGGTGGGAAAGGGCGATGTGCTGGCCGTAGCCCAGGTTGCTGCAGTAATGGCCGCCAAAAAAACAGCAGATTGGATTCCAATGTGCCATCCGCTTCCGCTTACCGGTATTAATATCGTGTTTAGCGATAATGGCGCGGATGAGCTTTACATAGAAGGAACCGTAAAGACGACGGGCAAAACCGGTGTCGAGATGGAGGCGTTGACCGCGGTGTCTGCTGCCGCTCTCACGGTTTATGATATGTGCAAGGCTTTGCAAAAGGATATGGTGATCGGGCCGACGCAGCTCGTTTCCAAAACCGGCGGCAAAAGCGGAGATTATCGAATTTCGTCAAACCCATGATCGGAATAGGGATGGGAGGAATCGTTTATGCGGTGGAAGGTAGCAATTTTAACAGCTAGCGACAAAGGCTCGCGCGGGGAACGAGAGGATACGAGCGCACAGGTTATCCGAGAGTTAATAGAAGAAGAGCTGGGCGGCGAAATCGTCGATTACCGGATCGTTCCGGACGAGCAGGATGAGATCATGGCGGCTATCATTGAGATGACAGAATATTTCCATGCCGATCTTGTGCTCACGACTGGCGGAACGGGTCTTGCTCCGCGTGACATTACGCCCGAGGCAACGCTTAAGGTCATTGACCGAGCCGTCCCCGGTTTATCGGAAGCGATGCGAATGGGTGCGCTTCAGAAGACGAGAAGAGCGATGCTCTCCCGCGGGGTATGCGGAATTAGAGGCAGCTCTCTTATCGTTAACCTGCCGGGAAGTCCGAAGGGCGTTCATGAGAGCTTGATGGCGATTATGGATCAGCTTCCGCATGCGCTGGGCATTTTATCCGGGCAGCTGGGGGAACATAGCGTATGAGCGGGCTGGAGCAGCAATCTGGCGAAGCGGCGGTTCAGCAAAGCAAGACCGTTCTAAAGGAAGTGCCGGTGTACGACGCGGTTGGGATGCGCTTGGCGCATGATTTGACACGTATTGTGCCGGGCGAGTTTAAAGGCCGCTTGTTCAAAAGAGGGCATTTGGTTACCGAAGCGGATATACCTAGTTTGCTCGATATCGGCAAGGAACATATATACATCATGGAGCTTGGTGAGGATGACCTGCATGAAGACGATGCAGCTATTCGGATGGCGGAGGCATTATTCGGCGATCATTTGCAATTGTCTGAGCCGCATGAAGGCAAGGTCAGTCTAAAGTCAGCCATTCTTGGCTTGGCAACGGTGGACAAAGGAATTGTTGATGCCGTTAATGAACTGGGAGAAATCGCACTGGCTACGATTAAGACGAATACGGTTGTGAAGCCGGGCGGGCAGCTTGCCGCCACTAGAGCGATACCGCTTGTTGTACCCAAGAAGAAGGTCGAGGCGGTAGAGCTTCTCTCAGCGGAATACCGACTGGCAAATGACGGCGCGGCGCCGATTCGGGTACGTCCTTTTCAAAAGCTAAGAGCCGGATTATTGACCACTGGCAGTGAGGTTTTTAACGGCAGAATTGTGGATAAATTTGGACCTGCCGTCAGAAGAAAGCTCGAGGAGCTCGGTTCCGAGGTTATCGAACAGCGATTCGCGCCCGACGATCGACAAACAATTGTCAAGGAAATACACTATTTGCTGGGTCAACGGTATGATATGATACTAGTGACTGGCGGAATGTCGGTTGATCCCGACGATCGTACGCCGGGCGCTATCAAAGCGTCGGGAGCGGATATTGTAAGCTATGGAACACCGATGCTGCCTGGCTCGATGCTTCTAATCGGTTACTTGAATGGTGTGCCAATAATGGGCTTGCCGGGCTGCGTCATGCATGATCCATACACGTCCTTTGACGTCCTTCTGCCGCGGATTCTCGCGGGGGATACCATTGTACGCGACGATGTAATTAGCATGGGCTACGGCGGTTTGTACGGCTGTTAGTTCTTTGAAACGGATGCATAACAAATTTAGGAGGTTAACCACATGTCTGGAATAGGTGCAACGGGAATTATATTGCTCGTGCTGGTCGCTTTGCTTTTGTTCGGACCGAATAAGCTGCCGGAGCTTGGCCGGGCTTTCGGACGGACGCTGCGCGAGTTCAAATCCGGCGCTAGAGAAATGATGGATGAGGACGATCGCAAAGATAAGGAAGCGAACCGGGTTGAAGTAAGCCGCTCGGAAAATAGCGAGAAAGACAACAAGCGGCTGCCGGACTAATCGGGCCCGCTTTTTTCTTGACCAAAGGCGAAGGAGGGAAGTGTAAGTGGGAACGGAAGCAAGCAACAAGACAGAACATATATCACGTAAACGGCTGATTCGAGAGGAAGGGCTCATGCCATTGCTTGAGCATTTGGGAGAGCTGAGGAAGAGGCTCGTCTACGTGCTGATCGCGCTCGCTTTGGGATTAGTAGTCGGACTCGTATTCGCGGAACCAGCTTATAACTTTCTAATGAGCCAGGAGCCGGCCAAGACGATTTCCCTACATACGTTTTCGCTTGGGGATGGTATCGGCATGTATATGAAATTCGCATTCGTCATTGCTTTGATTTTGGCCGTGCCCGTTATCGCTTACCAATTATGGGCGTTCGTGAAGCCCGCGCTCCGGGAGAACGAGCAGCGTTCCACGCTGAAATACGTGCCTTTCGCTCTTATGATGTTTTTAACCGGATTGGCATTTTCGTATTTTGTCGTTTTTCCGCTCGCTTTTAACTTCACAAGAACGGTATCGCAGCAATTGAACCTTGAGGAAACGTATGGAATCGCACAATATTTTGCGTTTATGTTCAATTTATTAATTCCGATTTCGTTATTGTTCGAGCTGCCGCTGCTCATTATGTTTTTAACGGCCATTCGTTTGGTAAACCCGAAGCGGCTTCGCAAGATGCGCCGCCTCGCTTATTTCATCATGGTGCTTATAGGAGTCATGATTACGCCGGCGGATATCATATCCGACGTTCTCGTGGCCATACCGCTCATTCTGTTGTATGAGATTAGCGTGTTTCTATCGGGAACGGTTTATAAGAAGCAGCTTGCGGCGGATGCAAGGTATGAAGCGGAATATGGGGATTCATTAAATAAAGCCTGAATCCATGACACCAATTATAACGGTTTTAAAAAAAGGGGAATTACAAGAAACAGGAGGTGTTTGTATTGACGGAACTTATCGTGGCCTTAGTTGAATTTCTAAAGCAATTTTCTTATTTCGGCATCATGCTTTCATTATGCTTCGAGTTTATACCGGCTGAAGTTGTCTTGCCATTAGCAGGGTACTGGGTTTATCAAGGAGATTTTAATTATTATCTAGTGGTGTTAGTTGGTGCTGTTGGAGGCACATTAGGTCCCTTGACTTTATTTTATTTAGGACGTTACGGTGGCCGGCCTTTAGTTTTGAAATACGGCAAATATTTTTTCGTTTCTCAAAAACAAATAAATGCCTCAGACTATTTTTTCGAAAAATATGGTATGGGCGTAGCTTTTTTTGCTCGCTTTTTACCTGTGGTGAGAACGGCTATTTCAATACCTTGTGGGATGTCTAACATGAACGTTTGGAAGTTTTCAGTTTATACTTTTTTTGCGATGTTGCCAATTACGGCATTCTACGTCTATCTGGGGGTTAAATTAGGTCCCCATTGGAACCAAGCTGAAGAAATTTTCAATGGCTATGCTCTCCCTTTTACTGCAACTCTTATTGTTCTTTTATTAATGTTTGTTTTAATTAAACTTTTGATGAAACGAAAAAGTCAAAGTTTATAGGGGATTGACAGGATTGCTGCTAAGACCGCAAAAAACTTCTCCCGTATAGTAAAATGGAGGAGGATGTTTATAACATCTTGAAAAGCCCGAAAGTTATTAATAGGCATGGCGGTAAAAATGCCAATTGTTGCATCCATTTTCTTTTTGATAAAACAAAACCTGATTTAATGCCAAAGAAAACAAATAGTCCGCTCATTAATGCGACTAACATAGCAGTTACAAATGGTGAATAACCGAGCATAGCAGCTCCGAGTCCAGCGCCGAATGCATCTAAAGCAAGGGCAAAACCTAGTAATACGGCTTCTTTCGCTGAAATTGTACCTGAGCGGTCTAAATCTGCCTGTAGTGGTTTTTTTAGCACAGTTATGAACAGACCTAATTTCTTTATTTCAAGCTTCCATTCTATTTCTTCTGGTTCATTTTTTGTTATTGGGTTCTCTTCAATGGATTCAATATTCTTTTTTGATCGGATAACATTATATAAACTAAATAACCCGATCGAAATTAAGATTAAGCTCCCAATTATTCCTGCAAAATCGGCAGATATGAAAGAACTTAACAAACTCCCAATGGTCATAGATGTCAAAACCATAACTCCAGAACATAACATGATAATTAATAACGATATGAAAGGAACGCGAATCCGCCTCATACCATAAGTAACCCCGACACCAAAACTATCCAAGCTCACAGCAATGGTTAAGAGGATTAGCCCCCCAAAAAAGAGCATAACTATCCCATCCTTTACTTTGGTTTCTAGGTTAGTGTATGAATTAATCCTGAATTCGTGACACCAATTTTAATGGTTTGAGGAAGCAACGGATACCGTACGCGAGAAATCGCTGTGCGGTATTTTTTGTTCTGAATATAAGAAAGTCAAAATAGCGGCATAGGTCATCAAAATACCGTTAAAGAAATGATCATGCATTTTTTATAATAGGGGTATGACAACCAAACCGAGGTGAAGAACATGCAGGAGATACAAACCGCGCCGGAGACTCCTAAAACGAAGCTGAAACGAAAAACCGGTTCCTTGCAAAAGAAAGAGACGATGGCCGGAATATTGTTCGTTGGGCCGATGCTGATTGGCGTTACGGTGCTGACACTCATTCCTATATTGGCAACGTTTATGTTGTCGCTTGCAGATTGGAATTTTATTGCCGGCTTCAAAGATTTGAAGTGGGTAGGGCTCGACAATTTCGAGCGATTGTTTCAGGATGATGCTTTCTTGAAATCGCTCAGAAACAATGCCTATTTCTTGCTGACTGTGCCGATTTATTTGGCGGTCTCGATGTTTTTGGCGATTATGATCGACAAGCATGTGTACATGAAAAGCTATTTTAAAGTCGCTTACTTCATGCCTTATATTTCTAGCATCGTTGCGGTCGCGATTGTATGGCAGGTGCTGTTCCACCCATCTGCGGGACCGGTTAACCAACTGCTCTTATCACTTGGCATCGACAATCCGCCGAAGTGGATCGCCGATCCGAAGTATGCGCTGCCTTCTCTCATGATGATATCCGTGTGGGTCTCCATCGGATTTAATATGATCGTCTATATTGCCGGTCTTCAGTCCATCCCGCGCGATTTGTACGAGGCGGCTGATATTGACGGGGCAAATGCTTGGAATAAATTCAAAAGCATCACATTTCCGCAGCTTTCATCGACATCCTTTTTTCTACTCGTGACCGGGATTATTTCGACGTTCAAGGTTTTCGATTTGATTGCTATCTTAACGAAGGGCGGACCGATCTCATCGACAAGCATGATCGTCTGGTATTTGTACGATACCGCCTTCGTCAATTTGAAAATCGGCTACGCGTCCTCGATGGCCGTTGTACTTTTTGCATGCGTCATGCTCATTACGCTGCTGCAATGGGTCGGACAAAAGAAATGGGTCAATTATTAAGGGGGAGCAACTCAAATGACTGTGAAAAATATAGAGCGTATTAGACGGGGAGTCATAACGGTTCTCATGTTCGCGGTTAGCGTCATGTTCCTGCTCCCGTTCATCTGGATGCTGTCGGCGTCCTTCAAAATTGAATCGGACGTATTCACTTATCCCATCCAGTGGATTCCGACGAAATGGCATATCATAGAGAATTATAAGGAAGTGTGGGTAGGCAAGTTCCCTTTCTATAAATATTATTGGAATACGGTTAAGGTGACCGTATTGACGACAGCCACTTCGGCGTGCGTGTCGGCGCTTGCTGCTTATGGTTTCTCGAAAATTAATTTTGCCGCCAGCAAATATTTATTTTTAATCGTGCTGGCTACGTACATGATTCCGCATCAGGCCATTCTCGTGCCGCAGTTTATTTTGTACCGTTCGATCGGTTTTTTTGACAGCCATCTGGGTCTTATTTTTCTAAGCAGCTTCAGCGTTCTCGGTACGTTCATGCTGCGCCAGTTTTTTATGGGCGTTCATAATGAATATATGGAATCTGCTAAAATAGACGGGGCGGGGCATTGGCGCATTTTTTGGAAAATCGCGTTTCCGCTCGTTCGTCCAGCCGTCGCTACCTATGCGATATTACGTTTTATTTGGACATGGAACGATTATCAGAATCCGCTTATCTTCCTGCGGACGGACAAACTATATACGATTCAGCTGGCGATGCAAAAATTTACGACCATAAACGGCGAATTCTACTCGCTTATTATGGCGGCCGCCGTATCGGCTATTTTACCTCTGCTGCTCGTGTTTATTGTTGGCCAGAAGAGCGTTATTGAAGGGATTGCTCTTGGAGGGGTAAAAGGGTAACGTGTTTGGCATCCTCATAAGAGAAGTCAAAATAGTATTAATTGTAGTCAATATAGTGGTATGGATACGAATGGCGCCGTTGCTACAATGATATCGAGAAAGCGGATACACCATAGATAAGCCAACGCTTTCCATGCGGGTTGCTTCACAAACATTTGAGGAGGGTTACGATGTACAAACAGATGAAATTATGGTTCATTCTTACATTGTCAGTCATCATTGTTTTGACGGGTTGCTCAGGCAATTCGGGAAATAAGGAAGAAACGGCAAACAAAGGGGAAAGCGGAAATACGGAAACCGCTGCAAATGCGCCGGAAGAAGAGAAGCCGGTTACGATCAAGGTGCATACGTTCGGTAACGAAGCAAGCTATAACTGGGAGAAAACCATTGCAGCTTTTAAGGAGAAATATCCTAACATTATTCCAGAGGTGATCGTGCTAAGCGAGAAGGGCGACACGCAGGAGGCGCTTCAAAAGCTTGATTTGGCCGCATCCTCCAGTGAGCAGATGGACGTTCTCATGTTCAGCGATCCGGCAAGCTATGCGCAGCGCGTCGGTCTGGGCATGGTAGCCAAGCTGGATGAATTCATTGCCAAAGACGGTTATACTATAGCGGAAGACTACAAAGTCGATACAACTTTAAATGGAAGCATTTACGCTTTGCCCGGTAAATTTAATCCATGGTATGTATTATTAAACAAAACACATTTAACGGAAGCGGGCCTGGACGTGCCGACGGATTGGACATGGGATGATTTCACTTCCTATGCGAAAAAGCTGACAACGGGCGAAGGCGCCTCGAAGCATTACGGCACTTACTTCCACGGACCTCAAAACGGCGGATGGATGGAGTTTATGAAGCTCGCGCTCGCCAACCAAGCTGAAAATAGTGAATTTCTTAAAGCGGACGGAACGTCTAATTTAGATAATCCGCTGTTCCGCAAAACGTTGGAGCTTCGTCTGCAAATGGAGAAGCAGGACAAATCGGCAACGCCTTACACGGACATGATGTCGCAGAAGCTGCACTACCGCAACCAATTTTTCAATCAAGCGGCAAGCATGATCATGATCGGAAGCTGGATGAATACGGAGCTTGGGGGCACCGAGCAATTCCCGCTTAATTTCGAAGTGGCGGTAGCTCCGATTCCGAAAAATAATGCCGGCGACGAGGGCGGCTACACGATGGTGACGACCGACTATGTCGGAGTTGCCGAAAGCTCCAAAAATAAAGAAGCGGCTTACACGTTCGTTCGCTGGTATACGACGGAAGGACAAATCGCGCAGGGTAAAAATATCCCGGCATGGAATGGCGTGGACGATTCGCAATTGGCATCCATCATTGACATCATTCTCGGCGCAACAAAAAATCCGGAGAAGGTAGACAAGGCGTCGCTATTGAACGTTCTCTCCAACGCGAAGTCTTCGAAGATCATCCCTCCGGTTACTTATCAATCGGAAATGTATAAAGTAATTAACGAGGAATATGAAAAGCTGATTTTTGATCAACAGGATATCGACAAAACGATCGCAGCCATGCAAGAGAAGGTTCAACAAATTATTGACGCTAACAAAAAATAATAGAGTATAATTTATTGAGCTATTCGTTTTCTAACGAATAAGGGGTGCAGCTTCCAAACTGCGCTCCTTTTTGTGCAAATGCTAAATACGCATCCGGATGGAGGGGCATATATGTTTAATCGCTCGAAGCCTTTAATATGGCCCCGATCGTTCCGTTTTAAGCTGATAGCGGCTTCGATCGTATGCATCTTACTGCCTGCCTTTATTACGCTAGCCGTATACAACATGCTTACGAAGGATGCCGTAAAGGAAGAAGCGGTGTCGCAAGCCGAGCAAAAGCTGGAGCTCGTCGACGGCTATGTGACCAATTTGTTTCATTATATGCTCTATATTGCAAACAACGTGCAAAACGATTCGGAAATGAACGTCATATTGAAGGCGGTTGCAGCGGGAAAAATGTACGAGGGCCCGAACGCTGAATATGAGCGATACACGGACCGAACGAAAATCACCAATAAAATTGATAACATGACGGTGCTTGGCGATAAAGCTTATGTGACGATTTTGTTAAAAGACGGCACGTATTTCGCCAATTATCCGCTTGACGAATATAACCCTAACCGATTTCGCGAGGAGCCTTGGTTTGAGCAACTAAATCTGCTGAAGGGTCTGGAGTCTTCGTGGATCGGTGCGACGCCTACTGTTTTCTTTCAGGACAAGCTCCGAAGCCCATATCAAATATCGATGGCGCGAACCTTGCGCGGAGGCGGAGTGACTCCTTACGGTTACGTCATCGTGACGATATTGGAGAATCAGGTAAGCAGCATCTTTAAGAAGCTTGCTTCGGACCAAGAAACGATGCTGCTTGATGGGAATGGCCTTATTTTGTCCCATCCGAATCATGAGCGGATCGGCGAGGAATTTCCTTATGCAAGTCTGGCGGAGCAGCAGGCTGATCCGAATATTATGCGCTTCGGGGACGAGAATTATATTATTTCCGCACATAAGCTGTCGCTCACGGGCTGGGAGCTTGTTTCTTTAACGCCGTATAAGAAAGCGGTATTCAAGCTGAATGCCATTTTTAATCGCGTATTTACGTTCCAGCTTATCTCGTTTTTTATATTCCTGCTGTTGTTCGTTTATTTAATCGGGACATTTACGAGACCGCTGGTAAGGCTGGGCAGAGTGGCGGAGACGGTGCAGCGCGGCAATCTAGAGGTGCGCTCGAACATAAGGGGCAGCGACGAGATCGGATATTTGGGTGAGTCCTTCGATCATATGCTGGACCGGGTGAAGACGATGATTGCTGAAATAACGATAACACAGGCCCGCAAACGAAAGGCGGAGCTTGCCATGCTGCAGGCGCAAATAAATCCGCATTTTTTGTTTAACGTACTAAACTCGATTCGCATGAAGGTGATGAGAAAAGGCGATATGGACAGTGCAGAGATGATCAGCTCATTGTCCAAGCTGCTGCGAATGACCATTAGCCAAGATAAGGGAACGATTCCGCTTCATGAAGAGGTGGATACGATAGCCGATTACGTCAAGCTGATGAATATGAGGCAGAAAGAAAAGGTTCAGCTGCAGCTCGATTTGTCACGTGATACTTTAATGACCGCAGTTCCCCGTTTCTTCTTGCAGCCCATAATCGAAAATGCGCTTATTCACGGATTAAGCCAAAGAGCGGGCATGATTCATATTTGTTCCGAAGCAACCGGGAACGATATTAGAGTTATCGTCCGGGATGACGGTCAAGGGATGGATGCCTCGGCACTGGACAAACTCAGACGGAAGCTGATGCATTCAGCAGATAAGGAAGACAAAAGCATAGATACCGGGGGCAAGTTTTCAAGCATTGGGCTTTCTAATGTCTTCGAACGAATGGCGATAACGTATGGGGATCGATTCTCGATGGAGATAAGCAGCGATGCTGCCGGCGGTACTGAAATTACGATGTGCATTCCGAATCAGGAGGCGAGAGACGATGTATAAAGTGATGCTTGTCGATGACGATTATCCGGTGCTTGAGCTGATCCATTATGCGATTGATTGGGAGGCGCTCGGTCTCCGGGTGATCGGCCTCCATGAGAACGGAGCCAGCGCTTTGGAGGCCGCTATGAAGGAAATGCCCGACATCCTGATAACCGATATTGGCATGCCGAAGATGGACGGTTTGGAATTAATTAAACGAATGAAGGAGCTGAAGCCGGATATTCGGGCTGCCATTCTTTCTTGCCACAGCGAGTTCCAATATGCGCAGCAGGCGGTTAAGCTCCAGGTTCAGGATTATTTGCTGAAGGATACGCTTGAACCTACTGCTATACACAAACTGCTGGTACAATTTATAGGCGGCTTGAAAGAGGAAAATGAGCTCCAAACGAAGCAGCTGCAAATGGAGCACTTGGTTGATCGCAATAAAGCGTTAATGAAGGAAAAATTTATTCGTTCGATCATACATCAGCCATTACTCGATTCGGATAAATGGAGGAAGGAGCTGCTATCCTTCGGGCTTCCGTTCCAATCGGGTGAGATTATTATACCGGTCATCGGCATCGTGGATGATTACCGCTTGGCGAAGCATCGGTACCTGTCTGATGACGTGCTTCGATTTGCCGTTGATAATGTGGTGGAGGAAGCGATTCGAGCCGACGGGATGTTGTCCGTGCATTTTAACTATAATCCGCAAGAATCGGTATTGCTGCAAACGTTTCCCGCAGGCCTGAAGGTGAACGGCTATGATGAGGTAAGGGGCATGATGAGCAGCATTCAACGCGCGGTCAAGCAATCGCTTAAGCTGTCGATGTCATTCATGATCGGCGACAGCTGTACGACGCCGGAACAAATAAAAGCTTCGATTACCGCTATACGCGCGAATTCAATAGGACGGTTTTATCGTTCTTTCGGATCGATAACCAGATCCATTCCATGCTCCGCTGGAGAGGGCGACATGTTCGACGGCTTCAATCAAGCCAGCGAACAGCTGCGGGAGCTGCTGCTTGGAAGAGACGGCGGCGGGGTTAGAGCGACTGTCATGAATTGGCTGGCAAAGGCTGAGCAGGAAAGGTACCCACCTGAAATGGTGAAGGATTGGATACTGAAGCTGCTCCTCGATGCCAAGCTGAAGCTGCAGTCGATCCTGCATTATCGTTCAGCACAATGGATTGACATTAACCATAGCGAGCTGCTGGAGATTGACAGCCATGCGGAACTTACGGAATGGTTAATTGGACATTGCGTGTCGGCGATTGCGGCAGCGGATCAAACCGGCGGGCAGAGCCGCAGAACGGAAGTGGCGGAAGCTTGCCAGTTCGTGTCTCTTCATCTTGACCGCAAGATTAGCTTGGAGGAGGTTGCCGAGCAGCTGTTCATGAATCCAAGCTATTTTAGCCGATTGTTCAAGAAAGAGACGGGAGAAACATTCATTGAGTATGTAACGCGGATGAAGATGCACCGGGCTAAAGAGCTGCTTGACCAGACGGATGCTCCGGTCGGGAAAATATGCGGTACATTAGGCTATGACAACCAAAGCTACTTTATTAAGCTGTTCAAATCGTTTTCGGGCGTAACGCCCGTCGAATACAGAAGCCAGCAGAAGCGGGTATAGAATAGGAGCGGGAAATAAGAATGAAGCGCGAGCTGATAAAAGAAGTGCTGGAGCAAAGCAGAAAGCGGGGGCTTGCGCTGCTCGCTCCGGATAGCACGACCGGGGAATTAACGGCGCGTCTGCTTGGGTCCGAAGCGAATCAGACGCTGCTTGACGAAATAAGGGCGGAAGCGGATCGTATGCTGCAGACGCCTGATCCCGAGCTTACGTATTCGCTCTTTCGCGTATACGGCGATACGGGAGAGCGCTTAACGTATGAGCGCGTTTATTTTGAACGGCGCAAACGGTTAAACGCTTTTGTCATCATGACGCTGCTTGAGCCAGACAATGGGGACTATCAAGCTGCGGCTTTTAATACCGCTTGGTCGATTTGTAATGAGTTTACTTGGTGTTTACCGGCACATTTTAATGCGGGAGCTGAGAAATTAGAAATTGATTTGTTTGCTGCAGAGACAGGCTTTGCCCTCAGTGAGATCCAACTTTTATTAGGTGATAGAATGCCTGATTTACTTCGTAAGCGGATAGAGGCCGAAGTGGAGCAGCGGCTGCTGCGTCCGTTTTTGGAGGAAGGCCCTTACGGGTGGGAGAAGGCTGATCACAATTGGTCGGCGGTATGCGCAGGGTCCATTGGTGCTGCAGCCATTCATTTAATCGATGACCCAGCGCGGTTGTCCGAGGTGCTGGAGCGGGTGCTTGAAGCGCTCGATTGTTATTTAACCGGCTTCGGCAATGACGGCGCTTGCGCGGAAGGCTATCTTTACTGGCAGTATGGATTCGGCTACTACGTTTATTTTGCACAGCTGCTAAAAGCCGCGACGGATGGCGGAATCAATTTATTTGCTTCGAGTAAGGTGAAGGAAATTGCGCTCTTTCAGCAGAAATGCTTTACAGGCGGCAATACGGTCGTTAATTTCTCCGATTCGCCGTCCGAGAGCGGTATCTTTATGGGGCTTAGCTGCTACCTGCATGGCGAGTATGAAGAGGTGGCGGTGCCCGATGCGAGTCTTAGGGCCGACTATTCGGCGGATCATTGCGGTCGATGGGCGCCTGCGATTCGTAATTTGATCTGGCTTAAGGATGAATGGATCGAAGCAGTCAATGACAAGCCGATTTGGCCTTCCGAATCGTATTATTTGCCGGACGTGCAGTGGCTTCTGTCCCGTCACATTACGGAAGGTGGAGGCAGCTACAGCTTCGCGGCAAAAGGCGGTCATAATGAGGAGCCTCACAATCATAATGATGCAGGCCACTTTATCCTGCATGCGGACGGACAAGCTTATTTAGCTGATTTGGGCAGCGGGATGTATACGGCGCAATATTTTGGCCCGGAACGGTATATGCTCTGGTGTAACGGTTCTCAGGGACATTCGGTCCCGATCATTGATGGCGGCTTTCAGCAAAACGGATCGTCATTCTATGCTAAGGTCAAGGAGGCTTTCTCCGGCGAACAGTTTGATCAATTGGTGCTGGAATTAAGCGCAGCCTATGCGAATCCAAAGCTTAGTCAGCTGGAGCGCAGCTTTCATTGGAGAAAAGAAGGGCTTCCCGCCTTAACTCTGACCGATACCTTTATGTTTGCGGCGCAAAGCGGCGATATTGCAGAGCGGCTCGTTACGGAGCGATTTATTACGTTTCTGGCTCCCGAGCTTGTAACGGAAGGACGAATCCTTCTTAAAGGGAAGCGTCAGCTGTCAATTTCCTATGATCATGAGGTATGGGAGCCTGCCGTGACTTCCCGAAGCGATATCGATCATTTCGGACGTGAAAGATTATGGTATTCGCTGGATTTCCATACGGCTGCTGCAGCTGGGCTGCCTTTGGTTGCTTCGTTTATTTTTCAATTTGACTCATAGAGAGGGAATGAACATGGAACAGATTAAATGGGTAAATGAAGCTTGGGAAAAGGTTCATGAGAAGGTAACGAGAACGAGTATTCGCATTGGCGCTAGATTTCCGCATGCAAGCGTGGACGGAGCCTATGTGCTGGAAGCACCCCATTGGTGGACAGCCGGCTTCTGGCCGGGGCTGCTCTGGCTATTGTATCGCGATCCCGAGTCCAGGGACGAGCGGTTTAAGGATATTGCCGAGGCTTGCGAGAAGCAGCTGGACGATGTGCTGATCGGCTATGACCAGTTAGACCATGATATGGGCTTCATGTGGTCGCTCACAAGCGTGGCGAGGTACAAGCTGTTTGGCGAGGAACAGTCGCGCAAACGTGCGTTGCTAGCGGCAAGCGTATTGAGCGGCAGGTTTAACGTAAAAGGAAATTACATAAGAGCATGGAATCCATGGGGCGAGGGCGATCGTAATGAAGGCTGGGCTATTATTGATTGCATGATGAATTTGCCTTTGCTCTATTGGGCGAGTGAAACGACCGGTGATCCGAGATTTAAGCATTTGGCGATGGAGCATGCGGATACGGTGCTGGCACATTTTATCCGGACGGATGGCTCTGTGAATCATATTGTTATCTTTGATCCGCAAACGGGGGAATTTGAAAGCGTAAACGGCGGACAAGGCTATGCGCCGAATTCGGCATGGTCGCGCGGGGCGTCCTGGGCGATCTGCGGCATGGCGCTTAGCTACCGTTATACGGGGGAGATCAGATATTTGGAAGCAGCAAAGCGCGTCTCTCATTTCTTTATGGCGAACCTGCCCGAGGATTCGGTGCCTCATTGGGATTTCCGTTTGCCGCCGGGAGTGGAGCGTTATCGCGATACGTCTGCAGGCGCCTGCGCGGCATGCGGATTGCTGGAAATCGCGAGGTCGGTTTCCGAGGAGGAGGCGGCACTCTATCAGAAAGCGGCAGACAGCATATTGCGGTCTCTTTATGAAAACTACGGAGCATGGGATAATCAGGAAGAAGAGGGCTTGATTCTGCATGGCACCAGCCATTACCCGGAGCGGAGAAATGTCGATGTACCGCTTATCTATGGCGATTATTTCTTCGTGGAGGGCTTGGCCCGATTAAAGGGAAACTCGGATACATTTTGGTAGAAAAGAGTGATAGCCGTGCAAAAAGAGAGTAAAAGTACAAGCGGTGTACAGGACCGGAAATATTGGATCGAGCAGCTTGTGAAAATTAGCGCTCCTGTACTGGAGTCGCTCGCTGAACGCAGATTCAAGGCGGATATGCCGATTGAATGCGCGGAGTCTTCAGGAGCAAGCGGCAATGAAACACAGGCTTCATTATTAGCTGACAGAGCCCAATATACGCATTTGGAGGCTTTGGGGCGATTGCTGAGCGGAATAGCGCCATGGCTGGAGAACGGCGGCGCGGATGGCGACGAGGAGGAGCTGCGCGAAAGGTATGCCGCGCTCGCCCGGGAGGCCATCGATGCGGGGACCGACCCGCTGTCGCCCGATTATATGAACTTTAACGACGGCTTTCAGCCGATTGTAGATGCCGCATTTCTGGCATTGGCCTTGCTTCGGGCTCCCGTTCAGCTGGGGCAAAGGCTTGAGCCGCGTGTGAAAGCGAATGTCATAACGGCGTTAAAGCAAACGCGTACGCGAAAGCCTGTTTTCTCTAACTGGCTGTTGTTTGCTGCGACGATTGAAGCAGCTTTGCTTAAGTTGGGTGAGAGCGATTGGGATCCGATGCGTATCGACTATGCCTTGAAGCAGCATGAGCAGTGGTATTTAGGAGACGGAGCCTATGGCGACGGGCCGGATTTCCACTGGGATTATTATAACAGCTTTGTTATTCAGCCCATGCTGGTCGAGGTGCTGGATGCGGCGGGCGATCAGTATGAGGAATGGAAGCGGATGCATGCTGACGTATCGAATCGTGCCCGCCGGTTTGCAGCCGTTCAGGAGCGGCTTATCGCGGTTGATGGCACGTACCCGCCAATCGGACGCTCGCTTGCGTACCGCTTCGGCGCATTTCACAGCCTGGCGCAAAACGCTTGGCGCGATGATTTGCCAGAGGGCATAAGCGCGGCGCAGGTTCGCTGCGGCCTTAGCGCGGTTATAAGGCGAACGCTTGAGATGCCTGGAAACTTTACGCCGGAGGGTTGGCTGACGATCGGCTTCTGCGGGCATCAGCCGGAGATTGGCGAGCGTTATATATCAACCGGAAGCCTGTATTTGTGCGCAGCGGTATTTCTGCCGCTGGGATTAAGCGGCGGGCATCCGTTTTGGAGCGGAGCGCCGGAGGCGTGGACCTCGCAGAAAGCGTGGTCAGGGCAAGCTTTTGGCATCGATACGGCTTTGAAGTGATGAGTTACTGAGTGGTATCATCATGCTGAAAGATGGGGAAATTAGGCGGATCGGTTAAGCATCGTGTAAATTAACAGAAAATTGATTCCAAGTACTTGAAATTGAATGCGAAAATGAGTATGATAAAAATGGTTGTTAGCACTTCAAGCTTATGAGTGCTAACGAAAAAAATAAGCGACAAATTTAGAAGGAGGCTATTTTCAATGATCAAACCTTTAGGTGAACGCGTATTGATCGAACCAATCGCGAAGGAAGAAACTACCGCTAGCGGCATCGTATTGCCGGATACGGCGAAAGAAAAGCCGCAAGAAGGTAAAGTGGTAGCAGTTGGCAGCGGTACGCTGAAGGATGGCGTTCGTGTTGCTTTGGAAGTGAAAGAAGGAGACCGCGTTTTGTTCTCCAAATATGCAGGCACTGAAATCAAATACGAAGGCAAAGAGTATTTGATTATGAAAGAAAGCGACATTCACGCGATTTTTGGATAAACAGCCCGATGAGGGACACATAGAAGGCAAGAAAGTACGATGCGTAAAGTACTTAAACTATTTTGGGAGGTTTTCGGATAATGGCTAAAGAAATTAAATTTAGTGAAGACGCTCGCCGCGCAATGCTGCGCGGGGTTGACGCGCTTGCAAATGCGGTTAAAGTAACACTCGGTCCTAAAGGCCGCAACGTTGTATTGGAGAAAAAATTCGGAAGCCCGCTCATCACGAATGACGGTGTAACCATTGCGAAAGAAATCGAGCTTGAGGACGCTTTTGAAAATATGGGCGCTCAGCTCGTAAAAGAAGTAGCGACAAAAACGAACGATGTAGCAGGTGACGGTACGACTACAGCTACTGTTCTTGCACAAGCGATGATTCGCGAGGGCTTGAAAAACGTAACGGCTGGCGCTAATCCTATGGTAATCCGCAAAGGGATCGAGAAAGCCGTTAAAGCAGCTGTTGAAGAATTGAAAGAAATCTCCAAACCAATCGAAGGCAAACAATCGATCGCACAAGTTGCTTCGATCTCTTCCGCTGACGATGAAGTTGGTCAACTTATTGCAGAGGCTATGGAAAAAGTCGGAAACGACGGCGTAATCACTGTAGAAGAGTCGAAAGGCTTTGTTACAGAGCTTGAAGTGGTTGAAGGTATGCAATTCGACCGCGGATACGTATCGCCATATATGATCACGGATACGGACAAGATGGAAGCGGTTCTCGACAACCCATACATCCTTATCACTGACAAAAAAATTGCGAGCATTCAAGAGATCCTTCCGGTTCTTGAGAAGGTCGTTCAATCCGGCAAACAATTGCTTATCATTGCAGAAGACGTAGAAGGCGAAGCGCAAGCTACACTCGTAGTGAACAAACTGCGCGGAACGTTTACTTGCGTAGCTGTTAAAGCTCCTGGCTTCGGCGATCGCCGTAAAGCGATGCTGCAGGATATCGCTGCTTTGACTGGCGGTCAAGTGATTACGGAAGAGCTTGGTCTTGAACTGAAATCTACTGGCGTTGAGTCGCTCGGCTCCGCACGTCAAATTCGCATCACGAAAGAAACGACAATCATCGTTGACGGCAGCGGCAACTCCGCTGACATCGTTGCCCGCGTTAACCAAATTCGCGCTCAACTGGAAGATACAACTTCCGATTTCGACCGCGAGAAGCTGCAAGAGCGTCTTGCTAAATTGTCCGGCGGCGTTGCTGTAATCAAAGTCGGTGCAGCTACGGAAACCGAATTGAAAGAGCGCAAGCTCCGCATCGAGGATGCCCTCAACTCCACTCGCGCAGCGGTTGAAGAAGGTATCGTATCGGGCGGCGGTACAGCCCTCATTAACGTATACAAAGCCGTTGCTGCTGTTAAAGCGCAAGGCGACGAGCAAACAGGCGTTAACATCGTGCTTCGCTCCCTCGAAGAGCCGCTTCGCACGATCGCAGCGAACGCAGGCCAAGAAGGCTCCGTTATCGTTGAGCGTCTGAAAAACGAACCAATCGGCGTAGGCTACAACGCTGCTACCGGCACATGGGTAAACATGTTCGAAGCGGGTATCGTTGACCCTGCTAAAGTAACGCGCTCCGCGCTGCAAAACGCAGCTTCCGTAGCGGCTATGTTCCTGACAACCGAAGCGGTTGTTGCCGACAAGCCTGAAAAAGACAAACCAGGCATGCCTGACATGGGCGGCATGGGCGGAATGGGCGGCATGATGTAAGCACCGCCCGAAAACCCTTGATAAATAAGGGTTTTTCAGTAAGGTGAAAGTGAAATGCTAACATTTTGCTAACAACAAGGGCCGAATTAGAGGCTTCTCATTAATTGTCCAAATTTTTGAGAAGCCTCTTTTTTCATTTTTTCTGTGGCGTGGCGATAAATGTTCCTTGTCGTATCGTCATCCGTGTGACCCAATCTTTTCATGATATCTTCCAATACGACTCCTGCTTCTGCAAGCAAGGAGGTATGGGTGTGGCGCAAAGAGTGTGGTGTTAGTTTTTCATTTAATCCCGCCATTTTTAATAAGCGATTCATTCTGTTTTGAATGGTCTTAATGAAAACGGGGTAACCCGGATGTCTTTCTGTTTTTGCGAAAATAAAGTCCTCATCATAGTAAGAGGTACCGAAGCGTTTTTTGACTTTTTCTTGTGCCAGCTTGTGTTCTTTTAATGCCTCGATTACGATATCCTCTACAACGATGGTGCGAACAGAACCCATTGTCTTCGGTGTGCCTAATTCGTACTGCATGGTGTTATTGTTTGGATTGTAGTACGTTTTGATAATTCTAATGCTGTTTTTCCTGAAATCAATATCTGACCACTGAAGTGACACTAATTCACCGACACGCATTCCTGTGTAAGCCAAGACCAGGAATGTTAAATAATCCATCTCCAATCCTTTTTTGTTGGCTGTATCCAAGAATAATGCGAGCTCTTCTTTTTCTAAATACTTTGGAACTTCCGGTTCCTTTAATTCTTCAAAAGTCTTTTTTTCTTTTCTTAATACTGCAAATGCGGTGGGATCTTTTCTAATCAGATCCTTTTCAATCGCTTTTTTGAAAATCATACGTCCCGTGCGATGCACCCCATCCACTGTGTTACCAGCGTAACTTTTCTTTAAAGCATATATAGCCTGTTTGTACATTTCTGTAGTGATATTCTTCAGCTTTACATGAGCAAAGTAAGGCATGAGTTTATCAATTTCATGTCGTCTGACTCGAAGGGTTCCCGGTTTAACTTCACGTTCTTCGCAATACATGGCTAGCCATTGGGGTGCGAAGTCCTTAAATAACATCTTGCTTTCCTCGATATACGTTCCATGTCTTACCTCATACAAAAGTTCATTAGCTGCGTCATGAGCTTCCTCTTGTGTTTGAAAGCCACTTCTTTGTTTTTGTCTTCTTTCCCCTGTTACTGGATCTGGGCCAATGTCTACTGTAAAGGCATACTTAGCACCGCATGTGCATTTTTTCTTTTTTTCCTTTTTTTCCTTGCCACCACATGTACAATTTCTTCTGTAAACGGATCCCCTCAATTGTTTTCACCCTTTCCTTTTATGGGAAATCTGAATATCAATTTGCAGTTATGCCCATAATATATATGATCGATACTTGTTAGAGGATAAAAAGGGGAGGGAAGCCACCTTCTAGTTAATTCTCTTTTTGTGAATACACTAAATTTGTATCTTCACTAGTCGAAATGGGCTATAGACTGCGACTTTATAGGAGAGGCGGGCAAGATAGGTTAGCTTGTCTTGCTAAACCCTTGTGATTTCTCCGTTCGCTTGAAATCATTTCTGTAGTGGT
Source organism: Paenibacillus alkaliterrae (assembly GCF_021532375.1). Classification (GTDB taxonomy): domain Bacteria; phylum Bacillota; class Bacilli; order Paenibacillales; family Paenibacillaceae; genus Pristimantibacillus; species Pristimantibacillus alkaliterrae. Next base: position 25,008 of record NZ_JAKGAP010000041.1, read on the forward strand.
TCCATGTCAAGTCTCTCTATTAGTTGCGCAAATAGCAACTTGCCTCACGAAGTATAGCGAAGAGACAACTCTAAATTTGTGAATTTTTTAATTTTCCTTGTTCTTTTTCCTTTTTCATTGATTCGGTCCATTGCTTAAAGTCAAGCTTATCCACTCTTTTAGAAGCACCGATCTCGAAGTTTGGAATGCCACCATACACAACAGACTTTTGAAATAGTTCATAGACTCTTCTTCTCGAAATACCGAGGAATTGGGAAATATGTTGGGCAGTTAGTGTATCTGGCAGCGATTCCCAAGTTGTGTGATTCTTTGCTTTACTCATAAAATCAACCTCCATAAAGTAAATGTGCGAATGGTAACTGAAGAGAAATTCTTACTTACTTCAGTTAATAAAAAGCACCGTGAACTATTCTTCGAAGAAAGTAATTCTTCAAAAAATGGGTCACGGTGCTTCCGTTTGTCTATATTTAATTACTTAGTTTTTCTAATTTCATGATAACCTAACCAAACATGAATGGCGAACATAAGTACATAAAAATTTTAAAAATATTTTTTGACTGGATTCGGTGTTGTAGCTGTAAAAAAGTTGACAATGTAAATTGTCCAGTGTCTCTGGCAACGAAACCCTTCAATGCCTCGAAGCGTTTAAATAGAAAGTCTTTGCCTTACTCCATACTACACAATGCATATAGGCCAAAAAATCCCTAGTTGATTCATGATGGTAAACAGAAAACCAATGGTCGCGGCTTCGCGGGTCAACATGCCGCGGAGGTTCCGTGCCATATTACTGTATAAACACAAAATATAAAATTACCTAATGAATTTCAATGAACCAAATTTTTTATAATTGACATGTGTTCTATAATGCATTAATATTTTCAACAAAAGTAATAATAATGAGTCATAATGTCGCTGGAAGCACCAGGACATAAAGATTGCACTATGCAATCTTTATGTCCTTTTTTATATTAAAGATAGGGAAAAACGTGAGGAGTGGTGGAGTTGAAAACTTTTAGCATCAGTATGCCAAAGTTAGACAGAAATCTACTAAGAGATTTCGCTAACAAAAACCTCGACATCACAAAAACAGCTATAAACCTCATTATCCGCCTAACTCCATACATTGATCGTGATGGCCGCATACATATCGACGAAGAAGTTATACGGAAGGAAATGTATTGCGAACGCCAGGTATTTAAACGTGCACTTAATGAACTGATGAATACTTCATACAAAGGCAAGAATCTGTTAACCCACGAAAATGGTTATTATGTTTCTTGTTTCCACATCTCTTCAAACGGAGAAAACACATACCAGAAGAGCTTGCCGATCCTCTTTACAAGCGATTTCTTAAATTTGACTTTGAACCAGACACGCCTGTTCTTGTATATCTTGACTTCGAACATTCACAATCAATACAACAAGGTTGCCATCGAAAACTTATATGACAACAAACTTCATGACAGCAAACATGGTTTGCGTGTTTATGATGCATATAAAAGGGTATCTGATGATTTAATGATTCTTAACGATAAAGGACTTATTAACATCCGGATCCCAAGGGAAAATGCTTCGGACTTAACGTTGGAAGCTTCTAACCATGAACACAAAAAGTTCTTCCACCTGACATGCGACTTCGTGAATGACAGAAAAGGCAGAACAAGCAAATATAATAAGCGTAAACATGTAATCGGCCTAAGAGTTCATCCTAATGTATTTAGCCAGGAATCGATTATTAATCGCGCAAGTGAAACAGAACTTCGCATTTTTGCTGATCGTTATCAACTGTTCCATGAAGATATGAGAGACGAAACCATTAATTACATTACCGGCAAGAAAAATGACTTCATGGAGTTATTCGGACAAGCCGGATTGGAAATGTATCGTCATTCCTTAAAGAAGTATTTTAAAGAGAAACACTCAGACGTTCTATATTACGATCTTCTCGAAAAAGCAGCTAATTACTTTTCTGACTTCTATTTATTAGAAGAAGTCAAAAAGGTTATTGTTGCCGCGCTCAAGTCAGCGATAGGGGAGGGGGGACCTATTGCTGCAGCAGGATACAACCTTGACGAAACATCTATTCCTAAATTAGTGGAGTATTTCATCGCATACTCAAGCGATGAACATAAAGTCATTATCGATCAAGATATTCAATTGATAAAAAATGCCCATGAACTCATGCATCCGGATTCATTAGGATCCGAAGAGCCATGGACGAGCTTACACGAATCCATTGAAACGGTATACACTCGACACGGAATCACTCTCCAACAAATGATCGTTAAAGAATTCAAAAACAATGAAATGATCATTCCGTCCGAAGCGGTCACCAAAGTTAATACAAGAGAACTTATTGTTTCTTTAGCTAAAAAGTCACTTCTATCTCAACAAAAAGAGCTTGAGGAAGAGACTAAAAAGATCAAGCAAATTGTCCGTTTCTTCAAAAAGAAGCGATTGCCATTCGAGTATAACCTTGAAAAAGAACAACCCATGAAACCACCACTTGAGCATACGAAGGAAAGACCTTTATACAGCTGGATACTGGAAAAATAAGCTGTTGTCACTTTTTTAAAAAAGTAGACAAACGGCTTATTCGTATTTCACATAAACTTGTATCGGGATGAATGACCGCCAGCTGCATCCCCCGGAAACCATCTAAAACCTGTTATGGATCGCAACCGACCCATGACAGGTTTATTTTTATGCTTAAAACTTCCATTATTATGTAGAATCATTCAACTAACGAATTAGGGAATCAAATTAGAGTTCATGGTGATAAAAGTAAGCTGCATGAAGATCGATTTCATGGAAAGAAAATAAAACTCATATCCTTAGAATCAATTGACCTAAAACTATGTGATGATTTCTGAAAAATCAAAAATTGGCTCGATCCCTTGTCACTTAAGGAATCGAGGGAATTAAAATGAATGGTCTTCTGGTTCTCAATAGGTTTTGTTATTAGGTTTGTTTTATATTTTGTAATGAAACTTGTAATGAAATTTGTTGTGTTTCGGCTTGTAAACACAATCAAATTGTTCGGCTTCCATTTCTTTATCTTTGGCTATGTAAAACCGTCGGCGGCAAAGCCAAATACCGCGGCATCAAGGGAGATAGATTTGTGTCTGGTTTCCAGCAACCTCCAGAAGATGACTTACTCTGGCCGTTATTGGGAATAGGCGTATTCGGACAACTGAACTAGACGAAGTTATCGGAAGCCACCTCTCCGACAAGAATGTGTTCTTTACTGACGGAGGGTGTTCAGCTCCTACATGAACACGAAAAGCTTGGAACTTCAAATCTGACGGCAAGCAGCGGGTAACGGCCATATTCCATATCCAAAACGTTAGCAACAACCATATACTACTGAAATAATGCAGTATTTGCAGTATTACTAGACTCGGTTACGATACATGGACCAATGGAATACGAGAAAACGGTATCGAACAAGAAACATATCAAATGGATTTTTTGACCTGATGAACTGGATAATGAGTATTGGCTCAGCTCTTTAAGGCCTGCTCTTCCTACGCGCTCAAATGCCCCTTACGTCTCTGTTCAGCCCTTCTCAGGTCTTTTGCTCGCCCTCGCCATGTTCAATCCATCAGGTGGCTGTAATAGCGTTACTGGTATTTGCTAGTATTCCGAGTTGTGATCTGCAGCGTGGTTTTTTTTCATTCATTGAATTAATTTGTTTTATTTATTGAAGCAGGGTATAAGTAGCAAAAATCACTTTGACCTAAAACAAAGTCGTGGAGTAAAATTGGATAGTAGTACACTATTAGAGATGAGGGGAACCGGATATTGCTCCAATCTACTGTGAGAATGGAATCCATTTATGAAATACATGTATGGCTGAATCGGTGCGCCGAGATTTATAAAGAGCTTGATACTGGTGAAAATCTCAATATCGAATTGGGTAAGCTGAAATGGGTATCACCTGCGGGGATAACGGTGCTTTTATCGACCCTGAACTATTTGGATAAGTATTATTACTTAAAGACAGAATCTCCGTCGGTTGAAATAACGGATCGTTTAAATATCTTGGGGTATCTGGAACGAATGAATTTCCTGAAGTTGTGCCCAACGGACGTGAAGGACTCCTTTGACGAGAGTAACGACATGGATACCTACTATCACCGTAATCGAAATAAGAAGGACAATGAATTGGACGAGCTTCGCGTATCCAAGTCTGATGATGATATCGTTGACCTCGATAAATCAGTTAAAAAGATCATGAGGGCAAAGGGACTTAACAGAAACAGAATAACTGACATAGCCGGTATCGTCACGGAGTTAGGTCAGAATGCTGTAGAACATGCTGAAACGGATAGCTATTCCTGTGTTCAGTATTATAAGAAATCACCTACACGCCCTGAGCGAGTCGAGATCGCTATATGTGATTCTGGCCAAGGGATCGTTAGTTCGTTGAAAGAGCATATAAGTTATAAGGACAGGCACGATATCGTAAAACAAGCTATCTTTACACGTGCAACTAGTAAACCTGAGCAAGATCGGGGTAAGGGCTTATTGGATGTAAAGCAAACAACTTTTGATTGGTCGTCTGATGCTGAGTTCTACGTCAGAACCCATGATAGTGTATATAGGATTCATAAGAATAAGCTTGAACTTCTGGATGTGGGCAATTATTTTCACGGGACTTATTACTACATCGTAATAAATGTGTAATCTAAAGCTTGACAGATTACAAAAGATAAACTAAATTTATAAAGAGGTTGTTTTCAAATACCAAATTGAACTCGGCCTACAAACTATATAGAAGTGGTGGATCATTATGCTTAAGATTAACTTACTAACTGATGGACAAAAGCAGGTAAGCTTAATCGGTAGACGGATAATGATACCGCTGAACCATTTAGTAATGAAGCAGATCGTTGAGGCTCCGTACGGCACAGTGTTTGTTTACGATATGGAGCAAGTTGAAGGCATGAATGGTTCTGGAATTGATGAAGTTATCGTCAAGCCGTTAAAATGGCTTCGACAAGAGTTTAAGACCCAGGATAAGTATCTGTATCTTATTAACTTAAGCGAAGAGGAAGACCATTTATACAACCTCAGGAAAACTCTGCGTGACGAAGATGTTGTAGTAGTTGCTCAGAATGGGATATCGCTTGAAATTATCGGCGATCTTGGTGATGCTTCAAAAGAACTTCTTGAACTTACTTACAAGCACAAGCAAGTCACCGCAAGGTTTGCTTCGGACACACTGGAGAAAAAACTTAATCTTGTAAGCACCCAACTCAACAAACTTCATGAGCAAAGGTTGCTGAAGCGCAAAGAGGAGCAGCTTGAAGAAGGCGGTAGACAATTTGTATATAGCAGTCTATTTTGAGGAGAGAGATCTCCTTTTTACAACAATGGACTTCAAATAAAGGATTGAAATCGATTAGATTCAATCCTTATCAATAAAGTCGATTTCAATTTCATATTTGAAAACGATGAGGGGAGGTGATTTATGTGGGGTTGGCACCAAGGTTGATCTATAGATTTGCTATTCCATCGGTAGTGTTCTTGTTAATTGTAGTGCTGTTAATTCTTCCATTGGGGAAGTCGGCGTATAACTCATTCTTTGGCGATAAGGTAACAGTCGAATACAAAGCGAAAGTTGTTTCTATCGATGGAGGTAAGGCAACTATCGAGTGGAATGAGGATAAGATGGTTGTTCTTACCCAGGGAGATACATACGTTGCGCAAAATAAGTTAATCGAATTGAATAAGTACAAGAATGTGAAAATCGGTGATACATTCACTGTCGCGGTGACTGAGCCAGGATTACTGAAAAAGAGTGTGGTTGAGGGACAACGCACAGTTGAAGTTAAGAGGCATAACATTAATTTCTTCAAGTCAATGTGGCGAAAACTGTTCGGATAGGGTGACAGAGATATGTTAGATAAAATAGCAGCCCGCAAATTCCCTTGTCGGGAACCTACGGGCGTGTAGCACTTGACTGCAGCTCAAATGGAATTGAAAGCAAATTACTTTGAAGTGACAGACGAGCAACACCAAGCCTAAAAGTAAAGAGAAGGCTGACAAAGCGGGTTAGAAGCCAAGTTTATATTCAACTACGCGGCTCTGTGGCAGGGGGAGCTGCTTCATGACAAAAAAAGAATTATAAAATTGTGGGAGGGTTTTAATATGGCTAAAAACACAGGAAACGGATATCGCAAGGGAGCAGTAAATGATCGTTCCCAATTCCAAACTCCGAATGGGAATTGGGCAAAACGTGATGCTGACACAGGGCGTATCATGGATCAAAAGACATCCGGTGGAACATTTAAGGGTGTTCGTAAGGAGAAGTAATTGTTCTATGGTCAAACCGTAAGAAGTAGTTCTATCTGACGTTACTTATGCAAAGCCTCCAGTTAAGTATAGTGAATAGTAACTCAAACCTCAAAAAACGAGCATATATAGGGCGATAAGAAGATAATATGTCTATATATAGTGTTTAAGCGCATACGTGGAGGGAATTAGGGGTTTTTGGCGGTATTCAACGAAAAATGGCGCTGTCCAAATTTTGGACTGGTAATATAGTTTTGGGGTACTGCCTATAGGTACCAAAATATTGAGAGAGAGTCGGTGGTGCCTTTGTCTGTCAAACTGAGAGTAGAAACATGCCAGTGATTCTACTCTAGCAAATGTCGAAGAGTGTCGTAATTCTAAATCTTATGATTAATATTTCTATAATTCTTATGTATTTCCTGCAAACATTCAAAATTATTTTGTGAACAAATTATGAACACGAGAGGGGTCATTTAAATGACAGATCAATATACACCAAACGAAGTAGAAGTAATCGATGTGGAGGCATATGCCAAAGCGGGCCAAGCAGTACCCACTGATGCAAAATACTACCGCATCAAAATCGATAAAGAGAAGTACACTGTCGATCATGCCGTCTTCACGGGGAGAGAAATACTCCTTGAGGCTGGCCTCACGCCAGTAAGCCAGTATCGCCTAGACATGAAGTTGAAGGGCGGTGGCACTAAAAAGATCGAGCTTGAGGATACGATCGATCTACGCGCTCCAGGTGTCGAGAAGTTCCTTACCCTGAAACTCGACCAGACGGAGGGCTAGATATGCGGAGACAATTTACGCTTCCTGAAGAGGATATTGAACATCTGGATGCGCGTGGATTGTCATGGGAAACTGTGAATGAAGGAGGGCAACTATGGTTGCTCCTCCATGACTTCCCGATTCCTAATGGCTATAACCATGCTAATGCGTCTGTGGCAATATCCATACCGGCGCAATATCCGATTGAACAGCTCGATATGATGTGGGTATATCCGGAACTTTCCCGGACGGATGGTCAGCTAATCGGAGCGTTAAGTCCACAGCTGATCGATCAAAAGAATTATCAACGCTGGTCGCGTCACCGAACAGCCGAATTTCCATGGCGACCTGGTGTGGACTCAATTATCACGCATCTGAGTCTCGTTGAAGATTGGCTGGAAAGAGAGTTCCAGAAGGTGGGAAAGATATGACAACCAAGCTAAGAATGTCAGGCCGCGATCATGCGGCCCTCTCTCGCCATCTATTCCCTGGAGACAACAAAGAGGCAGTCGCACTCGCTCTTTGTGGGGCACATAGCAGCGAAAGTGGGGTAATCATAACGGTTCACAAGATTTACCCAGTGCCGTATAGTATATGCGAGCGCGAGGAAGACAGAATTCAATGGCCAGCCGATTTTGCTGTAAATCTTCTCAATGAAGCCGCATCTAAGCAAATGCGTATTCTCAAGATTCATAGCCATCCATACGGCTACCCTGAATTTTCGAGTACGGATGATGATTCGGACTATGCGTTCTTCCGTACAGCATCAGAGTGGCTTGATAACGAAAATCCAGGTGTTAGTGCGATCATGTTCCCTGACCTTTCGATCCGAGCACGAGCTGTTAATGGTGAGGGGAGATTCTCCGATGTGGAGTCTGTACTGGTTGCCGGCTCAGACATTATGTTCTGGAAGCAACAAGGTTCCGAGGGACACATTCAAGGGTACGCAGAGCGTACAGCCCAAACTTTTGGTGAAGGTACGATTAGAATGCTTTCAGAGCTCTCCATAGGCGTTGTGGGCGTTTCCGGAACGGGTAGCCCAGTGGTCGAACTCCTGTATCGCACAGGAGTAGGTGAGCTGGTTCTAGTAGATGGAGACATCATAGAGGAACGTAATCTTAATCGGATTTTCAACTCTTCGATGCGCGATGCAGGGGAGCAAAAGGCCAAAGTATTCGTCGCTGAAGATGCGATTAAGCGTAGTGGGCTTCCTACGAAGGTCGTGCCTATAAACGATACTCTCTTCAACCCAGATGTGGTTAAAAGGCTGGCCCAATGTGATGTCATTTTCGGCTGCTTGGACTCTGTTGAAGGTCGTTCACTGTTGAATTCATTGAGTACCTACTACTGCATCCCTTATTTTGATTTGGGAATCGGATTAAAAGCAGATGGCATGGGTGGAATTAGCCAAGCCAGCGGGAATGCTCATTATTTGCAACCAGGTGGGTCCAGTTTGCTGTCTCGCAAAGTAGTGGTTCAAGAAAGGCTAGCGGCCGAGTCACTAAAAAGAACAAATCCTGCCGAATACGAGCGTCGTCGTGGCGAAGGCTACATTGCTGGAGTAAATGAAAACAGTCCGGCAGTAATCAGCATAAACACGTTAATTGCCGCGGTTGCAGTTAATGATTTCTTGGCAAGAATTCATCCATATCGTTCTTTTAAGAATGATGAATTAGCTGTGATTAGCATGGATTTGGTAAACGGTAGGATGATCAGTGATACCCCCGATGGAGAGCCTTGCCCATTCTATTCTAGGTTTGTTGGTCGAGGCGACATCTCCCCGTTGCTGGGTAACCCTGGCCTTAGCAGAGAGGGGATTATTGTTTGAGTGCAATAACTCAATTTTTCAAGCGGTTATGGCGAACACTTTTTCCCGAGCAGCCTTATCTAACAGAGTTTTTAGAGGAGCTTCCCGATGTTCCTAGAGAAAAGGTGCTTTACATCCTTGGTGAGAACGGACATCTTTGGAGTGCAGCAATGATATGTCCTTGTGGTTGTAATGAGCTTCTTCAAATGAGCCTCCACCAAGAAGGTAGGCCAAGGTGGACGTTTACTTATAACCCGGATAAAACGGGGACTCTGCATCCTTCTGTGTGGCGAAAGGTTGGTTGCAAAAGTCACTTTTTTTTCCGTAAAGGACGAATACATTGGAGTGAATAGGCCAGTATGTAAGGGGAGAGAGGCGCTCAGGTATGATGCGCCTTTCTGTTCTGGAAAACAAGTGAACATACCGAGTTCAAAGTGGATTTTGTAGATTTACTCCCAATTACATTCAAGTGTAGCGGAATCTCAAGACCAGAACTTTTATAGATATCATGCAATATTTGCCTGACTAAATTATAGAATCTAGATTCAATACAGAACTTCTTGAGCAACTAAAGGGCTCAAATGTACCGTCGTTGTCTGAGGACAAGAACATATATGCATTAGAAACCGCGTAAATAGCATTTTTATTGCTTAAGGATATAAGTTCTTGTCCAAACTCGAGAACAAAAACCAAATTTAATATGTAGGATTTTGGAGGGATTTATGGCACAATTCCAAGTAAACCAAACACTGAAGACAGATAATGCTTTTATCATAGAAGGTGTAATCTAAGATCGGGGAGAACACACAATGACAATGGTAATTGCCTATGCATGGCAAGATAAAGTCGTCATGATGGCAGACAGTAGGTCATCTAGAACGGATAAAAATGGGAATGTGATTGAGTTCGAAGACGAAAATGAAAAAATCATGCCTGTCCGCAATCGCTTTTCTATTGGCCATGCCGGCTTAAGGAAGGCGTATCTAGGCAATGGTGAATATTTAGAAATGGGCGATGTTACAAATCATTGCTTAAAGATAAATGAAAGTACGCTCTCGAAACTAAACAGCAAGCAGCTCTTGGAAGGTATCGTAACGACTTGGAACAGAACACTTAGTGAAAAGCTGCACCGAAATCCATTTAGTCTTGAGAATCGTTACTGTTTTGCATTGGGAAGTTTTGTTGAAAATGAAACTGGTGAACTAGAACCAAAAATTCATACCTATCAGTCGCATTTTAATGAATTTCAATTTGGTGGAAGAAAAGCAGTCATAGGCGACGATGCGGTATATGCTATCATAAAGCCTTACTACGAAGAAGATACGGATAATTGGACTTTAGAAGAAACTATAGAATTCTATAAAAAAGGCTTTGTTGAGGTCATGAATCAAGTAGAAACTGTAGGCGGGCCAATCGATATCTTCGTATTGGATACAAATCCTGAAAAGTCCTATTGGCTGGGGCGTAAACCAAATAGATAGTAGCACGTTGTCGTCGATATTGATAAAAATACTTAAGATGCGACAAAGTGAAGTGATATCTTAGATATTCAACAGGTAACGTTAGTTCTATTAGACAACCACGACGAGGCTGCCGATTTTTTTTCCGGGGAACGATACTTCAAAGATTCAGGGAGCAGTTTGCCGCCGCGGCAGCTGCTTCTTTTCATTGAACTAAAGGGCAGAAGCAATCTCTCCAAATGAAAAAGCTCTTTCAGTTCAACTCTAGTTACAATGCCCGACCCCAGCAATACATACCTGGGCAAGACCGCAATACTAGACCGTGGCATTAATAATTCAAAATTCCTGGCTCTAGGATTCAAATATCTACGTCCATTAAGTCATCCTAATGAGGTGTGCGGAGCAAGTGCTTTATACCCGTGAATATCGTAGATAGGATATCCCAATAACTTGACAGTGGTATCCTGACTATGTAAAGGTAAAAAAGGTCAGAACTAGTCGAAGTGGGCTATGAGATTTACCATCAGAAGGGTGGTGTGATCTAGATATGGATTTTTCATTGGTAGGAGACATAACTGTAGAAATCAGTTCAGCACAAGTCAGTATTAAATATAATCAATGTATCAAAAATGCGATTGAGTATTTTAGTAAGGAAATAGGTCTGCCTATTGAAAAAATCAAGGTTCATATTGTCATGTCAAGGGATTATATTACTGACGTAAAAAAACGACACTTTAATCCAAGTGAAAAGGAAAACGGAAACACAAATGGTATATTTATACCAACTAATTTTCAAAATGAAGAAACTAGAAGGATAGGCAAACCTATTATTGTTGTAAACTTGACGAAGCTGGAGGGTATTGGTGTTTCTGTTACCACAATCGAATCCGTTATCGTTCATGAACTTATTCACTATTTCGATTACTGTATTACATACCCAACTGAGATTGTTGGCAAATATGGTGAAGCAGTAGAAGCTCCTTATGAAACAAAAGAATATTATATCTATGCATATTTCCAACAGCGTTCAGAATTTAGAGCAAAGTATTTTCAAGAAAAATATATGATTGTAGGATTGAATATTACAGAAGATTATATGTCAAAGAGGTTCACCCATATTGATACCTCGACAAATTCTAGTTTGAATTACACACTTAGTCACGCTAGAGCACAATTAGAAGTCTGGAAATCTAATCCCGTTACAAACCAGGCAGCCATGGAATATGTTGAAATGAAAGGGCTTGAAATTGAAGAGATTGAAAATAAAAATCGAATTAAAAATATAGCGCAACTTACAGATCTAAATGATTTTTTCGACTTTTGCGAGACAAGTATTAAAGTAGAATAGCCTTATTTGTTTAAATGTCAATTATTTCTTAGTTGTGTGGGGAAAAATAGCTTGGTAAAGAAAAACGGCAACCACAATTCTGTTTCCGTTATTCATTAATGTATCAGGAGTAAACCATCCTAACTGGGAACGATAGTTGAACCAAACCAGGGAGTAGTTTGCCGCCGGCAGCTGCTCCCTTTCTTCATTAAGCTAAAGGGAGTTTTACTTAACAAAACAAAATCAAAAGTTGTACAATAATCTTAATATGTAAATTACTTCGTAGATAGGTGAGGATATACATGTCCATTTTTAAAAAACATATTGGACCTTTAGAGCTCGACCCAACTGAAAGACGTTATTCAATTGATCCAAAATCGAAAAACCAAGAGTTAACGGTTCACGGATACAATTTATTTATTTACGATCATTATGAAGGCGTATATGATGCCCATGACAGAGTTCCAGCTCAAAGCTTTATTGAAGCTCAAGAGAAATACTGGAGTTTTAAAAATGGATTCACAGGAGGTTATATTGGTTTTTTCTGTCCAATCTACTTCATTATTGTCGAGGACAAGGAGGATGAAATTGTATATGTAGGCCAAACTAATTCTAACTCGAATAGATTTGGAGATGGACATAAAGCTACACAATACTTGAATAACCCTGATTTTGATGGAAAAAAGAAACATATATATTTCGCACAAATTCAAGTTATTTATGAACATCTTGTCTATAATCGTTTAGTGAATAAACACTATATGCGATACATACCGATTGAATTTTTAAAATACAATTTAGATGAAATTTCAGATAGATGTTATTATGAAAAAATAAAAAAACTTACTAAACCTAAAGAAGAATCACCTGCTTTGGCAAAAGACTTTATTAATTTTGTTGAGTCTATCCTAATTTTCATGAAAAAACCAATCATTAATTCTGCTCTTAAAGAAACGGAAAAGAAGAATTTTCATAACCCAGAGGTAAAATTGAGTGAATCAGGGGGATTTACTGTTATTCATTCTGATCGCGTTAGAGAGTCACATGCACTTTTAAAGTTAAATCAAGATTTTAAGGAAAAGTATACTGCATGGTTATTTGAAGAAAGTAAGTGGATTAGTATATAAAAGCACGCGCTCTGATAATTTGTTTTTATCTTTTTGTCATTCAGGAAAGGAGTAAAAAACTTGGACATCAGTCGTTCTTTCAGAGCCCTCATCACATTGGAAGATCCAAGCAATATTCCAAAAAGATATTTGGTTAAGGGATCTAATTGTCAATTATGGTGAACTTATTTGTAAGACGTTTACAGGAGATTCTTGGACGGTGCTGCTGACCCATTACGAGGGATAAATTAAGGGCAAGCTAACGCTTGCTCAATTTGGAATTCTAAAATTGGATTTCTGGTATATATAGAAGAGTATTTAATGTAATGGAGGGGAAATTGTGGCTGCATTTATTTTGGAAGATGAAATGGAAAACGTGGTTAGTCCGCAAACTAAAGAATATCTGAAAGAAGTAGTATCCTCATATAATCATGGTAACTATCGTTCAGCAATTGTTGTACTGTATACAGTAGTTATTTTTGATTTAATAGAAAAAATGAAGACATTGAGTGAGATTTATAATGATGAAAAAGCGAGAGAAATATTGGATGAGATTGAGCGGAAACAAAAGGAAGAAAAGAAAAGTTCGGACTGGGAAAGAATTTTAGTGGAATTAGTAAATAAAAATACTCAATTGATTGATGATATGGAAAAGGAGAAGATAGATTACTTAAAGCTGTGTAGAAATTATTCTGCCCATCCTATTTACAATAACGAATATAAACTTAGTAATCCAACAAAAGAGGAAACAAGATCTTTAATAAGAAATTGCTTTGAAATAGTTTTTAAAAAAGAACCTTTACTAAGTAAAAAAATATTAGATGATTTAATTAATGATTCAAAAAATTATCAGCAAAAACTAGGTATAGATGGTTTGGAATCATATCTGAAAGCAAGATATTTTAGTAAAATTAATGATAGGGTGAAAAAGGCAATCTTTGATTCCTTGTGGAGATTTGTATTTAAACTAGAAAATGATAATTGTAATTTTGATAGAAAGTATAACTATTACACATTGTTCTACTTGGTCAGAAATGACGAAAAACTTTACTATGAAGTTGTTAAAGATAATCCTGCTCGATATAGCCAAATAGAAATTAAGGAAACTAGAGGTTACATAGAGTACATCACTGAGTTTGAGAATTCAAATACATCACTAATTTTCTTCTTAGCACAATACAATAATTTCTTTAATTATTTCACTGAGGATGGAAAGCAAATAATAAGGGGATTAGCAACTAAAAATTATCGCTTTATTACCATAGCTTGCTATGCATTTGAAAGTATTGATGTTCAGTTAAATTCACTTAGAAAGGTACATGAACTGTTCTATACTTCATCATTAAGAAAAAATTGGGTTGAAGTCAATCGTTATGATTCTTTAATCCATGACGATTTGCTATTACTCTATCACCAATCTAAGGAGAGAGGTGATGAAGCAACAGTAAAAAGATATATCATTGAGTATTTTGGTGGAAATATGACTTTTAATGGGGCTACTAGTATTTGGAGATTAATAGAGGAGATTATCTCTGAGTTTAATGAATCTGAATATAACTTGCTTTTAAACAATATGAATAGTTGCTATGATATTCATCACAACCATAACCTCGATATAATGATAAAGAAAATTAATGAAACTTTTGAAGGCAAATTTCATAAAGTACTTGATTATAGTAATTATGATAGATTGTCTGAAAAAATGAAGCAGGCTTAAAACAAGATGAAGAGCTAGCGAAAATGGAGCTGAAACTACTACTGGTCAGTATGAAGGGTTTCATAGCAAGCCGGAAGAATTAAAAACAAAGTTGTATAGGCTCTAATTGCAGCTTGGAAATGGGCTAATTGGTAACGGTGTCGGGGGTTTCTTCCGACTATATACTACATGGTGAGCATGAGTTTGCTTTATCAGTACATTGCTCATAGCACTTATCATTTCTGATCTCACGAACGAAATCATCCCTAACGAATTCGTAAAGGATAACTTATACAGCTTTATTGTATTCCCGTGTACTGTAATGTTTTTTTTGTCCAACTTTCCAATAAATAAGATCGCCAAATTAGGTCATCTAATGAAGTGGATAATTATCTATTCCTCCTTAGAATGGCTTGGTAAAGAAAATGGTTTTATAACTTACCATCATCAGTGTTATTTAACTGCATGATGTTCCCTATACTTCAACTACATGATTTACGGCCATTCTATGCAATAGCGATATCTCCATTAATAATATTCACGTTGTTGATGACTTTCTATTTTTAGGTATTTACTATTAAGCTATCGGGAAAGTACGACAAGTTCTGCTATAAGCGCCCTTCGGCGTGAAATGCAGGAGATTCAAACAATGACTTTCAACTTTACAACCGAGGATGGGAATGACGGAACCATGTATCCCGAAACCATCCCGCCAATACTCCTGCATGCGTCATGTCTGACAGGGCATAGGGTATGAAGTACAGGTGGAGTCGGCAGAACGGCGGTTTTAGCCACCCTGCTAGGGAAGGTATGCCAACGGATATGCCGCGCGGCTGAAAAACAAGATATGGTGAGAATGTTCCGCGAAATGGGACTGACGAACTTCCGAATGTACAGGTCTAAAGATAGAACGTATAGAAACATACGGACCATCAAACGATGGGGTGAGTGGCGTGAAGTAAGAATTTTTCCTATGAAATACGCTGTGTCGGACGAAGGCGGCACCCAGCTCACAGGCTTAGAGGAAGCACCTAAGTTTTGAACGGATAGCTAGGCTGTAAGGGGCTTGGAAAGCAAAGGACGTTGAATCAAGGGCTGTCACCTGAAACGGTTGCTATAAGGCCATAGCCGAAAGGCATTTACCTTTGTGAGGCAGGGGCACGACTGAAGAACCTCCTGTAATGGGAGTGGAGGAACAGCCCCAAGTCTAACCGAAAAGAACGAACATCTTCCACGTGAATTGCACCGGTCGGGTAGTAACGTGGGAACATCCTTCCGAGTGAAGTGATGCCACAGTGCGAGCTTAACGGAACTGGGATGTTAAATTCCAAATTCGTGAGTAACGAGGAACTTATGAACAAGTAGATTCGGTTAGATAGAACGCCGGATGCTGGGAAACTGGCACGTCCGGTGTGGCGCAGGGGAAAAGCCTGAGATGTCATCAAACGCTTACCTATTGCAACCGTTAATTGAATAAATTCACGAATGATCGAATTGGATTTTCAGGTACTAAAAAAAAGAATAGAGAGATGACATATGAAGATTTTCACTGATGAATCAGGTGACTTTTCGCTCAAGAACTCAACGAGTCCAAGCATGGTGGCAAGCTTGATATGCACTGAAGATATGTATGAAGGCATAAAGCGTTTCATGAATACGATGGAGAAACGTTATAATGGCGGTGCTGAAATTAAGGGCTCAGATTTAACTTTTGAGCAGCGTCTTCGTGTATGTGAATTTTTGAAAAAGAACAGGGATCATTTAAAAGCAACGATGACAATTGTACTGCCCTCAGTGGTAACGCATGAGGATTTGAACCTATTCAGAACCAATCAAGCTGAAACGTTTCAAAAAAATAAAGAATGGTATATTAATGCTGGTGGGAAAGTTCAGAAGGTACTGGAAGAATATGATCGTATTGCGAAATTAGCAATGTACCAAAGTAGACTTAGTGATGAGGAGTTTTTACAGGCCCTCTTGCTTACTCAGCAGATGGAAAGGGTTATTAAGTTTTGCATTGTGTATTTTATGGAGCGAAAGCATAGACGGAATTTTAAGGACTTTATATTTTTATTTGATCGGAAACTTCCGAATAAATTATCAGCAATGGAGAAATATATATTAAACTATGTTAAGGCATTTTTAGACGGTAAGTCCAAGATGGGAATGACTATCCCAATCCCGAATGTATGGAAGACGGGTCATCCTTTTATTGACCGTTACATGATTACAATGGAGGATGGTAGGGAAGCATTTTTTTTAAATGAATTGTTAAAGAATTTCGAGTTTGAAGACTCGAAAAATGATCCTGGTCTACGGATGGTAGATATTATCTCCAATACGATATACCAACATATACTAAACCCAAATAACCTCGAGATCGCCCAATGTTATAATACGCTTCAATATGCACTCGGCTATCAAAACAAAATGTCACAATTTCATATCATCCTTAAAAAAGTTTAGTCAGTTGAAGCATGAGTGAGTATGTTCTTCGGCGACAGTTGCTGGTCAAATCATGTAAGATTCCACAACATGTAAGATGCTACAAGACGACAGTCGGCCAGCGGATGTCGTTTCTTCAACTACTGGGCAGGGAAAAAATTAGCCCCCCTAGAATTGAAGGAAAGAATAGACGGCATGGAATGAGAGGAATCGAGTTATGGGGGTTAATTCAAAAGGGAAAAGAATTGTCCTACATGGTAAGATACAATAAACTTCTTATCTTCAGAAACGATACTAAGGTTGGTTAGTCCGTAATCCTCTGGATCATGTTGGACATTCCAATAATATGTTCTACCTCTATGCACTTCGACAAGGTTGGGTAAGAGTTCTGACTCCGTATTGGGATGATAATGTTATTACGCCTGGATTCGTATAAATCATAATTGAAAGGTGTTTACTTCGTAAGGATCTCCTAGAGTTAGTTGATTGGAAAGCCGATATTCAGCAGATATGCCCTAACCGATTGATCTAACGGGAGACGATAGTGCTATGGCTACTGACAAAAAAAAGCGCAATCCTTGAATGGATTTGCGCTTACTTTTATTTCAAGGAGTTAGCAATACGAGTTAACACCTTCAGCCCAATACCTTTATCATTGTGTTTTTGATTAATGATACCGTATTCTAAGGGTCCCTTGTGGAAAACGAGGAATTCCGCTTCATTAGGGCCATTATGGTATCGAGCCTCAGTACCATCGTTTAAAAGAACTAATTTCCCTAAGTTCGCCGGGAATTGTCTCTTCCCATAATGATGTATTATTACATTAATCATCTCATTATCATTCGTCAATTTTATGGAAAGTTGATTTCCTTTCTCAAAAAAAAGTAGTCACTACATTTGCAGGTTTAATCGGAGAATAGGTGGGCACTTGAACAGTTGCATTGTTTTTACTCTCAAACGATCGGATCGCTTCAGAACTCTTATCAATAGTAACTTTATAACTAAAACCACTTAGCAGCGTAGCCGAAATTTAACCAACTCTCAGTTGGGCATCCTGTCTTTGATTAGCTGCCACTTGATCAGCGGATAGAGCTACATGAAATGCGGCATATACATTTGATCAAGGAGCTCAAGGCGTTAACCTAACTGGGAACGATAGCACCACGAGATGACGGCAGCCGGCTGCCTTTGTTCGTTGAGGTAACGGGATAATTTAATATGATAATAGTCTTTTATGGTAAGATAATAGAACAAGATAACTTAAAGTCGTCGTTTTTAAAATGAACAGGTATAAAACTATTATAGGAGAGTCCTAGAATGAAAAAGAAAATGAACTATTTAATCTTACTGTTAATGATCATCTTAATGGTTGGTTGTACCAATGCAGAAAATTTAACTATTACAAATACAGAAGATGCTCAACAAGAAGTAACCACAGTTGGTAAAGAACCTGAAGAAACTATTACCGTTGTTGACGAACCGGTAGCCGAGGAAACACCAGTCCAATCAAATAACGAACTATTCTCAGGATACAAACGTATTGAAGTGGATGGTTGTGATTTGTCTGGGCATCGTGAATCTAATGTCGTTGTGGATGTTGGTTACGAGGAGCGTGAATACTGGGCATTTACAAACGAACACGGGCAACTAGTGCGTGTCATTGCTGACAAAATCATTCTACAAGATGACAGTAACGAGTCTGTCTCATCGGCTGGTAGATATTGCTCTGATGAGGCGAAAGTCCCTGGTGTCGAAAGCGATGTATTAGATGAAGGACATGTCATTGCCGATTCTCTCGGAGGGGTATCGAATGCTTATAATATCACCCCTCAAGATAGTACACTCAACCGACATGGTGATCAAGCATATATGGAAGATGCGATACGCAAAGCAGGCGGAGCTACTGATTTCGAAGCAATTATCACATACCCGAATACAGAAACTCAGATTCCTTCAAATTATCAGTATACCTATTCGTTAAAGGGTAACGTAGTTGTTGATACATTTGATAATGTGAACCCGGATGAAGTAAACGCATCACTTGGATTAACAGGCAGTGATTCTTCTGATTCAACTAGTTCAGAGGATCTTTCTAGTGTCGATACAAACGGAAACGGAAAGGTAACGATTAAAGAAGCAAAGGCAGCCGGTTATAGTATGCCAATAACGAGTGACCACTGGCTGTACAAATATATGGATGATCGTGATGGTGACGGCATGGTAGGTGAATAAGACTAAAATATTATAATAAATGACCCTGCAACTAACAGGAGACGATAGCTCAATAAACCACCTTTCATTAAGGCGATTACTTTATAGTAAAATCTTTTAACCTTTTTCTTGCCAGATACATCTCAATTTGTTTAAATAAAACTAACTATATAATTAACCAATATCAAATTAAATAATCAGTCATAGTGGGAGCACCATAAAATGTCTACGAAACAAGTAGATCCATTTTATGGTGCTTTTCATTTAGTGGAAAGTAATATGATGCTTACTCATACATACACCCACAACACACAAGATACTACAGTCTATCCTTTTCCATTGGTGCAGGTAACAGGAAAAACAGTGTTACAATGTGCGCTGTGTGTGTATGCCTATTTTTAATGTGTAAACTAACCTTTAATTTCGATTCGAGGAAGTGTAATCAATTACTTCCCAGTTAAGTAGTTGTGAATAAGCACTTTGTTTCCGCAGGAAACAGGTGCTTATTTTCACATTGGAACGGTTTCCCGGTATTTTGATGCCGTTGTAATCTGCTAAACTTTGAGCAGATTATAGCGGAGGGGTTTTAGTTGATTTACTACCATGAATTTCTAATCGATTTACCGCGCTATGCGGAACTCGGGAAGGAGAATGACTTTCCGGATATAGACTGCTGTCCGATTTGCCGGGCAAAGAATCGTTTACAACGACACGGATTCTATGAACGGAATGCGCTGGAGGAGGAAATGACGTATCGCATTCCAATTTGCCGCTTATTATGTCCGGACTGTGGAAAGACGGTTTCGATCTTGCCAACCTTTCTTCTGCCGTATTTCCAGTACACGATGGCGTGTATCATCCGCATCCTGCTTACGTATTGGATGACTTCCTCCCTATTCGTAGCACGTCAATTGCGACGTTTTTATGAAAAACGCGTGTACGGCAAACAAACGGAGATCGAACTGTTTTTTCGGGAGGAAGGAGAACAGATTCTTCTGCCAAGTGCAGGAAAAGAAAAGGCCATAAAAATGCTACAGATGATCCAGGCTTTGGGGAAAGCAACCTTCGTCAGAAGGTGGTGGCGTCATCGAGTAAACAGCTTTATGGCAGCATCATTATACCATGGCTCACGCGTTGCGAAAACAGAATAACGTTTCCACAAACCTTTTTCATCGCCTTCCCGCTTGCCGCCCGGTTATACTGTCAAGAGCGGTTAGCCGGCTAGCCTGCCATTTAAAGGAGGCTATTAACCGATGGATGAAGGAATGAGAGAAAAGATTGCGTTATTTCGCTATGGCCTGATCGCACCGCTGTTAAACGGTCAAGTCGATCGAGCCGCTTACTTGGCCGAAGTGTCGGCCAAGAAGCATGATGTGCCCTGTTACGGGGAAAAGATGTATGCGGCTAAAACAATCCTGGAATGGCTGCTATTCTACCGTCGCAAAGGCTTTGACGGCTTGAAACCGGGAACGCGTTCGGATCGGGGAAAATCCCGTACGATGTCACCGGATCAACAAGATCATGTATTAGCGCTCAGAAAACAGCATGCGGAGATGCCCGTAACGGTATTTTATGATTATCTGGTTGCCAAAGGCGAGATTCTGCCAGGTCGCGTGTCCTATTCGACGATTCACCGCTTTTTGAACTTGCATGGACTGCTTAGCGGCGAGGCGACACAGGGGACAGAACGAAAACGGTTCGCTCATGACAAGGTCAATATGCTTTGGCAGACGGACATGAGTGAGGGACCGCGGCTTCGGATCGACGGCAAGCTTGTTCGGACGCATCTGATCGCCTTCATTGACGATTGTTCGCGGCTGGTGCCTTTTGCGCAGTTCGTCCCAACGGAGAAATTCGACGGGCTGCGCATCGTGATGAAAGAAGCGCTCATCCGGCGAGGCATCCCAAAGTTGCTCTACACCGACAACGGAAAAATCTTTCGTTCGGACATTTTACAGCTCGCTTGCGCCGGACTTGGCATCCAGCTTCTACATACCCGCGCTTATGATCCTCAAAGTAAGGGTAAAATAGAACGTATGTTCCTAACATGCAAAACCCGATTCTACACGTTACTTCAAGCCGAACCGGCATCCTCCATCGAGGAGTTGAACGAACGATTCTGGAAGTGGCTTGAGGAAGATTACCACCGCAGGCCGCATGCGTCCCTGGAAGGGAAAATGCCACTGGAGGTGTATCTGTCTCAGATCGAACAGGTACGCACCGTCTCCGATCTGGCCATGCTGGATACGCTCTTTTTGCGGCGGGCCAAACGGACCGTGAAGCATGATGCCACATTCTCACTCGAGAACCGACTCTACGAAGTGCCGGAGACGTTTGCCGGACAGAAAGTGGAAGTCCGCTATGACGAGAATGACGTGCATGTGTACGTGGAAGGTAAGCCAGCAGCGCAAGCGAAGATCGTTCGGTTCGCCGACAACGCCCACGTGAAGCGTGAGCGGCCAGCGCTTTCATTCAAAGCGCTACAGGAGTCGGGAGGTGCGGCGGATGTATAGAGCCTTCTATTCGCTCGCTTCCGCGCCGTTTGCCAAAGAGGTGAAGCCCGAGCATGCTTACGCATCGGCTTCGTTTCAGGAGACGAGCGCATGCATGTCCTATCTGAAACAGACACGCGGTATGGGCATGATCGTCGGCGAGCCCGGCGCCGGTAAAACTTACGCGCTGCGGGTGTTTAGCGATTCGCTGAACCAAGCGCTGTACAAGGTGGTCTATTTTCCAATGTCCACCGGTTCGGTGAATGATTTCTACCGGGGATTGGCATTTGGACTGGGCGAAGAGCCGAAAACGCGCAAGGTGGATCTGTTTCGCCAAATCCAGCACGCCGTCACAACCTCATTCCACGAACGAAAGATAACGCCGGTCTTTATTCTTGATGAAATGCAAATGGCCAAGGATGTATTCCTCAGCGATTTGAATCTGCTATTTAACTTTAACATGGATTCGTCGAACCCGTTTCTGCTTCTGCTCTGCGGTCTTCCGTACCTTCGAGACCGATTGACCTTGAACCACAACCGCCCGCTGGCACAGCGACTCCTGCTGAGCCACCAGGTAGAGCCGCTGACCAAGGACGAAGTGAAAGGGTACGTCGAACACCATATGCATCTTGCAGGTGCGAAACACCCGATTTTCATCGATAGCGCGATGGAGGCGCTGGCCGTGTGTACCAAAGGGTACCCTCGTTTGGTGAACAAGATCGCCGTCCGTTCGCTCTTGCACGGCTTTCAGCGGAAAGCGGAACAGATTGATGCTGATCTGATTCGCATCGCCGCTATGGAGTTTGGGATGTGATGCCCATGACACGAACATACCGAGATGGTCGCATGTTGTATGATGCCAGGTATGACCGCTGGACAGTGTGGGATCTCTACGCCAAGCCCTGTCCTTTACATTGCGGCGAAGCCTTTGACCTGAAGGTCGGACAACATTTCTTGCCCTGCCGAATCGAAATGGACTGCGAATGGTTCATTGAATTCAGTAACACGAAGTTCTATCTGCACCCCGATGTGAGCTATTGGATTCGGGTTCGATAGATGGAGTATATCTCGTTCTTGCCTGATCGGCAACTTCCTCAAGCAGTCAGGAGAAACCTGACTGCTTGTTTATGGAAAAAAACTTCTGCCGGATTGCCGTGATTATGTGATCATCCTGATCCCCACATGCCGAATTAATTTGAATAACAGTCGAAAAACCACTCCATTTCAGCCGCTTTATTTTGCATATCCTCTGCCGGAATAGTTTGCAAATTCACAGTAGTCTCTCAAAGTATGTGGAGAATCAAAGTAACGTAGATGAATGTTCTTGTAAACCATACTAGGACTAACATTTCTCTTATTAAACAAATTACTGATAAAAGAGGGTATTTCTTTGTTCGTTCTTATCTTATCGGTAAGTTTTAATTTCTTGTGATTTAATTGTTCGATGACTCCAGCCGTATCACGTTGCAATTCATCTGAAGTGAAGATTTGCTCTCTGTCATATGCAAAGATGAAGTTGATCTTATTTGTCGAAAGTAAACTTCTATTGTTAGCAGATTCTCTTCTATTGAATTTGACAAAATAGAAGTGAAGCAAATTCGCAAGAAAGAAAGCCGAAAATCCAAGTATTAATTGGATTCTCGGCTTATTTGTTTGCTGTCATGAACATGTGCGTAGCTTGTTTGCTATCATGCTTCATAATCAGACAGCTCCTTGAACCATTCCTCGGGCGCACCAGAAGGAAATGATCTCTTAGGGTACTCCAAGCCTCCGTCAATTGAGACTGCGCCGCAGCGGCACGTCTTGTAGTCGTGGGTATACACCGACTCAATTATGTCATTGCAACATAGACATTGGATCAGATTTTTCTTCAAGCGCATATGACCGTCCTCCCTAGTTCATCTAAGGGTATTGTATCAAAATACCCTAACGCCAAACACAGCTTTCTTCCTCGGGACAAACAATGAGTGACTGGACATACGAATTTGACTCGTGCTACTGTTCCTGCTGCATATGACAAATACGGGAAATGGTCGGTATGGAGCTGGTGCAACCTATACGCGAGCGCAGCAAAATAGAAGCTATGAAGAAGTTCATGGAACACAATAAGCGTGACTTGCTAATGCTTACGCTTTGGATCAATTGTGGCTTACGGATAAGCGATATTCTCTCTTTGCAAGTAGGCGATGTGATTGGTCCAAGGGGGAGGCTCAAGGCTTTCTTTGAGGCTAGGGTGAAAAAGACGGGGAATTACCGAAGGATCGTTCTCTCGGATAACGTGAAGAAGGTGATTGCTGAACTACCTTGGGGAGAGTATCGGCTGTGATCGGCATTTACCCTTGTTTAGAACGCGTAAGAAAGGCAAGGATGGACAACCGCGAGCATTGACTAGGCAGCAAGCATACAACATATTGAACTACGCAGCTGAGTCGGTTGAAGTAGGAGAAGCGATTGGATGTCACAGCCATCGTAAGACGTTTGGATACCATGCATATAAATTGGGAACGGATATTGTCTTACTTCAGCAGATATTTAACCATTCAAGCCCCTCGGTGACGCTTCGTTACATAGGCATCTTGCAGTGTGACATCGACCGGGTATTAATCATCTATAGGAGTAGATTGATTCGGGTGGGGGGTGGTTTTAACTTTTTGGAGTAATCGCAACTCCAAAAAGTGTTTAGAGCAGGTGTCTGCATCGCGCTTTAGAAGAGTGTCCACCTGATTTCGCGCACTTGATACAGATACTGATATATGCGCCAATTCGGAGATTTTAGTTAAACAAAGCAACGGCAGTAGTCTTAGTCCGCCGCTGATTCCCTTCAATGGATCAGTCTATAACTTGTTTTCTAAAGGCTGACGATTCTTCAACTTCAAAACCGCGGTATTTCAACTACTTTGGTCTAATACTAATTTTTCACCGCACATCAGTCGCTTCGCACTTGATACAGATACTGATATATGCGCCAATTCGGAGATTTTAGTTAAACAAAGCAACGGCAGTAGTCTTAGTCCGCCGCTGATTCCCTTCAATGGATCAGTCTATAACTTGTTTTCTAAAGGCTGACGATTCTTCAACTTCAAAACCGCGGTATTTCAACTACTTTGGTCTAATACTAATTTTTCACCGCACATCAGTCGCGTATGTTTTAATGTTGAGCTTTGTGTCTATAATGTTAAAAATAACTTTTTAGGGTGATGTGATATGGATAATACAACAAAAATACATAAGATATTTGACGTAGAGGATGATGCTGTTCTACATGTCGAGGATATTGCCGACATAACTAAAATGCATGTTGAAAGTGTGCGACGCTGGTGCAGGAGTGGGAAATTACAAAGTTATAATTTCGGAAATAAATATATTGTAGTTGGATCGGATTTTAAAAACTTTATGAAACAGTCGATGGTCAAATCAAGGTGGGAACAGATGTTAAATGAGTAGAGAATATGTATATTTATCGTTCTTCAAAGAGAATAAGGTGGATTATATATACCGACCTGATTTAAGTATTATAGAATTTCCATGCACAGATTGCCAAAATGCAGCAATAATGTGCAGCCAAACTTCCTATTGGAAATGTGAAAATTGTAATCAAGGTGGAAATATTTTGAGATTGATTGAATTCGTAAAATGTAATGGGAAATTTAGAAGGTTGTATGTTCCAAAAAAAGAACAAAAAATAATTTTCCAGTTAGTAGAGCGTCTATTAAAAAAGTACCCTGATGAACCTGGTTTGTCAAAGATTAATAGTAAAGTTAGGGAATTAATTAAGTACTATGAAGAAAACACCGTAAGTCAAAAATGACTTAACGGTGTTTATCTTTTATATCGTACCATTGAATAACAAAATTCTTAAAGTCAATACCACGAATTTTATATGCTCCAAACGGACTTAGAGTCTTAACATATCCGTTACGGCACCACCTTCTAACGGTCTCTTCGTGGACTTTTATTAGCTTAGAAATATTTTTGACTGTCAGAATGATATCATCATCGAGTTCGTCAATTATTGGGTAATTTTTTAATGGATTCGATTGATTGGCAGGAGGTATGGACATTTAACCACCTCCTCTTTTTTGTGATAAAATCATATTTTTTTGTTCCAGTAGCATATGACGTTGTTTGGTCCACTGAAGTTCGGTCATATGTTTTGGCTTTTCTACAATCACATCCAACTGCTCCTCAATTCTTCGTAGCTGCTGTTGAAATTCAACGTTTTCTTCTGGTTCCTTTTGTATAGGATTAACGGAAATCCTATATCCTTTTTCAATCTCCCATAGAACTAACTTTTCAAGATCCCATGGGAAATTGATTGTTGCGTCTAGGACTTGATAGTACTGTTCCTTAGTGATGTCGTCTAAATAATATTCTTCTCCAACCGTTTTAGTGGGTTTATGCCGTAATTGATGATCAGAAGCGGTTCTTTTTGCCTCATTTAAGCTATGATCTTCAGTGATGAATGTACGCATGATCGTGTTATTTAAAGAATGGCGCGATGCTTTAAAGATAAAATCCTTCCGTTGATTTTCTTCAAGGAAGTCTAACCGCTTACGTAGGCGTTCAATAAATCTAAAACGAATCCGTTTAGTTTGAAGATTAGGCAGCGTGTAGTCTGGTCTAAACAGATATCCTTGCCCCCTGGGGTTGTTTTCTCCTTGACGCTTATATAGTCTAGTTAGATACTGGTTTAATTGGTTAACCGTACTCTTGGGGACAGGCGTATGAAAGTCCCGGTGAGAAGGACTGTTACCTTTTTTTGATATGGGAGCAGGAAGCATGAGGTTACCCCAACCATTTTCATCTTGGTCAATAAACCCCTCTGCATTCAGCTTGAAATGATTTATTTTTAGCTGAGGTAATTCTTCTGGTCTGACTCCAATTGTACAAGATACTTGCCACATAGTAGCATTTTTGATTGGATCTATTGTCCTTACATCTTCTAATATATATTGCTTAATTAAAATCATCTGTTCTCTGGTTAAAAATGATTTAGTTTTCTGTTCATAGTCCGATTGATTGATTTCATTAATCGTATGCGGGAATTGCTGCAGGAACTTTTTAACCCGTAATGCAATCCGCCTAAAATCACGAAAATCTTTTAGGTCATCACTCTCAATTGCTTCCTCTTCAAAATTTTCCAAGAGAAAATAATAAAATGGACGCAGCTTATGGTAAATTTGGTGGAGTGTCATGGGCGCTCGGTTTGACGCAAGAAAAGCATAATCATCCTTTGAAATGTTAAGCACATCAAACACTTCTGGATTAAAGGCAGCAGGAACCTTATTCCGATTTAAAGGGTTTTTGTGAAAATCCTCCTCAATACCACAGCGTCCTGAGATGATCAATATAAAAGTTGACGACAACTTAGATTTCATGGTCTCAAGGGTCTTTTTTTTATTGGCGATTGAAGGGGATGAGCGATATCCCTCATACTCTGTCACGCCACTATTTTCTCGGTATTTAAGATACTTTGTTATCAATTGTTGTTGTTCTGATGATAACAAATCAAATGCATTATGATTTTTTGAATCCGGAGTCTGTTTTTTGAATTCCATTTTCAATTTTGGGAGTATTTCTAAAATCTCCTTCTCATTATAAAGATTAGTCCCTTTTAAATGATCAGGTTGCGGCAGCAATCCCAAATTTCGGTATTCCTGTAGTCTTGTTCTTGATATCAGCGTGGTTTTCAATGCAATTTGTTCAATGGTATTGTACTGATTCTTAAATAGCTCCGATTTAAGAAAAAAATAGTGAAATTTCTCCGCAGCAATATACGATACTTTAGGTGGAGCAAGCCGCGGGACTTTCACAATCATGTCATCCCATGTGCCTTTTTGAATCTCGCTAAGCAATTCCATGTTTGTTTTATTTAGTATTGGAGCAACTTGATAAGCAATCAGATAGTCTGGATGAGCATTGTAATAATGAAAAGAATGATTATGCGTTGTATAGTAGTCTTTAATGATTGGAATCACTTCCGAATTCACTAGCCATTCATGCTCTCCATCTTTAATGAGATAGGAGGAAAAGGGCTCTTGTTGAATAAGATAATTAAATTGATTGGGGAAAATCTCACTCCTGAATGCGGCTTGCCTTCGGGTTAAAACCTGTTGTTTAATCATGATCTGTTCTCTCCTTTCCAAAACTAGGGTGTAGTAATCATTATGGTCTTTGCCAACCAGGAACATACATAAACACAGGACACACATAATACAACAAAAAGAAAAGCAGTAATTAAAGTGATTGGTTATTAACGTGTGGAGTAAAATGTGCGGAGTAGAGTTCAAGGTCATTAACCGTGATGTCCTTGCATGAAAAAATGAAGTAGAAAGAGCACGCAAAATCTTCTAGAGATTTTTGCGTGCTCCGCAAGTAATGAGTACATATGTTCTTAATTATATTATAATTGTTTGAAAATAAAATATCAAATAGAAGGTAAATAAACATCATAGTTTTCATTTGCAATGGAAGAAGTGGTTGGGGCGGTTTTCGGCATTGCTCTATACCCGATGCCCCTGTCAGGCAAACATATACGGGAATTGCTGGCGAGTTGCATCATAGCATTTGTTGCAGACTATGAGACTCTTATTGCTTAACCCGATGAACTTTGCCTGGATTTGATAAGTAACATCTGGTTTGAGTTCGGAAGGTAAGAAGTGTTGGCTGCATACTCCGCATGAACCATGTAGTTTCATATAACATTCAATACAGAGTGATCCTAGATCATGAATCATATGACTAAACAACTTCTCAGCTTCATTTGAACAGAGAGTACAACGATTCATCTTATTCATCCTCCAGGTGTCAACTGAATGCAAAAAACCACAGACCTCGCCCGTTAAAGGCAAAATCTGCGGTGCTTCCGCATTCAGTGATTATTATTTATACTTAATATACTTGATTGTCCGAGAATATTCAATCCTTTTTCCATCTAACGAAATCAATCTCTCTCCACGATAAAGCAAAGCGTTTAAGACTTCCCATAAAGTAGCGAGTAGCCTATCACACCCGCTCCTCTTTTGAAATCTACGAAAGGCTAGCTCACTAATCATTGGGATGTGGCTTTATTCACTAGGTTCGGATGTTAAACATTTATTTTTACCGCATAAAAAAACAGCCCCATATTTAATTTTCCGATTTTTTTTGTGTCTGGAAAATCCTGTACAAAACATCAGAAGCCATTTTCACTTCATCTTCGTTAAGTTCAGAAAGTAAGTTAAGGATTCCTTCTATAACCATATCTTTTGCATCATGGCTTTTAGGATTATCAATGTCAACAAGTTCACTAATGGATATGCCCAAGCTGTTTGAAATCTTGTATAGGTTCGCCAGTGAAATATTTCTTTGACCACGTTCAAGCCCACCGATGTATGTATAATGAACATCGGCCCGTTCACCAAGTTCCTCTTGTGAGAGACCGATTGCTTTTCTATACTCTCTAATCTTATCGCCGACCATTCTTAAAATATCAGACATAATTGCTACACCCCTTGTTCGAGTGTAAGCAATAGAATGTAATGAATTAACACGTATAAAGATAACAAAAAAATAAGCAAATAAGTATTAATACTGGTATAATGAGTATAGAGATTGCAAAAGTAAGTGTTTTGAACTGATTCGTCATAAGATTCTAACAATGTGTTTGATGGAAAAATTAATATGAGGTGAGAGGAATGGAAGAAATTCAGAACTATTGGATGGTAGTATGGAATGCAGAAACAGGAGATTTTAAAAACGCGAAATTCTCTAGTATCTTTCATGAAGGCGAAGCAGTCGATGAATTTGAGAATACATATCTTAATTTAAAAGTGATTCACATAGGTCCAGGCGAAGAACCTCCAAAAATGTACCAGTCTTTATCCTACGTTTGATTAAAGAAATTTTTAAGCACCCGTTCCCTACATAAAAATGGGAGCGGGTTTTTTAGGTAACTACAAGATAGAGGAAAGGCCCTCATTAATGTAAAGGAGCTTTCAAAACTGGTGAATCTCGTTCCTCACGAAAGAGTTACGCTCGTTTTAACGCGTAATCAAGCAACTGCTAACTCTTATTTCTACAACTCCTTTACAACTAGAGCCAGCGGCATCGGAACTACTAGCCCTTTCATTTCTATCCACATCATGCTGCAAAAGGGGCTTAATATTCCTTGATTTGTAGTAAACGTGGTTTTGTGCGAAAGTTTAAGCAAGACGAAAAATTTCAAGGAGGGGAAATTACTATGAGAAAAACAATGATCATTGGAATGATGTTGTTGGCATTGGGTATTGAACAATCAGTAAGTGCAGCAGGAGCAAATTTCAATGATATTGAAGGGCATTGGGCTCAAAGTGGCATTGAATACATGGTAGAACAAGGAGCGATTAGTGGATATCCGGATGGCACTTTTCGACCGGATGGTACTATTACGAGATCAGAGTTCAGTAAGATTCTTTCTGAAGTCATCGATGCGAAAGACGAAAAAAATGCTTTTGCAGACACAGAAGGACATTGGGCGGAATCTTCGATTAATGGCTTGGTGGATGAAGGTATCATTGTGAAATCTGAATATCCATATGGGTATGGGCCGGACAAAAACATTACGCGACTGGAAATTAGTAAGATGGTTGCTAGAGGTTTGGCCCAAGAAAGCCCACTGTGGAAAGCTGTTCTGACAGAATTTCAGCAGCTACCCGCAATCAATCTTCCGTTTAATGATCAAGACAAAATGAAGTTATCTGATGTGCCTTATATTGCGTTGGCGAACAGCTCTGGTATTGTTAATGGTTACGTAGATGGGACGTTTAAAATGGATAAATCCGCATCTAGAGCAGAGGCGACAGTCATGCTTAAACGTTTCCTGGATGCCAAAAATAAAAAACCGGTATTGAGCGAGTTGCTAGAAAAGTTCAAGGGTGAACCAAACATCCATAAGTTCTCAAAAAGCCAACTAGAAGCATGGATTGATAAAGAGGCGGATATTGAGCGGTTAAGTAAATTACCGATTAATCATTACACTGGTACTTCTTTGGCTGAAAATCACGATGCTTTGATTTATCCTATGGGACATAATTCATCAACTAATGATACCGAATTGGTCACACAAGCGATGAATGATATGGTTGGGTTTATGAATTTGTATGAAAATCTTGATTATAGAACGATTGGTGATGCATGGAAAAATCAGATTCGCCGTTACTACAGTAAGGACTTCACTTATGGGGGAGTTTATTACTCGGCTGCTGATTTACCTAAACTATTTGATGTTTATGTCAAGCAAGTCAAATCTGGAAAATACATTCAAGAAAGTTTTTTCGTGACTGATCTATCCTTGACTTTTAAACAGAAAAAAACTGAGGATTCCAGAACAGATTATATCGTTCGAATGACAGAATATACACGCTTCACAACCGATCCCGGTCTAGCGGGAGTTGAATTAAATAAGTGGTATAAACGTGATATTGATGTGCGTTACATGCAAAATCTGTGGGGCGATAGGGTTTCTTGGGATACAGCGGATAATTTATACGCTGGATATACCGTAGTCACTCCTTATAAAGAAGTGAAAGGGAAGTAAAAGACATATGCGAGGTATTAAAGTATGGCGTATGTTAAAGATCGATAAGTTTTTGGAGGAATTCACCCTGGACTAGTTCCTTCGCTCATTCCGATGTTCACCGCCCTTCAATAAGGTTAGAAATGGGATTCAATCATTTTATATTATGAACAACAAAGATTATAACGACATGAGGATGTATAAAATGAATTTAAAAAAACTACTAATTGAATTAAATCAATCAAGCTATTTATATCAGGATCTAGTCGATTTTTATGAAGAAATTCAGGACGCAAAATCTAGAAGTTCCAAACAACTTGTTCTTTGCGGATACAGAGAATTAATTGAGAAAACTTTAAGAATAACTTTATTCGGGGTACTGTCATTAAAGGGATACCTAGAACAGTGCAATGACCTTAGAGTAAGTAGTTTAATCAATATGTGGATAGTTGAATCAAATTTTTATAAATCCTCCTCCGAAATGGGAATGCTTGAAGCGTATAATAATGAATTAAGGCTTACACATTCATGTGCAGAAGAAACACTTGATAATATCTGTGTAATTATTGCCTCATGGTGTTTACATCAAGTAAGGTGTTTCAAAGTTTTTGGTGATAAATACTCTATAAAACCTATCGACCAGAAGATCATGAATCAAGTATAACAAAGTAGCTTTGGAACTAAGCGTAAAGCTTGTTACATTGTCTTAATGGACACGACAAACATCGCAATACACAGAACCCACAAGAATAAGAATGAATCACGTTTGTCGAGTACATGTTGAAGGTCCGGCTATGCGGAAGTCCACGAAGATCGTTGTGGTCATTCATGTGAGGCTTGTTTTATTGGAGGCACAAAAAGGCGTAAGTACTTTGAACAAGAACATGGCCTAAAGCGTGAGCGACAGAAAAGATATTATGGTGATGGTGTTATGAAGAGAAGATCAGTAACTGTAAAACGTCCCCGCGTCCTCATCTGAGATAGATCCACTCGCTGTGATTTGGTCGGTTTTCAAAGAAAGATTCCGATCCGGATGTAAAGCAGGTAGAAAACCATTTACAATCGCAAGAGACAAAGCGGCGTTAATGGGTAGTGGGGCATTTCAGGATCCATTTAGTTGGGTTATGGAGCATCTTCATAGTAATCAGCAAACACCATTGCTAGTGCTAGTACGGGTATTAAATTCCATTTAAATCGTAATTTCAAGGAGAATGCACAATGAAAACTTTTTACGTTACTGATGAACAGGAAAAGCAAATCGACGAATGGGATAAATGTAAAAACGAGTATCATGTAGCAATTGGTGGGGGCATCTAACTTATCTGTGTATTCCGACATCCATTGGTACGCTTGTACGCGTTGAATGTTCTGCTTGTAATGAACATATAGAACTTTATGATCAAATGTAATCAACAACATGTAACAAGAGTTCATAGGAATAATACTATCGCCGCAGGAAGACGGGTTACTTATGCCGGTGTGCTTGAAGATGGATATAAAGAGATTCTTGCAAGGCAGCAGGTCTTAGAGATGATTTATGAGAGGGATCCGTTGATTAAAAAATCGGCAGAAAAATTAGACCGACTTTCTCAAGACCCTGAAGTGGTCCGACGCTGAGGGGCGCGAAGAGAGCTGTTTTTAGAAAAATCTTAACGTGAAAAGTGTAATTACTTAAGAAAACATTAATTCTTTGGGGAGGTATGGATAATGGATAATAATAGGGCCTACGAAAAACTTAACTTTCTAAGTGAGGATGAAGAAATTCGTCGGATGGCCGAGCTCCGTGTAAAAGGACGGGCCGATCAAATAGCACAGTTTGAGTTTTTGCTCGAAAAGCAACAATTGAAAATAGCAAAAAAGATGCTCGATAAAGGATATACATCGTCAGAAGTCTCGGAATTATTAGACGTACCAGAACAGACGATTCAGCGTTGGGGCGAATCTGAGATGGATTCAATTCCCATAATTCAATCGGTTTCTGCAGAAGGATTAAAATCCGGATGGAAAGCAGGCAGAAAATCATCAACCAAAGCTACAATCGCAAGAGATCGAGCAACATTAATGAATAAAGTACCTAAGAATCCAAACAAGCGACAATGCATAGCGAAAAATATCACTTTCCCGGTTCAAAGGGAAAACGAATACTGGATCCGTCTGCTGTCTAAAAAGACACTTAAAAGGTGATCTGAAGTGTCGAAAAAAGAACAGGCAAAATTGGTGAAAGCTGCTCTAGAAAAAATCGGATATAAGGTAAAGGATGGGGTGAATAAAGATATCAGTCATCCGAACTACTCTGGCATTATCAGCAAAAAGGACCACCGTAATTCTGAATAGGGAAGAGGAGTTGCACCAGCAGTTGGAGACAGAAGGAATTCGGTTTGAGTGACGAGGTGCTCGATTATATATTGAAAGGGTGCAAGGAATAGTCACGAAGGAGCTTTTCGGCCCCGAGGATGTCGAAGTGGAAATTCGAGGAGGAGTAATGATGAGCGACGATAAAAAATATCTACTTACGCCGCAGGAAGACGGCACTTATGTCCGTGTGCTTGAAGACGGCTGCAAAGAGATTCTTACACACCAGCAGGTCTTAGAGATGATTTATGTGAGGGACCCGTTGATTAAAAAAGCGGCAGAAAAGTTAGAACGACTTTCTCAAGACCCTGAAGTGGTCCGACAATATGAGGATCGTGAAGAGTTATTAAGTCAGCAGAGAAGCAGGGGTGTCAGGAGAGTGACAAGGTGTGAGCGCAATGCCCACACTGAAGGATAAAACCGAGGCCAGTCGTTTGAACAGCGAAAGAAAAGGAGAGAAATAAGCATTCACTCAATTATAATTTCAATTACAAAAAAAGACCCTAGCTCTTCGCTAGGATCTTTCTCTCGATCTTCGATCATGTTCGCCCATTTAAGGGTTTTCGATAGGAGTCAGCTCTTCACTGCTCACTACCCTCAGTACCATTATTATATAGTTAAACTCTCGAGTAATCAAGCTGGTGGTGTATGAACGGCAGGGCTAAACCACTTCGTCAGACTTGCCAAGCGGATTGGAGATGCAAGCATGTGGCAGAAATGAAACCTCTTCATATTAGCGATCCAATTTTAGCATAGAAGAGGCAAGTTGAACTTGCTGTGTCTCGTGATTGACTATGCTTACTGCTACGAAGATTACATCTACAATGCGGCCGTAGCCGAGAATTTCGCCTCTTTGATTAACCTATTGAATGATATTAATAAAAGTAAATGTTGGGATTATAGTGATAACATCGCCAAGCCCCGACGCAAAGGATTGTTCATATAAGGGGGGGGAATGTTGTGTGAATAAAATTCTTCGAAACATGATACGGTGCCTTTCATGTGGCGATATTATCGAATCTACATATGTTCATGATTATAAAGTATGTCGATGTGGAAATGTTTCTGTTGACGGAGGAAAGGACTATTTTAAGAGATCTTATCCAGCGGACCGATCTCAAGTTGATTCGTATGAGGAATTGTCCCAGTGGGAGTGAGCTGGAAGGCTAGTATGGTGTGCCATATAGTTCGTACTCACAGGTTCTAAACCGAATGGTTGTGCTGAATACTTCGTACTGAGAATTCTCTCCGGGTTGTGATTAGATCCCCGTACTCACACGTCGTATAGACAGACTCCCAATTCTTGTATAATGAAATTGAGGTGATAGCTATGAAAGACAAAATGATCGAACGGCTCTTGAACAAAAAATCTGAAATGTATCCAAAAATGTTGGCTGACGAGAAAGAAGGTCTTCGCAGCATAACAGAAAAAAAGTCCGACACTCAACCTGTCAAGTAACATTAATCACTGCGACCAGAAACTCAGAGATTTTGATAACCCAGAAGTCCCATATTCAGATTACTTAAGTTGCAAAAGCTATTTGATCAAAAAATAGAAGAACAGATAAGAAACATGGTGTTAATGCATGAGGGACATTTGAAGAGTGAAAAAATCCGGTCACTATTGCAGGAGGAGCGGGTTTTGGATAGGTGTATTCTAATTATGGAGAAAAATCAAAGAAGATCAGTGCCAAAGAATCCAAATAAGACCATGCGAAGCAACGAATATTACCTTCATGGTTCAAAAGGATAATGAAAAATGGATCCGTCTGCTATCTAAAAAGTGCTCATTATTTAGTCGATAGTGCAGATAAAATTTGATTTGTATGATGGTTCCTAACACACTTCTACCTCTTCGACTGCCTTAGCATCGAATTCCACTCCTCGAGCTTTTAGGATGCTAAGGCAGCACTTTTAAGTATTAAAACATTGCTGTGATCTTCTCTAACGATTCACAAATATCATGACGCAATACATATAATTCTCTCTTATTGTCTAATGGTGATTTATCTCGATTGATGATAATAATCGGTGTTTTGGCATTACGATATTCCGGAATGCTTGCAAAGGGATAGACTTGAAGTGAAGTACCCAGAATTAAGATCGCATCCGAATCATAGGCAAGACATTGCACTTCGTAAAATGGATTATCGGTTAACCAATACCCACTTTCGTCAAACAAAACAAAGTCTGGTTTGATGATGCACTGATTTCGATCTTCAGTGCAGCCGCAATAAAAGAAGTTCTCTGAATCACTTTCCAATAATTCCTTCATGACGTATTTTTTCCTGCATCCGTGGCATGTCGCTGTTCGCATAGTACCGTGAAACTCAATGACGTTTTGACTGCCGGCATCTGAATGAAGTCCATCGATATTCTGAGTGACGATATGCGATATTCGCCCTTTTTGTTCCCATTGAGCCAATATTTGATGACCAATATTTGGCTGTGCTTTGGGATAAAAGAGAGCATCCTTCAGAAATTCATAGAATTTCTTGGGATTTCTATAGAAATACTCTCGGGAAAGGATACGTTCTCCCCTTAATTTCGGGTTGTTTTTATATATACCGGTCTTTGATCTGAAATCAGGTATGCCACTTGCGGTTGAAATTCCAGCACCAGTGAGCACAAGTATGTTCCTCTTAGTTCTTAATATGTCTGCAGCAAACTCAATGTTTGTAATCATGGACTCCACTCCCTTTAAGTTAATTATTCGGATTTTATGGTGGAAGATCTGGAAATAGTAAAGACCCTCATTTTGAGAGTTGCGGAATTCTCAATCTTTCTACTCTTCCATAATGAGCGATTAGGTTTTTTGGTCGTGTTCAGGTAAGCGGTCATACTCACTCACTGATCGAACTAGACGAGATTTTCTCCGATTTCTTTTTGTCCGATGTATTAGATGTCTCCCTACCCATATGCGTTGTCATCAGGACCGACGAGCACGGGTTGACCATACGAGCTAGAGGAATGGTCGATAGTAAACCGCCCCCCAGTCCATATACCTATCTTACTCGTGTCCAACAAATTGTTAGACCATTAGCTTTAATCTCTCATTAAAGGCTTGATGATAAGAGCATAGATGCGACAGGTAAATTCGAATACCCAATTTATTTTAAATATATCTCATCACGCTATTCTTGGCGATTTTAGGCGACGACAACAAAAAAACTTTATAGATCTCATTTGGAGTCTGCTTTACTTAGTTCATAAAATACTCATTTTATGTCATCATTTCGATGTAAAAAAAGAGCACGCCTCAAAATGGTAGGACGTGGTTACAATTTTTTTCTTTTTTAGGGTCTGTTGGATGGTGTAACTAATTGGTAAAAGAGAGCCTTTTGGTAGAAGAGTGAAATAAAAACATTGCTTTCAGAATAGTTGCTTTAGACTTTTCTTGATATCGATATTGAAATCTAAAAATATTTCATATTATCGTTTGACATAGTAAATCCGAGTGATTTAATATGTAATATATAAATATTTCAATGAATGCGATCGAAGTTTGGGGTGGTTTAATTGGAGAAAAGAGGATTAAAGGAGTTCGTAACATTCGTTCCAGGTATAAATCCAACACGGGCGCAAACACAGTTTGGAATTCAATCAATCAATTATTATGACCGGTCATCTTTTGAAGCTGATTCTAATTATGAGGACGTAGTTGTTAAAGATGCAGAAAAATCTTTGTCTCAAATTAACCCCTCGTTAAATGAAGGTGATGTTGTTATCAGCAACTCATTGCAGCTCGCCACAATGGTCGGTAAAAGTAATGTGGGTAAAGTGTTATCGCTCAATTTCACAAAAATAGAGTTTGATAGCGAACAACTTGATAAGAAATATTTTCTTTTCTTGTTCAATGCTTACAAAGTTGTGAGGCGACAAAAAGAAAGGGAGTTGCAGGGGAGTGGTCCTGTTCTAAGAATTCCACTTCGTTCGCTAGAGGAGATTATTATTCCTGTTCTCCCATTTGAAGAACAGCAGAAAATAGGTGCTATTTACGTAGAAACTCTGAAGCTACAAAGTAAATTAAACAAATACGCAGACTTGATTGGGCAGTTTACGAGCTCAATCATAGAAGAAACCTTAGAGGGGAAATAATCAAATGAAAAGTCAATCGGAGTTGGCGTTCGAAAGTGAAGTCGTCGATTATTTGACTAAAATCGGTGGCGTAAAACAATGGGAATACAAAAAAGGCATCAAAACAACCGAACAACTCTGGGATAATTTTAAAATGATCCTAGAGCAAAACAATCGTGCTCGTTTAGATGAACCATTGTCTGTCACTGAATTTAACCAGGTGAAGAAAATCATCACTAGTATTGAATCACCTTACCATGCTGGACAATTTTTGTATGGAGTTAACGGAGTTTCTGAAATTGAAGTTGACCTTGACAATGGTAAGCATGTTTTTCTGACAGTATTCGACCAAGCTCAAGTCGGTGGTGGAAACACTGTTTATCAAGTGGTAAATCAAATTAAACGGCCAAAAGTAATTGATGGTA
Source organism: Paenibacillus alkaliterrae (assembly GCF_021532375.1). Classification (GTDB taxonomy): domain Bacteria; phylum Bacillota; class Bacilli; order Paenibacillales; family Paenibacillaceae; genus Pristimantibacillus; species Pristimantibacillus alkaliterrae. The sequence goes on from NZ_JAKGAP010000041.1 coordinate 63,015, forward strand.
AGCCAAATCGTCGATTTGATGTGACATTGCTTATTAATGGTTTACCAATTATTCAAATCGAATTAAAGAAAGCACTTCACAGTACTACAGAATCCTTGAACCAAATGGAACAGTATATTGCTGAAAAACAATTCAGTGGTATCTTTTCAACCTTGCAAATTCTAATCGCGATGACGCAGTATGATATTCGTTACATGGCAAATACCCCATTACAAAGCTTTAACCGAGCTTTTGCATTCAACTGGCAAAATGAAGATGATGCTCGCCCTATTCGTTCATGGAAGGTGTTTGCGGATAAAGTATTGTCAATTCCAATGGCTCATGATTTGGCAACACGCTACATGGTACTTGATGGTACTAAAAACAAAGAAAGTATCAAAGTCATGCGTCCTTATCAAGTCTATGCCACAAAGCGTGTGCTTGATAAAGTTAGAAAATTTGACTTCAAATATGATGATGGGAAATTAGGATACATTTGGCACACTACGGGTTCAGGTAAGACAATTACAAGTTTCAAGACAGCATGGCTTGCAAGTCGTCTAGCTAATGTAGATAAAGTTGTCTTTTTGGTTGACCGAATTGCGCTCACGAACCAAACATCTGATGCATATAAAGCCTATGATCCTGTTGCGGGATTTGAAGGGAAAACGGGTGTGGTGGGTGACACTGCAAATATTTCAGACCTTCATCGCAAATTAACGAAGAAGAGTGACAAGAACATCATCGTGACAAGTATTCAAAAGATGTCGCGTTATGTAGCGCGAGATAGCTTCGAGCCACTGAATGAAAATATTCTTTTTATTGTTGATGAAGCCCACCGTTCAACTGGAGACGGTACTGAAAATGATGGTATGCTTGAAACGATCCGAAAAGCTATTCCTAATTCTGCCTGGGTTGGTTATACAGGGACACCAAAATTTCCTGAAACACGAGAGATCTTTGGTGATATTCTACATGCTTACACCATCAAAGAAGCAATTGCGGATAAAAACGTCTTAGGGTTTAACGTTGAATTTAAGGAAACGATCGAGGCTCCCGTAGATCCAACCGAAGATGATATCGATGATAATGTTCGTGGTAGTGTTTACGACTATAGCCCAGAACATGTAAACTTGCTGGTTAATGACATCTTCGATAACTGGAAGAAACGTTCAAATGACCGCAAGTATAATGCCTTGTTTACAGTCCACGTTGGCGGTAACAAAGCAAGTACACCAAGAGCGATGGAATATTTCGATAAATTTGCTGAAGAAAATGCGAATTGTCCCGTAGAGCAACGATTAAAAGTTGCGGTGAGTTTCTCAGCAGATACATCTAATAGTATTCATCAACTAAAAACGAACGAGAACTTACATAGAGCCATTAAAGTCTATAACACAATGTTTGGCACAGCTTTTGATATGACGACAGTTAAAGCTTACACAGAAGACTTAGCACGACGTTTGAACAAGACAGCTGATGATGGTAACTATTTAGATTTGGTTATCGTTGTTGACCAACTTTTGACTGGTTTTGATGCTCCTGAGATGAATACGCTCTATATTGATCGAACACTTAAAGGTGGGAACCTGATTCAGGCATACTCACGTACAAACCGAATGCATAACCTTGTCGATAAGCCTTGGGGGAATGTTGTTAACTATCGTTGGCCAGAGCAAAACGAGTATGAAATGAATAAGGCTTTTGCTATCTATTCAAATCGTGCATCGGCTGCTGAACAGCTTTCACTTGAAGATTTGAAAGAAGGTAATGAAGAGTCTGGTATTATTTCGAAACCATTTAGTAAGGTTCAAGCTGAGATGCAAGAAGTCATCAAGAAACTTGGGTCGCTTACAGATGATTTTGTACAATTACCACCAAGTGAAAAAGCACAGGATGAAGTCTTTGAAAATTTGAAAGAGTATAATCGTTTGCTTAGTCAGTTGAAACAATATACCGAAGATGATGACAAAAATCCTGTTTCTGCTTATGATCATCCTGAAGAGTTCTATGAACGTTTAGGGATTACTGAGGAGCAGGAAGTCATTTTAACAACTGTCATCGCCGGTGAGTTGAAAGAACGACGTGCTAAGCGAGAAAATATCGATATTTCGCAAGTCAATCTCTCTATGATTCATATTCACGACGTTACCATCAACTATGACTACTTGATTGATTTAATTGCTCGAATGGCTGACGAAGTTCATGCGAACTTTATGTCTAAAGCAGAAAAGACACGTGATGAAATCCATATTGAAATTGCCAAGTCAGATAATGAAAGAGAAAAATCTAAGATGCGCAACTTTGTATCTAAAATTATCTCAAAAGAGTTTGTATTTGATCATTATCCAGCTCCTCGAAGTATTGAAAAAATGAACCAAGCGATGGATAGAGCACAAAAGGATACGAATATTCTACTTGTAACGAACTTCATCCGTACTTGGGGACTTGATAACAGCACAAAACCTAAGGAACTTGAAAGCTTGATTAGGAGACACCGTTTAGGTCAAGAGGATATGGATAAACAAGGTGAGTTAACAGCAATCATGAATGACGCAAGAGCTGATTATAAAGAAATTGCAGATAAAAAGATTGCAGAATTATCTTGGGTACGATATCGCATTGAATTCCGTAAGGCATTTTACGAAATGGCTGACGAAATTAAGAAGGGAGAGTAGTCGAGTGAAGAAATTATACAGACTACAAAAAGGAGATCAGAAATGAGCGATAACATAACAAAATCACCCCAATTTAGATTCGCAGGATATACTGACGCTTGGGAACAGCGTAAGTTGGGGGAGATTTACACGGAAAGAAACGAAAGAGGTAATAATTCTTTACAAATTCTTTCGGTTTCCATTCATCACGGTATTTCAAACGGTGAATTAGACAGCAGTACATTGGGTAAGGAAGTTCGCAGAAGTGAAGATAAATCCTTGTATAAAGGTGTGCGTTCCGGCGATCTAGTATTCAACATGATGCGTGCTTGGCAAGGAGCGATCGGCGTAGCAAAAATAGAAGGAATGGTAAGCCCTGCCTATATTACGGCCATTCCGAATGAAAAATTATTTCCGCCATTTATGGATTATTGCTTGCGGCGGCATGAGATAATTACCCAGATAGATAATTTTTCTTATGGGGTCACGGATTTCAGAAAAAGGCTGTATTGGGATTCGTTTTCCAAAGTTTCGTGCCTTATTCCTTCTGTTCCTGAACAAATCAAAATCAATTCGTTCTTCAATCAACTCGACAACCTCATCACCCTTCATCAGCGTAAGTTAGAACTGTTGAAGGATACGAAAAAGGGCCTGCTTCAAAAAATGTTTCCGAAAGATGGAGCCGATGTTCCTGAAATTCGCTTTGCAGGATTTACGGATGCTTGGGAACAGCGTAAGTTGAGTGACGTGCTAACTGAACGTAATGTTCAGCATCCACAAAACAAGGATTATCCACTAGTATCATTCACTGTTGAGAAAGGTGTTACACCTAAAACAGAACGTTACGAACGAGAACAGCTTGTTGTGGGTGATAAAGCTGCTAAAAAGTATAAAGCCACTGAGCTAAATGATATCGTCTATAATCCTGCTAACCTGAAGTTTGGTGCGATTTCACGAAATAGTTATGGAAAAGCGGTGTTCAGCCCAATCTATGTGACGTTCGAAGTAAATGACAAGTTAGCATTTCCAAGCTATGTCGAAATGTTCGTCACACGACAAGACTTTATTCGGTATTCATTACGTTATCAACAAGGTACTGTGTACGAACGCCAATCAGTTAGCCCGGAAGATTTATTGAGTTTGAAAATTTTATTGCCAGGCAAGGAGGAACAGCTCCAAATTGGTAATTTCTTTGATCAACTCAACGACACTATCGCTCTTCAGCAGCGTGAGTTAAATTCGCTTAAAAAATTGAAGGAATCACTGCTTCAACAAATGTTTGTATAAGAAAAGGAGATTACACAAATGAGTAATGCAACAGATATTACATCCAAGCTATGGGAAATGGCTAATAAACTTCGTGGGACAATGGATGCAAGTGAGTACAAGAATTATATTTTGCCATTTATGTTCTATCGCTACTTATCAGAAAATCAAGATGAATACTTGAAAGACAATGATCTGGAAGAGTATTACGAAGTGACAGATGATACTGAAAAGGAAGATTACCTCGAGGAGATTAGTAAAGGTATCGGATATGCGATTGACCCAGCCTACACTTGGGAAAAAATTGTATCAAAAATTGAAAATCACAAAATCAAAGCTAGTGACTTCCAAGACATGTTTGACTCATTCAATACAAACGCCAAACGGAACGCAGTCGCAGAAGCTGACTTTGCAAACGTATTCTCAGATGTTAACCTTGGGGATACACGCCTTGGCTCAAGTACAAACGAACGTGCGAAGGCCTTGAATGATATCGTTTTGATGATTAACGAGTTCAATTTCAAGGACGATACAGGACGTGACATTTTGGGTGACGTGTACGAGTATTTGATTGGGCAGTTTGCTGCCAATGCTGGTAAAAAAGGCGGGGAATTCTATACACCTCATGAAGTTAGTCAAGTCCTTGCAAAAATTGTCACGGTTGATGCAGCTGGTACTGGTGATCAGTTTCGCGTATATGACCCTACAATGGGATCAGGTTCACTTCTTTTAACAGTTCAAAAAGAATTGCCAAATGGTGATGAAGAAGGGAGCGTTGAGTTTTACGGCCAAGAGATGAATACAACGACTTATAACTTGGCTCGCATGAACTTGATGATGCATGGAGTTAACTATCGCAATATGGAGTTGAAACGCGCAGACACACTTGATGCTGACTGGCCATTTGCTGAAAAAGATGGCACACAAATTCCTTTGAAGTTCGACGCAGTTGTGGCTAACCCCCCATATTCTCAAAACTGGGATATAAAAGATGTTGACCGAGAAAAAGATACACGTTTCAAGGGTTATGGTGTAGCACCAGCTTCTAAGGCAGATTATGCCTTTGTTCTTCATGGACTTTACCATTTAGATAAAGCTGGAACAATGGCTATCGTATTGCCACATGGTGTACTCTTCCGTGGTGCATCTGAAGGTAAAATCCGTAAGAATATTATCGAAAACAATCTTTTAGATACTGTTATAGGATTGCCAGCTAATTTGTTCTATGGGACAAGTATCCCAACATGTGTGCTGGTGTTCAAAGGCCGTGAAGCTCGCAAGAGTACAGATGTTTTGTTCATTGATGCTTCAAATGAGTTTGTAAAAGGCAAGAACCAAAACAAACTCTCTCCTGAAAACATCAACAAAATTATCGAAACTTACTGTAACCGTGAAGATATTGAGAAATATGCTCATGTGGCATCTTTGGATGAAATCAAAAAAAATGATTACAATTTGAACATTCCACGTTATGTCGATACGTTTGAAGAAGAAGAAGGTATTCCACTTTCACAAGTGGCTCAAGAGTTGACAGAAGTTAAAGCAGAAATTGCAAATTCATATGATAACTTATTTGGGCTTTTGAACGAGTTGAATGGAACAACCGATGAAGCAAAGAAAGAACTGAGTAATTTTATCAGTCTCTTAAGGAAATAATAGTGTTAGAAAAGAGTTAAGGATTTAAACTGACCCCCTGTCAAGGACACTTTCAAAAAAGGTTAGACAACAGCTAACAGATGATTTCTGTATTGTACAGGAGTCATCTTTTTTAATCCCCACTGGTATCTAGGTAAGCTTCAAATCTAGCCCACCTTCAACCGTCACTTCATATATGAGAACATAGGGGCAATCCAATTGAGGAGGTTGCCTCTATGTCTACCAAAGAACAACTCCGCAAGCAATGGGCCCAGCGTATCACGGAGTTCCGCTCTAGCGGGATGACGATGGTTTGCTTGGTGTTCCGTAAATAAATGCTCCATCGCACAGTTGAAGAAATCTCGTCATGCTAAACCTCTCTTCAGCCCATCGCGTCTATCTCGCTTGTGGCGTGACCGATCTGCGTAAATCGATCGACGGCCTTGCTGCACTCGTTCAGACCAGCTTTGGCCTCGACCCATTCTCACCATGTTTGTTTGTGTTCTGCAACCGTCAGCGAAACAAGCTCAAAATCCTCTGCTGGGAGCATAACGGCTTTTGGGTTTTCTACCACCGCCTGGCAAGATGCTATACTGATCCAATTCATCCCAGGTATCGAATTAATCGCCGCTTTTATGTGTTCTGAAGTTGATCCCGGTATACAAAGAATGCTTGGTGAAATATGTATAATATTGTACTATTAATGATGAACAGAACGAGAAAATTTGGTGATAAAATTAATGACAAAAGAAGTCTTTGATAAAGCGTATCAGTACTTTAAGCAGTATTATTATTTCGGATATGTGAACTTTGTTCATATTGTGGTGAACCAGTGATCAGTGTGTTGTTATTGAAGATCTAGTTGGAAAATCTCGACGAGCAGGTATCGAGAATGTTTCTTCGTTCGATTGATACCAAGTGCAAACCTGACCTAGGGGTTTATTAACGCGAGCAGCCACTGTAGGAGGTTAGAAAATTGGCAAATGGAGAAAAGACAATAGGAGACCTAAAAGGTCACAATTTTTTCGTGCCTTCATATCAAAGGGGGTATCGTTGGACTAAAGATGAAGTAACAGCGCTACTTGATGATGTGTCCGAATTTTCCAACGAAGGCGATAAGATGTACTGTATTCAGCCGCTTATAGTAAAGAGACGCGAGGATAGCTCGTTCGAAGTTGTAGACGGACAACAACGCCTCACTACTATTTATATTTTCATGAAAATTGCCGCACAAGAAATTCGCTCTGCCGTGCCACCTTTTGAATTGAGTTACGAAACCCGTGAAAACAGCAGTTCCTTCTTAAAGAATTTATCGGACGACACCTACTCTGATAATTCAAACATTGATTTCTATCATATGGGACTTGCCTATAAAAATATGAATACATGGCTTGAAACTCAACCTGATAAGTCTGTTGCCATTCAAGAACTTAATACCAAAATCAGAAAGAGCGTTTTTTTTATTTGGTACGAACTCCCGCAAGACAGTGACCCTATTGCTATGTTCACAAAAGTGAATCTGGGTAAAATCTCACTCACCAATGGGGAACTTATTAAAGCCTTACTCCTAAACAAAGATAACTTTGACACATCTTCTGCAAACAAGCGCCAAACTGAGATTTCCTTAGCGTGGGACAGGATAGAACAAGGATTACGCGAGGATTCTTTTTGGTATTTCCTAAATGAAAAAGAGCAAAGCGGTACTCGTATTGATATGCTATTTGATTTGCTTGCAAAAGACTATAACAATAATGCAAAGAATCCGATATCTACTAACCAAAACTACTTTCCGTTTCTAGTATTCTCAGCAGCTTTGAAAAACGCTAAGGGAAGCGAAACTGATTTTGTCAATTCCCTATGGAGTGATGTTGAAAAATTATATGCAGAATTTCGCGATTGGTATAGTGACTTAAATAAATATCATATAATCGGCTATCTAATAGCTACAGGCACAACGATAACAGAGATTTTTTCACTTACTCGAGGCAAGCGAAAAAGCGAGGTTGCCACAGCTTTGCTCGCAAAGGCTAAAATTAAGTATGATGATTTAGCCATACTTGCTCTTGATACAACTGCCCATAAGAAAAGAATCCGCCAGCTACTCTTGCTTTTCAACCTTGCAACACTTGTATGTAAAAGTGAAAAACAATATCGGTTCCCGTTTGATATTTATAAACGTGAAAAATGGGATATTGAGCATATCCATGCAACTGCAGATGAAACAGATGATGCAGATGACAGTTTCGGTAACCTTGCCTTGCTCGACTGTCACACAAATCGCAGTTATAAAGAAGCGCCATTCCTTGATAAACGCAAAATAATTATTGAACGTGAATCCAAGGGTCTTTTTGTACCGCTATGCACAAAAAACGTCTTCTTGAAGGTTTATTCGAAAAATCTTGATGATATGGATATATGGAACGAAAAAGACAAAGTGGATTATGTTTCCGCTGTAACACAAACGCTGAACTCATTCTTCAACGGGGGGCAGGACAGTGAGCGAGACAATTGAAACCTTCTTCAAACTGCTTGATAAATATCAGGTTGAAGTCCCAATTATTCAGCGAGATTACGCCCAAGGGCGACAAGATACCCATGCAAAAAACGTACGTTCAACTTTGCTTAATGACATGAGGGCCGCAATTCTGGGAGAGACACCGCCACTTGATCTTAACTTCGTGTATGGAAAAGTCGAATGCGAAAAATTCATACCGATTGATGGACAACAGCTGTTCGCCGCCTCACTTTATGGCGGCGAAAAGAGCGATTTCCGCCAATTCAATTGGCGGTGAAAATATTCATATACAACCGACAATAGCCTAATCC
>NZ_JAKGAP010000042.1 GCF_021532375.1 Paenibacillus alkaliterrae
GATCTATCCTAAATCAATGAGTAACGTGGAACTTATGAACTAGTAAATTCAGTTAGATGGAACGCCGAGATGCTGGGAAACTGGCACGTCCGGTGTTGAGCAGGGGAAAAGCTGGAGATCACATCAAATGCTTACCTATTGCTACGATAGTTGAATAACAGAAAAAAGCAGACCAAGACTGTATGGTTCCAGTTTCGGGCTGCTTTTTGTTCGGCGGATGATTATGCTTTTATGTTGTTTGCAAACGTTTTCTCAATAGCCGCGGTCGTTGCATTGATACGTCGAATGACTTCAGGATCGAATTTATGTTTGCGCTCATATGTGAGAAGCCCGTTAACTTCCTGTTCCACGTCGTAAAGCTGCGTGTAACAAAATGCGCAAATATGCGGATTTTCAAGCAGCGCTAAAGTTAAGCCTTCATAGCGGGCGAGAAATTCCTCTTCAGTCTTCGGACGATCGCCGTAGCCCCAGCTCTTCTGGTCAGATTGCCCGGGATTCCACCATATACCGCCGTATTCGCTAACAAAGTAAGGCTGGCCTTCGTATTTCTGACGATTAGAGAAGGTGACGAATCTCTCGCCGCCATGGCGCATCGCCTCGTAGTTGCCGGCAAACTTCTCCGGATTCTGTTCGTAGTCATGCACATCGAAAATGTCGGTAATGACATGGAAGTTGCCGCTTGTGTCTATGACCGGACGAGTAGGATCTAAAGCTTTGGTTACTTGATAAGTAATTTTCAGCACGTCATTATTTTGTCGCGCTCCCGTCGGTCCGTCCCAGGTTTCATTAAAGGGACACCAGCCGACCAATGCAGGGCTGTTATAATCGCGCTTCACAATTTCAATCCACTCCGGCAAAAAGGGCTGAAGACTCTGGGCCGTCGTAATATCAAGCCCCCAGTTTGCATGCTCGCCCCATACGATATACCCAAGCCGGTCTGCCCAGTATAAGAAGCGCGCTTCAAATACCTTTTCGTGCAGGCGAGCTCCGTTAAAGCCCAGACTCAGGGACAATTCAATATCATTTCTTAAAGCTTCATCCGTTGGGGCGGTGTAGATACCGTCCGGATAAAAGCCTTGATCCAGCACCAGGCGTTGAAATACTGGCTTGCCATTGATAAGGATAGCGTTGTTATCCCATTTCACGGAACGAAGGCCAAAATAACTGTCGACGGCATCGATGGACTTCCCGTGACTTTCCAGAGTTAGCTTTAAATCGTACAGGTTCGGAGATCCGATTTCCCAAAGATGATTTTCCGAAAGCTTCACCGACAGACGCGCTTGCTTCCCGGTTACGACAGCGGACCCGGAGCCTACAGTCTTGCCTCTATACTGGGCTTCAACGGCAAACGTTAAACCGTCAGCCCCAATGAGGTCGCCCTCTACATGCAGAACGCCGTTATCTGCGTCCGGGGTCAGCTTAAAAGCTTGAATATACTGCTGCGGCACCGCTTCCAGCCATACGGTCTGCCAAATTCCCGTTGTTCTCGTATAGTCGCAGCCATGCGAATAAAACCTGGCAGATTGCTTGCCGCGAGGCTGTAGGCCGGAGCGGACATCGTCCTCCGCGCATACCGTCAGCACGTTGACGCCTGCACCGAGCAAATGAGTAATGTCGAGGGAAAAAGAAGAATAGCCTCCGCGATGTGTCCCGGCCGATTGACCGTTCACCCATATTTCGGCTTCATAATCGACAGCGCCAAAATGGAGCAGAATCCGTTTGCCGTTCCAATTGGCAGGGATCTCGATTTCCTTCCGGTACCAAACGGCAGACATGAAATCTTTCGATTCGACACCGGACAGCTTGCTCTCCGGACAGAAAGGGACTAATATTTGATCCTTTAACGATAAAGCCTCGTATAAATGACGTTGTTTTCCGCTATTGCCGTAATCGATTTCGAATTCCCACTCTCCATTCAGATTTAACCATTCGGTGCGCACCATTTGCGGTCGCGGATATTCCGGACGCGGGATAGACGGAGTTGCTTCGCTCATCATAATCCTCCTCATTGATTTAAATTAATTTAAAAGTTAATTACAATAACATATTAAAGGGTTTTTAATTCAAAAATAGTATATTAAATCGATAATAGACTTGTCAATAAGCAATAATCTAAAGTTGGCATCCATTGTAATTAACTTTTAAGCTAAACATAAAATGTAGATACTTTAAACCGGACAGCGCTCATATAATACGATAAATGCAGAAACAGTCGAACTTTGTCCACTTAGAATAACATTGACGTTGGTTGGAGGAGGGAGGAAGATGCGATTTCAATTAACCGGGGAGCTGGAGATGACGCGTTCAGTCGTTCGGGAGTTTGCGGAAAATGAGGTAGCGTTACAGGCAGGACAGCGGGATGAAGAGGAGCAGTTCGATCGCAAGCTCTTTGCAAAAATCGGGGAACTGGGCTTAGCGGGCATTCCTATTCCTGAGCAGGATGGCGGCGCCGGGAGTGATTTTTTAACTTATGCAGTCGTCCTGGAAGAGCTTTCGAGGGTTTGTGCATCGATCGCGGCCGTTGTGGCATCCCATACCGCTTATTGCGCTTGGCCGCTCTTCAAATTTGGTCATCCGCAATTAAAGCTGGGTGCGCTGGCAGCACTGGCTGGCGGAAGGAAGCTTGGCGCATTTGGATCCCTGGATGCCCGAATAGATAACGCTGTGGGTGCTGCCAGGATGACGTCACGCGTCAAGGGGAACGATTTTGTTTTAAATGGATCACAACCTTTCGTTATGAATGCCGGGGCGGCGGATTATTATATGATCTTTGCGCATTCAGCGGGTGAAAGAAGAACTTCCGGGTTCAGCGCCTTTCTCGTTGAAAGCGGGTTGCCTGGGTTGAAAATAGGGGAAAAAGCGATGAAGCTGGGCTTACGCTCCATGTTAACCGCAGAAATCATATTCGAAGAGTGCGAGGTTCCTTACAGCTGCCGAGTCGGTAAAGCAGGGCAGGGACAGGAGATCGCCAAGGCGATGTATGATATCGGACAAATAGGCGCCGCTGCGCAAGCAGTAGGGATTGCGCAAGGGGCGTTGGAAGCGGCAACCGGCTATGCGAAGGAGCGCAAGCAATTCAGCAAACCGATCGGACGGCAGCAGGGAATTTCATTCAAGCTGGCTGACATGTCGGCCAAGATCGAGGCGGCGCGATTGCTCGCATATCAGGCATCATGGCGCATGAACGAGGGGTTAATCTGCGGAAAAGAAGCGGCAATGGCAAGGAAATATGCCGCGGACACTGCCGTGTCCGTAACGATCGATGCGGTACAGGTATTTGGCGGCTACGGGTATATGCGTGAATATCGAATGGAGCGATATTTGCGGGACGCCAAATGCTTGGAAACCGATATCGGAACCGGAGGGATGAATACGGACATCATATTTCGCATATTGGCGGAGTAGGAGGCGATACCGCAATGCGCGAAACAGTCATCATCGGCGGCGCACGAACGGCTTTCGGCAAATTCGGCGGCGCATTCAAAGACGCAAAGGCCGTGGAGCTCGGAGCTGCAGCGATGAAGGGAGCGTTACAAAAAACAAGAGTCGATCCGAGACATGTGGATGGCGTCCTGATGGGCATGGTGCTGCAGGCCGGCGCAGGACAAATACCATCGCGGCAGGCAGCAAGGCTTGCCGGATTGGATTGGAACGTTCCATCGGAAACGGTCAACAAGGTATGCGCTTCGGGATTGCGGGCTGTCACCCTGGCGGATCAAATCATCCGGTCAGGCGATTCGGATTGTTTAATAGCAGGCGGAATGGAAAGCATGAGCCGGGCGCCATACGCGTTTCCTCTAGGCAGATGGGGAGCTCGCATGGGCAATTCCGAGCTCACCGATCTTATGATCCATGACGGTTTGCATTGCGCCTTTGCCAATGTCCATATGGCCGTTCATGGCAGCCGCGTGGCGGAGGAGTATGGAATTAGCCGGGCGGAACAGGATGATTGGGCGCTTCGGAGTCATTTGCGCGCGGTATCGGCGAGCCGGCAGGGACTATTCGCCGAAGAAATCGTATCCTACGCGACGGATAAGAAACTTGTCGCAACGGATGAAGGTCCCCGGTCCGATACGAACGCCGGGAAGCTGGCGATGCTCAGGCCGATTTTCGACGATAAGGGGACGATTACCGCTGGAAATGCGCCAGGCGTGAACGACGGGGCTGCGGTCTTGCTGCTCATGTCAAGGGAAGAAGCGCTAAGCCGGGGACATAAGCCGCTCGCAACGATTATCGGGCATGCGTCGATCGGAGCAGAGGCGCCTTATCTCGCCACGGCACCGGCGCTGGCGATTCGAAAGCTGTTGAAGAAGGCGGGCGTGGCCATCGACGATATTCATTTATTCGAGGTGAATGAAGCTTTTGCAACCGTTACCCTCACTTGCGGAAAATTACTCGGCTGGGATCCGAATAAGGTGAATGTAAACGGCGGGGCTATCGCGCTGGGTCACCCGATCGGAGCAAGCGGGGCGCGAATCGTGCTCACGTTAATGAATGAGCTGCAGCGCAGGGGAGGAGGACTGGGCATTGCGGCGATTTGCAGCGGCGGTGCGCAAGGAGATGCCTTGCTGATACAGGTAGATGGCTGAAGCCGAGGTGATGAAGATGGTGATCCGGGCCATTACGGTGGCCGGTGCCGGACAAATGGGCAGCGGCATCGCTCAAGTATTTGCTCATAGCGGGTTTAACGTAACGCTTTACGATATTGAGCAGGAGGCGGTCAATCGCGGTTTTTCCGCCATTGAATCATCGTTGTCACGGTTCGTCCATAAAGGGCGAATACGGGAAGATCAGAAGTTCGCGACTTTAAGCAACCTGACACTTTCTACGGACCTTGGGCACGCTTGCAATTCGGATCTTGTCATTGAAGCGGCGCCGGAAAAAATAGAAACGAAAAAAATATTGTTTAAATCGCTGGACCGGATTTGCAAAGAGCATGCTCTATTAACGTCGAACACGTCTTCGCTGTCCATTACAGAGATAGCGGCGGCGACCGCCAGGCCGGAAAACGTAATCGGGATGCACTTTATGAACCCTGTGCCTATCATGCCGCTTGTCGAAATCATTCGGGGGCTTGCCACTTCGGATGATACGTACGACCATATTCTGTCGCTCACGCAGGCATTAGGGAAAACCGCGGTAACTGTAAAGGATTTCCCGGGCTTCGTGTCTAATCGCCTGCTGATGCCGATGATTAATGAAGCGATTTACGCCGTGTACGAAGGTGTTGCAACACCCGCGGCGGTCGATCAGGTGATGACGCTTGGAATGAACCATCCGATGGGGCCGCTCGCTCTGGCCGATTTGATTGGACTTGATACATGCCTCTCGATTATGGAAACGCTGCATGATGGCTTCGGCGATTCGAAATATAGGCCGTGCCCATTATTGCGCAGCTATGTGCAAGCAGGATGGCTGGGACGAAAGGCGGGACGCGGCTTTTACTTATACAGTGAACGGGGGTAGATTTACGGAAAGGAGGGCCTGACGATGGAGCTCCGCTATACGAAAGAACAAGAAGAGCTGCTGAGGGCGGTTCGGCATTTTGCGGAAACGGAAATTGCCCCTCAAGTACACGCGATGGAACGGGAGGATGAATTTCCAAGCAGACTGCTTAAGAGGATGGCGCAGCTGGGTCTGATGGGCCTTCCTATTCCGACGAAATGGGGTGGAGCGGGCTCGGATTTTATAGCCTATACGATAGCTGTCAACGAGATTTCAAAGGTTAGCGCCACCCTTGGGGTTATTCTATCGGTCCATACATCGGTCGGAACCTTTCCAATTATACATTACGGCACCGAGGAGCAGCGCATGAAATATGTGCGGAGACTTGCCTCAGGCGAGAGCTTAGGCGCATTTGCATTAACGGAGACGCATGCCGGATCGGATGCCGCTTCCATCCGAACGACGGCTTCTTTAAGCGGGGATCATTATATTTTGAACGGAACGAAAATGTTTATAACGAACGCCGGCGCCGCAGACATTTACATCGCGTTTGCGGTAACCGATTATTCGAAAGGCGCTGGCGGGATTACCGCATTTATTATTGAAAGCGGCACGGAAGGCCTTCGAGTCGGAAGGAAGGAAAAGAAGATGGGCCTGCACGGCTCGAATACCTGCGAACTGCATTTTGACCAAATAAAAATTCCCGTTTCGCAGAGGCTTGGCGCCGAAGGAGACGGCTTTGCTATCGCCAAGGGCTCGCTTGACGGAGGCCGGATCGGCATTGGCGCGCAAGCGTTGGGCATTGCTGAGGCGGCTCTGCAATTGATCCATTGCCGCTGGAATCCTTATCGCGCTAAAGGCAGCCATACACCAGGTAAGCTGAAGCCCGAGCACGCGGAGCTTGCCGATTTGACTGCGAAGGTAGAAGCAGCCAGGCTGCTCGTCTATCGTGCGGCCTATTTGAGACAGGAAGGTTTATCTTGTACGAAGGAAGCATCGATGGCGAAGATGTTCGCATCGGATACGGCTGTCGAGGTTACCGGCGCAGCAGTTCGGTTGTACGGCTTGCAAGGTTGCTTAAAGGAGCTGCCGGCGGAGCGATTGTTTCGCGATGCGAAGGTCACTCAAATCTACGAAGGGACCAATGAGATTCATCGGATTGTCATTAGCAATCAGCTGCTTAAATAAAAGTTGATAATTCTAAAGGGGTGATCGGGTGAGGGATTTACCGGGACAACGGCTTCGCGAGGCGCTATCGCTCGAGAAACCTCTGCAGGTAGCGGGCACGATCAATGCTTATACGGCAATAATGGCGGAACGGGTGGGCTTTCGCGCTTTATACTTATCCGGTGCTGGCGTTGCGAATGCATCTTTTGGACTGCCGGACCTCGGCATTACGACGTTAAACGATTGCCTGGAGGAAGTACGCCGGATAACAAGCGCGACGCAGCTGCCGCTGCTCGTCGATGCCGATACCGGCTTCGGAGGAGCCTTTCAAATCGCCCGGACCATCCGGGAGATGAGCCGAGCCGGCGCAGCGGGCGTCCATATCGAAGATCAGGTCATGGCCAAGAGATGCGGGCATCGGCCGAATAAAGCCATTATCGGCAAAGCGGAAATGGCGGATCGAATTAAAGCGGCCGTGGACGCGAGAGCCGACGGTCATTTTGTTGTTATGGCCCGTACGGATGCGTTAGCCGCAGAAGGCCTGGAGGCCGCAATCGACCGGGCTGTCGCATGCGTCGAGGCGGGCGCCGACATGATTTTTCCGGAGGCTGTAACGACTCTCGAGGATTACGCTGCATTTGCCGCTGCGGTAAAGGTGCCCATTCTTGCGAACATGACCGAATTCGGGAAAACTCCGCTATTTACGGTACTGGAATTGGGAGCGGCCGGCGCAGCCCTCGCGCTTTACCCTTTGTCGGCCTTCCGCGCCATGAGCGCGGCAGCCCTGCATGTCTATGAAACGATAAAGCGGGAAGGGACGCAAAGGGAGGTCGTCAATCTCATGCAAACCCGTAAGGAGCTCTATGATTTTCTTCACTACTACGACTATGAGCAGAAGCTGGATCAGCTGTTTGGAGCGGAGAGGAGAGACCCATAAATGGCGGTTAAAAAAATGGGCGGCCTTGCCGACGTTATTGCCGGGCAAACGGCGATCTCAACGGTAGGCAAGGATGGCAAAGGTTTGACTTACCGGGGTTATTCGATTGAGGATCTCGCTCGCTTTGGGACCTTCGAGGAAACCGCATATCTGCTCCTCTATGGAAAGCTGCCGAACGATATGGAGTTACAGCAGTATAAGAAAAAACTATCGGGCCTGAGGCAGCTGCCGAGCGGCTTGCTTGCGATACTGGAGCGGCTTCCCGGCAGCACGCATCCCATGGACATCCTGCGTACCGGTTTTTCCGCGCTTTCCGCATTTGAGCCGGAGGATGACGTTCGCAGCCAACAGGAGATTGCCGATCGGCTGCTTGCCAGCTGCGCATCGATGCTGTTGTATTGGCATCATTTTCATAAATATGGAACGAGAATTGAAACGGAGACCGGCAGCGAAAGTATAGCCGGCCATTTCCTGCATCTGCTGCATGGCCGGCAGCCTAGCAAGCTGCATGAGAAGGCGCTGGACGTATCTCTAATTTTATATGCGGAGCATGAATTTAACGCTTCCACCTTTGCGGCGCGAGTGACAGCATCGACCTTATCCGATATTTATTCGGCGGTCACGACGGGGATCGGGACGCTGAGAGGACCTCTCCACGGCGGGGCGAACGAGGCGGCCATGGAGCTGATCGAACGGTTCGATTGTCCGGACGACGCGGAGCAAGGCATTATGCGAATGCTCGCAAATAAACAATTGATTATGGGGTTTGGCCACCGCGTCTATTCGGTATCCGATCCAAGATCCGACATTATCAAGAGCTGGTCGAGGACTCTGTCCGCGGATGCCGGCGTGACGAAGCTGTATGACCTATCCGAGCGGATTGAGCAGGTCATGCTGCGGGAAAAGAAGCTGTTTGCAAACTTGGATTTTTACAGCGCGTCCGCCTACCGGCTTATGGGCATTCCAACTTCATTATTTACTCCGATCTTTGTTATTTCACGGACCAGCGGATGGGCGGCTCATATCATAGAGCAGCGTGCAGGCAACCGGCTCATTCGACCAAACGCCGATTATACCGGTCCCGAGCTTCTCGCCTGGCCTCCAATCGATAGGCGTTCCTGATCATAGAAGGCGGGGAGGAAGCGGTATGACCACGTATATGAGCAATGAAAAACCCGAGCCCGATCAATTGCTTGTCGATTTGGCCGAATATGCGGCGGATGTTGAGATCGGCAGCAAAGAGGCTTATGAGACTGCGCGATATTGTTTGATGGATACGCTTGGCTGCGGTCTGCTTGCGCTGCGTTATCCCGAATGCACAAAGCTGCTTGGACCAATTGTGCCCGGAACCATTGTGCCCGGCGGCGCTCGCGTGCCCGGTACGTCTTTTCAGCTCGATCCGGTAACGGCCGCCTTTAATATCGGCTGCATGATACGCTGGCTTGACTATAACGATACATGGCTTGCGGCGGAATGGGGGCATCCCTCGGACAATTTGGGCGGAATTCTAGCCGCTGCCGATTATGCAAGCAGAAGAAATGCCGCAGAAGGCAAACCTCCTTTAACGATTCATGACGTGTTGACCGCGATGATCAAAGCGCATGAAATCCAAGGGGTTTTAGCGCTGGAGAACAGCTTCAACCGCGTTGGGCTCGACCATGTCATTCTCGTCAAAGTGGCTTCAACGGCCGTCGTGACAAAGCTGCTCGGCGGTACGAAGGACGAAATCATTCAAGCCGTATCGAACGCCTGGATTGACGGGCACCCGCTGCGGACCTACCGGCATTCGCCCAATACGGGTACGAGAAAATCATGGGCCGCCGGAGACGCGACGAGCAGGGCCGTAAGGCTGGCGCTTATGGCAATCAGAGGGGAAATGGGGTATCCTTCAGCGTTAACTGCGAAAAATTGGGGGTTTTACGATGTGCTGTTCAAGGGGAAAGCATTTTCATGTAAGCGGCGGTTAGAAGCCTATGTGATGGAAAACATCCTGTTCAAAATTTCTTTCCCGGCGGAATTCCATGGTCAAACCGCTGTCGAATGTGCCATACGGCTTCATCCCCTGGTTAAGGACAGACTCGATGAAATCGATAAAATCATACTCACAACTCATGAATCGGCTTTACGCATAATTGATAAGACGGGTCCGCTGCACAATCCGGCAGACCGTGATCACTGCCTGCAGTATATGGTTGCAATCGGGCTTCTCTTCGGCACTTTGACGGCCGACCACTACGAAGACGAAGCCGCGCAGGACCCGCGGATTGACAGCTTGCGGCAGAAAATGATTGCGGTAGAAGACAAAAGCTATACGCATGATTATCTTGATGAAAGCAAGCGTTCGATTGCCAATGCGATTCAAATCTTTTATAAGGACGGAACGGGGACGGATAAGGTCGCGACCGAATATCCGATCGGGCATCGCAGAAGGCGCGCTGAGGCGATCCCGCTCCTGGAGAGAAAGTTCGAAGCCAATCTAAGAAGCCGCCTTCCAGGCAAGCAGGTGAATGCAATAATAAGCCTATGTCAGAATCAAGAGTCTCTCGCTAAAACTTCCGTTCAGCAGTTTGTCGATTTGTTCAGCATTTGAGCATATGCCAAAGGTGGGAATCGCCATGTCCGATCAGAAGATACCCGAGGAAAAGCTGCTTCAAGCTTATGATCGTATGGAAGCGCCACAGTCATGGATGGTCATGGAAGCAGAGGTCAGCAATCTCGTCCGGCTGCATGACAAGCACAAAGATGAATTTTGGGGAAGGGAAGGCGTCCAGCTTACGCTTCTGCCCTTCTATTTAAAAGCGGTTATCAATAGCATTAAGGCTTATCCGAGGATGAACGCCGTATGGTCAGCGCAAGCTGTCGAAATAAAGCCGGGAATTAATCTTGATTTGACGATCATGGCCGGCGATAGATGGGGCGCTGCGTTACTCGAGCATGCCGATCGTATTAGTCTTGCAGGCTTTGCGCATATTCAGGAAAAAATTCATCGACGCACGAGCGCTAATCCTAGCGCAAATGTCCTTTCAAATATGGGAACTTTCGGAGTGAAAATCGTTACGGGCACTGGATCAATTCTTTCTGCTCCAGCCATATCTAAACCGCAAACCGCCAGCTTATCCTTCGAATCGATCATGCAAAGAGCCATATTCGTGAACGACAGCCTTACCAAAAGCCTCCTTATCAATCTCTGTTTATCGTTTGACCGGCGTGCAGTATACGAAGCTTATTGCGCAAAATTTCTGCAGCTCGTAAAAAAAAACTTGGAGGAATACGTTCTGGAAGAGCTTATCTATTGAAATTAGGTTAAATCATCGGTTCCTTTACATGCTCGAGCACATAACTTATTGCATAAACGAGAGTGATGGAGGTACCTATGCGAAAAGTAGCTTTAATCACAGGCATTACAGGACAAGACGGCGCTTATCTCGCCGAGCTGCTTCTTGATAAAGGCTGCATTGTCCACGGACTGAAACGAAAAAGCTCTCTATTTAATACCGGAAGAATCAATCATTCATTTCAAGATCCGAGAGAGAAATACTTGAATAAGGGCGGGTATTCCAGCTTTCCTGAACAGGGATAGCCATGGCTAAAACTGCGCTTGAAGGAGGAAGCCGGAATTGATAATACTGCTTACCGGCGCAGGGGGACTCGTAGGAAGAAATCTGATGGAGCAGCGCCAGCTGCAAGGCATTTCCGGAGCATGGCTTACCCCGTCCCGGCAAGAGCTGAATTTGCTTGATTATTCCAGCGTTTGCAGTTATATCGAAGCTCATAAGCCGGAAATGATTATTCATGCCGCCGGCACGGTAGGCGGCATCCAGGCCAATATGAGGCAGCCGGTTCGGTTTCTGCTTGATAATTTGGATATGGGCCGCAATATCGTTGCAGCGGCGAGGCGCAGCGGCATAAGAAAGCTCATCAATCTCGGAAGCTCCTGCATGTATCCGAAGGAAGCGGTCAACCCCTTGCGGGAAGAAATGATTTTGACGGGGGAATTGGAACCTACCAACGAAGGTTATGCGCTTGCCAAAATTACCGTTGCCCGATTATGCGAATATATCTTTCGTGAAGACCCTGCATTTCAATACAAAACACTCATTCCATGTAATTTGTACGGACGCTGGGATACGTTCGAGCCTGATCGATCGCATATGATTCCTGCCGCAATCCATAAGATACATGAAGCAAAAACGACGGGAAATCCCGTCGTGATTTGGGGAGAAGGCGGGGCGAGAAGAGAGTTTATGTATGCCGGCGATCTTGCACTTTGCCTGCTTAGAGCCGTCGAACAATTCGATACTCTGCCTTCGGTCATGAACGTAGGCATCGGGTCCGATTACAGCATTAATGACTACTATCGGATCATTGCGGATATCGTCGGGTATGATGGGGCTTTCAACCATGATCTGAGCAAACCGTCCGGGATGCGGCAGAAGGTCGTTTCCATCGCTAAGCAAATAAGCTGGGGCTGGTCGCCGCGCACCACTTTAGAAGAAGGGCTTCTGAAAACGTACGCTCATTATTTGGAACGGAAGGAGGGAATCTCTTGATTCGTTATCCACTGGCCAGCAGCTCTTGGGATGAAGCGGAACGCAAAGCGATTGAGAGCGTTATGGACAGCGGCATGTACACAATGGGAAGCGTTACTGCACAGTTTGAACTAACGTTTTCGCGATTCGTCGGCAGCAAATACGGCGTTATGGTCAATTCGGGCTCATCAGCTAATCTCTTGGCCGTAGCGGCGCTATTTTATACGAATGCCGGCTCTTTGGCAGAGGGCGACGAGGTGATCGTGCCTGCCGTTTCCTGGGCGACAACGTATTATCCACTCTACCAGTATGGCTTGAAGCTGAAGTTTGTGGACATCGACCGCGATACGTTGAACTATAATCTCGCTGCGCTAAAAGAAGCAGTTACCGAGCAAACCCGCATGATCGTAATCGTAAATTTATTGGGAAATCCGAATGACTTTCACGCCATCAAAAAAATCGCCGGAACCCGCAGCATCATTCTGCTGGAGGATAATTGCGAGTCGCTTGGCGCCATATTCGATGGGAAGCAGGCCGGAACATTCGGTGTGATAGGAACTTTCAGCTTCTTCTTCAGCCATCATATGTCCACCATGGAAGGCGGAATGATTATAACCGATGATGAAGAGCTGTATCATATTTTGCTTAGCCTAAGAGCTCATGGCTGGACAAGGAATCTCCCTAAACTAAACCGCGTGTGCGGTATGAAGAGCGACGATCCCTTCGAGGAATCCTTCCGCTTCGTCCTGCCGGGCTACAATGTGCGCCCGATGGAGATAAACGCGGCCGTCGGACTGGAGCAATTAAAGAAGCTGCCTGAATTTCTGCGAGTGCGCAGGGAAAATGCCGCTTTGTTCCGGCAAAGACTGAAGGATCATCCATGGTTTACGCTGCAACAGGAAATAGGCAGCAGCAGCTGGTTCGGCTTTTCGATGCTGCTTAAGAAGGAAGCGCCCATCGACCGGACGACGGTTGTCTCTTTCCTGCGGCAGAACGGAATCGAATGCCGGCCGATCGTCGCAGGAAATTTTACGGGCAATGCAGTGGTCAAACGCTTTAACTACGAAATTCACGGCCAGCTTGAACATGCGGATTTTATTGACCGGAATGGTTTTTTTGTTGGAAACCATCATTTCAATATAGAGGAGCAAATCGGTGAGTTGCATCGATTATTGGATCGCTTGGAAGAAGGTGGCGAAACATGAGCAAAATGAAAACTATTCTGCTTCACAATGTATATGACGAGATGAACCGGAACAATATTGTATTTCAGCCCGATTCGCCTTACAATCGCGACGATTGTCTGATTCATCTCTCTCATTTAAAAGAGAAGCTGGCCGAGCAGGGTTATGACTTGCAAACCATTGATCAAGGGGATGTGCTGACCTGCGATTATTTGCTGTTCTTCGACATGCCGGCCTTCATCCCGTCACTGGAGCAATTTTACTTTTTGCAATATATGAAGAGCATAGCCTATCGTAAAAAGATGCTGTTATTTCTTTGGGAGCCGCCCGTCGTAAACGAACAAAATTGGACGGCCCGCTATCATGCGTATTTCCAGACCATCTTTACTTGGTATGACGATTTGGCCGGGAACGGCGATTATGTAAAAATACACTATGTACAGCCTGAGAGACGGTACCAGGGCGCTGCCTTTTCTGAAAAAAAGTTTTGCACGATGATTAATGGCAACCGTTCGTCCAATCATTCGCTGGAGCTTTATTCGGAACGTCTAAGAGCGATTCGTTTTTTCGAAACCCATCATCCCGAAGATTTCGAATTGTACGGGTTTGCCTGGGATCAAGCAGACTTCCCCTCATACCGGGGAACGATTAAGGAAAAAGGGGATATCTTAAGCAGGTATAAATATGCCGTCTGCTTTGAAAATATGGCCCATGTGAACGGATATATAACCGAAAAAATATTCGACTGCTTTCGGGCCGGCTGTGTACCCGTTTATCTTGGTGCAGCTAATATCACAGACTATGTGCCGGAAGGGGCGTTTATTGACTTCCGTAAGTTTAACGGCTATGAGCAGCTATATATTTTCTTGAAGCAGATAACCGAGGAACAATATCATGTTTATATGGAGCATATTGATCGGTATCTCAAAAGCAGCCTGTACGCTGAACGGTTTTCCAAAGAAGCGTTCAGCCAAACCGTTGTTGACCGTATCATGGCACTCGACCAGTCAGCCGCGATTTGAGCGAAGCTGCACGGATCCCCGAGAGGCGCGTGCAGCTTCGCTTTTTTCTTCTGTCACTATACTTGTCCTTGAAACAATTCGTTGAAGGTAACTGTACAGCCCGCAGTTTGCGCTGCATATTGTATTCTGGCGTATTTAGAGAAATGGCTGGGATTGAAAATGCCGGTAGTACTTGCGGCGATAAGTCTGGTGCCTGAATCGTTGGTCCAGTTGACATTATCCGGACTCAATTGCAGCTGCGTTACAAGACCGGTCTCGCAAGAGTTCGAAACACTGATATTGTACTGTTCCAAGGTGATAACGTTTCGTGTACTGGAAGGAGAAAGTGTAGCGCTGGCTGTTGTTCTTGATGCAGTCGTGTCAGTAATACCCAGATCGCCAAGAAGTATGACCAGACAAGCGGCGGTAGCGTTGCTCACTTGGGAAAGCAAGCTGGCAGCGACAGGTTGGCTGACTTGGGAAAGCAAGCTGGCGGCGGTAGCTTGGCTGACTTGGGAAAGCAAGCTGGCGGCGGTAGCTTGGCTGACTTGAACCAGTAAACAAGCGGCCGTCAGGTTTGAAGTAACGGAATTGACTAGTAAGCATGAGGCCGTAAGGTTCGTGATTGTAGCGATAAAATCAGCAGAAGTCTCAGTAAATACTCTCATGTTTGTTCCTCCTCTCCTACATATTCCTTATTTGTTTATGCAGTCCTAAGGCAAACTGACTGGGGATTTCGAATTAAGTGAGGAAAATACTCAACAACCTATTTTTAGAGCAGTAAATGCTTCCAAGTAGCAAGACCTTTCTATTCACATATATATATATACATAGGTTGGGAATGATTGGAGGCATATAAGACGATGACCTTTCAGCTCTCTGCAATCGCAGTTGTAGAGGATCAAAAAGATATGGAAGCCTGTCCTTTATTTATTCGGCAATGCGAAGCGATTGCAGATGAAATCATTATCGTTTCGTTGATCCCATTCCAATATGCTCAAGAAGAGATCGAACAATGGGCTGTAACATGGATTGACGGCGTTGGTTTAGGTAAATCGGATGCTTTAAATAAAGGATTGGATCAGGCGCAAGGAGTATGGATATTGCGGCTGGATGCAACAGAAAAGCTCTTGGAACAGGAAATCTACAGATTGCAAATGTTGGCCAATTGCTTTGAAGAAGAAGGCTTTTGCTTCCCGATAACCGATCGTTCGGAAACCAAATATAACATTCCTTTCGAAACAAAATTGTTTAGAAATCGGCCCGGTTATCGCTACCAGGGTCAGCTCGTTTGCTGCTTGCCCCTTGAACTTGAGAAAAAAGCGAAACTTGTCTCCTTCCCAATCTTTCAACCCGGAGATCGGAAATGGCAATCAACAGACCCAAATATCGATCGGATGCTCGACATAAGCTTATGGTTGACCGACTCCATGGAAAGAGTGCATTTGTCCATTAAACTGGCGAATTGCGGTTTACTTACAGAGGCATTTTGTTTTTGGGAACAGCTGAGAATGGAAGAAGGCCTGCCGCTCCGGTATGAAGGATTGCTTTATCAATGGATCGCACAAGCTCTGGAAGAGAACGGACGTTTCAAAGAAGCATTGGATTGCATCAACGATATTTTAATGAAACATTCTCACGATATGGGACTGCTATTGATAAAAGGAAATTTATTATTTCTTCTTGATGAATGGGATGCCGCGGAGGAATTGCTGCATAATTGCCTTCAATCTGAGTTCAAATCGGATCATTATATATTAAAACCGGAGGCAGTACGATCTAAGGCATGGTATGCCCTCGGAATGATAAACGAAGCAAAAGATCTTATGGATCAGGCTATGGTGTACTATGAAAAAAGCTATGAAGCAGACCGCAGCTTCACAGCCCCGCTTTATGCCTGTGCCCGTCTGGTGCATAATCGGCATGGAGAGAGGCAATTGCTTGCGCTGCTGGATCAAATGATTTGCGAACCTGACGGGCAACAGCAGCAGCTTTTACACGCAAATATTTTATTCAAGGAACGTCTGTACAAGAAAGCCAAGGATGCTGCGGAAAACGGATGGCGATCGTCGCCTGCACAAAGGGATGCCGCTATGATGATCATCGCTGACAGTGTGCTGATGCTGGGCAAACCTAACGATGCAATCTTGTCTTACACGAAAATTTCAGAGCAGAGCACCTGTTATGATTCAGCATTGCTGCGAACCTGCCTGACCTATTGGGTCCTGGCAGAATGGAATAAAGCGATGGAATGTCTTGCCATCCTTCATAAACGTCATGCATACGAAGGTTCTTCTTCCGTTATTATCTATATGGCGATCCATCATTTGTTATCCGGAGAACAAACAGCTGCTGCAAATGTGGGAGAGCAAGCTTTTATCAAGAGCGAAGACGAATTCAAACACATTGTCCGTTGTTTTCTTCATTTGAAACGAAATGATCTCATTGTATCTCTTATTCCGTTGTTTGAAAAAAACGTTTATATGTACCCCGCTGCAGCAAAACTGTTCTACGAATACGGTCAATTCCGTTATGCGGACCGATTTGCTTCCAAGGTGCTTGAGCTGGATCCGGAGCATGAGAAAATGGGAATTCTTTTTTTGCAATCCAAAAAAGAACAAAAAAAGGAATATGAAGCGGCGCAATGGCTAAGTCTCCGTCTAGGCGAAATGATGACATCACCGCAAAGATATATGCAGTATGTTGACATCCTTCAGGATTGGGCATTGACGATTCTGAGCATGGGAATACGCGATTATCCGCAGGATGAATCGTTGAAGCGTTTATATCAAGCAGCAAAGGAGCTGCAGCCTGAATGAGCGGAGATGTATTGCTAAGTTTGTGTATGATTGTCAAGGATGAAGAAGAAATGCTCCTGCACTGTCTTAAAAGTGCAGAGGGGGTTGTGGATGAAATGATTGTTATCGATACAGGGTCCACAGACCATACCGTAGAGATTGCCAAATCAATGGGGGCCAGAGTATACCCGTACAGATGGGATCATGATTTTTCCAGAGCCCGGAACGTGTCCTTGGAAAGGGCGCGGGGCAAGTGGATTTTGTTTCTCGATGCGGACGAAGAAATTCATCCGGACGATCGGGGAGCGATCCGGACCCTGCTGGCCGAAACGGAAGCTTCCGGTTATTTGGTGACGATAGAAAGCAAGCTCGAGCATAACGTGGAGAGAGACTATGCGCTTCGATTGTTTCGCAATCACCCCGAACATTATTTTGTGGGCAGTTTTCATGAACAAATCGGTTCTTCGATCCTTACAGCAAATCCAGAGGCCCAATTTCATCGCACCGGTATCCGTATTTTGCATATGGGATACACAAGCGAAAGGATGAAAAAGAAAAATAAATCGGCACGGAATCTGGAGATGACGTTAGCGGAATTGAACAAACGGCCGGATGACGGTTTTCTTCAGTTTTGTGTGGCTCAAGCATACCTTGGACAAGAGAGTCCGGATAGCGCGGGAATAAGGGAAGCGATAAAACATTTGCGCATCGCCGCAGAATTAAGCGATCCTAATGCCATGTGGGGGCCGCGGATGTACAAACTGCTGGCAGTAGCTTTGGAGGCTTCCGGACAAACAAGCGAGGCGCTTGAAGTCATGATGAAGGGCATTATCCTGTATAAAGAGAGTGCGGAGCTTTACTATTTGCAAGCGAAAATCTTCGAGAAGGTTGGCAAAATGGATCGGGCCATCGGTTCATATATGCAAGGCCTGGAAGTGGATCAGAATAACCGGTTGAGCGGACTCGGCCCCGAAATTGAATCAAATGAGCTGCATTTGGCACTAGGCCGGATTTTTGAATTCAAAAATAACGATGCCAAAGCGATCGAACATTATAAAAAATCGATCGAGTTTAATGCCGGCCGGAAAGAGGCCTATGTACGAATAGGAGCTTTGCTTCTAAAGGGTGGCAGCGTGGAGTCTGTACAGCAGCTCTTCGAACAATGGGTATCTCCGGAAACGATAGACGGGTTGCAATTTTTGAACCATATATTCGTGCAGTTGAATCGATTGGACGCCGCGCTTTACTATGTGGAACGAATTTTGGTCATGGAGCCGGCCCGTGATGAAGCTTTAATCTTGGCAGGAAGCTATTTGATTGCGCTTGGCAAATATAACGAGTCCATACAACGAATGGCTGCGGTCCCGGAAGACAGTATCTATTTCCGCCGATCTATGGTGATGCGCGCAGCAGCATATTGGTTTATGGGGGAAGAAACAATGGTCATCAAGCTGCTCCGAACATATGGCGATGCGGCTTTGTATCGTGAGCTGGCTCTATGTTTTATGCAAGAGGCAGCTTTAAGACTTGAAGAAGGGTTTACAAAAAACAATAACCGGAAGCTGTCGGAGCTGCTTCTAAAGTTACGCGAGGTGATAGCCCATGGCTAACAAAAAACCAAAGCTGACGTTATGCATGGTTGTGAGAAACGAAGAGCTTTTATTGCCGAGATGTTTGGAAAGCGTTAAGGATTTGGCGGATGAGATGATCATTGTCGATACGGGCTCCACGGACCGCACGATCCAGATCGCTGAGCAAGCCGGGGCAATCGTCATTCAAGAGCCATGGGAACAAAATTTCTCCAAGCCCCTTAACAGGGCGCTCAGGGAAGCTAAGGGAGAATGGATTCTGCGTTTGGATGGCGACGAAGAGCTGGTTGCTGAAGATAAAGGGAAGCTGCGAAAAATAATGACCGATCCCAGGGTGGAGGGCTATATTCTTCCGATCATCAGTCTGCTTAACGATCAGAATGTTGTCGAGGAAGAGGTATCTTCATTCATCCGGCTGTATAGGAACCGGCCCGATTATGTTTATGAGGGTTTGATTCACGAACAGGTGATTCCTTCCATCTACAGAAGAGACCCGAAAGCCGTAATAAAATCGGCAGATGTGCGCATCAAACATTACGGATACCTGAAGGAAATATCCGACGCTAAAAATAAAGGAAAACGAAACCTGGAAATAACGTTGGAGGCCATTAAACGCGAACCCGACAACGGATATCTCCGTTTCTATATGGGGGTGGAGTACCGCCGTCAGAACGAAAGGAATCTTGCCGCAGTTCAGTTTGCCGAAGCGATGAGAAGGATTGATCCTAAGCTGCCGTGGGCATCGCGATGCGTTCAAGCCTATACGACAGTGTTAATGGAATTGGGGCTCTGGGAACAGGCGATGTCTATTGCAGAAGAAGGAATCCGGTTATACCCCGACTATACCGACCTCGTTTATTTACGCGGCGTCATTCATCATCAACAAGGAAATCCTCTTGCTGCGGTTTCCGACTTTTCCAAATGCATTGCCATGGGTGATCCGGCAGGACTGAATTATGTGGTAAGTAAAGGGATTGGCGGATATAAATCCTATTACGCGCTTGGTCTTGCCTATCGAACGCTGGGGAAAAATGAAGAGGCCGTTGCAGCCTATGAAAAATCGTACAAATTATTTCCCGCGCGTCCGGTGCCCCTTTACGATATAGCGGCTATCCAGCTCAATCAACAGCCATCGCCATGGATAGGTCAGTATCTGGAAAATATGATGTCTCAGCCGAACAAAGAGAAATACCCTGTAATTGCGGATATTTTATTAAGCCTTAGAGAGTATGAGGCCGCCGAAAAGTATATTGCCGAGATGGCAAATCATGATCCCCATTATCAGTTTCGTTACTTGCTTGGAGGCTGTTATCGAAAACGCTGCGCCTATAAAGACGCTATCCGGGAGCTTAGCAAAGTTCCGGTCTCCAGTCCTTATTATACCGAGGCAAGACTGCACCTCTGCGCCTGTTATCAATATGAAAATGAGGCGGAAAAAGCAAAGGATGTCCTTTTGCAATTGAATGGGGATGAAAACCTGTTTGCCAGGCTTTCTCTTCTATTCCTCGAGGATTCGAAGGATATTCTTACGAGAGGGGTAAGACGTTTTCCTGAAGTCAAGTCTCTATCGAAAGAGCTGGAGAAAATAGAGGAGGCCATTTTGCATGTCGGGAAGTAGAGGGCAGCGGCTAAGTTTGGTGATGATTGCCAGAGATGAGCAATTAAATATTGGGCGTGCGCTGCGCAGCGTGAAGGATATCGTAGATGAAATGATCGTTGTAGATACAGGTTCTGTCGACGATACGGTGGAAATCGCGGAAGCTTTGGGAGCCCAAGTCTTTTATTTCCCGTGGCAGAATGATTTCAGCCTGGCGAAAAATGTTGCGATCGAACACGCGACCGGCGATTGGATGTTATTGATGGATGCGGATGACGAGCTTCATCCGGAGGACCGGCATCTCGTTAGGGAGCTGCTGCTTGAAAATGACACCGATTGTTTCTTTTTCGATACGCTCAGTTATTTCGGAGAAGGCGGCGGCCTTTATGTTCGCATGCTTCAGCCCCGGTTGGTGAAAAACAATCCGCGGTTCCGCTTTACCGGAAAAATTCATGAAACGTTACAGTTGAATGGCGTGAGGATTAATTATTGCGATATCCGCGTGCAGCACTATGGGTATTTGAACACGGAAGTAGAAGCAAAGAAGAAAATTTCGCGAAACCGGACTCTCCTGGAAGATGAATTGGCGCAAAATCCAACGGCGATAACCTATTTTTACCTCGGTACGGAGCATTTGCGCGCAGGGGATTACGACCTGGCCGTTGAAACATTTGAACGTTCGCAGCAGCTCTATTTGGAAATGGGGGTTGTTCCCTCATCGGAAATGCTGAAAAAAAAGATTATCGCGTTCCAGGAATTGTGCCAATACAAACGCGTGTATGAACAATTAGAGGAAGCCATCCGTCTGTATCCCGATTATACCGACCTTTATTTTCTTCGAGCGGAAACGCTTGAGCAGGAAGGGAAAATCATCGAGGCGATTAAGGCTTATCATGCCTGCACCCAGCAGGGGGAAGCGCCCGTGACATACAGTTCCATGTGCGGAAGCGGGTCCTATACCGCCTATTATCGAATCGGATATTTGTATTCCGAAATCGGGGAGAGCGACAAGGCGCTGGAAGCCTATTTCGACGCACTGCAATGCAACACGTCTTATGTTCCCGCGGTTCATGCTATTGCTGATGAATTGGTCAAGTCGAAATCGAATGATGAAATACTAACCTTATTAGGAAGACAGTTTGATCTGAATATTCCTATTGCCAACCAGTATTTCGCCGAAGCTTTTTCGAATGCGGGTGCGTTCGATACGGCCCTTGTTTTTCTCCATCAATATGAACAGCTCAGCCCGTCTTTACCGGAAGAACTGCATCTCTTGAAAGCACAATGTTTATTTTATTCCGGTGAACTGCAGCAGGCTTACGACATGTTTAACCAGATCCCCGCAGAGAGCCGGAAATTTGTAAGGGCGTCATTTTTCAAGTGTATTTATTACTGGTTGCGCGGGGATTATGCGGAATCGTTAAACACCTTGCACCTCCTTCGTCAAGCAAATCGATTCGCCCCTTATGAAATTGAATTATGCGAGAAAGTGAGTCGAATATTGGAAGAGAAATCGGAGTACGGCAGACCGGCTGCATGGATTTTATCCGACAAGGAGGAAGAGGCGCTTCTCGGATTAGCGGAAATTTTTGTTTATTTAGGAAAATACGAATGGATCGCAAAAATATACACCTTTATTCCAAAGCAGTGGCAGCATGAAGAAAAGCTGATCCTCTTCGCAAAGCTGCTGCTAAAGAAAGGGAATGCAACTGAAGCGGAACGCTGGGCTCGTCTGTGGGATGACCGCGGGAATCCGAGTTTAGAATCGGCCGTCCTAATGGCAGAAATTGCTTACTCATTTGGTCGATACGATCAAGCTTGGAAGGGATACCAGGAAGTATTGCACAAATCCCCGGATCATATTATGGCGATACTCGGGTTGTCGCGAATTTCATATCAGTATTATTTGGAAACCGCTGGGCTGGATCTTCATTCTGCGACTCCTAAACCTAATCAGGATGGAATCAGCCTCTGCATGATCGTAAAAAACGAAGAAGAGCATCTGCCTGCAGCCTTACAAAGCATATCCGGCTTGGTCGACGAAATCATTATAGTCGACACAGGTTCGGAAGACGATACCGTTATGATAGCGGAACAACATAGGGCTAAAATTTTCCGGGTGGGATGGAATGACGATTTTTCTCTCGCACGAAACACCGCCTTGGAACAGGCAGCCTCGACATGGATTCTGGTCTTGGATGCGGACGAATGGCTGGATCCTGAATGTTGCGATCGACTGCGGGAATTGATTCAAAACTCTGATATTGACGGTTATTTCCTGACCATCAAAAGCAAGATCGACGATACGCATACGATTGTTGACCGTAGACTTTCGTTGTTTAGAAACAAGCCGGAATACCGGTATGAAGGGATTATTCATGAAAGCATTCCCTTGCAGCGATTTTGGGAACAGGGAAATCGTATTGAAACGGTTGATATTGTAATCCATCACGGTGGTTACAAAACGGAAGTCATCGAGAAAAAGCAAAAATCAAGAAGAAATATGTCCATCATTCGGAAGCAATTGCAACAACAGGAGTCGCCCCTTTATCGATACTATTTGGGTGTGGAATTTATGCTGCAAAATCAGTGTCTTGAGGCGGCCAACCATTTTCAAGCCTCCCTATCGGACTGGACCCCGGAGCATCCCCAATATGCCGATTGTTTAAATAAATTGGCACACAGTTATTTGGCTTTAAAGGAGTATGAAGCTTGCGAAAAAATACTGAGCGATGGAATCACCCGGTTTCCGGATTTTACCGACCTGCACCATATATTCGCTACATGCGCCTTCGAACAGGGGCGGTGGAAGCAGGCCATCGAGCATTTTGAAGCGTGCATCGCCATGGGCCCCGCACCTTATCTTTACAGCAGCTTTGAAGGTGTGGCCACCTACCATACCTATTATGGGCTGGGGTTAGCGCACCGGGAGGCTGAACAGTGGGAGCGATCTACCCATTATTTTATGTTGGCACTTGATTGCAACCCCCGATATATCCAGGCTTCCCAGCAGTTGATTCAAAACTGGAGAACCCGGTACGGCATTGCACTTCAGTACGCCAAAGAAGCGCTGCAGCTTGGCATTCAATTTCATCCGGAATCGAATCGTCTAAGAGAAAAGCTAAGCAGACTTTAACCTGCAAAGCGTAAGGGAAGGAGATGTTATTTTGGAAATACCTTTCATGTCAGTCTGCATACCCACATACAACAGGGCGGAACGGCTTGCAGATTCCATTCGCAGCGTTCTGGAACAAAGTTTTCAAGATTTTGAACTTCTTATCGCGGATAACCATTCCTCTGACCATACGGAAGCCGTGGTTGCTTCATTTGATGACGATCGGATCCGCTTTATTGCGAATGAGTGGAACATAGGAGCCTCCGCCAATCATAATCGCTGCCTGCTTGAGGCGAAAGGGAAATATATCAAATTTCTCCACTCGGATGACATTCTGGTTACACCGGAAACATTGCAGCGTTTTTACGATGCCGCGATCAGCCAGCCGAATGCGGGAATCATTACCTGCTGCTTCACCTTTCATTTAAAGCCGCACATTTCTCTGCCGTTCGATCTGCTGCGGCTCAAAGGCTTCAATTCCGTCAGGGAGTGCATGAACATTCACAGCTTCGGCCTTCCGAGCGAATGGATGATCAAAAGGGAGATCCTGCCTTATACAGGGCTGCTGATCGATTCGCATATTTGCGATGTCGATTTTGTAATGAAGACGGTGTATGCGTTTGACACTTTTTCTATTGCCGAGCCTCTCGTTGATCATGCTTTGCACGATGGCAGCGAAACCACATTCGCTTCCTCTTTGAATGGTTGGGAGTTTATGCGTTTTAAGGCGCTTGAACAGCTTCCCTACTATTCTTCGCTGTCTGTGGAATTGAAAAATATACTGTGCAATTACTTGCATATGACTGTGATGATAAGAGCAAAGGAAGCCATTGAGATGCGGTCTTTTCATATTGCCCTCCAAGGTGTGCTTGATTTGCTGAAAATGGATCCCCAATTGCACGACTACGAGGAAGATCGAGAGAAGGTGCTGTCCCGCTTGCTGAATCTTCTCGTACTCCGAAAAACACCCGCTGAAATTGTTGATTATATGCGCTCACAGAACGAGTGTCGAGCATATGCTCATTTGTACCAATATGGAATCGCGTTTCGACATCAGCTCTACAGTCTGGAAAAAAAATTGAAAGAATCGGGCAAACAGCTGCAGGTTCTAGGAGACGGGGGATTTGCGGGATGTTTCCTGGATGCTTTTCCAGAATTGAAACAGAGTGTCACCCGGGTTATTAAGACCGAGCAGAACGGCCAAGAATCGGATAGGTTCAAGGGAATTCCGATCTCTTCGGATCTCCAACTGGACTTCTCGGATACTTTTGCTATTCTCGCCTCCGATGTCAGCATGAGAAACCACAAGTACGCGTTGATAAAATCCGGACTGGTTGAGGGAGAACATTTCCTCCCTTTAGCGGAGCTCATCTAATGGCCGCATCTCATATAATCAACGTTTCCCCCGTGGATGAAGCTCATTTCGGGACCATTGCAGAAGCAGTCCATGCAGCGGAACCGGGAGATACAATTGTCGTACATCCCGGTACTTACCGGGAAAACATCGTCATTGAAAAACAAGTGAAAATCATTGGATCCGGTTCTTTGGGACAAGTGGTTTTGATCGGAACAGATTCCCACACCCTTGAGCTGAAGACCGATTTCGCGTCGATTGAAAACATGATGATCGACCATGCGGGCGGAGGGGAATGCAAGGCGGTTTATATCGCGCAGGGTTCTCCCTTATTAGAACAATGCGAGATTTCGTCGAAGGCCGGTCCTGTACTCACTATATGCGATGCGGCGGATCCTATCATCAAACGGTGTAAAATTCATTCCGGTCACGATGCGGGAGTCCATGTGCTGAACGGCGGTCAAGGGCTGTTGGTGGATTGTGATATCTGTTTTCACCAGTCTGCCTGTGTAGTAATCGAACGCGGCGGTAATCCCGTTTTTCGAAGATGCCGTATTTATGGGGGAGGAAATGCAGGCGTATTGGTCGTCAATCAAGGCAGAGGGAGTTTCGAGTCCTGCGATATTTATGCCAATATAAAAGCGGGACTGGCGATTTTACACGAAGGAAACCCTAATCTTTCCCATTGCCGAATTTTCGATGGTCACGACGCGGGGGTATTTGCGACGGAATGCGGACAGGGAATATTGAAGGATTGCCAGATATACGGCAACAAAATGTTAAATGTGGCAATTAAGAGCGGGGCCAATCCGCTATTAACACGCTGCAAAATCTTTGAGGGGAAACAGCTTGGACTGCTTATTGCGGACGCCGGTCTGGGAACGCTGGAGGATTGCGAAATCTACGGTCATGCAGGGCAAGGACTATGGATTAAAGACGGAAATCCGCATTTGGTGAATTGTATCATTCGCGACCGCAGTAACATCCTTATCCCGCCTGCGGGCATTCCGCAATCGTCTGCCGGAATGGAAGACCGTGAGAGCTTGGCTGCGCAGCTTCAAGAGTTTGAGGGATTTGTAGCGATGGAATCGGTAAAGCAGACGATTCTGGATTTGGTCGATTATATGGAATATGTGCAGGACCGTCAGCATTTTGGTATGAAGTCTGCCGACACTTTGTCGCTGCATTCTCTATTTATCGGCAATCCCGGAACAGGAAAAACGACAGTGGCCCGTCTGTTAGGCAAGCTTTATAAATCAATGGGGTTATTAGAAAAGGGACATGTGGTAGAAGTTGACCGCTCGGGTTTAGTCGCAGAATATGTGGGTCAAACCGCAATGAAAACAGAACGGGCGATTCAATCGGCCGTTGGCGGCGTCTTATTCATTGATGAAGCTTATACGCTCGCGAAATCCGATTCGGGACAGGATTACGGCAAGGAAGCAATCGAAGTGATTTTGAAGCGTATGGAGGATCTCTCAGGCCAATTTGTGGTCATTGCGGCGGGTTATCCTCAACAAATGCAAACCTTGATCGAAATCAATCCCGGTTTAAGGGAGAGGTTTAAGCAGACGATTTATTTCCCGGATTACACGCCGGATGAACTGCTCAGGATCGCCCGTCATATGGCTCTAGGCGAAGAATATATCCTCGATGCACATTTTGAAACGTTGCTGCACGATTATTTTATGGACCTATACCGAACCCGGGATTTATCTTTCGGCAATGCCCGGCTGGTTCGCAACTGTTTGGAAAAGGTGAAAATAGCTCATTCCAGACGCTGCGCAAAATTGCCGAGAGACAAGCGCACAAGGGAGGTCTTGACCACCCTTTTACCCGAGGACATAACCGCTCTACGACCTTCCCTGCTGAATAAAAGGGTGTTCATTCCTATCGATGAGACCCGTTTAAACAAGGCAATACAAGAGCTTCAAAATATGGTCGGCCTTAAGAAGGTCAAACAATGTGTAAACGAACTTGTGAAGCTGAACCGGTATTATAAAGAGTCTGGCCATGAAACCGCAAAGTCTTATCCCCATTTTTTATTTCTTGGCAATCCGGGGACAGGTAAGACAACGGTAGCCCGGTTATTCAGCGAAATTTACGCGGCACTCGGAATATTATCGAAAGGTCACTTGATGGAAACATCGAGACAGCATTTTGTGGGTACGCGGGTTGGTCATACGGAACAAAAAACGGCGAATCTTATAAGTGATTCTTTAGGCGGGGTACTGTTCATTGATGAGGCCTATACACTGAGGACCGAGGATCTGAAAGAGGATTACGGCCAAATTGCAACTGACCTGCTTGTAAAAAAAATGGAGGATTACAGAGGCGAATTTATGGTGATTGCAGCCGGATATACGCAAAAAATGCAGCGATTTTTACAAAGCAACCCAGGACTTCAATCCCGATTTTCTAAAATTGTTTATTTCGAGGACTATGAACCAAATGAGCTGCTAGAGATAACGGAGCGATTATTCAATCGTCACAATTACGTTTTATCTGCGGAAGCGGATGAGATTTTGTGCCGCTGCTATGAGGAAATCTATCATTCCCGGGATAGTTTCTTCGGTAACGCACGGCTGGCACGCAATATCGTAGAGGAAGCGTTGAAAAACGCACAATTGAGACATGCGGACGACTTCGCAGCCAATCATCTTTCTGAATCTGAACAGAGGATTCTAAGCAGGGATATCGCTTTTTTGCAAAAGAAAAGGTAAGCAAAGCGAACACCATTTAACAATAGGAAGGATGAAATGCGCTTGAAACCGTTAAAAATTGTTTTTGCCAATATGCTTTATGATTACGGGGATCCATCCAGAGGCTACGGGCTGGAGATGGTACTCTATGACCAGTTGCACCGCATGGGGCATCTGCTCGTCCCGTTTCATTATGATGTGCTCCTGCAGCAATTCGGGAGGGAGAAGATGAACGCGATGCTGCTCGAACTCGTTCGGAAGGAAAAGCCGGACGCGCTCTTTACCATTCTTTCCGAGAATCAACTGGACCCGGCCACCATGGATGAAATAAG
Source organism: Paenibacillus alkaliterrae (assembly GCF_021532375.1). Classification (GTDB taxonomy): domain Bacteria; phylum Bacillota; class Bacilli; order Paenibacillales; family Paenibacillaceae; genus Pristimantibacillus; species Pristimantibacillus alkaliterrae. Next base: position 27,751 of record NZ_JAKGAP010000042.1, read on the forward strand.
TCATCGCACCGATACGCTCACTTTTAATCTATGTGCCGACGATCATTGGAGACTCAATTATACGTTGGGATGGGCTCCGCATTTTAATTGGATGGTGACCACCTCGGCGGACGCTGTCCCTCTCTATCGGCAGAATGGTTATTCGAACGTTATCCATTCGCAATGGGGCCACAATACGGCCATTCATAAAAAAGTTGAAACGGAAAAACGTTATGATGTTTCTTTTGTAGGCATGCCTCATGGAAATCGCGTTGAGATTTTGCAGCATTTGGTGAATGCGGGGCTTCGGGTCCATGTATGGGGGAATGGCTGGTCAACGGGAAAGGTTGCTCTCGAGGAAATGGTCAGCATCTTTAATCAAACGAAAATAAACCTTAATTTAAGCAGATGCTCGTCAGCCGATCTTCTGCAAATTAAAGCGCGGGATTTTGAGGTGCCGGCCTGCGGAGGATTTCTGATGACAGGCTATAATCCGGAATTAAGAGCCTATTATGAATTCGGCCGGGAGATAGAGACATACCGTGACGCAGAGGAGTTAATTAGCAAAATAAACTACTACCTGATTCACGAGGAGGAAAGGGAACGAATTGCCGCAGCGGGCTGCAAGCGAGCGCGGGAGAAGCATTCTTACGTACAGCGATTCGAAAACATTTTCAAGCAAATGGGTTTAACAGATTAAAAAAGGCCCGGCTCACTAAAGTTCTGTCATGAACGAGATCGGGCCTTCTTCTTGCAGCTTCCTTTCCTCTTTTGAAGGAGCTGCGTTTGCGTTTGATAATTGACGTCGACGCTTGCGGTTGTTCCCGGCTCCAACGTTCTGAAGCCCACTCGGGTAAACTTGGCAAACCTTAAGGGGGTAGTCACATAATTTTGCTTGGGATTTATTTTGATTCCTTTCGTATCCACGAAATAATTTTTATCGTCCGGACTGACCTCAACCTGTATTTCCAAGACAGCGTCATCGCTGCGATTTTGAATCATATACATGATGTTCGTGGACAGCGAAGTGTTTTGCGACGGCAAAAACATAAAATGATCCCCGACCGTCACGCCTTTAAAAATTTTTTCTACAAAATGTATCGTTCGAACCGCGGGGCGCTTTTTTTTACGGCATTTGATCCTTTTTCGGGGATGGCATTTGCAGATATGTTTCCTTTTCGGCTTGCTGCAAGCTTTTCTTTTTTTTGCTTTCATACATTTTTTGGGACGCGCAGCTCGTTTCTTCCTCTTTGGACATTCTGGAAGCTTGGTCTTCGCGTATTCCGGCTTGCTCTCCACTGGAGGACGGGCGACGCCGTAGAAGGATTTAGCCAAGGAATAGTTGGACTGCAGCGCTTTGCGGATCATATTCGCGTCCAACTTTATTTTCCTGGATAAACCGGCGTGATGTTTATCGAGGTAGGGGATATAATCCCGTTTGCTTGCTTTATTCAAACCCAGTCTCACCGCCTCCTGCATCTTCATTCAGTATATGTAGGTCAATGAGGGTGTTGAATATGCGAAAACCCATTTTTTGGCGGTAATAGGCGAAAAAGCGTAGCCGCAGGGAAGAAGCTTGAATAATATGGAGTAATGTTTTCAGAATCGAGGTATTGCAAAGGTGGTCTCCTCATTCATGAAGCTCTCCGATTATGTTATCGACTTTATTGTCCGGCAGGGAGTGACCCATCTATTCGAGATGGTCGGCGGTGCGATCGCGCATCTGGTCGATTCGACCTATGAAAGGAAGGATATTCACTGCGTATCCGTTCATCACGAGCAGGCTGCCGCCTTTGCCGCAGAAGGGTATGCCAGAACGAGCGGCGGTCTCGGCGTCGCGATGGCTACCAGCGGACCGGGAGCCTTGAATTTGACCACCGGTATAGCCTCTTGTTATTTCGATTCGGTCCCGGCCTTATTTATTACCGGTCAGGTCAATACGTATGAATATAAATTCGACAGGCCGCTGCGTCAGATCGGGTTTCAGGAAACGGATATCGTGAGCATCGTCAAGCCTATAACCAAGTATGCGGAGCTGGTCGCGGAGCCAAGTACGATACGTTACCATTTGGAAAAGGCGGCCTATCTTGCCAGAGCCGGCAGACCCGGACCCGTGCTGCTCGATATTCCGCTTAACGTTCAACGCGCCGAGATCGAGCCGGAGGAGCTCAAAGGCTACAAGCCTGACGAAGAAACGCCTGTCCCCAATGCCCCGTACCTTGAAGGTACTGTATTAGACGACATTGCCACACTTCTCAAGCAGGCTGAACGACCGCTGATTCTCGTTGGCGGCGGCATCCGGGCGGCTAAGGCACAAGCGGAATTGCATCATTTTGTCCAGCATACCCGAATTCCTGTCGTTTCCTCCCTCATGGGTCTTGACGCCCTTTCTCATGATAACCCCGCTTTTTTCGGGCTGATCGGCTCCTATGGCAATCGTTTCAGCAATTTGGCTTTAGCCAATTGCGACTTGTTGCTTATTTTAGGATCGCGATTGGATACGAGGCAGACGGGAACCAGGCCCGGCACCTTTGCTAGAGCTGCCAAAAAAGTGCATGTCGATACCGATATTCACGAGTTAAACGAAAAAGTGCAAGCCGACATTGCTCTTCACGCAGATGTGAAAATATTTCTTTCCCGGCTGAATAAAGTGTTATCGCCGATGGAGCCCAACGATTTAGCCGGCTGGTACCGAATTGTTCAAGGTTATCGCGAGCGGTATCCTTCGGAGCCAACGAGTACGAACTCCAAAATCATTGACCCGAATACCTTCTTACGGCTGCTATCAGAGCATTGCAAGAAAGATCAGGTGATCTGCCTGGATGTCGGACAGCATCAGATGTGGGCGAGTCAATCGTTCAAAGTGAAGCAAGGGCAGCGTTTATTAAATTCTGGCGGACTGGGCGCCATGGGCTTCGCTTTGCCTGCCGCTATCGGTTCGGCCAAAGCGAGGCCGGGGCAGCCAGTGATCGTTATCGCTGGCGATGGCGGGCTGCAGGTCAATATTCAAGAGCTGGAAACCGTTAACTATCATCGGCTGCCCATCAAAATATTCGTCATGAACAATTATAACCTCGGCATGGTGCGGCAATTCCAGGACGTGTATTTTCAAGGCAGGCAGCAATCCTCGCTCGTCGGGTACAGCTGCCCGGACTTTATCAAGGTCGCAAGGGCATACGGCATTCGTTCCTATCACATATCCGGAATGGATCAGGCGGAGCGAATCATCAAGAACGCGCTTGCGTATAAAGGCCCCGTTTTAGTCCACGTTCCGTTAGACGCTCATGCCGTCGTTCATCCGAAGCTGAACGTGAATAAACCGATAGAGGATATGTCGCCGCACTTGGAGCGGGATGTGCTGAAGCGGGAAATGCTGATCGATTTGCTTGAGGAGGGATTCGATTGCTGAAGGCGGTTGTGTTGGCGGGAGGCAGTGGCAGCAGGCTGTGGCCTCAAAGCAGGCCCGATCTGCCGAAGCAATTTTTGCCGTTTCTGGGCGATAAATCGATGTTCCAGAAAACGCTGGAGCGGTTAACCGCTTTTTTACCGCTACAGGATATTTATGTGGTTACGTTGGCAAAGTATGAAGCTATCGCGCTCGAGCAGTCGGGCCTTCCAGCAAGCCAGCTAATCATTGAGCCTATGGCCAAAAATACGGCAGCGTGCATCGGTCTTGCCGCCATTCATTTTCTTCGCAAACAGGAGGATCCCATTCTCATTACCATTCCCGCCGATCATTCCATCGAGGGCGAGGAGGCATTTCGGGAGGCTTTGCAGCAGGCTTATCTTCAGGCCAGAAGGGAGGACTGCGCGGTGACGCTGGGCGTTAAGCCTACGAGACCGGAAACGGCTTATGGCTATATCAAGATCGTCCAGGAAAATGCAACTGATCTCTTCCGGGTCGAGAAGTTTACCGAGAAGCCCGATGCGGCTCAAGCGAAGAGCTGGATGAATCAATCCGGCTATTATTGGAACACCGGAATCATGGCCTGGCGGGCCTCTTATATAGAGGCATTGCTTACAAAATATATGCCGCAGCTCGCACACGGCTTGGCGCAATGGAAAGCGGCGGTCAGCCCCATCCATGGAAATCTGTTGCATACGATCTATGAAGCCATTCCCGGCATTTCGATCGACTACGGCATTTTGGAGAAGCTGCCTCTAACCTATCTCCTTCCCGTTTCGTTTCGCTGGGATGACCTCGGAAGCTGGTCCTCGCTTGATCGCTGGCTTCCGCAGGACGCCGATTCCAATGTAGTTATCGGCAATCACAGGCTTAGCCATACGAAAAATTGTATTGTTTATAGCGATCATTCCTTTGTCGGCACCATCGGAGTGGAGCAGCTCATCATCGTCGTTACGGACAATGCGGTGCTGGTCTGTCATAAAGATTATGAGCAGAAAATTAGAGAGATGCTCGAGCATCGCGAACATACGGATTGAAGGAGGACGCCTAATTGGCTCAATCAGCGGAAGAGCTGCGGGAAATAATATTGGAGCTGTCCAGGCAGTATTACAAGCTTCGCTGGCCCGATCATGATTTTCGTCCGGGTCACGATATCATCCCGGTGTCCGGAAAAGTATTTGACGATGAAGAGCTGTACCACCTTCTTGACTCCTCGCTTGATTTTTGGCTGACCTCGGGAAGGTATGCCCGTCGTTTTGAAGACGAATTCGCCCGCTTCATGGGAACCCGTTACGCTCTGCTGACGAATTCCGGTTCAAGCGCCAACCTGCTGGCGCTTTCTGCCCTTACTTCTCCCGCATTAGGCGAGCGCCGGCTTATGCCCGGCGACGAGGTCATTACTGTCGCTGCCGGGTTTCCGACGACGGTGAATCCGATTGTGCAGAACGGGCTCGTGCCTGTTTTTCTGGATGTGAACAGCTCCACCTACAATATTGATACAACCTTGCTGGAACAAGCGATCAGTACCCGGACGAAAGCGATTATGATCGCCCACACGCTTGGCAATCCGTTTGACCTCGATGAGGTACTGCGCATCTCGCGAAAGCATCGGCTATGGCTGATCGAGGATGCTTGCGATGCAGTAGGCTCGACATATCGGGGGAAGCCGGTCGGCTCCTTCGGAGATTTAGCTACCGTAAGCTTTTTTCCCGCTCATCACATCACCATGGGAGAAGGCGGAGCCGTTCTCACCTCAAGGCCGCAGCTCAAAAAACTGGTAGAGTCGTTCCGGGATTGGGGAAGGGACTGCTGGTGCGAGCCGGGCAAAGACAATACATGCGGCAAACGCTTCGATTGGAAGCTGGGAGACCTTCCTCGCGGATATGATCATAAATATACGTACAGTCACATCGGGTATAATCTCAAGCTGACCGATATGCAGGCCGCCATCGGCGTCGCGCAGCTTAAGAAGCTACCCGCGTTCATTAAGCGGCGCCGCGACAATTTCCGGCTGCTGTCAGACGCTCTCGAACCATTGGGAGATGTGCTGCTGCTGCCGGAACCGACAGCGAAGAGCGAGCCCAGCTGGTTCGGTTTTCCGATTACCGTTCGTTCCCATTCGCCGATAACGAGAGATCAGCTGGTCTCGTATTTGGAAGCAAGCAGAATCGCTACGAGGTATCTCTTCGCCGGCAATCTTCTTCGGCAGCCTGCTTATCGCGATGTGAAATATAAAACGATAGGCGAGTTGAAAAATACGGATAACATTTTGAACCATACGTTCTGGATCGGTCTTTATCCCGGCTTAACGGAAGAGATGCTGCATTATGTAATTGGAAACCTATTTCAGGCCTTTCAAAGGGAGCAGTCATCATGAAGGTGGTCATATTAGCCGGAGGACTCGGCACGCGAATCAGCGAGGAAACGCAGGTCAAGCCAAAGCCGATGGTCGAAATCGGTACGCAGCCAATCCTATGGCACATCATGAAGCTTTACTCCGCATACGGATTCCATGATTTTATTGTTTGCTTGGGGTATATGGGTCACAGCATTATAGATTATTTCAATCATTATGTCAGCAATCATTCCGACATTACGTTTGATCTGAAGCGCGATGAGCGTATCATTCATAACCACCCGATTGAGCCTTGGAGGGTGACGCTGGTCCATACCGGCAAGGAAACGATGACCGGCGGCCGAATTAAACGCATTCAACATTATATCGGCCATGAGCCGTTTATGCTTACTTACGGAGACGGCCTTGCAGATGTCAATTTTGACGAGCTTCTTCGCTGTCACCGTGACCATGGCAAGATAGCAACAGTGACGGCGACGCAGCCGATGGGCAAATACGGTTCGCTTTCGCTTGCAAAGGACGACCGCGTCAAAGGCTTTCAGGAAAAACCGAAGGGAGACGGTTCGTGGATCAGCGGCGGTTTCTTTGTCATGGAGCCCGAAATCTTTGATTTGATCGAGGGGGACCAAACGATATTAGAGAAAGAGCCGTTGGAAAAGCTGGCGAAGAGCGGTCAGTTGATGGCGTATAAGCATTCCGGTTTCTGGCAATCGATGGATACGCTGAGAGACAAACAGGTTTTGGAAGAGGTATGGAAAACCGGAAAAGCTCCTTGGCGAAAATGGGATTGAACGAATGAATGGTTGAACAGATGCACAGATGGAGGGGATCGAAGTGAGACCGGCATTTTGGCAAGGCAAGAGAGTGTTTCTAACCGGACATACGGGCTTTAAGGGAGCATGGTTATGCATGTGGCTGTCTTACCTCGGTGCTGAAGTGCACGGATATGCTCTAAGGCCGCCGACAAAACCCAGCCTGTATGAGCTCGCACAGGTCGAGACTCGTCTTGCCGGCGTTATTTATGATGATATTCGAAATTTGGATGCCCTGCGCAGCGGAATTCTTAACGCCCGTCCGGACATTATTATTCATATGGCGGCACAGCCCCTTGTTCGGAGATCGTATCTCGAGCCGTTGGAAACCTATCAGACCAACATGATGGGCACCATTCATCTATTCGAGGCGATTCGCAGTGCGATTGCCGCCGATCAATCGATCAAGGCCGTAATTAATGTGACGACCGATAAATGCTACGAGAACATGGATTGGGAATGGGGCTACCGGGAAACCGATCCGTTAGGCGGCAGCGATCCTTATTCTAACAGCAAAGCGTGTTCCGAAATGATAACGAATGCTTATCGCTCTTCTTATTTCTCCGGTGCGGCAGGCTGTGCCGTTGCGACCGCGAGAGCCGGAAATGTTATTGGCGGCGGGGATTGGGCTCAAGACCGTTTAATTCCCGATTGCTTGGAGGCGCTCATGAAAGGTGAACCGATCAGCCTCAGAAATCCTTCATTCGTTCGTCCATGGCAGCATGTATGCGAGCCTCTAGGCGGATATTTGCAGCTTGCGGAAAAAATGTACGATAATGGGCATTCGTATGAGGGAGCGTGGAATTTCGGACCGGATGAAAGCGGTTTTCATTCCGTTGAGGGAATAGCCAGCTTGCTTTGCTCCAAATGGGGCGGCTCTGCGGCATATCGATCCGAGCTTGATGAACAGCAGATTAAGGAAAGTGCGGTACTGCGCCTTGACAGCTCTAAAGCGAAGCATCGCTTAGGGTGGAAACCCAAATGGACGATTAGCCAGGCGCTGGACAAAGTCGTGGACTGGACGCAAAGCTGGATAAAGGATGGAGAGGCGGCTGAAATCTCGATCAGTCAAATAAAAGCTTACATGGAATAATTCTCCTTGCGATATTTCTGATAAGCTTTCATGCAGAATCCAATTTCTGCATATAAATCAGACAGGCCTTATCGAGGGGGTTGATTCGCTTGGTATCATTGAATAAAATTATTGCAATTCTTATAGGAAGCGTCCTAATCGCAATCGGCATAAATTTCTTTCTGGTCCCCTTAGGCATATTAGACGGAGGAGTCATTGGTATCGCACTGATCATCAATTATTTATTCGACATAAGGATTGGACTCGTCATGATATTATGCAGCATACCTATTTTTATACTGGCTTGGTTCTATAGCCGCGACTTATTATATTACAGTATTAGCGGCTTGCTGTTTTCCAGTTATATGATCGATTTATTAGAGCCCTATCAATATTACTTTATTTATTATGTGGAATGGACGGCGTTTACGCGGTCCATAATCGGCGGGTTTATTATCGGCACGGGAATGGGAATTATGCTCAGGTTTGAGAGCTCTACGGGAGGAACGGATTTGCTGGCTCATTTTGTTACAAGACTGATTCCCTTAAATGTCGGTTTCATTATTTTAATGATAGACCTATTGATTATTAGTATCGGTGAAATCCTTTTGCCGGACGATACCTTATTCCTATCCTTTATGACCATTACAGCCGGAGGGCTGGCTACCAGCATTTGTACGATGAACCGACCTAAAATGATCCAATGAAGGAGAGCGGTCTTTGCATATAAATATTTATTTTTTCTTTAGCTTTTTTGTAACATATTTCGCGTCCCAAACGTTATAATCTATAGGTAAGCTGAATATTTATATACACCACAAAGAAGGAGCGTCGACGCTATGAAAAAATCTGTCATGGTTGCGGCAGTTGCGATTGCCTGTCTCACGGCCTTTAGCTTTGCGCCGACGGTTGGCCGTGAATATGCGCCGGTAGAACAATCGCCGGATCTTACAACAGCTTTTATCGATCAGGTCGAGAAGAAGGAAAACCGGTATGTGCTGACCATCGATTCCATCGAATGGTATGAAGGCGAGCAGGCCGTCCGGAAGTTTCTCGAGCGAGAAGGCGACGGAGAGATGGAAGGCCCGCCGGACGGCTATTATATCATTGACGATGACGCTGACTTGAAAGATTTGCCCATAGCGGGTGATGCCGAAGTGTTCATGCAAATCTATAATAGGACCGGCAATATACTGGAAGCCGATATCGTATGGGATGAGCAAATTTCCGTCGACAAATTTGTAGAACTCATTCAAACGGAAGATGATTTAAACATAAAGGGCTTCCCTTATCATTTGACGGTCAAGGATGGAGAAATCGTTCGGATCGTTCAACAATACATTCCATAACATAAATGAAAGAGCCGCGAATCCGCGACTCTTTTTTGAATTAGGAAGCCTAAACCGAAATCAGCTTTTGCAATTCCTTCATCATTGCTTGATATTCTTTGGAGGAAGTCAGGTTTGACGTATAGCGTTTCCAATCCTCAATCGCTCCACTTGGTTATTGCCTTCCGTGATCGAGCCAGCCGAGCAGTACGCTTGGATCGACCCTTGACATCACAGAAACGATATACATCCCATCTCCTTGCGTATTCCAAGGCGCAATGGGAACACTCGCAGAAGCTGCTCTCAAGCCTTGGAGCGGCAACCATGTTACGGAATCGGTGGTAAGGGATGCGCCCTTTGACAGGCTGATAGCGGCTAGTCCCGTCCTGTTTTCGCTCAATCGGTTATTCGCTTGCTCTTCGCCCACAACAGGGGCAGTATTGGGGAACGAGAAACTAGGTGATTGGAGAAGTGAGGAGGATGTTGTGTTTAGAGTTAGTTTCATAACATCCGATTTTCATTCTTCGCCCAGCGACTATATTCTTCTGATAGTAAGTGAAGAAAGAATCAGCTCAAAAGAGGGCGTGGAAGCCTTTGCCGATAAGCAGATCTATTCGTATTCTTATAGGACGGGTATGCTTACAGCATTGCCTAGCTCCATATCGGCGAAACAGCTTGAAGCCAACGAATTGAATACCGCGGTTCTGGGCTCAGACCGTGTATATCTCTTGCTGGATAGGAAAACGGCTGCGATGGCGGCCGTGCTTGATTTAGGGGATGGGATGCCGTTATACACAGGACGAGCGACCTTTGAGGGACCCGAAGAGCAGTTAGAAGAAGAAATGAAAGTTTTGCGGTTAATGAATATTACTATCACGCAGAAAGTTGAAAACTAAATAGATGGTAAGCGAAATGCGGACGGCGGTTTGCCTAAACAAAAAAGTCGAAATATTAAAGGGACTTGAAAATTACGGCTACCAGGTGGCGCACTATTTTCTACAAAACGAGCATCTTGCCATTGAAGCAACATAATTAGCAAAGGAATCGCTATCGCTATCGCCAGCGCCAGCAAAACACGCCCTCTCTATTCTTAGATCATCTTGGTGAAATAACCAGGTATATTTTGTATCTTTTAGCCTTGACCGTCTGTGGCCTGATCCGATAATCCGGAATTATTATTTTAAAAAACCTCACGATTAGCTTTTTTGGGCTAAAAGTGAGGTTTTCCTTTTTCAACAAATGATGTCCGGTTCCGTCACGATCCTTGCTTTTGCAGCAGATCCCGCAAGTAATCGTTAATCATGTATTCGGCCGGGCTGGTCAGAGGGGATGAATGAGTACGAATGTGTCGTTAATAAACAACGAATTGTTATGTATAATATATATTTATCTTGATTAGAAAATCTGTAGTGAGTCCTCCTGCGAGCAGGACAACATTACTGAATTAGCTATAATTACCTGGACCATGAGACTCAAATCGATGTCAAAGCTTGAGAACTTTTGTCGAAGTGCTTGTAATGTTATTATCAATATAATAAATATATATTTGAGAGGACGTGAAGGAACGCTGCCGAGTAAAGGAGGGGCAGAGGATAAGGCGCGCGTCGTAAGACAGTCCTCCATACCATAATCAAACGAGGTGTAGATCATGTTACGTAAGCTTTCCGTTATCGGACTAGCAATCGTCTGTACATTGTCCATGACTTTAACCGCATCCGCTGCCGACTCCAAGGAGAAGCCGCAAGCGAGCACGATTGCGTGGCCAGAAAAGCAAGCGCTTCCAAGCTTTTCGAAGATTAATCACCTGGACGTGGCGGATATTTATGATGCGCCCGGCGACATAAAACTTTTAATGGCAACCTTGCAAGGCATTGTCAACCGTGACAAGCCTCGAATTTATTTGCTGGAGAACAAAGAAGAAGGGAAGTTCACTTGGCTGAATGACCTGGATGTGACTTACAAGGTTAGAGACGACTACTGGCAGATCGTCCGTATGTACAAGCAGGAAATAAACGGAATCATTATATACGATCCGAAAGTGCCTGACTCCGTCAACGTGGCAACGACGCTGGCCGGCTTGAAAAGCGCCGTGGTCGCAAGCCCCGAGCTGGCGGAGAAGCTGCAAGCTGCACCGTACAGCTTAAAGGTGCTGGACGATCTTCAAGGAAAATTCAAGGACAGGCTGGACGCTTACACCTGGCAATACGAGAATTTGTGGAGCCAGACGACGCAACGGATGCTTGTCGGGCTTAGCCCGGATACCTCGATCAGGCTTCCGGACAACCAAGCAGACCTGTTCAAGGTGATCGCAGAAGATACGACGCAAGAGCGGGACGGCAACAATAGGGAGTTGTATAATCTCGATCTAAGTGCCAGCCTCGGCAAGTCGGACGTTTATCTCCGCTTCGACGATGCGTTCCCGCAGGACGGCTGGGGTACGGCTGTTCATGAGGTTACGATCAAAGCTGACGGCAAGACCATCGCTCAATTCATTCCGGGTACGCCGGAAGAAGAGCCGTTCCTGTACGATCGCCAAAACTCGCAAGTATCTGCAGGAAACGGAGGACATCGGTTCGCTGACAACAACCGTTACTTCGTTTACAAATTCACGCCGCCTTCCGATGCGAAGCAGCTAACGGCTTCCATCGACATGTGGAATCAATACAAAGTGTCCATCGGCAACGTTCAACCGGTATCCTCCGAGCAGAAGGAGCCTTACGGTTACCTGCGTGATTATGCTGTTGCGAACAAAGCGATGGTGTTTTGGCTCGATTCCAACGTGCCGGAACAGAAAGCGCTCTTCCAGAAGATCATGTCGGACGTGAAGCCGGGCACGCCTTACCTAGGCTGGTTCAGCAACGATGTTGACGGAGAATTCAGCGGCGTAGAGATTACATCCAATTACGGCGTCTATGTGCTCGCGGCCGATTGGTTCAGCAATCTGACCGTATTCTCCGGAACCAAGGCGAATCCTGCCAAAGCTAAAGCCGCAAAAACGCCTAAGCTGGAGAACAAGATTTATGTAACGTATACGTTCAGCGAGGGCGACAACTTCCAGTATAATCAGCATAGAATGCGGATCCTATGGGATGATCCAAGCCGCGGTCAAGTGCCGCTGAACTGGACATCCAGTCCTTTGCTCTACGATGGCGCTCCTGCGATGCTGAATTATTACCGGGAGACCGCTACGGATAACGACCTTCTTATCGCGGGACCATCAGGCGCAGGCTACTTCTACCCGAATGCATGGCCTGAAGCATCCTTCTCCGCCTTCCTGAAGCAGTCGTATTCGTATATGGAGAAGACGGGCATGACGATTCCTTACGTATTAAACCGCATCGACAGCGAGAATGTGCCGCTCAGCGACGCCCATGCCGCTGCCTATATCAAGGAGTATAAAGCTCCGGGTCTGTTCCTGAGCTGGGAAAACCGCCATGGCGTAGAGATTGTCGGCGGCAAGCTTCCCGTCTCGACGATTCAGGGCATCAGCACTGTACAGGACGGCCAGAAGATTCTTGCCGACGCCAAGGCCCAGTGGGACGGGAAGTCTCCGTTGTTCGTATCCTTGGGACTGCTTGCTTGGAGCTTAACGCCTTCAGACATTGCCGAGCTGCAAGCTTCGCTTGGACCGGAGTACGTTGCGGTTCGCGCCGATCAATATTTCTCGTTGATCCGCAGCGCGAACGGCTTGCCTGCTAAGCCTTAATGGAAGTAGACGCCAGTCGGGACTGGCGTCTTTTCTTTTGCATTATTCTCAAAAGGACGCACGTTTAAAGAAAAGTGAAGGGCAGGATTATCCAACTTGCTCGCTTTAACGCGGCGGTGTACGCTCGGGTGGTGGCCGAAGTCCATGTGAGCGGCTGGAATACCCGACTTTTGATATTCTTCGACTCTTGACCTGCAAATGGTAAAGACGAAGTCGGGCTGTACTTTTCGGATATACATGCCGTGTCCCGAAAGGGCTCCTGAAAAATCCTTATCTGGTCAAAGCCCATTAAATCCTTGAAGTAACGATAGCCGGTCTCGATGTGCCAGCGTACATCATAATAACACAGGATGGTCACGAGATGAGACGTGACGAGGCAATGCGACCATTGGCTTTTGCCATCATCGTGAGCATAGTGAAAGTATTGTCCGGCCTGATTTCGAATCGAAGTGATCGTTTTGCGTCCTTCGCATTAGATTTACAGCATATTTTTGCAAGACTCAAGTCGAGTAACTTAAAATACTATAGGTATACAAATAGTTGCTGATAAGATATTCTTATTTAATATATTGAAATGGGTGTTTGCTTCGATTGATTTTGAATTGGAAGCAGACTTAATAGGGAAGTTCGGTGAAAAACCGACACGGTCGCGCCACTGTAATAGGCATATCTATGTTTTCATCTACATATAGTCACTAGGGATACCTGGGAAGACTAGAAAACGAGAGCCTTAAGTCAGGAGACCTGCCCATTTCAAAAACATGGAATCCTACGCGTAATAGGAGAGTGTTGGAATGTAACAGTATCACACGGATGCTCAAATACGATAGTATTTGAGTGATACCGCTTGTGTTTCTCTGAGCATTTCCGGCCTCTTTGGCTGGGAGTGCTTTTTTATGTTTACCCAGCATGGTCGTTGTCTATAGGGTTGTGCTTATTAGCTTTATGGGAAATTGCAAAAGCAAAACCATTCAAGTCGTGCTATAGAATTCATGGCCATGTAATGGGGTTTACGGTATAACGCTTGGTTGTTTAATTATGATTAGAGTCTAGTTCGACCGGCTTCCAAAAATTTCAGTCGGAGGTCTAGGCAGGAGGGAAATGGCATGAGTAGGAATGGAAAGCTATTGGTGATCGGTTTTGGTCCAGGTTCGTTTGAACATATTACAGATCGTGCTCGGGCAGCTATCCAAGAGAGTGACGTTATTATCGGCTACAATACCTATGTCGATTTAATCAGTGGTCTGCTGACTGACCAGGCTATCGTCCGGACGGGAATGACTGAGGAGGTTAGCCGTGCACGCGAAGCGGTGAGACAAGCGGAGCTCGGAAAGAAGGTTGCCGTTATCTCTAGTGGTGACGCTGGTGTATACGGTATGGCAGGTCTTGTATATGAAGTATTGATCGAAAAAGGATGGACGGAGGCCACTGGAGTGGAGATCGAGATCATTCCGGGGATCTCTGCAATCAACTCGTGTTCTTCGCTGCTTGGCGCGCCCGTCATGCACGATGCTTGTACGATTTCGCTCAGCGATCATTTGACGCCGTGGGCGGTCATCGCCAAGCGGGTTGAAGCTGCTGCTTCCGCCGATTTCGTCATCGCGCTCTATAATCCCAGAAGCGGCCGCCGTACGCGGCAAATCGTAGAAACACAGCGGATTCTGCTGAAATACCGTTCGGCGGAAACACCCGTAGGGCTAGTAAAAAGCGCCTATCGAGACCGCGAGCATGTGGTGATCACTACGCTTGGAGACATGCTGGACCATGATATCGGGATGTTGACTACGGTCATTATCGGCAATTCTTCAACCTTCTTTTACGATGGCAAAATCATTACCCCGCGCGGGTATCAGCGTAAATATACGTTGAATTCAGATGTACAAACGTTAAAGCCTCATGAACGGCTGCGTACCGAAGCTGAGCCGTGGTCATTGAATGCCCAAGAAGAGTGGGTGGAAAACGAAGAAGAAGAAGAGGTGGAGAAGGAGAAGGTGTCCTCCTTGGGGGCGGCTGAGCTTGCGAACGAAGCACTGCAGCTGTTTCAGAGCAAAGCACTTGTATCCGGAGGGCCTAACGTGCTGCCGCAAGCGGCTGAGGTCCATAGCAAGACCCCATCCATATTTGAAGTCGGCGTATCTCCGGGAATCGCGAACAAGAAGTTTACGGCTAAGCAAATGGGGTTGTTAGCTGAATTGGCAGGCGACGACGGCGAGCTTGAATATACGCCTCAGCATCAAGTACTGCTGCGGGTGCCGACGGATGATGCGGAAACCATTGTCACCCGCCTCAAAGAACATCAGCTGCTTGTATTTGCAATCGGCGACATCGTTCAAGTCAAAGCATGCGACTTCTGTAATTTGGAGAAGGACGAGGCTATTCCTGTCGCGGAAGAGCTTCACATGCGGTTTGGGGGAATCGAGGCGCCTAAAGAGCTAAAGATTGGACTAAACGGCTGCGGCATGGCGTGTTATGGGGCTGTTATGGAGGATATCGGCATCGTTTACCGCAAAGGCGGTTATGATTTATTTTTGGGCGGCAAGCAAATCGGACGGAATGCTCATGCCGGGCAGAACGTGGTCGAAGGCATTCCGGCAGACCGGATTGTTGAAACGGTGGAGCAAGTCGTAAAGGAATTCACGGAAAAAGGCCATCCAGGTGAACGTTTCCATAAATTTTTCAAACGCGTCGGACAGGTAGCCGGATTTACGCACACAGAATACATAGCGCCGGTGATCGTTGATGCCGTATGCGGAGATTAAGGAGGAGAAAGTGTGGAAGCTATATTACTGGTAGGTCACGGCAGCCGTGACAACGAAGGGAACGAGGAAATGCTTCGTTTTGCGGATTCGGTAAGAAATAGCGCAAAGGGGAGATGGGTGGAAACCTGCTTTCTGGAATTCGTGAGTCCAACTATACCGCAGGGTATCGCCCGCTGCGTTGAAGCCGGAGCAACGAGAATTGTACTTGTGCCGATTATTTTATTTGCCGCAGGGCACTCGAAGATCCATATCCCGCATGAAATCGATCATGCCAAATTGAAATACCCTAACGTTTCCTTTGCCTATGGACAGCCAATCGGCATTCATCAAAAGGTGCTTGACATTTTAGCGTCGCGATTGACGGAAGCCGGATACAGCACGGATGGAGAGGCAAGCGAACGAGATCAGAACACAGCCGTTTTACTGCTCGGCAGAGGCAGCAGCGATGCGGATGCGAACAGCAATTTTCTGAAAATGGCCCGCCTTTTGTGGGAGAAATTACCCGTCAAATGGGTAGAGAGCAGCTTTATCGGGGTGACGGAGCCGTCATTTCCGGAAGGCTTGGAGCGCTGCAAGCTGCTTGGCGCGAAGAAGATTTACGTGCTGCCGTATTTTCTTTTTACAGGTGTCTTAATCAAACGAATCGAGCAAATGACAGCGGAATTTGCAGAAGAACACCCCAATATCGACGTGGAGCTTGCCGGATATTTCGGGTTTCATCCGCAGCTGGTTGAGCTATTGCTTGACCGGGTGGAGGAGGCTAGCGAAGGCCGTGCTCTCATGAACTGCGATATGTGCAAGTATCGGACGGAAGCGGCCAAGCACCACGACCATCATCATGATCACGATCATGGGCACAGTCACGGCCATCATCACGACCACAGTCATGACCATCACGATCACGACCACGATCACGATCATCAGCATGCTGATAAAAAACAGGAGGTTGTTTCATGATTTTAACCTTATGCGGGACCAGTGATGCACGCGAGCTGGCTGTCCGGATAAAAGCTTCCGGTTACCCGCTGCTTGCTTCTGTAGTCACGGATAACGCGGCGAAAAGCTTGGATGAGGCAGGCATTGCCGTACGGACCGGCCGGTTAGCCTCCGAGCAAATGATTGAGCTGCTGCGTGAATCCAATTGCAAGGCGGTTGTAGATGCGAGTCATCCATTCGCAGAGGAAGCCCATCGCAATGCGATGCGGGCAGCACAGGAAGCCGGGCTGCCGTATATTCGATTCGAGCGATCCTCCTTAGTGTATGATGATCACCCTATGCTGACGGTCGTTTCCTCTTATGAGGAAGCAGCTCTGGAAGCTCAAAGGCTCAAAGGCTCGGTTATGCTCACAACGGGAAGCAAAACACTGGCCATATTCGCCAAGCATCTGCTGCAGGACCCTGACATTCGGCTCGTCGCCAGAATGCTTCCGCGCAAAGATAATATGGAGCTTTGCGAGCAGCTTGGCATAGAGCAAAAGAACATTATAGCCCTGCAGGGGCCTTACTCCAGTGACTTAAATGAGGCATTGTACCGGAAATTCGGTACGACCGTCATGATTACGAAGGAAAGCGGAAAGACTGGAGCCGTGGACGAAAAGGTTAATGCGGCACTGGCGATGGACATACATGTCATTCTCATATCGCGTCCCGAGCTGGAGTTCGGCGATGTATTCACGCACTATGACGGTGTGTTAGACCGGCTGAAAGAGCTGTTTTCATACGAAAAGGAGGATCATGATGGACTTTAAGACGGAATTCAAACCGCTGACCGTTCAGCCGCAAGAGATTGAAGGAAAAAGCTTTGAGATCATTACAGAGGAGCTGGGGGAGCATCCTTTCACGGAGCAGCAATACCCGATCGTGCAGCGGATCATCCATGCTTCAGCTGATTTCGAGCTTGGCCGCAGTCTCGTGTTCCACAAGGATGCCATTGAAGCCGGGATTAAATCGATCCGCGAAGGAAGGACCGTCGTAGCAGACGTGCAAATGATTCAAGCCGGCGTGAGCAAGGAGAGGCTTGAACGTTTTGGCGGCGGAGTAAAGGTCTTTATATCGGATCCGGATGTCATGGAGGAAGCCAAGCGATTGAACACGACGCGCGCGATTATCTCCATGCGCAAAGCGATTAAAGAGGCGGACGGCGGTATATATGCAATCGGAAACGCCCCGACAGCTCTGCTTGAATTAATACGGCTTGTGAAGGAAGGTGAGGCGAGGCCCGGGCTTATTATCGGCATGCCGGTCGGCTTCGTATCTGCAGCGGAATCGAAGGACGAATTGCGAAAGCTTGATATTCCATTCATAACAAACATTGGACGCAAGGGCGGAAGTACCATCGTCGTATCGGCCATTAATGCGATCTCTATTATGGCGGCCGCTCAGAAATAAGGAATAGGAGATGACGGCATGAGCGACGATGTCGAAACGGAAGCACAACCGCTTCGCCATGGGTATACGACAGGGGCATGCGCGACAGCCACCGCTAAAGCGGCGGTAACGATGCTAATCACGCAAAATAAAGTGGAGCAGGCAGAGATATGGCTGCCGGCAGGATTTTTTCACACCTTCGAATTAATAGAATGCGAGATGACGCAGGACATGGCCCAGTGCGCGACCATCAAGGATGGCGGCGATGATCCGGATGCCACGCACAAAGCGAAAATTATATGTACGGTAACGTGGAGCGGCGGCGAAGGTATCGAATTGGACGGCGGCATCGGCGTTGGAAGGGTGACAAAGCCGGGTCTTCCTGTCCCGGTCGGAGAAGCTGCGATTAATCCTGTGCCTAGACGAATGATTACTAGCGCCGTGCAGGAGGTGCTTAATGAATATGAGGTGGATCGCGGTGTCCGTGTCGTCATTTCGGTTCCGGACGGAGAAGAGATTGCGAAGAAAACACTTAACTCCCGACTGGGCATTTTAGGCGGGATATCAATCCTCGGAACCCGGGGTACGGTTGTTCCATTCTCTACCTCTGCTTATAAAGCAAGTATCGTACAAGCCATCCAGGTGGCCAAAGCTACAGGCTGTAAGCATATCGTGCTCACTACCGGCGGAAGCAGCGAGAAATATGCGATGAAGCTTCTTCCGGAGCTCACGGAGGAAGCATTTGTACAGATGGGTGATTTCGTAGGCTTTTCATTAAAGCATGCCAAGCGGCTTGGCATGGAAAGGGTAAGCCTCATCGGGATGATGGGGAAATTTTCAAAGGTGGCGCAAGGCGTCATGATGGTGCATTCCAAAAGCGCGCCGGTGGATTTGAATTTTCTGGCGGGTGTGGCCGTTCAAGCCGGTGGTGATGATGCGCTGAGAGATGCTATTTTAGGAGCGAATACGGCATCGCATGCTTCGGATTTGGCAATCGAAGCCGGGTTGGAAACCTATTTTCAATTATTGTGCAAATACGCATCGGAACACGCCGTGAGCCATGTCGACGGGGGAATGGTTGTGGAGACGGTATTGGTCACGATGAAGGGCGACGTATTGGGGAGGGTGGAAATTGTTGGGTAACCGAATAGCTATTATTGGCATTGGCGACGATGGTGCACATGGATTGCCCGGCGCAGCCTCAGCATTGGTAGAGGCTGCGGAGGTGCTGGTTGGAGGTGAGAGACATCTTGCTTTCTTTCCTGAGTTTCAAGGGGAGAAGCTTGTTATAAAAGGCGGTTTATCTCAATTGGTGTCACAGGTTGCGCAAATGCGCGGGCATCAGCGGGTCGTTGTGCTCGCATCTGGCGATCCGATGTTTTACGGCATAGCCGGTTTTTTTGTTGCCAAGCTTGGCCGCGAGGCTGTTGATATATATCCAAACCTGAGTTCCTTGCAATTGGCCTTTGCCCGAATGGGCGAAAGCTGGCAGGACGCAGCGCTCGAGAGCGTGCATGGACGTCCGCTGCAAGGCTTGGCGCAGCGCATCGACGGCAAATCGAAAGTGGCGCTGTTGACGGATGATACGAATTCGCCATCTGCGATAGCTTCGTATCTATTGCAATTTAATATGAGGGAATATGAAGCCTTCGTTGCGGAAAATTTAGGCGGCGAACAGGAACGCTGCGGCTTCTATTCCTTAGAGGATATGGCGGGAGGGGCCTTTTCCCCGCTTAATATTGTCATTCTTCGCTATCGTCAAGAGGCGGCTTATGCGGTGCGCACCGGCTTCGGCTTCGACGACGGGGAATTTCATCAGCGTAAGCCGGAGAAGGGCTTGATAACGAAAAAAGAGGTCCGCGTCTTAAGCTTATCCGAACTGAACATTCATTCGAGCAGCGTGGTGTGGGACATTGGCGCAGGTTCGGGGTCCGTAGCCGTAGAGAGCACGCGGCTCGCTCCGTATGGGCAAGTGTTTGCCATCGAGAAAAATGAAGGCGATATGGAGAACGTTCAGCAGAACCGTATTAAGTTTCGGGCTGATTTCACAATCGTGCACGGGAAAGCGCCCGACGGTCTTGATGCATGGCCGGACCCGGATGCAATCTTCATAGGCGGGAGCGGAGGCGAGCTTCGCGAGCTTATTCGGATTTGCTGCGGCAGACTGCGTCCGGGAGGACGCTTCGTCATTAACGCGGCAACGATCGAAACGCTGACGGATTCCTGCCGCGCCTTGAAGGAAGAAGGGTTCGAGGCCCGCGTGACGCTTGTTCAGATTTCGAGAAGCAAGCCGATTTTGGATATGACAAGGTTCGAAGGGCTGAATCCGATTTACGTCATTACAGGCTTTAAAGCCGAGGAAAAAACGACAACAGAGGAGAGCAATTAACGTGATAAATATACCGAGAACAGGAACGCTTTATGGGATTGGCGTTGGACCCGGTGACCCTGAGCTCATTACGGTAAAGGCGTTTCGCTTGATGAAGGAGTGCCCGGTTATCGCTTATCCCAAGAAGCGAATGGGCGGCAAGTCGTATGCACTCGAAATCGTTGAGCTGTATGTGAATCCTGCCGAGAAGGAAATGCTTGGCTTGATCTTTCCGATGACCAAGGATCCGGCCGTGCTCGGGAAGGAATGGAACAAGACGGCAGCCCTATGCTGGGAGCAATTAAAAGAGGGAAGGGACATTGCCTTTGTAACCGAAGGAGACCCGAATCTGTACAGCACCTTTATTCATATGGCGCGTCTCATGAATGAGCTTCACCCCGAGGTTCCGATCCGCACCGTGCCAGGCATTTCTTCGGTGCTGGGAGCGGCTGCGCAGCTTGGCATTACGCTTGCAGACGGTGATGAGCAGGTTGCAATTATTCCTGCAACGGACGACAGGGCTGCAATGAAGAAAGCGATCGAAGAGCATGATACGGTTATTTTTATTAAGGTGGCCAAGGTCATCGATATGATGATCGATTTATTGGAAGAGCTCGACCTAACGAGCAAAGCGTCCGTTGTGACGAAGGCGACATCCCCTTATGAGACGGTCTGGCGCGATGTCCGCGTGTTGAAGGGATATGAGCTTGAATATTTGACGTTAATGGCGGTGAGAAAATGATGGCGTTGGAACCGAAGGTTTATATCGTAGGAGCCGGACCCGGCGATCCGGACCTCATTACAGTCAAAGGTTTAAAAATTTTGCAGCAGGCTGATGTCGTCTTGTATACCGACTCGCTCGTTAACGATGACCTGATTGCGCAAGCGGGGGAGCATGCCGAGGTGCTGCAAAGCTCCGGGATGGATTTGGAGCAGATGGTAGATGTCATGGTGCAAGCGGTACGGGCCGGCAAAAGCGTAGCGAGAGTTCATACGGGCGATCCATCGATGTACGGTGCCGTGCTGGAGCAATTTGTTTTGCTTAAACAAAATGAAGTTTCTTACGAGATCATTCCCGGGGTCAGCTCCGTATTTGCGGCAGCCGCCGTACTGGGTGCGGAATTGACCGTACCGGATTTGACGCAAACGGTAATCCTGACGCGCGCCGAGGGACGGACGCCTGTTCCTGAACGTGAGAAGCTGAGGGATCTGGCTTCCCATCATTGCACGGTGGCCTTGTTCCTCAGCGCCACGCTGACAAAAAAGGTAGTGAAGGAATTTATAGAGGCCGGCTGGTCCGAGAACACGCCAGTGGCGGTGGTTCAGCGTGCTACCTGGCCGGATCAGAAAATTGTCCGTACGACATTGAATAAGCTGGATGAGGACATGCGGCAAGCTGGAATCCGCATGCATGCGATGATACTGGCGGGCTGGTCGCTTGATCCGACCATCACGGACCGGGATGCGCATCGCTCCAAGCTTTATGATAAAACGTTCACGCACGGTTATAGAAGGGGAGTGAAGGCAAGTGAATAAGCCATACGCTGTCGTGGCGATAACGAAGCACGGCGTTGAGATGGCTCGAGGCCTTGCAGATATATTCCCGGCATCGGATTTGTACTACATGAGCAAGTTTGCCCGCGGTGACGAGTTCGGCAAAAATATCCATCTATTTGAAGGCTCGGTTAAGCTCATCCTTCCCGAGCTGTTCAAGAGCTATAACGGCATTATTTTATTTATTTCCTTAGGTGCCGTAGTTCGGATGATCGCGCCGATTCTGGAGGATAAGAAAAAGGATCCGGCGGTTGTCGTGATCGACGACCGCGGCGAGCATGTGATCAGCGTGTTGTCCGGACATCTGGGAGGGGCCAACGAGCTTACCCGGGAAGTGGCGAAGGCGATAGGGGCGCGTCCGGTTATTACTACGGCTTCCGATGTGCAGCAGACGATTCCCGTGGATATGTTTGGCCGCTCTTTCGGCTGGGTCATTGAAAGCTTCGAGAAAGCGACGCCGGTCAGCGCTTCAGTCGTAAATGAGGAGCGGGTGGCCGTCGTTCAGGAGGCAGGGGAGAAAAACTGGTGGATGTACGATAAGCCGCTACCGCCGTCTATCCGTGTATATGGTTCAGCGGATGAGGCGATGAAAACGGAATTTGACGCTGCGCTTGTCGTCACGGATCGCTTGCTCGATGCGAACGAGGAGTCAGTCTTGCTTCGCAACGGCGTGTTATATCGTCCCAAAAGCCTGGTGCTTGGCATGGGCTGCAATCGGGGAACGCCGCCGGAAGAAATCGAAGCCGTCATTTTGGATACTTTGAACGAGCTGCGCTTGTCTGTAAAGAGCGTACGCAGCCTTGCGACGATCGATTTGAAGAAGGATGAACAAGGATTGCTGGATGTTTGCAAGAGGTATAGCTGGGAGTTTGTAACGTATACACCGGAACAACTGAATGCAATTCCGCTTAAAAATCCGTCGGAGACCGTCTACCGCTATACCGGCGCTTATGGGGTCAGCGAACCGGCTGCGCTGCTCTCCGCCGGTGCGGCGGACTGGCTGCTGGAAAAGAAGAAGAGCGGCAACTGTACGATCTCTGTCGCACGTATTCCTGCTGCCGAAGAAGCCGGGGTGGTCGGAATATGAACTCGTATCGCCCGCGTTTTGCTATAGCCGGAACCGGAAGCGGAGTAGGAAAAACGACGCTCACTATCGGAATCATGCGGGCGCTCGGACGCAAAGGGCTAAAAGTACAAGGCTTTAAATGCGGTCCGGATTACATTGATCCGACTTATCATAGCGCCGTTACGGGCAGAGCCTCACGTAATCTGGATACGTGGATGGTGCCCCATGAGACGATGCAGGAAATCTTCATACGAGGCTCGGATAGTGCCGATGTGTCCGTTATCGAAGGGGTCATGGGCCTTTATGACGGCAAAAATCCGTTAAGCAATGAAGGCTCGACGGCACATATTGCCGCACTGCTGGATTGCCCGATTATTCTTGTGGTCAACGTTCAGAGTATGGCCCGCAGCGCGGCGGCTGTTGTCATGGGCTTTCAAAAGCTGGACGAAGGTGCCCGGATTGCCGGGGTCATCGTGAACAAATGCGGAAGCGAAGGTCATTACCGTATCGTGAAATCCGCCATTGAGCAAGAATGCGGGATACCGGTTGTCGGCTGGCTTGGCCGCAATGAAGAGCTGGATATTCCCGAACGGCATCTTGGACTTATTCCGGCGATAGAACGCGGCGAGCTGAATCCGCTGTTCGAGCTTGCTGCGCAGCAGGTGGAAGCGACGGTTGATCTGGACCGTATATTATCCTTTGCGAATGATGCGCCTGCTTTAGCTTTACCGGTAGAGCGGCTGTTGGCGTCGCAAAGGGACTCCGGTCCGACTATAGCAGTCGCGCGCGATGCTTCGTTTAACTTTTACTACCTGGAAAACCTGGAGATGCTCGAGCATTGCGGAGCAAAGGTCATTTACTTCAGTCCGCTAGCCGGGGAAACGGTTCCTTCGGATGCCGATGGCGTTTATTTCGGAGGCGGGTTCCCGGAGGAATTTGCGGCGAAGCTGGCTGACAACATCCGTTTAAAGGATGATTTGTTTACGCTCGCAGCAAGAGGCATGCCGATTTACGCCGAATGCGGGGGTTACATGTATTTGTGCCGTTCGATTAAGGACCGCTCCGGACAGACCTATCCAATGGCAGGCATCATTCCTGCGATCGTGGAAATGCAGCCTAAGCTAGCAGCGCTCGGTTACCGGGAAGTAAGGGCGATACAGGACAGCCTGCTTCTGCCTGAAGATTCACGCATGCGGGGGCATGAATTTCATTACTCAACGCTGACGGCAGACAACAGCGATACTTATCCTTATGCTTACGAGACTACGGGCTTACGGGGCGTCAAGAAAGAAGGCTACTGCAGCGGCAATATTTTGGCGGGGTACACGCATGTTCATTTCGCTTCCAACCCGGACGCCGCGTCAAGGTGGGTCGGAATATGTCACGAGTATCGCAAAAAGAAAAGAGGTATCGCTAATGGAACAGGAACAGCAAGACCGGAGACTGAAGCGTAAAGGCTATACACTCGTTTATACGGGCAACGGTAAAGGGAAGACGACGGCTGCGGTTGGACTGGCCGTTCGAGCCGTAGGCCGGGGTTATAAGGTGCTTATTTTACAGTTTATCAAATCCCCGCAGCGAACCTACGGTGAGCAAATCGCTCTTCGCAAATTGGGTGTTGAGATGCGTCAGCTCGGTGTTGGGTTCACATGGACAAAAACACCGGAGGAGCATCGCGAGGCTCTCCAAGCGGCATGGTCAATCGCCAAAGAAGAAGTGATGAGCGGGGATTGGGATGTCGTTGTGTTGGATGAGCTTAATAATGCGTTAGCCATTGAGAAGTTTCCCATTGACGATGTCTTGCCTCTGCAGGAGGTACTGGAGCTAATCGACCGCAGACCAGGCTATCTCCATCTTGTCATAACGGGCCGAGGAGCGAAACAAGAGATTATGGATAAAGCCGACCTCGTTTCCGAGATTCAAGTCGTTAAACACTACTATGATGAAGGCGTTCCGGCTGTATTGGGCGTTGAATATTGATGGGCGGCGGCTTGAATCATAGCCTTTACAAAAAAAAGGGCCCCTTCAGTTTATTGTAACCATGGTTACAATAAACTGAAGGGGCAATTATGATGTCCGAATCAATTGATAAACACACCCTTCCACATTGTATGTCGATAGTTTCATGTTGACATACCCCCCCTAGGGGGATAAATTATATCAAAAGGAGGTTATTGGAATGGGAGTTGATCATCATGACAAGAAACATGCATCTTCACATAGAGAGGCAAATAAAAGTGTACCCTCGGTTGTGCATGATTCGCATGAGCATACTCATGAGCATAAGCATCGAAAACAGATCGTTAACCGTTTAGCGCGTATCGAAGGCCATATGAGAGCTACAAAGGAGATGACAGCATCCGGTCGCGATTGTTCCGAAATTCTTCTGCAAATCGCTGCTATTCAGAAGGCTTTGGATAACGCTGCAAAATTGCTGCTTAAGGATCATCTTGAAGGTTGTGTAGTCGATGCGATTCAAAAGGGAAATCAGGAACAAGTGTTAGCTGACTTAAATAAAGCCCTGAATAACTACATCAGATAGCAGATGCAGACCGTTGTACCATCATGTTTAATTTGTAGATCTATGAGGTTATAAAAGGAGTAACATATGTCGAGCTTCAAAACCTATTTTACATTTGTAAAGCCTTATTGGAAGCTAGTATGCGTCACGTTATTGATTGGGATGATTAAATTTGGTATACCGTTGACGCTGCCTCTTCTTATGAAATATGTTGTTGACGATTTATTGCTAAACCCAATCCCTGTAGATGTAAAAATCGAAAAATTAAGTTATGTCATGCTGGGTGCTGCTGCACTGTTTGTTGTGGTTAGGGCGCCAATAGAGTACCTCAGACAATACTTTGCTCAATTAATAACCAGCCGTATTTTATACGATCTTCGCAATCGTCTGTTTGTGCATATTCAAAAGCTATCCTTAAGGTATTATCAAAATCATAAAACCGGTGAAATCATATCCCGGATGATTAATGACGCTGAACAAACAAAGAGCATCGTGGAAACCGGAATGATGAATGTATGGCTGGATCTATTCACGCTGTCCATTGCCTTAGTATTCATGTTTTATATGGATTTTGAATTAACATTGGTCTCTATAGCGGTATTTCCCTTTTATGCTTTGTCCGTCAAAAAGCTGTATAAAAGGTTGAAGGCTTATACAAAGTCTAGGTCACAAGCTCTGGCGAATATTCAAAGCTATCTTTTTGAGCGGGTTAACGGAATGCCAGTCATCAAGAGCTTCACGCTGGAGGAAGTAGAAAAAGAAAATTTTGACGGGAAAAACCGGCACTTTCTGCAACGAGCTTTAGCTTTGACCAAATGGAATGCATTGACAAACGCCATCATCAATACATTAACGGACTTTGCTCCTTTATTGGTTCTGTTTTATGGAGGCTATCAGGTTATACAAGAGAATATTACGTTAGGTGCCTTTATCGCATTTTTTGCCTATCTGGATCGGCTATATAGTCCGCTTCGCCGCTTAGTTAATTCTTCGACAGAATTGACGCAGGCAAGCGCCTCCTTGGAACGGGTGGTTGAACTCATGAATGAACCTTATGATATTGTGGATTCACCGCAAGCGAAACCGATAGCAGATGTAAAAGGGAAAATTGATTTTAACGACGTCAATTTCCGGTATGAGGCTTCTGCCGGCTGGGTTTTAAACAATCTTCAACTGAGCATATGTCCAGGTGAGACGATCGCTTTCGTAGGGATGAGCGGGGGAGGCAAATCCTCGTTAATCAGTTTAATCCCACGATTTTACGATATCCAGAAAGGAAGCATTCGGTTAGACGATACGGATATCAAGGATATAACCATAAAAAGCTTGCGAAGCCAGATTGGAATGGTCTTGCAAGATAATATCTTATTTAGCGGCAGCGTACGTGAAAATATACTTTTTGGAAATCCTGATGCTGCCGAAGAACAAATCATTCAGGCGGCTCAAGCCGCTAACGCACATGATTTTATTTTGAACCTGCCAAACGGATACGAAACGGAAATCGGAGAACGGGGTGTAAAGCTGTCAGGGGGACAAAAGCAGAGGATTGCCATTGCCAGAGTATTTCTTAAAAACCCGCGGATTTTAGTTCTTGATGAAGCAACCTCCGCCCTTGATTTGGAGTCTGAGCATTTAATTCAAGAATCTCTTGAAAGATTGGCTAAAGACAGAACGACTTTGATTGTCGCACACCGACTGTCAACGATTACGCATGCGGATCAAATTGTACTCATTGAGAATGGGGAAATTAAAGAAAAGGGGTCTCATGAAGAACTGATGAGGAAAGATGGGGGATATGCCCGTTTGTTTAATGTACAGAACCTGAAAGAAGTCGACCCCGTAAGTTAAAGCTTCTCAAAACGTGAAAGGAAGAGCTTAGCGCTCTTCCTTTTTATATATTGTTTAGAAAGCGTTACGCTAAATCCTTGTAGATCTTTCGCATCACATGCCCGAGTATTACCTGAACGGTAACGGGCTTTACTTTCGTTTGCACACTATTGTGAAAAGCCTTACGAACTGGCTACACAGTTTGCAAATTGTTCGTTAAACCATTCCGTGTCCAGATTTCTGCCGATAATAACGAACTCGCTGACCCGCTGTTCATCCTCTCTCCAGTCGCGGTCAGGGTAGGAGCTGAACAACATGTGGATGCCTTGGAACACAATGCGCTGCTTGACCCCTTTAATATGAAGGACACCCTTGTAACGGAACGTATCGGTGCCATGATCCGTCAACCACTCCTGCAGGAACCGCTCCAATTTCGCCAGATCAAGCGGCTGTTCCTCACGGAAGAACAGGGAGTAGACATCATCATCGTGATCATGGTCCTCTTCCTCAAGGAAGCCGGGGTCAAGCTCTAGCTTCTTCTCCAGGTCGAATGCCCCGATACCTAGAATATGGTTAATATCGATTTGAGATTGCCGGGTATGGTATAGCTTGGCTGCAGGGTTCATGGATATCAGGCGATGCTCGAGTTTCTTAAGCTCATTCTCCGTGACAAGATCCGTCTTGTTCAACAGAAGTACATCGGCGAAAGCGACTTGCTCTTGCGCTTCATGACCATCATCCAAATGCTGGTCAGCATGCTTCGCATCGACGACGGTTACAATGGCATCCAGCTTGTAGAACTCTGCCATTTCTTCATCTACGAAGAAGGTTTGGGCTACAGGGGCCGGGTCGGCCAAGCCTGTTGTCTCAATAAGCACACGGTCGAAGTTAGCTTTACGCGAATCACCGGCACCTCTCTTGGCATCCATCAGCTCACCGAGAATGCGGATAAGATCTCCCCGGACCGTACAGCAGATACAACCATTGTTCATCTCGAAAATCTCTTCATCCGCTCCTACGACGAGTTGATTATCGATTCCAACCTCTCCAAATTCATTCACAATTACCGCAATCTTCTGACCGTGATCGGCTGTAAGGACGTGATTCAACAGGGTGGTTTTGCCTGCTCCAAGGAATCCGGTCAATACGGTAACCGGAATGCGCAGATCAGCTTCTACAGCTTGCGACATAAGCGACACTCCTTTTACGGGATTTTTAATCGTAAGTTTTACTATTAATAAGTATAGAAGGTTCAATAATATTTGTCAAAGAGTGAGAATATGAATCAATTTTTGAAGAGTAGGGCAAATTGAATTTGGAAAGGAGGGGATGAAATGGAACATCATGTCCATAATGAGCATGAACACCGCCATAGCATTGCTTGCGGACATACCAAAATCCGTCATGAAGATCATATAGACTATGTTCACAACGGTCACCTGCATCGAGAACATGAAGGACATTGGGATGAATGCAAAATTCCGGTAAGTGATGTGAATCCAGCTGAATGCAATCCCTTGACTTGTGGTTGCGACCACGAAATAGACTGTGGTCATGAAATGGTTCCCCATGATGATCATATGGATTATTTAGTAAATGGTCGACTGCATCATCTTCATGGTGATCATTGTGATGACCACGGGCCCGTTGAAATCGTATTGATTCACTAAGTGTATTTTCATTTGTTAAATCCGTTATGGAATGTATCTAACAGTTCTAACCCGCCTAATTAGCCAAGCGCCAAGGATATGGCTGAAATTAAAGAAGCTGATATATTCGTCTATAACGGGATTGTAGAAGGATGGGCAGAGCAAGCACTTGAGAGTGCACCGAATGATAAGCGTATTGTGGTAGAAGCAAGCGGTGGAATACAGCTGATGGAAAGCAAAGAGTCTGAGCATGAAGAAGAAGGCCATGAGGAAGAAGGTCATGAGGAAGAGGAGTCCGGCCTCGATCCCCACATTTGGTTAAGTCCGGTACTGGCGCAGCAGGAGGTGCTTGCGATTCAGGAAGCATTCGAGAAGGCTGACCCGGAGCATAAGGCTGCTTACAAGGCGAATGCGGATGCCTATATTTCTAAACTGAAAGAACTGGATGCTGCCTTTAAATCCGGACTTCAAAACGTTAAGCATACCGAGTTTGTAACCCAACATGCAGCATTCGGCTATCTCGCTAAGGATATGGTCTGACCCAGGTTCCGATTGCGGGGCTGTCGCCGGAACAGGAGCCGTCTCCAGAGCAAATGTCGGAAGTTGTTGCGTTTGCGAAAGAGCATGAGATCAATACGATTTTCTTTGAGACGCTCGTCGACCCGAAGATTGCTCAGACGATTGCGGATGAGATCGGAGCTAAAACGGACGTGCTTAATCCGCTAGAAGGGCTGACGGACGAGGAAAAGAAGGACAATCTCGACTATATCGGCATTATGACCAAAAACCTGGAAGCCTTGAAGAAAGCATTAAACGAATAGCTGATGAAAGGGGCTTAGCGATGAATGGCGACATGGAATTTGTCCGGTACGAAGCATCATCTACGAAGAAAGCTGACGCTTATGAATGTCACTCAAACTAAATTCGTTTTGAAATTTATAAATATAAAAGAGCCAATCATTTCTGATTGGCTCTTTTATATTTTGGAATTGGATTTAATAATTGAGGTGAATCTTCTTATATTATTTCTTGAATTATCCCCCCTAGGGGGATATAATAAGAAGCATATTTCTACCTCATGTACAGGAAGTGAAGCTAAATGTCCGCGACTGTTCCTCTGAAGGACACGAATGCTCGAGAGAAAGTAAAGATCATATTGGCGCTAGGTATTCCAGCCGTAATAGAAAATTTTCTTCAAACCATTGTAGGTTTCGTAGATACGTTATTCGTAGCAAAATTAGGGCTGGGAGAAGTTGCGGCGGTAGGAGTAAGCAATACGATAATTGCTGTCTATTTGGCCATTTTCCTTGCAATAGGTGTAGGCTGCTCCTCTCTTATAGGCAAAAGCATTGGCGCAGGAGATTTGGCCAAGGCTCAATCGATTGCACGTCAAGCGACGTGGCTCGCCATATTAGCTGGCCTCTTATTCGGAATCTTATCTCTTTTCTTCGCAGAGCCAATGTTAAGGCTAATGGGAGCGGAAGCCGATGTGATCGTCGATGGGGTTGTATATTTCAGAATCATTGCCGTACCTTCGATTCTTATGTCGCTTATGACAGTTTTCGGAAGTATCCTGCGATCTGCGGGGGATACGAAGACACCGATGAAAGTCAGTATTTGGATGAATATCATCCACGTGGGGCTGGATTATGTATTGATTTTCGGTTTATTTGCTTGGGAGGGATGGGGCATTGCAGGTGCAGCTTATGCCACCGTCATTTCAAGATTGTTGGGAACCGTTGCTCTCTACTTTTATATACGAAAATCATCACTGTCCTTTTCTCTAAAAAGTATGCAATCAAATGAGTACATACTGCCTTTACTTCGGTTGAGCGGCCCTGCGGCCGCTGAAAGATTGATTATGCGATTAGGGCAAGTGCTTTACTTCGGGCTTATTATCGGACTGGGAACGAAAATTTATGCTGCACATATGATTGCGGGCAATATTGAAATCTTCTCCTATATGCCAGGATATGGATTTGCGGTAGCGGCAACAACGCTTGTCGCCCAGCAGTTAGGTTCTGGCAGAAAAAAAGACGCATTTGCGTACGGTCTTATAAGTACGGGTATCGCTGCCTTGCTAATGTCTGTCGCAGGCGTTCTCATGTTTATCTTTGCGCCGGTTGCTGCTTCATGGTTTACGAATCAAACGGACGTCATGGATAAGGTAACAGCTGCACTTCGAATTTCTGCCATTGCACAGCCTTTCCTAGCGGTCGGATTAGTACTTACGGGTGCTTTACAAGGCGCAGGCGATACGAAAAGTCCTATGTACAGCACGGCAATCGGAATGTGGGTCATTCGTGTTGCCGGTGTTTATATATTGGCTGTTCAGCTTGATTTGGGTATTGTGGGTATTTGGTTATCCATTCTGGTTGATTTGATTATCAGAGCACTCTTCCTTTTCTGGCGTTTCACAACACTTTTTCGTCATCATACGTAAACAATACCTGAGACATCCTGGCCATAAAGGATGTCTCTTTTATTAAGTTTGAATAATTTGAGGAGAAAATGTTACGATAATGTCATACGGCACTCACGGGAACTCCAAACCAGTCAGGTACTATATAAGGAGTGTCATCAATGACTTTATCTATGGACGTACGTTGAAAATTATGCGAAAATGATTGTTGCTCCATGCTGGCAAGGTCGAATAGATCTTGAACCAAACGTTGCAGCTGAACACTTTGCGTAAATAATAACAGTATTATCCGGTCTCTTGTATTTTGCTTATTCATATAGTTGACCTCCTTGCACACTGTCTATTGTAACCCTAATTTTTTAAGAATAAGTGAAGAATCATCGAATATTTTCATGTACAATGAAAGGAGCAAGGATTAGGATTATATATTTTAATCCGGAAAACCATTCATAATAAATAAAGATGAAGTGAGGTTCAATAAATGTGCGGTTTTGTAGGTTTTGCAAATTGCGGTTCAGATGTTGATCAAACAATAACAATCCAATCAATGATGGATATGATCGTTCATAGAGGTCCTGACAGCGGGGGCGTTTACTCGGATGGACAACTATCCTTGGGTTTTCGGCGTCTAAAGATTATTGATCTGTCCGAAGAGGCCAGCCAGCCGATGTTTAATGAAGATAAAAGCTGCGTTCTTGTATTTAACGGAGAAATATACAATTATCAAGAACTTAGGGAAGATCTTTTGGAAAAGGGACATGTCTTCATAAGTCATACAGACAGTGAGGTCATTATCCACGCATATGAAGAGTATGGCGTCGATGTCCTGCAGAAGCTTAGAGGGATGTTTGCTTTTGCGATATGGGATAAGAAGAATGAAACGATGTTTTTAGCCAGAGATTTCTTTGGCATTAAACCGCTCTACTATACTCAAAATACAACGGATAACTCCTTCATTTTTGGTTCCGAAATTAAATCGTTCTTAAAGCACCCTGCGTTTGTTAAGGAATTGAATAAGAATGCGCTGAAGCCTTATCTGACCTTTCAATATTCGGTGCTCGACGAAACGTTCTTCAAAGGCGTATACAAGCTGAAGCCCGGTCACTACATGATCTACAAAAAAGGGGAACTTGAAATAAAACCATACTGGGATGCAAACTTTGCGGAGGTGCATGGCAGTCTAGAGGATTATGTAGAAAAAATTAACGGAACAGTAAGAGAATCGGTCGAATATCACAAAATCAGTGACGTGAAGGTCGGTTCTTACTTATCTGGCGGCGTTGATTCCAGCTATATTACCGCTTTATTAATGCCTAACAAAACATTTTCCGTCGGATTTAAGGATTATGAAGGCATATTTAACGAGACGAATCTTGCGGAAGACTTATCGGAGCTATTGAACATCGAAAATCATAAAAAGCTGGTTACCGCGGATGAATGCTTTGATCTGTTGCCAACGATTCAGTATCATATGGATGAGCCTCAGTCCAATTTATCCTCATTACCTCTATATTTTTTGGCGGAGCTTGCGAGTAAGCATGTCACCGTCGTGCTCTCTGGAGAAGGCGCGGATGAAGTTTTCGGCGGGTACGACTGGTATGATACTACGCCTGCTATGAAGAAGTATGAGCGGGTTCCCTTTGTATTAAGACGAATAGTGTCAAAAGTATCTGGTAAACTGCCAAGAAACCGAATCTCGTCATTTTTAGTAAAAGGCGGACAACGGGTAGAGGAGAGGTTTATTGGACATGCTAAAGTTTTTGATGAGGCAGATGCATTAAACGTGTTGAAGGATGGTTATAAGAACGGACCGTCTGTTCAGAGCATTACAAGTAAAATATATGATAAGGTGCATAACAAAGATGATGTAACGAAAATGCAGTATTTGGATCTTAAGCTCTGGATGCCTGGCGATATTCTTTTAAAAGCGGATAAAATGAGCATGGCTCATTCCTTGGAAATGCGGGTGCCTTTTTTAGATAAAAAGGTTATGTCATTGGCAACACAAATACCTACGAACCTTCGCGTGCATCCAAGCAACACCAAATTTGCTTTGCGTACCGCGGCAAAGGAAGTATTGCCAGATGAATGGGCGAATAGACCGAAAGTTGGCTTCCCTGTACCGATACGGCATTGGCTAAGAGAAGAAAAGTATTATACGCTCGTTAAGGAGATGTTTCTATCCGACCGGGCAAAGCAATTTTTTAATACCGACGAACTAATGAATTATCTGGACGCCCATTACTCAGGAAAACAAAATCATGCGAGATACATTTGGACCGTTTATGTTTTCCTCGTATGGTATAAAAAGTTTTTTGAAGATCTATAATCAGTACGATTTTAAACGGATATAGGTGAGTAAGAGAATGAGCAAATCGAAGGCAAGAAATAAAATATACATGGTTAACTTGGTTTTGTTTATCGTTGTTCTAGCTGCAATTGGGATTGTATTATTTTCCTTAAATGAGGATCATCGTTCTAACCAAACACAAGTTGAAGGACAAACTCATCAGCAACAACCTGCTATTCCGGAGAACGAGAAGCCGTTTCTTGTTTTCAATGACGGAAAGAAACCGCATTCCGAGCATGAAACGTTGGAAGATGCGATAAACGCAGGAACGAACCTCGCGAAGGCTTACGTTATCAGACGGGACAATACCGAAATACTGTGGAATAATTTCAAGGAATTTACGGTTTATCAAAATGATAAGTTTCTGCTCGATTTCGATAATTATGCAGAGGCCGTCGTTTACGCTAAAACATATTCCCATTCATATGTATATCATAACCAGTCGAAAAGCATGGTCTGGGCATATGACAGTGTTCCGGTAGAATCGATTCTGATTGATGCACCGCTCATCTCACAATTGCCTGAATTGGAAAGAGGCTGCGAGGTCACGAGTCTCGCCATGATGCTTCAGCATGCCGGCATAGAGGTTGGCAAGATGGAACTAGCGGATCGAGTGAAGAAGGATCCTACGCCCTATAGGAAAGAAAATGGTATTGTATACTTTGGCAATCCATACGATGGGTTCGTTGGCGACATGACATCGTACTCCAAGCCAGGATACGCCGTTTATCATGGACCGATTAAAGAGTTGGGTGAACAATATTTACCTGACCGTATTTTGGATATGACAGGCATAACATTCGAAGACATGTTGTACGCACTCCAGCTTGGAAAGCCAGTTTGGGTCATAGCTAATACGACTTTCGCACTGCTTCCCGATTCCAAGTTTCAAACATGGCAAACACCGAGCGGTCCAGTAGATATTACGTACAAGGAGCATGCCGTATTATTGACAGGTTATGACGAGAATTACGTTTACTTTAATGATCCATTGGCCAATGAGAAGGACCGTAAAATTAACATTTCTTCCTTTCAGCAAGCTTGGGAACAAATGGGCCATCAGGCTGTTACCTATATCTAACTAAACCGCAGTCACGAGAACTATAAACCAAGGAGCGTGCAACGTGTCAGAATTACCTTTTTTACCAATTATTATTGGAACGGATATTAATGCCTATAACATGGCTATCTCTTTTCATGAAGCATACGGCATTAAGCCAATATTAATTGGCAAGGATCAATTACCTTTTACAACTTTGAGTTCAATAATCGAAAAGATTGAAATATATCCTGCTTTGGCAGACAACAAACATTTTGTCGGGATTCTCAAACATGTGGCAGCTACACTTGCATCTTCGAATAAAAAACTTCTTTTAGTAGGCACAAATGATTTATATGTTCGTTTGATTATTGAAAATGAAGAAGTCTTGAAAGAGCATTATGTATTTAATTACATAAAAGAATCTTTAATGAATCAGCTGCAGGTTAAATCGAATTTTTATAAGCTTTGTGAACAATATGGAATTGATACACCGGCTACATATTTTTATGATTGTAGTGAATCTGCGCCATTACCTGAAAATCTGGCATACCCAATCATCATAAAACCAAGCAATGGTATTGAATATTATAAACACAAGTTTGTCGGGCAGCAAAAAGTATATAAAGTCGATTCAGCAGAAGAACTCCAGAAAGTAGTAGAAACAATAATAGCAAGCGGTTACCAAGAAGAGCTGATTATCCAGGATTATATTCCCGGGGATGATACGTACATGTGGGATTCTGTTATTTATGCCAGTTCTTCAGGAAAAACACAACTCGTCACATTCGCTCAAGTGGTGCTTCAAGAACATACGGTTACGGCAATAGGGAACTACACAGCATTGATCACACGCTATAATAAGGAGATGATGGAAAAACTACAGCACTTCTTGGAAGCAGTGGGCTATGTAGGTTTTGCGAATTTCGATTTAAAATATGATGCCCGTGACGGCAAATTTAAAGTGTTTGAAGTGAATATTCGGCAAGGCAGATCCAGTTATTATGTTACGGCGCTTGGACATAATATGGCTGAATATCTCGTTGACGATCTCATTTATGGAAAAGAAAAACCGCTAACCTATTTAAACGAGGATTACTTATTTACCGTCGTTCCTAAAATTGTGCTGCGCAAGTTTGTAGAAAACGCTGACATTCGGCGTGATGCAAACCGTTTGATCAAAGAAGGAAAATACGGCAATCCGTTATTTTATAAACATGACCATCATTTTAAACGGAAGTTTTTTTTGTTTGCCCGTCAGGTAAATTATTATCGTAAATACAAGAATAACAAATGGTAAGCTTGACGCTATTATGGAAAAGGAGGCATCTGAAACAAGATGTCTTCTTTTGTTTACTTTTTAATCAAATCTTCACGAGTTCCACAAAAAATACCGATCCAAGGAAAATATAGCTCTGGACAATATTAGGAGGAGTCTGGTATCTTTTGATGGGGTTAAAGGAAGATTCCAAGATATCCGTACGGACCAGAAGTTTCGGATCATTATTATTATTTATGCCCATAATCCGGATGGTCTAGAAGCTAGAGCAATAGAGTTCGCTTATGAGAATGATTGTGTAATTATTACTGGTCGGGGCCACGAAAAGAAACTCGTGACGGGTGATCATGTCGAATAAGATGAGGTAAGAACGACATTTATGGAGGAATCATCGTGACATTAGATGAAGAAAAAGAACTTGTTCATAAAGCCAAAACGAATCCGGAAGCCTTTTCTCTTCTTT
Source organism: Paenibacillus alkaliterrae (assembly GCF_021532375.1). Taxonomy (GTDB): domain Bacteria; phylum Bacillota; class Bacilli; order Paenibacillales; family Paenibacillaceae; genus Pristimantibacillus; species Pristimantibacillus alkaliterrae. The sequence continues at coordinate 64,074 of NZ_JAKGAP010000042.1, forward strand.
ACGAAGAGTACTATAGTCTCCTCTTGAATTATGCTGTACGTCGTACCGGTAATGTGGAAATTGCAAAAGACATCGTTAGTGAAACTTTCTACAAGGCAATTAAAAAACTATGGTTGTTTCAATGGAGGAACATTCCTATTTCAGCATGGTTGTATAGAATAGCCAATAATGAATTGAAACAATATTATCGGAAGTCGCGTTATCGGGCCGAATCTTTTGAACTCATGCTAGCACGAACGGATCGGGAACCTATGTTGGATTACAACTTAGAGGAAGAAGTGGTTCAGGCCCAGGAAGAGCTTGAGAAGCATGAGCAATTTTTATTCTTCCGGCAAAAAATAGCTGAACTACCGATTAAATATCAGGAAGTATTATCTCTACGTTATTTTGAAGAGAAATCTTTAAAGGAAATCTGCGAAATACTCGGGAAAGCGGAAGGGACCGTTAAGTCTTTGCTCCACCGAGGAGTAGAAAAGCTAAAAAATATGCGAAATAGTTCTTAAAAAATGCAACCTTTTTATTCGAACGTCATTATAACGATCAGAAGGTGAAAATAATGAAAAAAAACGATTGGATTGATCCGTTGGAAAAACTGGAAAAACCGGAGGTGAATTTGACTCGTCACAAGTCTCAGTTACAACAGGTGCTTCAAAAAGATTTATATGAAAAAAGGAAACAAGGATTTTCTTTTGAAAAAAATTCGGGAGTGATTTGGATGTCTTTATTAAAAAATACAAAAGTGATCGTGCCGGTTCTTTCCATTGCCCTAGTGTTTATATTATATTCATTCTTGTTCACAGGATCACAAGCCTCAGCTTACATTACACTGCAAGTTAACCCGGCCTTACAATTTACTATTGATAACAAGAGCAAAGTCATTGAGGTAGAGGCATTGAACGAAGATGCCAAAAGCGTGGTGGATGGGCTTGAGCTTATCGGCAACGAGGTAGGAGAAGCATTAGAATTGGTCACAGATAAAACGATAGAACTGGGATTTGTCAAATCGGACAAAAAATTTGTATTGTCGTTCCGGGCTGCAGAAGATAACATAAATGAAGAATTGTTGAATCAACTGACTGAGGAAGCTAAGCAAGCGATCAGCACCAGTCTGTCAACTGCAAATCAGGCTAATGAAGTGAAAACGGTCGTTATTTCCAACGAGCTGTTTGAGCTTGCGCTGAAAGAAGGCGCTCTTCCTTCCGCCTATATTGATTTGATTGAAGCGAACGTCTCGCAGGAAACTATCCAAGAAATTCTCCTATTGTCCAATATGGAAGGTGTGGATAAAATCACTTTCTTGGAAGAGTTGGATACGATTGGCTCCGCGATGGGAGATATGCTTGAAGCCGGTTTTGACGAAAAACAAGCATTCACTTTGCTGCAAAATGCATTAGCAGCGGATAAAGAAATTGAAGAATTGTCGACAATCATAGCCGCAATGATTGACATGAAAGATGCGGGAGCCAATCCGGAGCTAAGTCTGGCCTTCATTAAAGCAGCTCTTGAGCAAGGTATCGAACAAGAAACATTGCTTGAAGAGATTACAACATTGACTGCAGCCCATATCGATATGATTGAAGAAGGGATTTCAGAAGAAGCGGCCTCTACCCTTATTAAAGAAACGATGAAGGCGGACCCTTCCCTTGAAGAAATAACAACCATTACATCGGCGCTCATCGATCTTATTGAGGAAGGCCTGACGGAATCGGAAGCAATGGCAAAGTTGCAAGCTGCTATGAAAGCCGACCCTTCCCTCGAGAGCTTGGATGATTTGTTAGAAGGTGAAGCTTCCGAGGGCGCTGAAGAAGAAGCTGCGGGCGACGCAGATTCGGAGAGCACTGAAGAAGCTGTGAGCGACGCAGAAAATTCCGAGAGAACAGAAGAAAATGAAGAAGCTACAGAGGCAACAGAAGATGTCGAATCCGACAACGTTAAGGATTCTTTCTCCAAAGCTACATCTAACGACGATGACGATAAGGACGGCAATGAGGATCATCAAGCCGATTCGCGAACGGATAAGCCCGCTAATCCAGTAGCATCGGAAAATGAAAGCCTGTCTGCCGACGCTAGTGATAAAGAAGCCGAAAGCGATTCTGAATCTGATGAAAAATCTAGCTCGGCGGATGCGGATAGTTCTGAAGACGAGTCCGATGAGAGTTCTGAGGATGAAGATCGTTAAGAACAAAATAGAAGTATTACTTGTAAAATTGTCTAGAAAGGCTCCTCATATTTTGAGGGCCTTTCTTCATTTTTGAGTAGTGCACATCGCGATCCCAAAACGAATCAATGATTTTATCAGTATAATCGCATTCGAATCCGGACGGAATAGCAGCGATTCGCAAATATTTGATTTTACTAAAAATGCGCCCTTCCTTTTACGGTTATGTAAGGTATCCCCCAAGATCGTTAGTATACTCCATTTCCGATTTCTGAATAGAGTATTCACAATTGAAGTTGGGAAACATAACTGAAAATCAATATTAAAGAAGGGGAGAAACAAAATGGGAAAATATAAATCTGTAATGCGTTATTGCTTGCTGGTCAGTGCTTTAATTAGTGTTTCAGTGTTATTCTTCCTTTCGCTTACGGGTATGGATAGAGCTGAACCAAAAACATCATTTAAGGTGCTTGTGTTTTCGAAGACTTCTACTTTTCGCCACGACTCGATTCCGGACGGAATAGCAGCGATTCGCAAATTGGGAAATGAGTACAATTTCGCTGTGGATGCAACTGAGGATGCTGCTGTATTTAATGATGACAATTTAGCACAATACAGTGCGGTAATTTTTTTACATACAACAGGCGATGTTCTGGATGATGCGCAGCAGGCGGCATTTGAACGATATATCCGGACAGGAAACGGTTATGTTGGCATTCACGCTGCCAGTGATACCGAGTATGATTGGCCTTTCTACGGGGAACTGGTCGGTGCTTATTTCAAAAGTCACCCGCCAATTCAAGAAGCGACGATCCTCGTAGAAGATCAGAAGCATCCGTCGACTTCATTTCTCCCTGTAAAATGGATACGCACAGACGAATGGTTTGACTTTCGGACGAATCCAAGAGGTAAAGTTCATGTTCTAGCTTCTTTGGATGAGAGTACATACTCGGGAGGAGAAATGGGGGAGGATCATCCGATTACATGGTGTCGCACCTATGAAAATGGACGATCCTGGTTTACCGGTGCAGGTCATACCAAGGAGAGCTACTCCGAACCTTTATTTTTGAAACATTTATTAGGTGGGATTTTATATTCTGCGGGAGTAAAAAAAGGCGATTGCCAAGTAAATTAAAACATATGCAGAGCATATGGTATGGTTAAATCCGAAGATACAAGGATGGCGTAATGGATTCAAACAATGTTACTTCTGAAATGCGCTGATTACCAGTAAAGCAACAGCCCAGATTAAGTCTGGGCTGTCCGTTTCCTAACCTTCGTTATGCCGTCGTAGTATATCTTCAACGAACGGTTAAGTTGGTGGAAAAAGGGTACAAGTGTGGTTAACTTTAGGAGGCAAAGTAAAATCCTTTTATCCTCTTGATTAAATTAGAGAGCAGGGAACGATTTCTTTCTCTGACAGATGGAATAAACCTTGTTCCCAATCCAGTACTCAAAAAAGAACAAAATATCTATACCAATGTTCTATTTTACTCTTAACCGTTAAAAATTGGAGGTTATATATGGATTTACCTTATGGAATAACGGGAGGCTATTACGATTCTTTAACGGAAAAGAAACCTCCTTCTATAGACAAAAAGAAATTTTATTCAAAATGTGGTAAAGCCGAGTGTAAAATTAAGAATATAGCCGGAATAAAACTTTAGAGTCTCCCCTCTCTGCCCGATGTAATAGAGAGCGCGTCTATTACACA
>NZ_JAKGAP010000043.1 GCF_021532375.1 Paenibacillus alkaliterrae
CCTCCAGCGCCAATGGTACTTAGACCGCAGGGTCTTGGGAGAGTAGGACGTCGCCAAGCACGAGAGACCTATCGCATGTTATGCGGTAGGTTTTTTGTTGTTTCTTGTTATCTAATGAAATCTATAACACTATAAAACATCCATTTCGAGAAAATAGGTTGTCTGATTATAGCAAACGTATCTCTCCAAACATATGAATACAGTATAAACTGCCTGATGTAGAAGCTATACAGGCGGCAGGAGGAGCATTCCTTATCATGCTCAGCGGCAGCGTTTCGTTCGCCGATCTAGCCGTTATGGCAACAAGGGCAAGGGATTCGGGTATACGGCTCTTCTGGTATGATAATTACCATCATCGCTTCGTATTTTGCTGTCCCGATTGAATGGGTCGCTGTTGGCGGCTCAGCTCTGCTACCTTACCGAAATGAATCTGGATCCGTTAACTTTGAAAATTGTTTATTTAGCTAATGTAATAGGCAGTGACATCAGTTCACTTCTGCTGCCGATCGGCACACTTGCTTCCTTGATCTGGTTTCATATCCTGAAGCAAGTTGTGCTGTATGCATGGGTTCATTGGTTATTTTGATTGAATGATTGGGAATCATGTCGTAATTTGCTGACGCTCAGTCGATTTGCCGGTGAGGCGAATGGAATGAGCGTTTTTGATGTTTCTGAAATGTGCAAAGCATGTATAAATGCCCGATAAGCGCACCAAGCTAATACATAAATGAATTTCTGCAAGCACTTGACCTTTTGCTAAAATTGCATATAATAAAATCAAAGTCAAAGAAAGTCAAAGTCAATTGTCCGAATATTCGGCGTTTGGTTAAACGATGTAAGGAGACTCCTTTGATTTTTGTGGTTCAGATTTCGTTTTACTGGTTATTTCTCAGGGAGGTTGGTGATTTGCGAAACATTTCCGATCTCATCGAACAGTATTTGAAGCACATGCTCCAAGACAGCCCGGAGGGCGCAGTCGAAATTCAGCGGAATGACTTGGCTGACAAATTTTCTTGTGTACCGTCGCAAATTAACTATGTGATCAGCACTCGGTTTACGATGGAGAAGGGTTACATGGTTGAAAGTAAGCGCGGCGGAGGAGGCTATATTCGAATTCAACGAATAGATCTTCCGTCATTGAAGGCGATCCAGTACCATATCGAGCAGACGATTGGCGATTGTGTCGATCAGAGTGCGGCGGAAGGGCTTATTTATCAGCTTGAGGAAGGCAGACTTATTTCGAAGCGAGAAGCGAATCTGCTTCGCGCAGCGGTGCATCGGGAGACGATTGCGCTCAAGCTGCCGCTGAGGGATGAGATCAGGGCAAGATTGCTCCGATCCATGCTTATCTCACTGTTGGTCAAATAGCGGCAATCCGATTATACCGGGAGGAGGGATCAGGTTTGTTTTGCCAAGAATGCGGTAAGAAACCGGCGACGCTTCATTTTACAAAAATCATTAACGGTGAGAAGACCGAATTCCATATTTGCGAAAGCTGTGCTCGCGAGAAAGGGGAAGGCATTCCTGGTGCGCCAAACAGTTTTTCCATCCATAGCTTATTGTCAGGACTTCTTGATTTCGAGCATTTAGGTGCTTCCGGAATTAGCGGCATGAAGCAGCCAGCGCTGCGCTGCGGGGATTGCGGTTTAACCTATGCACAGTTCAGCAAGATTGGTCGATTTGGATGCAGCAACTGCTATCATGCCTTTTCTGACAAACTCGATCCGCTTCTTAAGAGGGTTCACAGCGGTACCGTTCACAGCGGGAAAATTCCGAAGCGATCCGGTAATCAGATTAAATGCAAACGGGAAATCGAGCAGTTAAGGCGTGATATGCAAGTCAGAATCGAGCATGAGGAGTTTGAGAGCGCGGCTCAGCTGCGGGATCGAATACGTGAACTTGAACGCAAGATAGCTGATCTGTAAGCCTGTATGGAAGGAGTGAAAGAGCCTCTTGTCTAAGCATCGATTCTCACAGCACGCGCTAAGCGAATGGATGAAGGACGAAGGTCCCGAATCTGAAATCGTCATTAGCAGCAGAATACGCATCGCCCGTAATTTAAGTCATCAGCCCTTTCCGCTGCTCGCCACCGATCAGCAGGCCAAGGACGTGATGGACCAGCTCACGGAAGTCAGTCAATCGGGTAAATTAGCATCGGTTGGCCTATTCGAGACTATTATTTTATCGGATCTTACGGAGCTGGATAAACGGGTGCTTGTCGAAAAGCATTTGATAAGTCCCAATTTGGCGAATGAATCACGCTGCGGGGCTGTCATTTTAAGCAGTAACGAATCAGTAAGCATAATGATTAACGAAGAAGATCATTTGCGCATCCAATGTTTATATCCGGGTTTTCAAATTCAGGAAGCTTGGTCATTGGCCAGCGGAATTGATGATATTTTTGAAGCTGCTGCTGATTATGCGTTTGACGAGAAGCGAGGTTATTTAACGACCTGCCCGACGAACGTCGGAACAGGCATCCGGGCTTCGGTCATGATGCACTTGCCGGCACTCGTGTTGACGAATCAAATCAACCGCATTTTATCGGCAGTTACGCAGGTTGGCTTAGCGGTAAGAGGCTTGTACGGCGAAGGAAGCGAGGCGCTTGGCAATCTGTTTCAGGTGTCTAACCAAATTACGCTGGGGCAATCCGAGAACGAAATTATTGATAATTTGTTCGGTGTGGCCAGACAAATTATCGAGCACGAGAAAGCGGCGCGCAATCGGCTGCTGCAAGAGTCACGGCTTCGAATCGAGGATCGGGTGAGACGCTCGTACGGCATTTTAAGCCACGCCATGATTATGGATTCCAAGGAGTCGGCACAGCGGCTGTCGGACGTGCGGCTTGGCACGGATCTCGGTATTTTAACTGAAGTAACTCCGCAAATGTTGAATGAGCTTTTGGTTATGACTCAGCCCGGATTTTTACAGCAAGCCTTCGATGAGAAGATGAGTCCGGAGCAGAGGGATTACAGGAGAGCAGAACTGATACGCAAGCAATTGCGTGGCGAAACCGACCATGGGGGTGCATGAAAATGATGTTTGGACGATTTACGGAACGAGCACAGAAGGTGCTTGCATTGGCGCAAGAGGAAGCGGTTCGACTCGGACATAACAATATTGGAACTGAGCATATTTTGCTGGGCCTTATTCGCGAAGGGGAAGGAATAGCGGCTAAAGCATTAATCGGATTGGGGCTTGGACTCGAAAAGATTCAAGATGAGGTAGAGGCGCTGATCGGCCGTGGACAAGAGCAGCCGAACAATATCGCGTATACGCCTCGCGCTAAGAAAGTTATCGAGCTGTCCATGGATGAAGCGAGAAAGTTGGGCCATACGTACGTGGGCACGGAGCATATTCTGCTCGGGCTTATCCGTGAAGGCGAAGGCGTTGCAGCACGAGTGCTGAACAACCTGGGCATCAGTCTAAATAAAGCGCGTCAGCAAGTGCTGCAGCTGCTTGGAAGCAGCGAGGCGGTATCGAGCAGCCACGGCTCACAAGCAAACGTAAGCACGCCTACTCTGGATGGACTTGCAAGAGATTTAACAGCCTATGCCAAGGAAGGAAATCTGGATCCGGTTATTGGCCGGAGCAAGGAAATTGAGCGCGTCATTCAAGTGCTTAGCCGCCGGACGAAAAATAATCCTGTACTAATCGGGGAGCCGGGCGTCGGTAAAACGGCGATTGCCGAAGGCCTCGCTCAAAAGATCATCGAGAACGAAATTCCGGAAACACTTCGTGACAAGCGCGTCATGACGCTCGATATGGGCTCAGTCGTTGCAGGTACGAAGTACCGCGGTGAATTCGAGGACCGTCTAAAGAAGATCATGGACGAAATTCGCCAAGCGGGCAATATCATTCTCTTCATCGACGAGCTTCATACGTTGATTGGTGCAGGCGGCGCAGAGGGCGCGATCGATGCTTCGAACATTTTGAAGCCGTCGCTCGCACGCGGCGAGCTGCAGTGCATTGGGGCTACTACGCTTGATGAATACCGGAAATACATCGAGAAGGATGCAGCGCTTGAACGCCGCTTCCAGCCCATTATGGTGGATCAGCCTTCCCCAGAGGAAGCGATTCAAATTTTGTACGGTCTGCGCGACCGTTACGAAGCCCATCATCGGGTAAAAATTACGGATGAAGCGATCGTGCAGGCGGTGAAGCTGTCGGATCGCTACATTCCAGACAGGTTCCTGCCGGACAAAGCGATCGATCTAATTGATGAGGCCGGCTCGAAGGTTCGCTTGAACTCCTACACGATTCCGCCGAATTTGAAGCAGCTTGAGAATCGTCTGGAGGATATCCGCAAGGAGAAGGACGCAGCGGTTCAAAGCCAAGAATTCGAGAAGGCGGCTGCCCTTCGCGATACGGAACAAAAAATTCGCGAAGAGCTCGACGTGACGAAAAATCAATGGAAAGAAAAGCAAGGGCGTACCGATTCTGAGGTTACTCCTGAGGACATAGCTCAAGTCGTAGCAAGCTGGACGGGAATTCCGGTCAGCAAGCTGGCGGAGGGAGAAACAGAGCGGCTGCTCAACATGGAATCGATCCTGCATGATCGCGTTATCGGTCAAGATGAAGCCGTTAAATCCGTATCTCGCGCGATCCGCCGCGCACGTGCCGGTCTTAAGGATCCGAAGCGTCCGATCGGCTCGTTCATATTCTTGGGCCCTACAGGCGTAGGTAAAACCGAGCTTGCCAGAGCACTCGCAGAAGCGATGTTCGGCGATGAGAATGCGGTTATCCGCATCGACATGTCGGAATATATGGAGAAGCATTCGACTTCTCGACTCGTCGGAGCGCCTCCGGGCTATGTGGGTTATGAAGAAGGCGGACAGCTAACAGAGAAGGTTCGCCGCAAGCCTTATTCGGTTGTCCTGCTCGATGAGATCGAAAAGGCGCATCCGGAAGTATTCAATATTTTGCTTCAGGTGCTGGAGGATGGCCGCTTGACCGATTCTAAGGGCCGTGTAGTAGACTTCCGCAACACGCTTATTATTATGACGTCGAACGTCGGCGCAGATCAGATCAAACGGAACTCCTCCCTTGGCTTTACGGCCGTGCAGGATGCGGGAAGAGATTTTGCGCAAATGAAAGACAAAGTAATGGCGGAGCTGAAGAAAAGCTTCCGTCCGGAGTTCCTGAACCGGATAGATGAGACCATCGTGTTCCACTCGCTGGGTGAGGAGCACATCGCTCAGATCGTAACGCTAATGTCGGAGGAGCTTCGCAAGCGTCTGCGCGAGCAAGAAGTCGATTTCGTATTGACGGATGCGGCCAAGAGCTTCCTGGCGAAGGAAGGCTTCGATCCCGCATATGGAGCGCGTCCGCTTCGCAGGGCTATCCAGAAGCATATCGAGGACCGTATCTCAGAGGAACTGCTCATGGGCAACATCCGGAAGGGTGATTCGTTCACGATCGATGAGAAGGATGGCGGCTTGTCGGTTATCAAGACACTATCTGAGCCGGCTTCCGAAGAGCCTGCAGCGAAATAAATAAAATATAACAGATTACTGAAAGGCGCTCTCGTTATCCACTGTGGATAACGAGAGCGTTTTTTGCTGAGTTGCATATTGGGGATATGCTAATAACTTGTGGAAAATGTTGATAATATGTTGATAATTCTGTGGACAAAACCGTTATACAGTATAGGGGCGTTTAAGTGAACAAGTCATAAAACATATTCACCATTTATTTTGTAAACAAGGTGGGTTTATACAACGGGGATAAAATGGTAAACTTTAAGTACTGTCAAACTTAAGGAGTACAGAATGGCCAAAATAAAAACGAAATTCGTGTGTACCGAATGCGGCACCGAATCGCCAAAGTGGCTTGGCAAATGCCCGGGCTGCCACGCATGGAACTCCATGGTAGAAGAGAAGGAAACGGCAGTAAAGACGAGAGGAGTCGGTTTATCGTCGTTTCATGCGAAAGAAAAGCCGCAGTCCATCATACATATAGAAAGCGAGCAAGAGCCACGAATCGAAACAAGAATGCTGGAGCTTAACAGGGTGCTCGGTGGAGGTGTCGTGCCCGGGTCGCTCATTCTGGTTGGGGGTGATCCCGGTATCGGTAAATCGACGCTGCTTCTGCAGACCTCGCATGCCTTAGCGGATAAAGGACTTCGAGTGCTCTATATATCCGGAGAGGAGTCTGTACGCCAAACGAGATTGAGAGCGGATCGACTCGGCGCACTTACGGAATCGCTGTATGTATTATGTGAGACCAATATGGAGCAAATTAACGATGCCATCGAATCGTTGCAGCCTGATTTTCTCGTTATCGACTCCATCCAGACGGTTTACGATCCAAATGTGCAATCCGCACCGGGCAGCGTTTCTCAGGTCCGTGAATGTACGGCCCATTTCATGCGCGTTGCCAAGATCAAAGGCATTGCGACGGTGCTGGTGGGCCATGTTACGAAGGAAGGCGCCATCGCTGGACCGAGATTGCTCGAGCATATGGTAGATTGCGTGCTCTATTTCGAAGGAGAGCGTCATCATACGTACCGTATCTTGCGCGCCGTCAAAAACCGCTTTGGCTCCACGAATGAAATCGGCATTTTCGAGATGAGGGAGGAAGGCCTTCGCGAGGTGTCCAATCCGTCGGAGCTGTTTCTGTCGGAACGACCTCTTGGCGTTGCCGGCTCAACGGTCGTAGCGAGCATGGAAGGGACCAGGCCGGTGCTCGTTGAGCTGCAGGCTCTGGTTGCGACGACGAATTTTCCGTCTCCAAGACGGATGTCTACAGGCATGGACCATCATCGCATGGCACTTATCATTGCGGTGCTGGAGAAGAGAAACGGTATGTTTCTCCAAACGCAGGATGCTTATTTGAATGTAGCAGGCGGTGTGAAGCTGGATGAACCGGCCGTTGATCTGGCGGCTGCGGTCAGCTTAGCCTCAAGCTTTCGAGATGCTCCGACAAAGCCCTACGATGTCGTTTTCGGCGAAGTGGGGCTGACGGGTGAGGTCCGTGCCGTATCGCGGGCGGAGCAGCGGGTGAAGGAAGCGGAGAAGCTGGGCTTTAAACGGGTCATTATGCCTGAGAAGAGCTTAAAGGGCTGGAAAACGCCCGAGGGTATTGAAATTATTGGCGTCAGCACGGTTGCGGAAGCACTTAAGGCAGCGCTTGGATAGGGGGGCAGATGATGAAGGAACCTACTCAGCTTGAAATTATGAATCAATTATTGCAATTAGTCGCGCCAGGCACCCCTTTCCGCGAAGGGCTGGAAAATGTGCTTCGCGCCAAAACAGGCGCCCTGATCGTTGTGGGCTACAGCCCGGAGGTGATGGAGGTCGTTGACGGGGGCTTCTCCATTAATTGCGACTTTTCTCCGAACTATTTGTATGAGCTGGCTAAGATGGACGGAGCGATTATTATGAGCGAGGATATGCGGCGGATTTTGTACGCGAACACGCAGCTTATCCCGAATAGCTCGATACCGTCGATCGAGACAGGCATTCGCCATCGAACGGCGGAGCGGGTTGCTAAGCAAACGGGCAAGCTCGTCGTTTCGATCTCGCAGCGCCGTAACATTATTACGCTATATCAAGGCAACCTGCGCTATTCTCTCAAGGATATGGGCGTTATTCTTACAAAGGCGAATCAAGCGATTCAGACCTTGGAGAAATATAAGGCCGTGCTCAGCCAGTCGTTCACCAATTTGTCCGCGCTGGAGTTTGAAGAGCTGGTTACGCTGCAGGAAGTGGCGCATGTCATTCAGCGCGTCGAAATGGTGCTTCGCATCAAGATGGAGATTAAGCGTTACGTTAACGAGCTTGGTACGGAAGGACGTCTAATCAGCATGCAGATGGATGAGCTGGTAGGCGGCGTAGAAGAGGATGCTTGGTACTTACTTAAAGATTACGCAAAAGATAATTCAGATGAGAAAATCAGGGAAATACGGGCAGGGCTCAAGAAGCTCAGCTCCGAAGAACTGCTCGATGCTCCGCCAATCATCCGTTTGATCGGATATTCACATACGAATAATATGAACGAGGAATCGGTATCGCCGCGAGGCTACCGTTTGTTGAATAAAATACCTAGGCTGCCGCTCATCATTATTAACAACCTGATCGAGCGCTTCGGCCGTTTACCGCATATTTTGATGGCTACGATAGAGGAACTGGATGAAGTTGAAGGCATCGGCGAGGTGAGAGCGCGAGCGATCAAGGAAGGCCTCAAACGGATTCAAGAGCAGATGTTCATTGACAGGCAAATCTAAATCCCATACAATAGATGGAATGTAGTCCTGTAATTTCGTGATACATTCGTTAATGTTTTTGGGCATAGTAGAGAAGAGGTGGAAATGATGATTACAAAATCGATACCGAGCCTTCTCACGGTGGGGAACCTATTCCTAGGAGTAATCGCCATCATTCTTGTTTTTAATGAAAAACCAGATACGGCAGCGATGATGGTATTAATCGCCATGCTGCTTGACGGAGTAGACGGTCGCGTTGCTCGGGCGCTGAACGTTCAAAGTGAATTCGGCAAAGAGCTGGACTCGTTATCCGACGTCATTTCGTTTGGCGTAGCGCCGGCATTCATTATGTATGTGGTCGCTTTTCAAGAACTTAATCCGGCGTACGCTTGGATTGTAACGGCTTTGTTTCCGATCTGCGGCGCTTTGCGGCTTGCCCGCTTTAACGTCATATCGAGTGCGCCAGGCTACTTTATCGGCCTTCCCATTCCTGCGGCGGGAGGCGTTCTGGCGACGCTTGCCTTGTTTAAGGATGACATTTACGTCTCTGTGCTTCTAGCGAGCACTTTTGCGCTTTCCATTCTGATGGTCAGTACGATTAAATATCCGAATTTCAAAAAAGTCGGCATTCCGAAGAGCGCTGTATGGGTCGTTCCCGTTGTTATCATCGTTGCTATCGTTCTAGGCTTAATCTTCAAAAACGATTTATCCAAAATTTTGTTTGTACCGCTGCTTCTCTATGCGCTGTACGGCCTAAAAAAAAACGTTGATCGAAGGCTTAAGAAACGCAATCGCAAGCGCGGCAAGCGGGGGGATCAACCGGAGGAGCCGGTTCAAAGCGAGAAGCCCGCATAAATTTATGCGATGCCATAAATACAAAAATAAGTCTTTCATCACCTCGACGGTGACGAAAGACTTTTTCTTATTTTTGCATTAATGGAGCAAGCATCACGTTAAATTAAACAGGCCTAAAGTCGAGCATTTGTCGTATTCGTCGGTAATGACTTCGTCCAATTGAATATCTAGCTGATTACATAATGCGGTCATGTAAAACAGGTTGCGGCCAAGCTCGGACTTCAGAACGTCGCGGCAGTGTTCGCATACGGCCCCCGATAGGTGGCTTTGCAGCGTTGCTTTTGCATTTTCAAGATTGAGCTCATCGGAATATTGCTGTTTTCGGGCATTCAATTCGATACAGCCGCAGTCCGTAACGGCTTTCGTAACCGCACGATTGACGGAAGCGTTCGACTGGCCGAATTTGGACATGACATCCAGCAAGCTGCGGTGCCTGAGCAGCAATTCCGAGACCTGCTGCTGAAATTGATTCAATGTAGGAGCACTCATTGGTTCCACCTCTTTCATCAACCTCTTGTGAAGTAATCTCAATTCCCATTATAAGCCTCCGCCGTACCGTTTACAAAATGTGAATTATTAAAAATTAAAAATGTTTGCAATTAATAGTCCGACTACGGTTAGCACGACCATAATTGGAACATAATTGTAGTGGAGGTGAACCATTATGGTTAGACGAATAATACAATTGATAGGTATGTTGTTCGGCGGTATGGCCGGCGGTGAAGTATACGGGTGGATGAACGGCGCGGCCGTATGGTCCGGCTCATCATTCGGGATGCTGCAGCGATCCGGCACTTATTACATGAATGTAGCAATTGGCGCGGTTTTTGGTGTTATTGCGGCTACGATGCTAGCAGGTAAAATCATACGTTTCATGCAAGAAGGTGCGGAGAAAACGGCAGAACTTCCGCTTAGGCAGCTGTTCGCGGGCGCGGGAGGCTTGCTTGCCGGCTTGCTGCTGGCGGTATTGCTTTATCCGGCTGTGTCAGGATTAGAGGGTATAGGGCATCTCATTCCCGCTGCCATGATGCTGTGCTTCGGTTATTTGGGTACGCGTATCGGGCTTTATAAGCAGGAGGAGCTGGCGAGCGGCTTTGCAGCTATGCTGGAGAAGCGGCGCACTGCACCGGCGGCTGATGAAGCGGGCGGGTACGAGGAGCATAAAATATTGGATACGAGCGTCATTATAGACGGCCGGATCGCCGATATTTGCAAAACCGGATTTATCGAGGGTACGCTCGTCATACCTGAATTCGTACTGGAGGAGCTGCAGCATATTGCCGATTCCTCTGATTTGCTAAAACGTAATAGAGGACGGCGCGGGCTCGATATTTTGAATAAGATTCAAAAAGAGCTTGATGTAAAGGTGCTTATCTACGAAGGCGACTTTGAAGAGATTGGCGAGGTCGACAGCAAGCTTGTTAAGCTGGCTAAGGCGCTGCATGGCAAGGTCGTCACTAATGATTTTAACTTAAATAAGGTATGCGAACTGCAAGGCGTATCGGTGCTGAATATTAATGATTTGGCTAATGCGGTGAAGCCTGTCGTCCTGCCGGGAGAAGAAATTATTGTTCAAGTGATAAAAGACGGTAAAGAGCATGGCCAAGGCGTAGCCTATTTGGATGATGGAACGATGATCGTCGTAGAGGGCGGACGCGAATATATCGGTACGACGATGGAGGTGCTCGTGACGAGCGTGCTGCAAACGTCGGCGGGCCGCATGATATTCGCAAAGCCGAAGCTGTTGGAAAAAGCGCTGTAAAAAGGTATGATAGTACTATTCTATCTAACAGCGTGAGGCAGGTTAAAGGCATGGGAGTTAAATGGGGAGTCGTCATCGTGGCGGCCGGTCGAGGCACGCGAATGGGGACGAAAGAGAGCAAGCAATATTTGCAGCTCGGGGACAAGCCCATTCTCGTTCATACGCTGGAGCTGTTCCAGTCGATGGATTTGGTGAAGGAAATGTCTCTTGTCGTCGGTGACGATGATATTGGGCGATGCCGCGAATGGGTGCGTCTGTATGAACTGACGAAAGTAACAGCCGTGGTTGCGGGCGGCAAGGAGCGTCAGCACTCCGTACATGGCGGTCTAAAGTCGCTGTCGACGGACTGGGTAATGGTGCATGACGGCGTTCGTCCGCTAGTCACAACGGCAGCAGTACGCGCTTGCTGTGCCGCGGCGGAGCAAAGCGGCGCTTCCGTGCTTGCCGTTCCGGTTAAGGATACGATAAAACAAGTGAACGAAGCGGGCGTGATCGTTTCTACGCCAGACCGCCGAAGCTTGTGGGCGATACAAACGCCGCAAGCTTTTCGGCGTGTCCTATTGCTGGAAGCGCATGAGCGTGCGCTGGCGGACGGCTTCATCGGCACGGATGATGCCATGGTTGTGGAGCGTTTGGGAACTCCCGTAACCGTGGCGGAAGGTGAATACACGAATATAAAAATAACGACGCCCGAGGATTTGCCGTGGGCGGAATTTTTGCTCGCGAAGCGTCGTGCCGATACGGCAGAGGGGAAGGGTGGGCACGGATGATTAGAGTTGGACAAGGGTTTGATGTGCATCAATTGGCAGAAGGTCGTCCATGCATTATCGGGGGAGTAACGATTCCCTATGAAAAGGGCTTGCTGGGTCACTCTGACGCGGATGTGCTGCTGCATGCTATTACGGATGCGATTCTCGGCGCATTGGGGCTTGGCGATATCGGCAAGCATTTTCCCGATACGGACGCCGCCTTTAAGGATGCGGACAGCTTGAAGCTGCTTGAACAGGTATGGATGCTCGTACGCGGGCGCGGATACAAGCTCGGCAATATCGATTCGACGATTATCGCCCAGAAGCCGAAAATGCTGCCCTATATTCCGCAAATGGCGGAGATTATAGCCAAGGCGCTGGAAGCGGATATATCGCAGGTGAATGTAAAGGCGACGACGACGGAGCAGCTTGGCTTTACGGGACGCGGCGAAGGGATTGCGGCGCAATCTGTTGTTTGCCTTATTAAGGATGTGCTATGATCGGACTTATATTTAAAATAACGAAGGCTTGCGATGCCGGAAATGGCTTCGCAAAAATTTGAGGAGGTATATGAGATGACAGCAGAAGTGCGCGTACGCTATGCCCCGTCTCCGACGGGACATTTACATATCGGCAATGCAAGAACGGCCTTATTTAATTATTTATATGCCAGAAATCGCGGCGGAAAATTTATTATCCGTATTGAAGATACGGACGTGAAACGTAACGTGGCCGGCGGTGAAGAAAGCCAGCTGAAGTATCTGAAGTGGCTGGGCATCGATTGGGACGAAAGCATTGACGTTGGCGGAGGCTACGGCCCTTATCGGCAGACGGAGCGTCTGGATATATACAGCAAGTACTGGCAGGAGCTGCTGGACCGCGGCCTTGCGTATCGCTGCTATTGCTCAGAGGAGGAGCTTGAGCAGGAGCGGGAAGCGCAAATCGGGCGCGGCGAGACGGCGCGTTATTCGGGACAGCACCGAAGTCTGACTGAAGAACAGCGCCTGGCGTTCGAAGCGGAAGGGCGCATTCCGAGCATTCGGTTCCGCGTGCCGGAGAACCGCACCTATGCGTTCGATGATATCGTGAAAGGCTCTATCAGCTTCGATACCGCTGAAATGGGCGATTTCGTTATTGTGAAGAAGGACGGCATCCCAACCTATAACTTCGCCGTCGCGCTCGACGATCATTTGATGAAAATCAGTCATGTGCTGCGCGGAGAGGATCACATCTCGAACACGCCCCGCCAGCTTATGATCTATGAAGCGTTCGGCTGGGAGCCGCCGCAGTTCGGCCATATGACGCTTATCGTCAATGAACAGCGCAAGAAACTGAGCAAACGCGATGAATCGATCATCCAGTTCATTTCGCAATATGATGACCTGGGTTATTTGCCGGAAGCTATGTTCAATTTCATTGCGCTGCTTGGCTGGTCGCCCGAAGGCGAGCAAGAGATGTTTACTCTGGCTGAGCTCGTACAGCTGTTTAATGCGGAGCGTTTAAGCAAGAGCCCTGCCGTATTCGACACGCAGAAGCTTAGCTGGATGAATAATGAATATTTGAAAAAGGCCGATATTGCTCGACTCGTGGATCTATGCATTCCTCATTTGCAAAAGGCGGGACGCGCGGTAAGCGAACTGGATGCGGAAGGACGCGCTTGGGTAACGGATCTTGTAGCGCTGCATCAGGAGAAGCTGCGCTATGCCGCGGAAATTGTACCGATGACGGAGTTATTCTTCCGCGAAACGGTTCAGGATGAGGAGGAAGCGGCAGCGGTACTTGCAGAGGAGCAGGTGCCTGCTGTGCTCCAGGCTTTCCTTGATTTAGTGGAAGCGGGCGAGACGCCTTTCCAAGTAGATGGCATTAAAGGCATGATAAAGACCGTACAGAAGGCGACGGGCTTCAAAGGCAAGCAGTTGTTTATGCCGATCCGCGCAGCGCTAACCGGACAGACGCATGGACCGGATTTGAATCAGTCAATTGCTTTGCTCGGCAAGCAGAAGGTAATAGAACGTTTACGCGGACGTTTAGCTTCGCAAAGCGCATAGCGAATAGGCTAGCTGCACCATAAGCGGGCAGCCGTGTGATATAGCCCTTGTCACCTTTTTAGGTATTCGGTATACTATGACTATTAAACATATGAAATGAACGGCCATGAACAGGAGAAGTACGTTTGCTTGTGGATTCGCAGAGAGGACAACCGTCATTCGAATCGGCGTTGCGGCAAGAGCGATGTTCGAAGATTGGAATGGGGCTGCAAGTTGTCTGGTCCGCCGAACGGAAATATGCACCTGGGAGCTTTGTTCCGAGCTGCAAGCTTGAAATTGAACGGTCATAGGATACGAAGGAATCGTGTATCCTTTTTGATGGCATATATTTCAGCTAAGCAGGGTAGGCAGCAACGTCCGTCCGCGTTAAGGACCTTAAGACGAACAGCAGCCGACGATGAGTCGGAGGGTTTGTTCAAGCAGAGTGGGACCGCGAGATAACACGCCTCTGCAGCATTTGATGCTGCGGAGGCTTTTTTTATTTTTGAACTATTAGAGCGCATGGAAAAGGAGTCTTGACTATGTTTCGCCATTTTCGTTCGGACATACAGGCGGTATTCGAGAATGACCCGGCTGCCCGCAGCCGCTTTGAGGTCGTTTTCACTTATTCTGGCTTGCACGCCATTTGGGCTCACCGTGTCGCCCACCCCTTATACCGTAAAGGCTGGTACACGCTGGCGCGTATGATATCGCAGGTGAGCCGCTTCATGACGGGCATCGAAATACACCCGGGCGCCCGCATCGGCGATCGGCTGTTCATTGACCACGGGATGGGTGTCGTTATAGGGGAAACCTGCGAAATCGGAGACGATGTCGTTATTTATCAGGGAGTTACGCTTGGAGGCACGGGCAAGGAGAAAGGTAAGCGCCATCCGACAATTGGCAATAATGTGGTTATTGGATCCGGCGCCAAGGTGCTTGGCTCTTTCAGCGTAGGCGATTATTCGAATATTGGGTCAAATGCTGTAGTGCTGCGCGAGGTGCCGATGAATTGTACGGTAGTTGGTAATCCGGGACGCGTCGTGAAGCGGGACGGCCAGCGCGTAGGTGATCGGCTTGATCATACGCAGCTGCCAGATCCGGTTATCGAAATGTTCCGTACGATGCAGAAGGAAATTGATGATTTGAAAACCGAGCTGGGAAAGCTTCGGGAACCTGTAGCTGGAGGAGATTTGCGAAAATGACAGTAACGATATATAACACGATCTCGAGATTGAAAGAGCCGTTCGAGCCGCAGGAGCCGGGCAAGGTTAAAATGTACGTTTGCGGACCGACCGTTTATGACTATATTCATATTGGCAATGCACGGCCGGTTATTTTTTTCGATGTGGTTCGAAGATATTTAGAAGACGTCGGGAATGAGGTTCAATACGTCGTAAACTTCACGGACGTCGACGATAAGCTCATTCGCAAAGCGGAGCAGCTTGGCACGACGGTGCCTGAGGTAGCGGAAAAGTTCATAGCCGCGTTTTATGACGATATCGAATCGCTGGGCGTTCACAAAGCAACGTTGAATCCGCGAGTCACCGATCATATTCCGCAAATCGTCGCGTTTATTCAAGGCTTGGTGGACAAAGGCTACGCTTATACAAGCGAAGGCGACGTTTATTTCCGGACCTCCGAGTTTGCCGATTACGGCAAGCTGTCGCATCAGAATATCGAAGAGCTCCAGTTCGGTATCCGCGTAGAGGTTGGCGACCGTAAGGAGAGTCAGCAGGATTTCGTTCTATGGAAGGGCGCTAAGCCGGGGGAAGTAAAGTGGGATAGCCCATTTGGTGAAGGCCGCCCCGGCTGGCATATCGAGTGCTCGGCCATGGCGCGGACTTACCTCGGCGATACGCTGGACATTCACGGCGGCGGTCATGATTTGCAGTTTCCGCATCATGAATGCGAGGTTGCCCAGTCGGAGGCGCTCACGGGCAAGCCGCTGGCGAACTATTGGATGCATAACGGATATATTCATATCAATAATGAGAAAATGTCAAAATCGCTCGGAAACGGCATTACGGTAAATGAGCTGGTGAAGCGGGTTAAGCCGCATGCGATTCGTTACTTTATGCTCGCGACGCATTACCGCAGTCCGCTTAACTTTAGCGACGACACCCTAGAGCAGGCAGAAAACAGCGTGGAGAGGATTGCAAATTGCGCTGCTACTTTGAAGCATAGATTAACGGCTGCCGGCGGCGGGCAGGCTGCTTCGGAACAAAGCGGGAACGGGCTGCTCTCGTCTGGCGATGACGCGCTTGATGCGAGACTGAATGAGATAAACGAGCAATACCATGCAAAAATGAGCGACGATTTCAGTACGCCGGATGCGATTACCGCTGTTTTTGAATTGGTGGCAGAGGCCAATCAGTATATGAACCGTGCCGACGCTTCCATAGGGGGGCTTCGCGCTCTGCTTGCTCTTCTGGAGCGAATGGACGCGGTGCTGGGCTTGCTGCCCGTGCAGCAGGCTTCTGATGAACTGCTGGATGCCGACATCGAACAGCTCATCGTGGAGAGAACGGAAGCGCGCCAAGCGAAAAATTGGGCCAGAGCCGATGAAATCCGCGATTTGCTCATTGAGAAAGAAATAATACTTGAGGATACTCCGCAGGGTATCCGCTGGCGGCGCAAATGAGTGAACACATCGATTCAAAAGCCTTGTTATTTCATTTGCCTGCCAAAAATCCTCAGCTAATGAACCCTGTCGTGCTCGCCTATATGGGGGATGCGGTATTTGAACTGCTCGTAAGACAATATTTAATTTCGCTGCCGAATCAAAAGTCGAATCATCTGCATCGTGAAGCGACCAAGCTCGTTTCGGCCAAAGGGCAGCGAAAAATTTTGGAGCGATGGCAGCCGTATTTATCGGAGGAAGAGGCGGACATCGTCCGCCGGGGCCGCAATTCGAAATCCGGCGCCCCTCCTAAAAATGCAGACCATGCCGACTATCGAATGGCAACGGCATTAGAGAGCTTAGTCGGTTATCTATTTTATGAAGGCCGAACGGAACGATTGAATGAATTATTGGTGATTGCGCTTAACGGAGAAGGACAAGCTTAACAGACAAGTTCCGCACATAACTAGGAGGATATCCAATGACAGAAGAAACGAATCAGGAGGAAATCATCGCCGGGAAACACCCTGTACTTGAGGCGCTGCGTTCCGGACGCGAATTAAATAAAATATGGATTGCCGACGGCGCGCAGAAAAGCCTGACGCAGCCCATCGTTGCGGAAGCGAAGAAGCAGGGCATCGTCGTGCAATTTGTCGACAAAAGAAAGCTCGACGGCTTAGCCCCCGGCGTTACGCATCAAGGCGTAGTCGCACAAGCAGCGGCTTTTGCCTATGTGGAAGTGGAAGAGCTTCTTGAGAGAGCCGGAAAGCTTGGTGAAACGCCGTTTCTGCTTCTGCTTGACGAAATTGAGGATCCCCACAATTTAGGCTCGATACTGCGGACGGCTGAATGTACGGGCGTACACGGCGTCATTATCCCGAAGCGCCGTTCAGCAGGGTTAACCGCCACCGTTCTGAAGACATCGGCAGGCGCCGCGGAGCATGTGCCGGTTGCGCGGGTCACAAACCTGGCGCAAACGATCGATAAGCTTAAAGAAGCGGGCGTATGGGTAGCGGGTACTGATGTCAGCGCTTCACAGGATGTCTACAAAATGAAGTTTGATATGCCGCTTGCCATCGTGATCGGAAATGAGAGCAAAGGAATGGGAAGGCTGATTAAGGAAAAATGCGACTTTCTTGTAAAGCTTCCAATGTTAGGCCAATTAAATTCACTTAATGCATCCGTCGCAGCCGGCGTACTGATGTATGAAGTTGTTCGGCAGCGTAGGAGTGTATAGGGCATGAACCGGCGCGACGATATTTTGTTAGTCGACGGATATAACATGATTGGAGCCTGGCCGGTGCTCGAGAAGCTGAAGGAACATGATTTGGAGGACGCCCGCGATAAGCTGTTGGATATGCTGGCGGACTATCAGGGATTCACGGGAATGCAGGTGTATGTCGTGTTTGACGCGCATCAGGTACCCGGGCTCGGTGCCACCTATCGACATCATAAGCTGACAATTGTATACACGAAAGAGAAGGAGACGGCTGACGAATGTATTGAACGCCTTTGTTCGGAGCTGTTCGTCAGACGTAGAAATATCTATGTAGCAACCTCTGATTTAGTGGAGCAGCACGTGGCGTTCGGCAAGGGGGCTCTTCGCGTATCCGCTCGAGAGCTTCTAATCGATATCGGCCAAAACCGTAAAAACATCGAGCAATCGCTGCGCGAGGAGAAGCCGGGAAAGCGCAATCCGGTAGACGGGATTATCAGTCTCGAGGTTCGCAGTCAGCTGGAGAGGCTGCGCCGAGGAGAAAAATAAGGGGAAATGGACAAGAGAAGCTTTTTTTCGAGCGGTAAACGGCATGCCACAAAGTTACATTTTTACTATTAAATCTATTATTTATGAAGGAGCGCTTGGTTGACGTTGCAAGGTTACATAATGTATACTGACTCTATGTTTCTTGAAATATAAGATTCTATCAGGTTCCTTCTATAGATATGCTTATATTTCTCCGCGAAACGAGCTTTTGCCGCCGGCGGGCGGTGTCAGCCGTTTACGCTTGAATCTAGCGGTGTACGCCTTGCAGGCCGGAGGGATTGTTCGTGAGTATCGACCTCAAAGAATGGAGTACGCTTGAGTATGACAGCAGTACGGACGAGGACATCGTTGAAGCGGTCCGCAATGGCGACAGCATAGCGTTGGAATATTTGATAAATAAGTATAAGAATTTTGTGAGAGCCAAAGCTCGCTCCTACTTTCTTATCGGTGCGGATCGTGAAGATATCGTACAGGAGGGTATGATTGGTCTTTATAAAGCAATTCGCGATTTTAAAGGGGACAAGCTTGCTAGCTTTAAAGCCTTCGCCGAATTGTGCATAACGAGGCAAATTATTACCGCCATCAAAACAGCCACGCGTCAAAAGCACATTCCGCTTAATTCCTACGTATCGCTCGATAAGCCCATCTATGATGAAGATTCGGATCGCACGCTGCTGGATGTTATATGCGGCACGCGGGTTTCCGATCCTGAGGAGCTTATTATTAATCAAGAAGAGTTTGTAGGATTAGAAGATAAGATGTCCGAAATCTTGAGCGACCTTGAACGCAAGGTGCTCATGCTCTACCTGGACGGAAGATCATATCAGGAAATTGCCGTAGATCTGGACAGACATGTGAAATCAATTGATAATGCTCTGCAGCGCGTGAAGCGCAAGCTGGAACGTTATTTGGAAGTCAGAGACATTAGCGGTTAACCGCAACCATACAGAAATCAACGTAGCGAAGGGCTGTATTTCATCTGGCCGTTTCAAGATGGAATATGCAGTCCTTTTGTGTTTTAAAAGGGCGCAAGCAGACTATACTGATAGAAACGAGTCCGATGTCGCATTTGCTGCCAATTATTTGCAGGCTATACACTATCTTTTACATTGACATCAAAAATACACTATGATAAAGTGTTTAGGTAGGCCTGAAATCGAGGTTTTTTTTCGTTTTGGCGTCTGAATCAATGCTCTTTCATATAGAGTTTCATGATTCGTATTTTGTAGCAGTTCGGGAGGTGTAATTCAATGCGGGTTATTATCACGTTGGCATGCACAAACTGCAAACAGAGAAACTATGCGAGCACCAAGAACAAGCGCAATCACCCCGACCGCATCGAGTTGAAGAAGTTTTGCAAGTTCTGTAACGAGCAGACTCCTCATCGCGAGACGAGATAGTCAACTGGAGGTGTGACCGTGGCATTTTTGGCTAAACTGAAGCAAGGCTTTGGTACAACGTTTAGTTTTTTTGCCGACAGCTGGGCAGAACTGAAGAAGGTTCGCTGGCCAAGCCGTAAAGAGTTGACAAGCTATTCGATCGTGGTTTTGCTTACGATCACGTTTGTGACGATTTACTTTTGGCTTCTTGACATCGGAATCTCGTCTCTGGTTGAACTCATTGTTTAAGAAGGGACCAAAGGTGGATTTATGATGGAAAAAAGATGGTACGTCGTGCATACTTACTCCGGCTATGAGAACAAGGTGAAAGCCAATTTGGAGCGTCGCGTTGAATCGATGGGCATGGAAGACAAAATTTTCCGTGTGCTTGTTCCTATGGAAGATGAAGTGGTAGAGAAGGACGGTAAGAAGAAGACTGTCCAGCGCAAGGTCTACCCCGGCTATGTTCTTGTGGAAATGGTTCAAACCGACGATTCTTGGTACGTTGTTCGTAATACGCCTGGCGTGACAGGGTTTGTAGGATCAACTGGATCCGGTTCAAAGCCGACTCCTTTATTGCCTGACGAGGTCGAACAGATCTTGAAGCACATGGGCATGGAAGAGCCGAAGCCGAAGATTGAGTTCGACTTGAAGGAAACCGTTCGCGTCAAAGTAGGTCCTTTTGCTGATTTCGTTGGAACAGTAGAAGAAATTTTGCTGGAAAAAGCGAAGCTCAAGGTTCATGTGAACATGTTTGGCAGGGAGACCCCGCTTGAGCTGGATTATACTCAAGTGGAAAAGATATAATTTCCGGTTTCCAGATTCATCGGATCGTTCCGGTGAAAGCTTTTTCGCTGAATAGCAATACGCCTAATGGCTGTATATGCTGTTTACGCGTGGATTAATGAGTAAGGAGGTGTGTCAGGCATGGCAAAAAAGGTCATTAAAATGGTCAAATTGCAAGTTCCTGCAGGTAAAGCAAACCCAGCGCCGCCAATCGGTCCAGCACTAGGTCAAGCAGGCGTTAACATCATGGCGTTTTGTAAAGAGTTTAACGCTCGTACCGCAGATCAAGCAGGCTTGATTATTCCAGTTGTTATTACAGTCTTTGAAGACCGTTCCTTCACATTCGAAACAAAAACGCCGCCGGCAGCAGTATTGCTTCGCGTCGCAGCTGGAATCGAAAAAGGTTCAGGCGAACCGAACAAGAAGAAGGTCGCTACTGTAAAACGTGACAAAGTTCGCGAAATCGCTGAGCAAAAAATGCCCGATCTAAACGCAGCTTCTGTAGAAGCGGCAATGCGTATGGTAGAAGGTACTGCTCGCAGCATGGGCGTAACTATTGTTGACTAATGTCGCTTCGCCCACCGGGGCGAACGAATAGAGCCTGCCGAAAGGCGGTTCGATTTGCAAAGTTTCGACTTTGCAAGTGGGAGGATCATTCCTAGGAGGATTTTCCGCTACAACCACATAAGGAGGATTATACAATGGCTAAACACGGCAAGAAATATGTAGAAGCTGCTAAGCTGATTGACAGCGAAGCAACATACGAGCCTTTGGAAGCGATCGAGCTTGTTAAGAAGGCTGCGACAGCTAAATTCGACGAATCTGTTGAAGTAGCAGTTCGTTTGGGTGTAGACCCTCGTAAACAAGACCAAGCGGTTCGTGGCGTAGTGGTACTGCCGCACGGTACTGGTAAAACTAAACGCGTTCTCGTTTTCGCAAAAGGCGAAAAAGTGAAAGAAGCGGAAGCTGCTGGCGCTGACTTCGTTGGCGATGCAGACATGATCAACAAAATCCAACAAGGCTGGTTCGAATTCGACGTTTGCGTAGCAACGCCGGACATGATGGCTGAAGTTGGTAAACTTGGACGTATTCTCGGTGGTAAAGGCTTGATGCCTAACCCGAAAGCTGGTACAGTAACATTCGATGTTACTAAAGCCGTTCAAGAAATCAAAGCCGGTAAGATTGAATACCGTCTTGATAAAGCAGGTCAAATCCACGCTCCAATCGGAAAAGTATCGTTCGATGCTGAGAAGCTGAACGAGAACCTCAAAGCTTTGGTAGACGCGCTGAACCGTGCGAAACCGGCTGCAGCTAAAGGGATTTACCTGAAAAACATCGCCGTTTCTTCGACAATGGGCCCTGGCGCGCGTGTATCGACAGCGAACTATCGCTAATAGAAACGGAACTGACATTCGAATACGCATACCGTAGACAGTAGGTGCCTTTAGGCTTAATTTCCTACCGAGGTGTTATGATAAAACGTTTGTAAGCAACATTCGATCCTTTGGGATTGATGCGCGATAACGACATCATGGCCTTCGCAGTGTCTGCGAAGGCCTTTCTCATGCATCGAGGCGTGGAAAGCCCGTCGTATTAACGGAATGTATACTATTACGGGAGGTGTACAGTTTGGCTAACGCAAATATCATCCAAGAGAAACAAGAGGCGGTTCAAGTAATCGCTGCTAAAATCGCTGAGAGCTCCAGCACAGTAGTTGCTGACTATCGTGGATTGAACGTTGCGCAAGTAACTGAACTTCGGAAACAACTTCGTGAAGCAGGAATTGATTTTCAAGTTTTGAAAAACTCGCTCGTTCGCCGTGCAACGGAAGGTACGGATTATGTTGAATTGAATAACATTCTGACAGGTCCTACAGCTATTGCATTCAGCAAAGACGATGCTATTGCTCCAGCAAAAATTTTGAACGATTTTGCAAAGAAGAATGACGCCTTGAAACTTAAAGGCGGTATTGTTGAAGGTAAAGTCGTTAGCATGGAAGAAGTTAAAGCACTTGCGGAGCTTCCATCCCGCGATGGTTTACTCTCTATGCTCCTCAGCGTATTGCAAGCTCCAATGCGCAACTTCGCGCTTGCGGTTAAAGCAGTCGGCGAGAAACAAGAAGCTTAATAATCAACAACCATGTGTTGTAACGGTTTGGCTCAGGCCAGCCATATAAACAAACCAAAAAAAATAAACCCAACTTTCGGAGGTATAACCATGTCTAAAGAGCAAATCTTAGAAGCCATTAAAGTTATGACCGTTCTTGAACTGAACGACCTTGTAAAAGCAATCGAAGAAGAATTTGGCGTAACAGCTGCAGCTCCAGTTGCAGCAGGCGGCGCTGCAGTAGCTGTTGAAGCTGAGCAATCCGAATTCGACGTAATCCTTAACAGCCCTGGCGCTTCCAAAATCAACGTAATCAAAGTTGTTCGCGAAATTACAGGTCTTGGCCTGAAAGAAGCGAAAGACTTGGTTGACAGCGCTCCTAAAGCAATCAAAGAAAAAGTGGCTAAAGAAGAAGCTGAAGCAGTTGCAGCTAAACTTACTGAAGCTGGCGCTTCCGTAGAAGTTAAGTAATATTGCGTCAATAGAATACAGTCATTCATGAGAAAGAGTTGTGAATCGGCTGACGAGCCCCTTGAAACGTCAGGTTTCAAGGGGTTCGTTGTATGTTCAACGATAAGCGACGGCGGGAGGGATGGATTATGTCGAATCATTATTACTCCCAGAGCCCGGACGTGAAGCATAATCGTCACGTTCATGAAGTATCTCTGCGAGGAATTTCTTTTCGATTTGTGACAGATGCCGGCGTTTTTTCAAAGTCTGGTGTCGATTATGGAAGTCGGGTTTTAATAGACGCATTAGAACTTGAAGCATATGCTAACGTGTTAGATGTCGGCTGCGGTTATGGCCCTATAGGACTGACGGCCGCTAAGCTCGCTCCGCAAGGGAAAGTTACGATGATCGATATTAACGAGCGGGCAGTAGAACTGTCGCGAGAGAATGCTGAGTTAAACGGGATTTCGAACGTGACTGTTTTTCAGAGCGATGTCTACGAAGCAGTTAAGTCTATGAGGTTTAATACGATCATTACGAATCCGCCGATCCGCGCAGGCAAATCGGTAGTCCATCAGATTTTTGAGGAGGGCTATCAATTGCTGGAGCGTGGAGGCAGCATGTGGGTCGTCATCCAGAAGAAGCAAGGAGCGCCTTCCGCTGAAGCAAAGCTGAAAGCGTTGTTTGGAGAAGTAGAAGAAGTAACGAAGGACAAAGGCTATCGGATTTTCAGAGCTGTAAAAGATTAGAATATGAAACAAAAGATATTTTGAAAATTTCTTTGAAAATCTTCCGAAATTTATTGACTTGACTTTTTGAATATGGTAATATTATTAAATGTCAGCATTAAATTGGGCTCAATCTCTTTAGTTAACTAAAATGTCAAGTGTGATTTTTGAGCGCGGAATGCATAAAAATAATACATTTGACGTATAATGTTTACGTTTTGGGCAAAATTACATGATATGAGACTATCGCGTCCGCGCTGCGATCGGTTAACTGCCGGAACATGCTCTTTTTTCGAACTATTCGATAAGG
Source organism: Paenibacillus alkaliterrae (assembly GCF_021532375.1). Lineage (GTDB taxonomy): Bacteria > Bacillota > Bacilli > Paenibacillales > Paenibacillaceae > Pristimantibacillus > Pristimantibacillus alkaliterrae. The sequence continues at coordinate 23,747 of NZ_JAKGAP010000043.1, forward strand.
GCTTTTCTTTATTTGACTATATAGGCGGCTGGTTCCGACTATGGTGACGCAGTAAGTATCGATGCTGTGATACAGACATGAGGGGTGAGGTTAAGTTGGCAGGACAACTTGTTCAGTATGGTCGGCGCGCGCGCAGAAGCTACGCCAGGATCAACGAGGTGCTGGAAGTCCCGAACCTGATTGAAATCCAACAAAAATCGTATGAGAAGTTTTTGGAAAGCGACTTGATTGAGTTGTTCCAAGACATTTCTCCGATTTCGGACTTTACGGGCAATCTATCGCTTGAGTTTATCGACTATAGCTTGGGCGAACCGAAGTACTCGGTCGATGAATCAAAAGAGCGCGACGTGACGTATGCAGCTCCTTTACGAGTTAAGGTGCGACTTTTTAACAAGGAGACCGGCGAGGTAAAGGAACAAGAAGTTTTCATGGGTGATTTCCCGCTTATGACAGAAACGGGCACGTTTATCATTAACGGGGCCGAGCGTGTCATAGTCAGCCAATTGGTTCGATCCCCAAGTGTGTACTTCAGCACGAAGGTCGATAAGAACGGGAAGAAGAATTACACAGCAACGGTTATACCTAACCGCGGCGCTTGGCTGGAGCTTGAAACAGATGCCAAAGATATTATTTACGTTCGTATTGACCGGACCCGGAAAATACCGGTAACGGTGCTTTTGCGTTCGCTTGGTTTCGGTACAGACGCAGAAATCCTAGAGCTGCTTGGCCACGATGAGTACATTCGCAATACGCTAGATAAGGACAATACGGATTCGACCGAGAAAGCGCTGATCGAAATTTATGAGCGTCTTCGTCCGGGTGAGCCTCCGACTCTGGATAATGCGAAGAGCTTGCTGGTAGCACGCTTCTTTGATCCGAAACGATATGACTTGGCCAACGTTGGCCGTTACAAAATAAACAAGAAGCTGCACATTAAGAATCGTTTGTTCAATCAACGGCTTGCGGAAAACTTAATTGACCCGACAACAGGTGAAATTATCGCAGAAACCGGTCAGATGATTGATCGCCGATTGCTTGATGAAATTCTTGAGAAGCTTGAGAAGGATGTAGGCTTCAAAACGTATCATGTTGCTAACGGCGTCCTGGATGCTGATAGTATTCCACTACAAACGATTAGCGTATTCTCGCCTTATGATGAGAGTAAGGTTATTAAAGTCATTGCAAATGGAGTAATTGACAAATCCGTAAAGCATATAACGCCTGCGGACATTATTTCTTCCATTAACTACTTTATTAACCTGCTTCATGGCGTAGGCAGCACGGATGATATCGATCATCTGGGTAACCGCCGTCTGCGTTCGGTAGGCGAGCTGCTTCAAAACCAATTCCGTATCGGTTTGTCTCGTATGGAGCGCGTTGTGCGCGAGAGAATGTCCATTCAGGACGCGAATGCGATTACGCCGCAGGCGTTAATTAACATTCGTCCGGTCATAGCATCGATTAAAGAGTTTTTCGGCTCCTCACAACTCTCCCAGTTCATGGACCAGACGAATCCGCTTGCTGAGCTGACGCATAAGCGTCGTTTATCCGCACTCGGACCCGGCGGTTTGACTAGGGAACGCGCAGGCTTTGAAGTTCGAGACGTCCATCCCTCCCACTATGGGCGGATGTGCCCGATCGAGACGCCAGAGGGACCGAACATCGGTTTGATCAACTCCTTGTCTTCATTCGCGCGTATTAACGAATACGGCTTTATTGAAGCGCCGTATCGTTGGGTAGATCCGAAGACGGGCGTCGTTACTGCACAAATCGCTTATTTGACAGCCGATGAAGAGGATAACTACGTTATCGCGCAAGCGAATGCGAAGCTGAATCCTGATAATACATTCACAGAAGCGAATACGATTGTTCGTTACAATAAACAAGCCGATAATATCTTGACGATGCCGAGCGAGCGCGTTGACTACATGGATGTATCGCCTAAACAGGTTGTATCGGTTGCTACAGCGTTAATTCCATTCCTGGAAAACGATGACTCCAACCGTGCCCTCATGGGATCGAACATGCAGCGTCAAGCCGTTCCGCTTCTTATTCCGAGATCTCCGCTTGTTGGAACCGGCATGGAGCACAAGGCTGCGAAAGACTCCGGTGTTTGTGTCGTCGCGAAATACGATGGGATCATCGAGCGTTCTTCCGCGAATGAAATCTGGCTTCGCCGTGTAGAGCAAATTGACGGCAAGCCGGTAACGGGTGACTTGGTTAAACATAAGCTGCACAAGTTTATGCGTTCTAACCAAGGAACATGCATCAACCAGCGTCCGCTTGTTCGCAAAGGCGATGTTATCAAGAAAGGCGATATTCTCGCTGACGGTCCTTCTACGGAAAAGGGTGAATTGGCTCTTGGGCGCAACGTTGTCGTTGCTTTCATGACGTGGGAAGGTTACAACTACGAGGACGCCATTTTGCTTAGTGAGAAGCTTGTGAAGGAAGATGTCTATACATCTATTCACATTGAAGAATATGAGTCTGAAGCTCGTGATACGAAGCTTGGACCTGAAGAAATTACACGTGACATTCCGAACGTCGGGGAAGAGGCTCTTCGCAACTTGGATGAGCGCGGGATCATTCGTGTCGGTGCGGAAATTGGCGCTGGCGATATCCTCGTAGGTAAAGTTACGCCTAAGGGTGTTACGGAGCTTACAGCGGAAGAAAGATTACTGCATGCGATCTTCGGTGAGAAAGCTCGTGAGGTTCGCGATACATCGCTTCGAGTACCGCATGGTACCGACGGTATTGTAGTAGACGTGAAAGTGTTTACCCGTGAGAACGGCGATGAATTGCCGCCTGGCGTTAACCAATTGGTACGTGCTTATATTGCTCAGAAACGGAAAATTTCCGAGGGCGACAAAATGGCCGGACGCCATGGTAACAAAGGGGTAATCGCTCGTATCATGCCTGAAGAGGATATGCCATTCCTGCCAGACGGCACACCTGTAGAGGTTGTTCTTAACCCGCTCGGCGTTCCATCGCGGATGAACATCGGTCAAGCGCTTGAGGTTCACTTGGGTATGGCTTGCAAGCATCTTGGCATTCACGCGGCAACGCCGGTATTCGACGGCGCACGTGAGAATGACGTTTTTGATACAATGGAAGAAGCTGGTATGCAGCGTAACGGTAAAACTGTCCTGTATGACGGTCGGACAGGAGAAAATTTCGAGCGTGAGGTTACGGTTGGGGTCATGTATATGATCAAGCTGGCACACATGGTCGACGATAAAATCCATGCCCGTTCTACTGGTCCTTACTCGCTCGTTACCCAGCAGCCGCTCGGTGGTAAAGCGCAGTTCGGCGGACAGCGTTTCGGGGAGATGGAGGTATGGGCGCTTGAAGCATACGGTGCCGCATACACGCTGCAAGAGATTCTGACCGTGAAGTCCGATGACGTGGTTGGCCGCGTGAAAACGTACGAATCGATCGTTAAAGGCGAGAACGTTCCAGAACCAGGCGTTCCAGAATCTTTCAAAGTTTTGATCAAAGAGCTTCAAAGCTTAGGTATGGATGTTAAGATTCTGTCTGAGAATGAAGAAGAGATCGAAATGAAAGAAATGGACGATGAAGACGAGGCTACTGGCGATAAGCTAAACCTTAATTTAGAAGGTGCCGAAGCAGGCGCTGCTGAATAAACTAGTCGCTGAATTCTGTCTTATGGTCACGCGCCCTTGACGGAATTCAGCTGCTAGAAAGATACAGTCATACATGACGGAGGAGGGTTGCTCCTTGTTGGACGTGAACAACTTCGAGTATATGAAAATCGGTCTGGCTTCGCCGGATAAAATTCGCTCGTGGTCCCGCGGAGAAGTTAAAAAACCGGAGACAATCAACTACAGGACCTTAAAGCCGGAGAAGGAAGGACTCTTCTGCGAGAAAATTTTTGGACCTACAAAAGACTGGGAATGTCATTGCGGCAAATACAAACGCGTACGCTATAAAGGTGTTGTTTGTGACCGCTGCGGCGTTGAAGTAACTCGCGCGAAGGTTCGTCGTGAGCGTATGGGGCATATCGAGCTAGCGGCTCCTGTTTCTCATATTTGGTACTTTAAAGGAATCCCAAGCCGCATGGGTCTTGCTCTTGATATGTCTCCTCGTTCGCTTGAGGAGATCATCTATTTTGCATCCTATGTCGTAACGGATCCAGGTGATACGCCGCTTGAGAAAAAACAGCTTCTGTCCGAGAAAGAATATCGCAGCTACCGGGAGAAGTACGGGTATGGTTTCCATGCCGGTATGGGCGCCGAGGCGGTTAAGAAGCTTTTGCAAGATATCGATGTAGACAAAGAATTGGAGCAATTGAGAGAAGAGCTGCGCACAGCTCAAGGCCAACGCCGTAACCGTGCGATCAAGCGTCTTGAAGTTGTAGAAGCATTCCGCAATTCCGGTAACGAACCGGAATGGATGATTCTGGATGTGCTTCCGGTTATACCGCCGGAGCTTCGCCCGATGGTACAGCTGGACGGCGGTCGTTTCGCGACGTCTGACCTTAACGACCTCTACCGTCGTGTTATTAACCGTAATAATCGTCTGAAGCGTTTGCTTGATTTGGGCGCACCTGATATTATCGTTCAGAATGAGAAAAGGATGCTGCAGGAAGCTGTCGATGCATTGATCGATAACGGTCGTCGCGGACGTCCAGTTACGGGTCCTGGTAATCGTCCACTCAAATCCCTCAGCCATATGCTTAAGGGTAAACAAGGACGTTTCCGTCAGAATTTGCTCGGTAAACGGGTTGACTATTCCGGTCGTTCGGTTATCGTCGTAGGTCCAAACCTGAAAATGTTCCAGTGCGGCCTGCCGAAGGAAATGGCACTTGAATTGTTTAAGCCATTCGTTATGAAAGAGCTTGTAAATAAAGGTTTGGCGCATAACATTAAGAGTGCGAAACGTAAGGTAGAGCGCGTAAGCCCTGAGGTATGGGACGTTCTTGAGGAAGTCATCAAGGAACATCCGGTATTGCTTAACCGTGCCCCGACCCTTCACAGACTAGGTATTCAAGCATTTGAACCGATTTTAGTCGAGGGTCGCGCCATTAAGCTTCACCCGCTCGTATGTACAGCGTACAACGCTGACTTCGACGGTGACCAAATGGCCGTTCACGTTCCGTTATCAGCTGAAGCACAAGCGGAGGCCCGTTTGCTTATGCTTGCATCAGGTAACATTTTGAACCCGAAAGACGGTAAGCCGGTTGTAACTCCTTCACAGGATATGGTACTCGGAAGTTTCTACTTGACAATGGATAACAAAGAAGCAAAAGGCAGCGGTTCTGTATTTGGTACCATTAACGAAGCGATCTCTGCTTATCAGCGCGGTATTGTTTCCTTGCATGCGAGAATTTTTATTCCGGTTCGCGTTCTTAAGAAAACGAATTTCACCGAGCAGCAGCAAAACTCGTTACTTGTCACTACAGTAGGTAAAGTAATCTTCAATGAAATTTTCCCTGAAGATTTCCCTTACATTAACGAAGCGACGAAGACGAATCTACTGCAAGGTACGCCAGATAAATATTTTGTGTACGAAAAAGGCGCCGATCTGCCGAAATTTATGGAAGCTATCGATACGCCGGGGGCGGTAGGCAAGGACTATCTCGCACTAGTTATTGCGGAGTGCTTCCGTCAATACCACACGACGCTTACTGCGATGCTTCTTGACCGGATTAAGCAGCTTGGTTTCACTTACTCCACTAAGGCTGGTATTACGATCGGCGTAGCTGACGTTATCATCCCGAAAGAGAAAGATGAAATTATTCAAAAATCCGAAGAGAAGGTTGCCACCGTTATGAATCAATACCGCCGAGGTTTGATTACGAACGAAGAGCGCTATGACCGGATCATTGGCATATGGAGCAGATGTAAAGACGAAATCACCGATGTTCTTATGAAATCGATGGATCGTTATAACAACATCATGCTCATGGTGGATTCTAAAGCACGGGGTAACAAATCTCAAATTACACAGCTTGGCGGTATGCGTGGTCTGATGGCCAATCCATCCGGTCGTATTATCGAATTGCCTATCAAATCGAACTTCCGTGAAGGTCTTACAGTACTCGAGTACTTTATATCGACGCATGGTGCGCGGAAAGGCTTGGCAGATACAGCGCTTCGTACAGCTGACTCGGGTTACTTGACACGTCGTCTTGTCGACGTAGCACAGGACGTAATCGTTCGCGAAGACGATTGCGGCACGGACAAAGGCTTCTCTGTAAGCAAAATTCAAGACGGTAAAGAGGTTATTGAGGATCTTTACGACCGTATTGAAGGGCGCTACGCATTTGAAACGGTTCGTCATCCGAAAACAGGCGAAATTATCGTGAACCGCAGCGAATTGATCGATTCAAACAAAGCGGATGCGATCATTGATGCAGGCGTTGAGAAGCTGCAAATTCGTTCTGTTCTCAGCTGCCGTGCACGTCATGGCGTATGTAAAATTTGTTACGGTCGTAACCTGGCGACAGGTAAACATGTTGAGATTGGTGAGGCGGTAGGTATTATCGCAGCGCAATCGATCGGTGAGCCGGGAACACAGCTGACAATGCGTACGTTCCATACGGGCGGCGTTGCCGGCGATGATATCACGCAAGGTTTGCCGCGTATTCAAGAGTTGTTCGAGGCGCGTAATCCGAAAGGTCAAGCGATTATTTCCGAGCTTGATGGTGTAATCAAAGAAATTCGCGAAGCGAAAGATCGTCGTGAGATCGAAGTTCAAGGTGAAGCGGAATCGAAAGTATATGCCGTAACTTACGGTTCGCGTATTCGCGTTACGGAAGGCCAACAAATCGAGGCCGGCGATGAGCTGACTGATGGTTCGATTGACCCTAAAGATATGCTGCGTATCAAAGGTATCCGCGGTGTTCAAAACTATATCTTGCAAGAAGTACAGCGCGTTTACCGGAACCAAGGGGTAGAAATCAATGACAAGCACGTTGAAGTCATGATTAAACAAATGCTCCGGAAGATCCGGATCGTAGACGCGGGCGGTACTACATTGCTCCCAGGCGCGTTTGTCGACATTCATGAATATGAATCGCAAAACCGCACTGCGATTTTTGCAGACTTGGAGCCAGCCGTGGCCAAACCGGTATTGCTTGGTATTACGAAAGCTTCCCTTGAGACGGATTCGTTCTTATCTGCGGCATCTTTCCAAGAAACAACTCGCGTATTGACCGATGCGGCTATTAAAGGCAAAGTTGACCAGTTGCTTGGACTCAAGGAAAATGTTATTATCGGTAAGCTGATTCCAGCAGGAACGGGTATGCCGCGTTACCGGAACATTCGTTTTGCCGGCATTGAGGATGGCGTTGTCGAATTGGCAGATCTTGAGACTGAAACGGAAGCTGTAGCGATCGAATAGACCGCTTAGCGGCCTGACCTTGCTTTAAGCCGATACGAGTTTACATCGAAAGAGCGAAACATTAATCGCTTCTTCCAGAAGCGGCTAGTGCCCGCTCTTTCGCATGTTACAGAGCTGCTTGTCCTTAACCAAACATTTGCAAATGAATATCTTTAAAGTTTCTTGACACGAGCACGGCATAGGTGATAATATATCGAAGTGTGCCTAGTTGTGTGATCGCTTTAAGAAAGAATTGAAGGTGATTTCATGCAATTCAAAGTCGGCGCAAAACAGACGATGAAGATGCTCGAGCACAATAGAGCTATCGAAGTCTACGTTGCACGAGATGCAGATCCGCAGATGAAAGAGAAGATTGTTCATCTATGCGAGCGGACGGGAGTTCCATACAAATGGATCGACACAATGGATGACCTTGGGGAAACCTGCGGAATCAATGTCGGTGCCGCAATGGCAGCACTTGTACCTGAAGAAGAATAACGCAATAACCGTTTTTGTTAGTTGATTATTTTAGGATGATTGACTGGCGAGAACTTTTGTTTGTTCTTTTATGAACCGCCTGGATCTGTGGGCTTAATTTTAGGTAAAATGTCTACCAAGTTAAAAGACATTCATATAAGGGAAGGGGGTGGCAACATGCCAACAATTAACCAGCTGGTCCGTAAAGGACGTGAAGCGAAAGTGGTTAAATCGAAATCGCCAGCATTGCAAAAAGGTTTCAACGCTCTGAAACGTGAAGCTACAAACATCAGCGCTCCTCAAAAACGCGGTGTGTGCACTCGTGTAGGTACAATGACTCCTAAGAAACCGAACTCCGCGCTTCGTAAATATGCGCGTGTACGTCTAACTAACCGCGTAGAGGTTACAGCGTACATCCCGGGTATCGGACATAACCTGCAAGAGCACAGCGTAGTATTGATTCGCGGCGGACGGGTAAAAGACCTTCCAGGGGTTCGTTATCATATCGTTCGCGGCGCACTTGATACAGCAGGCGTTAACAACCGGAACCAATCCCGTTCGAAATATGGAACGAAGCGTCCAAAAGTTAAAAAATCGTAAGTATAACCCTATAAGGTTATCGCAATGCTAGAATAAGCGACTATTAGAAGAAAGGGGGACTTTCTCATGCCACGCAAAGGTCCTGTAACGAAGCGCGATGTGCTTCCAGATCCGCTATATAACAGCAAGCTGGTGACACGTCTTATTAACCGCATTATGCTTGACGGTAAAAGAGGTGTTGCTCAAACGCTGTTGTATGATGCTTTCAAACTGATTCAAGAACGCACGGGTAAAGATCCGATGGAAGTGTTCGAAGCAGCTTTGAAAAATATTATGCCAGTACTTGAGGTTAAAGCTCGCCGTGTCGGCGGTGCTAACTATCAAGTGCCTATCGAAGTTAAACCAGAGCGCCGTACGGCACTTGGTCTCCGCTGGCTCGTGAACTACTCACGTAACCGCGGTGAGAAAACGATGGAAGAGCGTTTAGCTGCTGAAATCACAGATGCTTCCAATAACACTGGCGCAGCTGTTAAGAAGCGCGAAGATACTCACAAAATGGCTGAAGCAAACAAAGCGTTTGCTCACTACCGCTGGTAGAATCTTCACATTCGAGAGGAGACAATTTTATGTCAAGAGAGTTCTCCTTGAAAAATACGCGTAACATCGGGATTATGGCGCATATTGATGCTGGTAAAACTACAACTACTGAACGGATCTTGTTCTTCACTGGCCGTACCCACAAAATCGGAGAGGTGCACGAAGGTGCAGCTACGATGGACTGGATGGAACAAGAACAAGAGCGCGGTATTACGATTACGTCTGCCGCGACCACCGCTCAATGGAATGGACACCGCATTAATATTATCGACACCCCGGGACACGTTGACTTCACAGTTGAAGTTGAGCGTTCCCTGCGCGTATTGGACGGGGCCGTTGGGGTTTTCAGTGCTAAAGAAGGCGTTGAGCCGCAGTCTGAAACCGTATGGCGTCAGGCTGACCGTTATAGCGTTCCACGGATCGCTTACGTCAATAAGATGGACATCATTGGTGCAGACTTCCTAAATGTTATCAAAGACATGCGTGAGCGTCTGCAAGCCAATGCTGTTGCGATCCAGATTCCGATTGGCGCTGAGAGTGATTTCATAGGCGTAATCGATATTGTTGAACGCGTAGCTTATACGTACAAAGATGATCTCGGAAAAGACCCTGAGAAAATCGAAATTCCTTCGGAGTACGCCGACCAAGTCGAAGAACTTCGTACGGAATTGATTGAGAAGGTTGCGGAATTGGATGAAGAATTAACGATGAAATATTTGGAAGGTGAAGAAATCACAATTCCAGAAATCAAAGCAGCACTCCGTAAGGGTGTCTGTGAAGTTAAAATCTTCCCAGTTATCGTTGGCTCCTCATACCGTAATAAAGGTGTTCAATTGATGTTGGATGCTGTAGTAGACTATCTTCCATCCCCACTCGATGTACCAGCTATCAAAGGTACGCTCGAAGACGGTGAAGAAGGTTCGCGACCATCATCCGATACAGAGCCGTTTGCGGCTTTGGCTTTCAAAATCATGACGGATCCTTACGTTGGCAGATTAACGTTCTTCCGTGTATATTCAGGTGTTCTAAAATCCGGTTCGTATGTTCTTAATTCAACTAAGGGCAAACGTGAGCGTATTGGACGGATACTACAGATGCACGCGAACAGCCGTCAAGAGATCTCGGAGGTTTACTCCGGAGATATCGCCGCAGCTGTTGGTCTTAAAGATACAACAACAGGCGACACTCTTTGCGATGAGAAGAACACGATTATTCTTGAATCAATGAACTTCCCAGAGCCGGTTATCTCGGTTGCGATCGAACCAAAAACGAAAGCAGACCAAGATAAACTCGGAATTGCGATTTCCAAGCTTGCTGAGGAAGATCCTACTTTCCGCGCGCATACGGATGAAGAAACAAACCAAACGATTATTTCTGGTATGGGTGAGCTTCACCTTGAAATTCTCGTTGACCGTATGTTCCGTGAATTCAAAGTTGAGACAAACGTTGGTAAGCCGCAAGTTGCTTACCGTGAGACGTTCCGTCAAGCTGCGAAGGTTGAAGGTAAATTCGTACGTCAGTCCGGCGGTAAAGGTCAATTCGGTCATTGTTGGGTTGAGTTTACTCCACTTGAGCCAGGTACAGGCTTTATATTCGAAAACAAAACAGTCGGCGGTTCAATTCCTCGTGAATTTATCGCTCCTATCCAGGCTGGTATTGAAGAGTCGATGAAGAATGGTGTTGTAGCCGGCTTCCCGCTCGTTGATGTCAAAGCTGTTGTTGTTGACGGATCGTACCATGATGTCGACTCCTCGGAGATGGCGTTTAAGATCGCTGGTTCGATGGCGCTTAAAGCTGCTAAAGAAAAGTGTAAGCCAGTTTTGCTCGAGCCAATCATGAAGGTTGAAGTTACTGTTCCTGAAGAGTACATGGGCGACGTTATGGGGATGTTGAACTCCCGTCGTGGTCGTATCGAAGGTATGGATACTCGCGCAGGTGCGCAAATTATCCGTGCTAAGGTACCTCTCTCCGAGATGTTTGGTTATTCCACAACTCTTCGTTCCGGTACACAAGGACGCGGCGTATTCTCGATGGAGCTTTCTCACTATGAAGAAGTTCCGAAATCGATCTCTGAAGAGATCATTTCTAAGCACAAAGGCGAATAATCGCTTTTGTTCGAATAAAAAGCTTTACGGCCGTCAACTAAGTTTGCTTGCAGACCAGCTGCCGGCCCACACATAAAAAACTAAGATATATTGAGGAGGCTCAAGTTCAATGGCTAAGGCTAAATTTGAACGTAACAAACCGCACGTTAATATCGGTACAATCGGTCACGTCGACCATGGTAAAACGACTTTGACAGCTGCGATCACAACTGTACTTTCCAAAAAATACGGCGGTGCAGCAATCGCATTTGACCAAATCGATAAAGCTCCAGAAGAGCGCGAGCGCGGTATCACAATCTCGACAGCTCACGTTGAGTATGAGACGCCTGCTCGTCACTACGCTCACGTTGATTGCCCTGGTCACGCCGACTATGTTAAAAACATGATTACTGGTGCTGCTCAAATGGACGGAGCTATTCTTGTAGTATCCGCTACTGACGGCCCAATGCCACAAACTCGTGAGCACATCCTGCTCTCCAAACAAGTAGGCGTTCCTTACATCGTTGTATTCTTGAACAAATGCGACATGGTTGAAGACGAAGAGCTTCTTGAATTGGTAGAAATGGAAGTTCGCGACCTTCTTTCTGAGTATGAGTTCCCAGGCGACGACACTCCGATCATTCGCGGTGCAGCTCGTGAAGCTCTTGCAAACCCAGAAGGTCCTTGGGCTGATAAAATCATCGAGCTCTTCGAGCAAGTTGATACTTACATCCCAACTCCTGAGCGCGACACAGCTAAGCCTTTCCTTATGCCTGTCGAGGACGTATTCACAATCACTGGCCGTGGTACAGTTGCTACAGGTCGCGTAGAGCGTGGCGTTATCAAAGTAGGCGATGAGGTCGAAATTATCGGTCTTGCTGAAGAATCCCGTAAATCCGTTGTAACTGGCGTTGAAATGTTCCGTAAATTGCTTGACTCCGCACAAGCTGGCGACAACGTAGGCGCATTGCTTCGTGGTGTAGATCGCAGCAACATCGAGCGTGGACAAGTTTTGGCTAAACCGGGTTCGGTTAAGCCGCATACAAACTTCACTGCACAAATCTACGTTCTTACTAAAGAAGAGGGTGGCCGTCACAAGCCTTTCTTCACAGGCTACCGTCCACAGTTCTACTTCCGTACAACTGACGTAACAGGTATCATCAACCTGCCAGAAGGCACTGAAATGGTTATGCCTGGCGACAACATCACTGTAACGGTTGAGCTTATCGCTCCGATCGCGGTTGAAGAGGGAACTCGTTTCTCCATCCGTGAAGGCGGCCGTACAGTAGGCGCTGGCGCAGTAGCATCTATCCAAAAATAATTCAAAGCGGCTTAGCCGCTAAGAATGAAAAAGCTCTCACTTGGTGAGAGCTTTTTTGCATGAATGCAGGCAAAAGTACTTCATACTTTTTTTACAGACAACTTAGGATTGACTGTATGCGTTAAGCGCCATTAGAATTAAGAAATAGTGAATAATGCTCGTCCATGCTCGGTGGGTGAACCAACAACTTAGTTAAGTCACATATTTTACCGTGGGAAAGTGATGAGTTTTTGCTGTGTCCGATTAAGCCTATGCGAGCTGAAAATGAGACGAGGGACAACTTGAGAGGGGTTTGGAATGATGAATAGAAAGTTTTGGATAGGTATTGCAATCGCATCGGTGATGCTTGTATCTGCCGCATGCGGCGCAAGCAAAGATAATACGGGTATAACGAATGAAGGAAATACAGCAGGTGCAGGCAGCGAGTCGGAAAAGACTTACACGATTTCCGTATCACAAATCGTGGAGCACCCTTCTCTGGATGCCACTTACGATGGTTTTATTGCCGCTTTGAAGGATGCTGGATTTGAAGAAGGGAAAAACCTCAAAATTGATTTTAATAATGCGCAAAACGATATGACGAACATCAAGACAATTTCTCAGAAAATCGCATCAGGCAATAGCGATCTTGCACTTGGTATCGCGACGCCGTCAGCGTTAAGTCTTGCTGAAGATGTTACTGAAATTCCGGTTTTGTTTGCGGCAGTAACGGATCCGATCGACGCGGGAATCGTGAAGCAGTTGCAAGCACCGGGAGGCAACATAACTGGCGCTGCGGATACGAATCCGGATGCGATTAAGCAAACGATGGATTTTATCGCGAAAGAACTGCCAAACGTGAAGAAAGTCGGCCTTGTCATTAACGAAGGCGAATCAAATGCGGTTGTGATGGCAAAATACGCGGAGGAAGCATTAAAATCCCATAACATTGAATTGGTAAAAGCTCCGATTGCCAACACTTCTGAAGTGCAGCAAGCTGCAGAATCGCTGGTAGGACGTGTTGATGCGATTTATATTACACTTGATAATAATGTCGTAACAGGCGCTGATGCGATTATCGAAATCGCAAATGAAAACGACATCCCCTTCCTCTCAGCAGATCGGGATACGGTTGAGAAAGGAGCGTTCGCAACGGTTGGTTTTAAATATTATGATCACGGTTATGAAGTTGGACAAATGGCTGTTGAAATTTTGAAGAATGGTAAAAACCCGGGTGAGATGAACGTTACAGTTCCTCAGAAGCTTGATTTCATTCTCAATCTGAAGGCCGCTGCCGAGCAAGGAATTACGGTAACCGATGAAATGAAAAGTTACGTAAAAGACCAAGAGAATAATATTATTGAGTAAGCATATCCCTCTTGGATAAAATAAAAAAATCAAACGTTCGGGGTGAGCGCTAATCGGCTTCACCCCGTTATTTCGATAAGGGAGTGGCATTTTCATGCTTACATCGTTAACGGGTGCCATAGAGAGCGGTCTGCTGTACGCTTTAATGGCTCTAGGTGTATTTATAACATTTCGCATACTTGATTTTCCGGATTTAACGGTTGATGGTAGCTTTACGACTGGAGCTGCAATTGGCGCCGTTATGACGGTAAACGGTACTGCTCCATGGATAGCTGTAATCTGTGCATTTGCTGGTGGAGCATTGGCGGGCATTTGTACAGGGCTTTTGCACACAAAAGGCAAGATCAACGGATTATTGTCCGGTATTATCATGATGATTGCTCTTTATTCCATTAATTTAAGAATTCTTGGTAAACCGAATGTATCATTGCGGAACATGGACAATTTTTTTGATCATATCTCGGTCATGATCATAATGGTAATCATTGCGATAGCGGTTAAGATTCTACTAGATTTGTTTTTCAAGACTGACATAGGACTAAGTCTTCGTGCTACGGGCGACAATGCACGTATGATTCGCAGCTTCGGTGCCAACACGGATATGACAACGATCTTTGGTGTTGCTCTTTCTAATGCGCTTGTCGCGACGTCAGGCGCTTTAGTGGCACAGTATCAAAAATTTGCCGATAACAATATGGGTATTGGCATGATCGTAATCGGATTGGCTTCAGTCATTATCGGGGAAGCGATTTTTGGAGCCCGATCGATTTTTCGCGCTACATTGGCCGTTGTTCTCGGTTCGATTATTTATCGTATTATCTATGCCTTGGCTCTTCGCATCGAATGGCTTGAAGCATCTGATATGAAGCTCATTACAGCAATTATTATTATTTTCGCGCTGGTAGTACCTTCAACGAGAAGGCTATTTAAACAAAAAAGCGTTGCTCGAAAGCGTACGGCGGAAATGCTTGCTTCAATGGAGAAGGCGCAATCAGGAGGTACACGTTAATGCTTGAAATTTCAAACGTCTCCAAGTTGTTTAACCCGGGAACGTTGGATGAGAAAACAGCGCTTGTGGGTGCAAAATTGTTCATGAAGCCGGCAGATTTTGTAACGGTGATCGGCAGCAACGGAGCCGGTAAATCAACACTAATGAATATAATATCCGGCGTAATGAAACCAGATGCAGGTGAAGTGAAAATCGATAACTCCAATGTATCCGCACTGTCGGAGCATCAACGAAGTCGGTGGATTGGCAGAGTATTTCAAGATCCAATGGCCGGAACAGCGCCGCGAATGACGATAGAGGAAAATATGGCAATCGCCTATTCTCGCGGGAAATCTCGCGGCTTTTCCTTTGGCGCAACGCGGGCGAAGCGTACTATATTCAAGCAAGAGCTTCAACGTTTAGGCATTGGCCTTGAGAACCGCCTTAACGCTAAGGTCGGATTATTATCCGGCGGTGAGAGACAAGCACTCAGTTTGTTGATGGCGACCTTTACAAGACCACAAATATTACTTCTCGACGAACATACTGCAGCACTAGATCCGGCGAGGGCAGAACTCATTACGTCACTTACGGAGAGCATTGTCCGCGAAATGAAACTTACGACGCTGATGGTCACGCACAACATGGAGCAAGCCATTCGCCTCGGTAACCGGTTGATTATGATG
Source organism: Paenibacillus alkaliterrae (assembly GCF_021532375.1). Taxonomy (GTDB): domain Bacteria; phylum Bacillota; class Bacilli; order Paenibacillales; family Paenibacillaceae; genus Pristimantibacillus; species Pristimantibacillus alkaliterrae. The sequence goes on from NZ_JAKGAP010000043.1 coordinate 39,131, forward strand.
GACAAAGGCCGCATCATTCTTGATGTTCCGGAAGAGCGTAAGAAAGATCTGACCGTGGAGCAACTGCTCGGCGAGTTCGAGCGAATTAGCGGCAAGAAATTGGCTGATGACCGCATCGTGCTGGGGTAGTTTGATCGGGAAGCTCCACTGCGAGGGAGCTGGGTGAATGCCGCGGGACCTCCACTGCGAGGAAAGCGGGCGCTTCCGCCTGCGTTGAAGCCATGTTCCCTTGAATTTATTTAAAGGAGGGAACAAGTCTTCAAAAGCAGGACGTAAACTCTCCAGCTGCCCGGGTTTATTTGATTTGGAAGCTCCACTGCGAGAAAAGCGGGCGCTTGCGCCTGCATTGAAGTCTTGTTCCTTAAGATTAGATTTAATGGTTGGAACAAGCCTTCAAAAGCAGGACGTAAACTCTTCAGCTGCCCGCTTTTCTCTCCGTTCCGTCCTCGTCAAACAACTTATTATAATAAAAAGAGAACGCAACGTCCCATTGGTCGTTGCGTTTTTGTGTTAAGGCAGGAGCTGTGGATTTCCTCCCGTCAAATGAATGATACGAGTCGAAAACGACTGATTTACCAGGAGATTTTTGAATCTTACAAGGCGATCCATCTCGAGTTCTGCTAGATAAATCCAAAATGGAGCGCCAAAAGTTACTCTGGATCGCAAAGTTACTGGAAAAATCCAATATGGGACACCAAAAGTGACTCTGGATCGCAAAGTTACTGGAAAGATCCAATATGGGACGCCAAAAGTGACTCTGGATCGCAATGTTACTGGAAAAATCCAATATGGAGCGTCTAAAGTGACTCTGGATCGCAAAGTTACTGGATAAATCCAATATGGAGCGTCTAAAGTGACTCTGGATCGCAAAGTTACTGGAAAAATCCAATATGGGGCGCCAAAAGTGACTCTGGACCGCAAAGTTACTGGATAAATCCAGCGTAGTGCTCTCTTACAACGCTTTGAGTTTAAAGTTTCTTAGCAGTCTGAGGAAGTTCACCTATAGGTCTATTTGTTACTGGCGTTATTTGGCGGTGTATTTTGAGCGTTAGGATGTTTATAATCAATTAGGACATTCAGTCTGCTAATTTATAAGGGTGATTTTAAAATTGCAGAAGATCGGACATAATGGGCGATATGTTTAGATAAAGTGATTTTGAATTTCGTCATAAAGAAGGAAGAAATGTTTCTTCATTATAATGTGATCTGCGGATGAAACGTATCCAAAAGAGAAATTGATATACCTCATTGTCAGATCATGCAAAGGCCACATTGAATTGGTGGGCGAGCGAAGCAGAGCTGGAATCGAGTCTGAGAGTTTACGTGCTGCTTTTGAAACCGTGATTTAACCTTCAAATGGAATATATGAAATCATGGTTTCAATGCATGCCGAGGACCGATTGCAGCGACGCGCAGCGAGATTGCCCAAATAAGAAGTTATGGTAATAAATAAGGCAGCAGATAAGCAGCTGTCAGCATTGTTCTTTCTCCTTTGAGCTAGCTTGCTATGAGTTTTATTCAGGGGGTTGAGCGCAGCAGAGCTGGAATCGAGTCCGGAGAGTTTACGTGCTGCTTTTGAAACCGTGATTTATCCTTCAAGTGGAATAAAAGAAATCATGGTTTCAATGCATGCCGAGGACCGATTGCAGCGCCGCGCAGCGATATCCCCCACTTTTTTAAAACTTATGCAACTCGATCAATATTGTTGTTGCATTTGCCTACTCAATTCGGTATAATATTGACTGTTGGTCTGACGTTGCGATGATGTGAGAGGTTGCCGACACACCCGGCCCCTTTGCCATGGGGCATGTGCCAGGGTTTTCTCACGGAGTATGTCCGATAATAAATTGGGCGATAGAAGGAGGGACTTATATGGCAAAGCAAAAGATTCGTATCCGCTTGAAAGCATACGATCACAGAATTCTTGATCAATCCGCAGAGAAAATCGTTGAAACTGCAAAACGTTCCGGTGCAGGCGTATCCGGGCCGATTCCGTTACCAACGGAAAAGCAAATCATCACCGTTCTCCGTGCGGTTCACAAGTACAAGGATTCCCGGGAGCAATTCGAAATGCGCACTCATAAGCGCTTGATCGACATTGTTAACCCGACGCCGCAAACGGTTGATGCGTTGATGCGCTTGGATTTACCATCCGGTGTAGATATCGAAATCAAACTGTAATATCAGCATATGCGATCATAGAAAGGAAATGAGGTGTCAACATGAAAGGTATCTTAGGGAAAAAACTTGGTATGACTCAAGTGTTTACTGCTGAAGGTAACGTCGTTCCAGTAACGGTTATCGAGGCTGGACCTTGCGTAGTACTGCAGAAGAAAGACCAAGAGAACGATGGCTATGAGGCTGTTCAATTCGGTTTTGCCGATAAGAAAGAAAGCAGATCGAATAAACCGGAAGCTGGTCACGCTAAAAAAGCCAACTCAACGCCTAAGCGCTACGTTCGTGAAATTCGCGGAATCAACCTGGCTGATTATGAAGTTGGCCAAGAAGTGAAAGCTGATCTTTTTGCAGCTGGCGAATTCGTTGACGTAACAGGTATTTCAAAAGGTAAAGGCTTTGCCGGCGTAATCAAACGTTGGGGACAAAGCACTGGACCGATGTCTCACGGTTCCCGTTATCACCGCGGACCGGGTTCGATGGGTTCCATCCAAGCGAACCGCGTACCGAAGGGTAAACGCCTGCCAGGACATATGGGTACAGAAACGGTTACGATCCAAAAGCTTGAAGTTATCCGTGTAGATGCAGAACGTAACGTTCTACTTGTAAAAGGATCGATTCCTGGTCCGAAAAACGGATTTGTTAGAGTGAAACAAACAGTTAAGAACTAATTGCTCTTGAAGAAAGGAGGAACAAGAAATGCCAAAAGTAACAGTATTTAACGTGAGCGGCGCTCAAGTTGGCGAAGTGGAGTTGGCTGAGTCGGTATTCGGTATTCAACCGAATGTACATGTTCTGCACAGCGCTGTAGTTCTTCAGCAAGCTGCTGAACGTCAAGGTACTCACAAAACAAAAGGACGCTCTGAAGTACGCGGCGGCGGTCGTAAGCCTTGGAAACAAAAAGGTACTGGCCGTGCACGTCAAGGCAGCATTCGCTCCCCGCAGTGGGTTGGCGGCGGTGTTGTATTCGGACCGACTCCACGCACATACGGATTCAAGCTTCCTAAAAAAGTTCGTCGTCTTGCGATCAAATCCGCATTGTCTTCGAAAGTTATCGCGAGCGAAATTATCGTTCTTGATCAACTGACTTTCGCGGCTCCTAAGACGAAAGAATTCGCAACGATCCTTAACAACCTTAAAGTTGACCGCAAAGCGCTTGTCGTAACGGCTAACTATGAAGATAACGTAGCATTGTCTGCTCGTAACATCCCAGGTGTGAAGTTCGTCGCAGCTGACGGCATTAATGTTCTGGATGTATTGAAGCATGACAAGCTTATCATCACCAAAGAAGCAGTAGAGAAAGTACAGGAGGTGCTTGCGTAATGAAAAATCCACGCGATATTATCAAGCGCCCGGTTATCACGGAACGTACGAGCGATTACATGGTCAACAAAAAGTATGTATTTGAAGTTGATCTTCGATCGAACAAAACCGAAATTAAACTTGCAATTGAACAAATCTTTAATGTGAAAGTAACCGGCGTTAATACAATGCGTGTAGCGGGTAAGCCGAAACGTTATGGTAAACATAGCGGCTACAGACCGGATTGGAAAAAAGCGATCGTTCAGCTGAGCGCTGACAGCAAAGAACTTGAGTTCTTTGAAACGTCTGTTTAGAAAAGGAGGGAATCGAAGTGCCAATTAAAAAGTACAAACCGACATCTCCAGCTCGTCGTGGCATGTCCGTATCGACTTTCGAAGAGATTACGACAAGCACACCGGAGAAATCGTTGCTTGCTCCGCTTTTCAAAAAAGCTGGACGAAACAATCAAGGTAAAATTACGGTTCGTCACCATGGCGGCGGACACAAGCGTAAATACCGTATTATCGACTTCAAACGTAACAAAGACGGTATCATCGGTAATGTAGCGACGATCGAATACGATCCGAACCGTACATCCAATATCGCTTTGATCCATTACGTAGATGGTGAGAAAGCATACATCATCGCTCCAAAAGGCTTGAAAGTCGGAGATCAAGTCATGTCCGGACCAACTGCCGATATTAAACCAGGCAATGCGTTGCCGCTTGTGAATATCCCAGTAGGTTCAGTTATCCACAACATCGAATTGAAGCCTGGCAAAGGCGGACAATTGGTTCGTGCTGCTGGTACGGAAGCTCAGCTTCTTGGTAAAGAAGAAAGCTATGTATCGATTCGTTTGAGCTCTGGCGAAGTTCGCCGCATTCTGAATACATGCCGTGCAACAATCGGTTCTGTTGGTAACGAGGATCACGAACTTGTGAAAATCGGTAAAGCCGGCCGTTCCCGTTGGCTTGGCAAACGTCCGGAAGTTCGCGGTGTCGTCATGAACCCTAACGATCACCCGCATGGTGGTGGTGAAGGCCGCGCTCCAATCGGACGGAAGTCGCCTATGTCCCCATGGGGCAAACCGACTCTTGGATACAAAACTCGCAAGAAGAAAAAAGCATCGAGCCAATATATTATTCGTCGTCGCACGAAGTAATAACCGCTTGATCCAAACCGCGTGATACAATTATCACGCTCTCGTGAAGGGAGGAACTCAAATGGGTCGCAGTTTAAAGAAAGGTCCGTTTATCGACGGTTACCTGCTTAAAAAAGTCGAGGTTATGAACGAAGCTGAGAAAAAGGTCGTTATCAAAACCTGGTCCCGCCGCTCGACCATTTTCCCACAATTCATTGGTCACACGTTTGCTGTATATGACGGTCGCAAGCACGTACCGGTATATGTGACGGAAGATATGGTAGGACACAAACTCGGTGAATTCGCACCGACTCGTACGTACAAAGGCCACGCAGGCGAAGACAAAAAAACGGGCAGACGTTAATTTGCCCTTAAACATCTCTAAATGAACGAGAGGAGGTTCCTACATGCCAGAAGCTAAAGCGCACGCTAAGTTCGTTCGTATTGCTCCTCGTAAAGCACAGCTTGTTGCCGATTTGATTCGCGGTAAGCAAGTTGGTGATGCAATCGCAATTTTGCGCCACACGCCGAAGTCTGCATCCCCAATTTTGGAGAAGCTGCTTAACTCGGCTATTGCTAACGCTGAGCATAACTATCAGCTGGACGTGAACAAATTGGTTATATCGCAAGCTTTCGTAAACCAAGGACCGACGATGAAACGTTTCCGTCCTCGTGCAATGGGGCGCGCAAGCCGGATTAATAAAAGAACCAGCCACATTACCTTGGTGGTATCTGAAAAATAAAGGAGGGATTACGTGTGGGTCAAAAGGTAAATCCAGTAGGTTTTCGTATCGGGGTTATCCGTGATTGGGAATCCAAGTGGTTCGCGGGCAAAGACTTCGGCGATCTTCTTATGGAAGACGTAAGAGTACGTGAATATTTGAAAAACAAGCTGAAAGACGCAGCAGTTTCTCACATCGAGATCGAACGTGCAGCTAACCGCGTGAACGTAACGATCCAAACCGCGAAACCAGGTATGGTTATTGGTAAAGGCGGTTCTGAAGTAGAAAACTTGCGTACTGAGCTTGGCAAAATCACTAATGGTAAAAAAGTTCACATTAATATTTCTGAAATCAAACATGCGGATCTTGACGCTATTCTTGTAGCTGAAAGCATCGCACAACAACTTGAGCGTCGTGTTTCTTTCCGTCGCGCATTGAAGCAAGCTATGCAACGCTCCATGCGTTCAGGTGCTAAAGGGATAAAAACCGCAGTTAGCGGACGTCTCGGCGGCGCGGAAATCGCACGTTCGGAAGGCTACAGCGAAGGTACTGTTCCACTTCATACGCTGCGCGCTGATATTGACTATGGCACAGCAGAAGCACATACAACTTACGGCCGTATTGGCGTAAAAGTATGGATCTACCGCGGCGAAGTCCTTCCGACTAAGAAGAAAGCTCCCCAGGAAGGAGGCAACTAATCATGTTGGTACCTAAACGTGTCAAACACCGCAAACAACAACGCGGACATATGAAGGGTCGCGCTAAAGGCGGCACTACAGTAGCATTCGGTGAATTCGGTCTTCAAGCACTAGAACCATCATGGATCACGAATCGTCAAATCGAAGCGGCTCGTATCGCGATGACTCGTTACATTAAACGTGGCGGTAAAGTTTGGATCAAAATTTTCCCTGCTAAACCAATTACTCAGAAGCCTCTTGAAGTGCGTATGGGTAGTGGTAAAGGTAACGTTGAGAAATGGGTAGCCGTAGTTAAACCAGGTAAAATCCTGTTTGAACTTGCTGGCGTATCCGAAGAAACCGCTCGTGAAGCGATGCGTCTTGCGGCTCACAAACTGCCAATCAAGACGAAGTTCGTGAAACGCGAAGAAGTGGGTGGTGAAGCAAATGAAAGCTAGTGAATTTCGCAACCTAACCTCTGCTGAGATAGAACAACAAGTTTCTGGTTTTAAAGAAGAGCTTTTTAACCTTCGTTTCCAATTGGCTACTGGTCAACTGGATAACCCGACTCGGATCCGTGACGTGCGTAAGGAAATAGCTCGTGCTAAAACCATTTTGCGTGAAAGAGAACTCGGAATCAGCAGCTAGTAAATATCCTTGCAAGAATGCATAATCACGGCTGAAGGAAGGAGGATGAACATGAGCGAACGCAATGCCCGCAAAGTTCAAATCGGCAAAGTCGTAAGCGACAAAATGGACAAAACAATTGTTGTTGCTGTTGAAACATACAAAAAACACAATTTGTACCATAAACGCATTAAATACACGAAAAAATTTAAAGCGCACGATGAAAATAACCAAGCGAAAATTGGCGACATCGTGAAAATCATGGAGACTCGTCCGTTATCGAAAGACAAGCGCTTTAGACTCGTAGAAGTTGTCGAAGTTGCTGTTGTCATTTAATGAACGTATGCAGTACCTGAGCATTTTTCCGAAAGGAGGACGTTGAAATGATTCAACCATTTTCGCGCTTGGCTGTCGCAGACAACTCTGGCGCTAAAGAATTGATGTGTATCCGTGTACTTGGTGGAACGGGACGTCGCGTTGGACACATTGGCGATTTGATCGTTTGCTCCGTCAAACAAGCAACACCAGGCGGCGTTGTCAAAAAGGGTGACGTTGTAAAAGCGGTTATCGTTCGCACGAAGCGCTCGGTTCGCCGTAAAGACGGTTCTTACATCACATTCGATGAGAATGCAGCTGTAATCGTTAAAGAAGACAAGAGCCCGCGCGGTACTCGTATTTTTGGACCTGTCGCCCGTGAGCTTCGCGATAAGGATTTCATGAAAATCGTATCGCTGGCACCAGAAGTTATCTAGTTAAAGAAACCCTATATAAGCTTGAAAGCACAAGCGTGCAGGAGGTGTAACTCATGCCAAGGCTGAAAAAAGTACTTGAATCCCATAACAATAAATTGCACGTGAAAAAAGACGATACGGTCATCGTTATTACCGGTAAAGACAAAGGTAAAAAAGGACGCGTTATCGCTGCGTATCCTCGTGAAAACCGCGTACTTATCGAGGGAGTAAACATGGTGAAGAAGCATTCGCGTCCTTCACAAGCTAACCCGCAAGGCGGTATTATCGAGCAAGAAGCGCCAATTCACGTTTCGAACGTTATGCATATCGATCCGAAGAGCGGTAAAGTAACACGTATCGGATATAAAGTGCTGGACAACGGCAAGAAAGTTCGGATCGCAAAACGTTCCGGAGAAGTAATCGACTAATCGTTACGGTAGGAAAGGAGGTCCATGAACAATGGCAGCAAGATTGAAAGGTCGTTTTCTAAACGAAATTACTCCTGCTCTTATGCAGAAGTTCAACTATACGTCTGTTATGCAAGTACCGAAAATCGAGAAAGTTGTTATCAACATGGGGGTAGGCGAAGCGGTTTCCAATTCGAAAATCCTTGATGTAGCTGTTGAAGAACTGCGTATCATTTCCGGTCAAAAACCAGTCGTTACCCGTGCGAAGAAGTCTATCGCAGGTTTCAAGCTTCGTGAGAACATGCCAATCGGGGTTAAAGTAACATTGCGCGGCGAGCGCATGTACCACTTCCTTGACAAGCTGTTCAACATTTCTCTTCCACGCGTGCGTGACTTCCGCGGTGTTTCGACTAAAGCTTTCGACGGTCGCGGTAACTACACACTCGGTTTGAAAGAGCAGTTGATTTTCCCGGAGATTGAGTACGATAAAGTCGATAAAGTGCGCGGTATGGACATCGTCATCGTCACGACGGCAAAAACGGACGAAGAATCTCGTGAACTGCTGACCCAAATGGGCATGCCGTTTGCGAAGTAATCCACTTTTAGGAGGTGTAATACCCAGTGGCAAAAACTTCGATGAAAGTGAAGCAACAACGCACACCGAAATTTAAAGTGCGAGCATATACGCGCTGTGAGCGTTGTGGCCGTCCGCATTCTGTTTTGCAAAAGTTTAAAATTTGCCGGATTTGTTTCCGCGAGTTAGCATACAAGGGCCAGATTCCTGGCGTTAAAAAAGCAAGCTGGTAATCAGCCTAGTTCGGGAAGGAGGTTAACACAATGGTTATGTCTGATCCGATTGCAGATATGCTGACGCGCATTCGCAACGCGAATGTCGTTCGTCACGAAACCGTGGAAATGCCCGCTTCGAAAATCAAGAAGCAAATTGCTGAAATTTTGAAGCGCGAGGGTTTTATCCGCGATGCTGAATATATCGAAGACAACAAACAAGGGATTATCCGTATTTTCTTGAAATACGGCCCTAACCAAGAGCGCGTTATTACAGGTTTGAAGCGTATCTCCAAACCAGGTTTGCGCGTATACACGCAATCAACTGAAATCCCACGCGTATTGGGCGGCCTTGGAATTGCAATCATTTCCACGTCCAAAGGGGTTATGACGGATAAAGAAGCTCGTCAGGTTAAATCCGGCGGCGAAGTCGTTTGCTACGTTTGGTAAGTAACAAGTCACAAAGACAGGAGGTGTAACAATGTCCCGTATTGGTCGCAAAGCTATCCAAGTACCTACTGGCGTAACCGTCAACTTGGATAACACAAGCATTACTGTAAAAGGACCGAAAGGTACGCTTTCCCGTGAAATTCACAAGGATATGAAAGTGAATGTAACAGAGAGCGAAATCGTAGTAGAACGTCCTTCTGATAATAAATTGCATCGCTCTTTACACGGAACAACTCGCAGCGTCATCGCTAACATGGTAAGCGGCGTTACTGAAGGCTTCTCGAAAAACCTGGAGCTGGTAGGCGTAGGTTACCGTGCAAACAAAACGGGTGACAAAATCGTACTTAACGTCGGTTACTCTCACCCCGTGGAGATTGTTCCCGAGACTGGAATTGAGTTCGATGTACCTGCGAACACGAAAATCACTGTTCGCGGTATCGACAAGGAGCGCGTAGGCGCTGTTGCTGCTCAAATCCGTTCCGTGCGTGAGCCTGAGCCTTATAAAGGTAAAGGTATCAAGTACGAAGGCGAGCGTATTATCCGTAAAGAAGGTAAAGCTGGTAAGAAAAAATAAGCAAACCGAACGTTTGCTTAAGATAGCGTCTTAAGGCAATGAGAAAGGAGTGAACCTTGAATGATTACGAAAGGCGATAAAAACAAGGCTCGTCTGAAAAGACACCTGCGTGTTCGTAAAAAAATTAACGGTACAGCTGCACGTCCGCGTCTATCTGTATTCCGTTCCTCCAAGCATATGTACGCACAATTGATCGATGATGTAGCAGGCGTAACATTGGTATCCGCGTCCACACAGGACAAAGAGCTAATCGAAGCGATCGGCAACGGCGGTAACATCGAAGCAGCTACAAAAGTTGGTGAATTGATTGCAAAACGCGCTCAAGCAAAAGGGGTAACCCAAGTAGTATTTGACCGCGGCGGTTACTTGTATCACGGCAGAATTCAGGCGCTTGCTACAGCAGCACGCGAAGCTGGCCTGGAATTCTAATCGACTTTACTTATAAGGAGGTTAAATGACTTGCGTGTAGATCCTAATACGTTAGAACTGACTGAAAAAGTTGTTAATATCAATCGCGTAGCGAAAGTTGTAAAAGGCGGACGCCGTTTCAGCTTTAGTGCGCTTGTAGTAGTCGGTGACGGTAATGGTTACGTTGGCGCAGGGATCGGTAAAGCAGGCGAAGTACCTGATGCGATTCGCAAAGGTATCGAAGATGCTAAGAAAAACCTGATCCATGTTCCACTCGTAGGAACAACAATCCCTCACCTTGTACTCGGACATTTCGGCGCTGGAGAAGTTCTCTTGAAGCCTGCTTCCGAGGGTACTGGTGTTATCGCCGGCGGCCCGGTTCGTGCAGTACTTGAACTTGCTGGCGTTGGCGACATTTTGACGAAATCGCTAGGTTCTTCGAACTCCATGAATATGGTTAACGCAACGCTCGAAGGTCTTTCCCGTTTGAAACGTGCGGAAGATGTTGCGAAGCTACGTGGAAAAACAGTCGAAGAGCTTCTACGCTAAGGAGGGAAATAAGATGGCTAAATTGCAAATCACCCTCGTCCGCAGTTTAATCGGCCGTAATGAAAAGCAGCGTGCTACTGTTGAAGCTTTTGGTCTTAAGAAGATTCGTCAGTCGGTTGTTTTGAACGATAGCCCAGCTATCCGCGGCATGGTTAACGCTGTTAATCACTTGGTAAAAGTAGAAGAAGTTTAAGAATAGATCGGTTTTCCAAGAAATAAATAAGGAGGTGCACGAACGATGAAATTGCATGAGCTAGCACCAGCACCAGGCTCGACACAAGCGCCAAAGCGCAAAGGTCGCGGTATCGGATCCGGTAACGGTAAAACAGCCGGTAAAGGTCACAAAGGTCAAAACGCTCGTTCCGGCGGCGGCGTTCGTCCTGGTTTCGAGGGCGGACAAAACCCGTTGTATCGTCGAGTGCCGAAGCGTGGATTCAATAACCGTTTCCGTACAGAATATGCGATTGTCAATATTGAAGAGCTGAACAGCTTTGCAGCAGGAACTGAAGTCACTCCAGAAGTTCTCATCGAGCAAGGTATCGTAAAGAACCCGCTCGCAGGAATTAAAATCTTGGGTAATGGTGAAATTAGCGTTTCACTGTCTGTAAAAGCAAGCAAGTTCTCTCAATCTGCGGTAGAGAAAATCCAGGCTGCCGGCGGTAAAACCGAGGTGATCTAATTGTTCAAGACCGTGTCCAACATTTGGAAGGTGGCGGATCTTCGTTCAAGGATCCTCTTCACCCTTTTCATCTTACTAATCTACCGTATCGGTTCCTTCATACCGGTACCAGATGTAAACAAAGATGTGTTTAAGCAGGTTGATGCAGCCGGTGCGGATCTGTTCGGCTTGCTTAACACGTTTTCTGGTGGTGCTTTGTTCCAGTTCTCCATTTTCGCAATCGGGATTACACCTTACATTACAGCTTCGATCATCGTACAGCTGTTATCGATGGATGTTATTCCTAAGTTTGCAGAGTGGGCGAAGGAAGGCGAGAACGGTAAACGTAAGCTCGCACAAATCACGCGTTATGGTACGATTGTTCTTGGTTTGATCCAAGGTTTCGCAACGGCAATCGGATTCAACCGTCAATATGGTTATGAGATGATTGTTGGCGCTACTTTCGTGGATTACTTGGTTATTGCGATTATCTTGACTGCAGGTACTGCATTCTTGATGTGGCTGGGTGAGCAAATCACGGAAAAAGGAATCGGAAACGGTATTTCGATTCTGATCTTCGCAGCAATTGCAGCTGGTATTCCTGGACACATCCGTACGATCGTTGAAGATCAATTCGTTGGTGCTCAAGATCAATTGTTTTTGAATATTATCAAGATGGTTCTTATCTTGATTGCGATAATCGCAATCATTGTCGGCGTCATCTTCGTACAGCAAGGTATTCGAAAAATTCCGGTTCAATACGCTAAACGCGTAGTAGGACGGAAAATGTACGGCGGACAATCGACTCACATTCCGATGAAAGTGAACGGCGCAGGCGTTATTCCGGTCATTTTCGCGGTGTCACTGATCATGTTCCCGATTACAATCGCTCAGTTCTGGTCCACAACGGCTTGGGCTGATTGGATCATCGATAACATGAACTATGACCAGCCGCTCGGTATGGTATTGTACGTTCTGTTAATTATCGGGTTTACCTTCTTCTATACATTCGTGCAAATTAATCCGGTTCAAATGGCTGATCAGATGAAGAAGAATGGCGGATACATTCCTGGTATTCGTCCAGGCAAGCCGACCTCGTCGTACCTAACGCGCGTTATGTCGCGTATTACGTTGACGGGTGCGATTTTCCTGGCTCTTATCTCTGTTCTTCCGGTGTTCTTCGGAGCACTTGCTGGATTACCGCGCTCAGTGCAGCTTGGCGGCACCTCGCTCTTGATCGTGATCGGGGTTGCACTTGACACGATGAAGCAAATCGAGAGCCAGTTGATCAAACGCCATTACAAAGGGTTTATCAATAAATAACAATAGGTTCTGACCGGGCTTCCGCTTTCGTCAACTGATGGTGCGTTAGCCCGCCCGAGCCTATTGTGCTTAAAGCGAGGAACTCGGCAATGAACATTTTATTCATGGGCCCTCCGGGAGCCGGTAAAGGTACACAAGCTGAACGGATCGTAGAAGAGTTCGGTATTCCACACATTTCCACTGGCGATGCTTTTCGTCTCGCTATGAAACAAGGAACCGCGCTCGGTCTTAAAGCGAAAGAGTATGTCGATCAAGGCCTGCTCGTTCCTGATAAGATTACGAACGGTATAGTGAAAGAGCGTTTAGCATTAGACGATTGCAAGAAGGGTTTTTTGCTTGACGGTTTCCCGCGCACGCTGCAGCAAGCCGAAGCGCTTGACAGCATGCTGAACGAACTTGGCCGCAGCATAGACCATGTTGTTAATTTGAAGGTTGACCGCGGATTGCTGCTAGCTCGCTTGACGGGCAGACGCATCTGTAGAACTTGTGGGACGACTTATCATGTAATCTTCAACCCGCCTAAAGTCGAAGGCATCTGCGACAAAGACGGCGGAGAATTGTATCAGCGTTCTGATGATACAGAGGAAAAGGTCGGTACGCGTTTGGATGAGTACACTTCCAAAACGGCTCCGCTTCTTGATTACTACAATGTTAAAGGTCTCCTGCGCGAAGTCGACGGCGAGAAGGACATTGATGTTGTAACATCCGGCATCGTATCCCTATTGCGAGGTTCATTGTAATGATTATTTGCAAATCCGAATCGGAGCTGCGATATATGAGGGAAGCTGGACGCATCGTTGCGGAAACGCATCGACTGATGGCGCAAGCTGTGAAACCAGGCATCACAACCGGTGAGCTTGACCAAATCGCTGAAGCGTACATTAGAAGCCAAGGTGCTGTTCCATCTTTCAAAGGTTACAATGGTTTTCCGTCCAGCATTTGCGCTTCTGTGAATGACGAGCTGGTACACGGCTTCCCTGGGTCACGCAAGTTGAACGAAGGCGATATTATTAGCATCGATATCGGCGCTCAGTATGAAGGCTATCATGGCGATTCGGCTTGGACCTATGCAGCCGGAACCGTAACGCCCGAAGTACAAAGGTTGCTTGATGTAACGGAGGCCTCGCTATATGCGGGACTGCAGTTGGTCAAACCCGATATCCGATTATATTCAATATCGCACGCTATTCAGAAGGTTATTGAAGATGCAGGATTCTCCGTAGTACGGGAATACGTAGGGCACGGAATCGGCGCGGACCTCCATGAGGAACCACAAATACCGAACTACGGTATACCGGATCGCGGACCTCGTCTAAAAACCGGAATGGTGCTTGCAATCGAACCAATGGTAAATATCGGTGAACGATATGTCCGTACACTCGAAGACAATTGGACGGTTGTAACGGAAGACGGCTCATGGTGCGCTCATTTTGAGCATACAGTAGCCGTGACAGAGGACGGCTTTGAAATATTGACCATTTTGCCGAAGCAGCCGGAGGCGTAAGCAATGGAAGCTCATCCCCAGATTGGTCAGTTCGTCAAAGTTCTTCGCGGCAAGGACGAAGAGAGCTTCGCCGTTATCGTAGCAATCGTTGATGATCGCTTCGTCATGATTGCGGACGGCAATAAGCGCCGATTCGACCAACCGAAGAAAAAGAACGTTCTACATCTCGAGTTACAGTCTGCGATTAGTCCAGAGGTTTCAAGCAGCATGCTTGAAACAGGCAGGGTAACCAATGCCAAGTTACGTTATGTGATTCAGAAGTTTGCACTTGCGAAAGGAGAATGACGGTTGGCTAAGGAAGACATCATTGAAGTCGAAGGAACGGTTATTGAACCGTTGCCGAATGCCACGTTCAAGGTGGAGCTGGAGAACGGTCATCAAATTCTCGCACATGTTTCCGGAAAGCTCAGAATGCACTTTATTCGTATTCTGACAGGAGACAAGGTGGTCATACAGTTATCGCCTTATGATTTATCAAAAGGGCGCATCACCTATCGGAAGTAGGCCGCTCGCGGCTTGCTGACGAAAGATTCGGGAGGTAATCACAATGAAGGTTAGACCTTCGGTAAAGCCGATCTGCGAAAAATGCAAAGTCATTCGTCGCAAAGGCAATGTTATGGTGATTTGTGAAAATCCGAAACACAAACAAAAACAAGGATAGAAGGAGGGAAATATAGCCTATGGCACGTATAGCTGGTGTAGACTTGCCGCGTGACAAACGCGTCGAAATCGCCCTGACGTACATTTTCGGTATTGGCAAAACAACGTCACAAAAACTTTTGAAAACAGCTGAAGTTAACTTCGACACTCGCGTTCGCGATTTGACAGAAGATGAATTGGGCCGCCTGCGCGAAGCAATTGATAAATCTGTTAAAGTAGAAGGCGACCTTCGTCGTGAAATTTCTCTTAACATTAAGCGTCTGACTGAAATCGGATGCTACCGTGGCCTTCGTCACCGTCGCGGCTTGCCTGTTCGCGGTCAACGTACAAAAACGAATGCACGTACACGCAAAGGTCCTCGTCGGACTGTAGCAAACAAGAAGAAATAAGAAGGGAGGATAATGGACAATGGCTAAACCAAAAAAAGTCGTTCGTACGAAACGTCGCGACCGGAAAAACATTGACACTGGCGTTGCGCACATTCGCTCGACGTTTAACAATACGATCGTTACGATCACGGATCCGCACGGAAATGCAATCTCTTGGGCAAGCTCTGGTAACCTTGGTTTCAAAGGTTCCCGTAAAAGCACGCCGTTCGCAGCTCAAATGGCTGCTGAATCCGCAGCGAAAGCAGCGATGGAGCATGGCATGAGAACTGTTGAAGTGATGGTTAAAGGTCCAGGCGCCGGCCGTGAAGCAGCGATTCGTTCGCTTCAAGCTGCCGGATTGGAAGTTAACCTCATTAAAGACGTAACACCAGTTCCTCACAACGGATGCCGTCCTCCGAAACGTCGTCGCGTATAGTTGGATTCTTGGTGGTATCAAATAACAACAACTTGTGAATAATGGTTGTGAAGGTTTGGCATACTACAAGATTTGACTTAAAATAACGGTAAGGTAACGGAGCGACGTTTGAAGGAGGGTACTATTAGTGATTGAGATCGAAAAGCCGAAAATCGAAACCGTAGAACTGAATGACGAGGGAACTTACGGACGTTTCGTCGTCGAGCCGCTGGAACGCGGATATGGCACGACGCTTGGAAATTCGCTTCGCCGAATTTTGTTGTCGTCTTTGCCGGGTGCAGCAGTAACCTCGGTTCAAATCGACGGAGTGCTTCACGAGTTCTCTACGGTTCCCGGAGTGATTGAGGATGTGACCGAAATCATTCTGAACCTGAAGGGCCTCTCGTTGAAAATCCACTCCGATGAAGAAAAGGTGTTGGAAATCGACGCGGAAGGCGAAGGGAATATTACAGCGGGCGACATTCGAGCAGACAGCGATGTCGAGATTTTAAGCCCTGATCTTCACATCGCAACCTTGGCCTCCGGCGCGCGGCTCCATATGCGGGTTTTTGCTAATCGGGGACGCGGTTACGTGCAAGCGGACCGCAACAAGAAGGACGAACAACCGATTGGGGTAATCCCCGTTGATTCGATATACACGCCAATTACTCGCGTCAACTACAGCGTAGAAAATACTCGCGTCGGTCAAGTAACGAACTATGACAAGCTCACGCTTGAGGTTTGGACGGACGGCAGTATTAGACCGGAAGAGGCTGTGAGCCTCGGCGCTAAAATTTTGACCGAGCATTTGGACTTGTTCGTTGGATTAACCGATGAAGCCAAAGACGCGGAAATTATGGTTGAGAAGGAAGAAGATAAGAAAGAGAAAGTTCTGGAGATGACGATCGAGGAACTTGATCTTTCCGTCCGTTCTTACAACTGCTTGAAGCGCGCAGGCATCAACACGGTTCAAGAGCTGATTACGAAGTCCGAAGAGGATATGATGAAGGTTCGTAACCTGGGCCGCAAATCACTCGAGGAAGTTCAAGAGAAGCTTGAAGAGCTCGGTTTGGGCCTTCGCATGGAAGAGTAGTAAACCAACAAGAATAGACAAACGAGCAAGGGAGGGGAAAACAAGATGGCATATCAAAAATTAGGACGTGACGCTAGTGCGCGGAAAGCTTTGTTCCGTGACCTCGTTACTGACTTGTTCCTTTATGAGCGTATTCAAACGACTGAAGCTAAAGCGAAAGAAGTTCGTTCTATCGCTGAGAAGCTGATCACGAAAGCGAAGCAAGGCGATCTTCATGCTCGTCGTCAAGTAGCAGCTTATGTCCGCCGCGAAACCGTTGACGGACAACAAGACGCTATTCAGAAGCTGTTCTCCGAACTGGCTACCCGTTACTCGGAACGTGCGGGCGGATACACGCGTATTCTTAAGCTGGGCCCTCGTCGCGGCGATGCTGCGCCTATGGTTTACCTGGAACTGGTTGACCGCGCGTAGTATAATTCAATAATCGAGAAACGTATAAGCTTGTCCATAGCGTTAATCCTAGTCCGGGCTTATACGCAGAGAAAAGGGTGGACCCTTGCGGCCACCTTTTTTTATTTGCTGTTTACGGTTGTTGTCTATATTGTTCAGGTGCGTCTGACGCACAAGCGTGTCCATGAGGCCGTGTAAGCGGCTGAAGTGGACGAAAGCGACTGTTACAGGTAAAAGCCACCAGGGAGCGGCACATGAGCTTGTGAGACACCTCCCAGGTGTCCAGAGGGCGGAGCGCCTCGGGGTCCCCCATATGAAGGGGGATTTAGGGGGTTGGATCCCTTAGTTAAGGGGGCGGGATATGTGCGCAACTTATGCGTTAAAGTAAGTTATGACGGTGCAAACTTTAATGGGTTTCAAACGCAGCCTTACGGCAGAACGGTTCAAGGTGAACTTGAAAAGGCCATTAAGAAGCTAACCGGTGAGACGATTATTATTATCGGATCGGGACGCACCGATGCAGGAGTTCATGCACAGGGGCAGATGTTTAATTTCTATACGGAATCTACGATTCCGACAGAGAGATGGGCGATCGCCCTTAACACGCGGTTACCGAAGGATATCGTCATTATTGAGGCTTTTGATGTGCCCGAGCATTTTCATGCCAGAAGATCCGCTAAACGTAAAACCTATCGATATACGATAGATACCGGAAAATTTCCGGATGTGTTTGGCCGTCAGTACCGCTTTCATCATCCAGCTCCGCTTGATGTGGATGCGATGCGCGAGGGCCTCAGCTATTTAATTGGCGAGCATGATTTCACCTCGTTCACTTCCATTCATTCTACTAAGCCGCATCATGTTCGCACGATCTATGAAGCAGAATTTGTGCAGGAAGGCCCAATCGTTCACCTATACGTGACAGGTAATGGTTTTCTGTATAATATGGTTCGAGTCATTATGGGAACTCTGCTATGGGTTGGCCAAGGGAAACTAGCTCCCTCCGAAATAAAAAGCATCCTTGAGGGTCGCAGCAGATCCCTTGCAGGGCCTACCGCGATGCCTCATGGCCTGATGCTGATGGATGTTGAATATTCCAGTGAAGCATAGTGATTATTCGCTATAAATAACTTGCACTTACCTATTCTTTATAGTAGAATATAACTTGTGCTTTCTTAGTGGCTAACCCACAGCCCCGACTGAGATCGTCACAAACTTGGCAATCAACAATGAATAAACAAACCAACGTTTACGTTGTTATAAAAACAGATTAATGCAAAAGAATTAAGGAGGATCATCCATGCGTACCACTTATATGGCTAAGTCAAATGAAGTTGAGCGTAAATGGTTCGTCGTTGATGCGGAAGGCAAGACGCTCGGCCGTTTGGCTAGTGAAGTTGCTGCCCTGATCCGCGGCAAGCACAAACCGACCTTTACACCACATGTTGATACAGGCGATTTCGTCGTTGTTATCAACGCTGAGAAAATTCATCTGACAGGCAAGAAATTCACGGACAAAATGTACTACCGTCACTCGATGTACTCAGGCGGTTTGAAAGTAACCCCTGCGAACGAAATGATCAAGAACAAGCCAGAGCGCGTTATCGAATTCGCGGTACACGGCATGTTGCCTAAGAACCGTCTTGGCGACAAAATGAAGCTCAAACTTAAAGTATACGCAGGTGCGGAACATCCACATCAAGCACAAAACCCTGAAGTTTACGAACTTCGTGGGTAATAAAGAGGAGGACAAGTTTCATGGCTCAAGTGCAATACTATGGAACCGGTCGTCGTAAACACTCTGTTGCACGTGTACGTCTTGTGCCGGGTGAAGGACGAATCATTGTTAATAAACGCGATTTGAATGAATATTTCGGTTTGGAAACACTCAAGCTGATCGTAAAACAACCGCTTAACCTTACTGACACATTGTCGAAATACGATGTGCTTGTAATCGCTAACGGCGGCGGTATGTCCGGTCAAGCTGGCGCTATCCGTCACGGTATTTCCCGCGCTCTGCTTAAAGCAGACCCTGAATTCCGTCCGGCTTTGAAGCGTGCTGGCTTCCTGACTCGTGACCCGCGTATGAAAGAGCGTAAAAAATACGGTCTTAAAGCGGCTCGACGCGCGCCGCAATTCTCGAAACGTTAATACGCTTATGACAAATGCCTTCTCTGTTTATCAGAGAAGGTATTTTTTGTAGTGTTCACAAAAAAGGAAAAACTTTATTTCTTTTTGGTCTAAACTTATTGTTGAACATTGACCGTATTGGACGTATAATTTTATTACAGACTAATTTACTAGGAATTAATGACGGAGGGCATGACTATGAACCTTTTTGAAAAAGAAGCGCTTATCGCGCAAAAAGCGGTTGAGCTTGAAAACGCGACGCCGGAAGAAATAATCGCCTTTGCGGTAGAAACTTTCCCTAATATCACTTTTGCATGCAGCTTCGGCGCTGAGGACGTCGTCCTGGTTGACATGCTTCAAAAAATTAGTCCGAAAACGGAAATTTTCTATTTGGATACGGACTTTCATTTCAAGGAGACCTATGAGACGCGCGACCGCATGGCAGAGCGTTATCCTGGTATTCCTTTCGTTGAAGTCAAGCCTGAAATTACGCCTGAGGAGCAAGCTGCGCAATTTGGAGAAGAGCTGTGGAAATCCGATGCGAACGCATGCTGCAATATCCGTAAGGTCAAGCCACTTACCGACATTTTATCTAAGTACGAGGCGTGGATTACAGGAATTCGCCGCGATCAAGCGCCTACGCGCGCAAATTCGAAGAAGATCGAATATGATACAAAATTCGGATTGGTTAAATTTAATCCTATCGCTCACTGGACAACTGAGGATGTATGGAACTACATTCGTGAGAACGATGTGATCTATAATCCGCTTCACGACCAAAACTACCCAAGCATCGGCTGCGAGCAATGCACACGTAAAGTTATGCCTGGTGAAGACCCGCGTGCTGGACGCTGGTCCGGTCAAGAGAAAACAGAGTGCGGCTTGCATAAATAAGTTTTATATTTGAGGAGGCAATTCGTATTATGAGTCAAATTTTACCACACGGCGGAAAGCTCGTTAATCGTATCGCTGCGGGCGGACAACGTGAAGCGTTATTAGCTGAAGCAAAGGTTTTAAAAGCTATTACAATCAACACTTGGGCGATTTCCGATCTTGATTTAATCGGCGTAGGCGCATTTTCTCCGCTGGAAGGCTTCATGAACGAAGCAGACTACCGTTCGGTAGTCGAAAGCATGCGTCTTGCGAATGGCATGGTATGGAGTATTCCGATCACTCTGGCCGTTGATGAAGCAAAAGCGGCATCGTTCACAGCGGGCGAACGTGCAGCGCTTATCGGAGAAGACGGCGTCATCTACGGCGTTATAGATATCGATAGCATCTATAAGGTGGATCAGAAACTTGAAGCGGTTAACGTATTCAAAACGGATGATCTTGCGCACCCGGGTGTACAGAAGCTAATGGAGCGTTCAGCTACGTATGTTGGCGGAGCGATTACCGTATTGAACCGTCCGCAGCCGGAGAAGTTCAATGAGTTTTATTTTGACCCTTCTGAAACTCGCCGCATCTTTGCGGAGAAGGGCTGGAAAACAGTTGTTGGCTTTCAAACCCGCAACCCTGTTCACCGCGCTCATGAATACATTCAGAAAACGGCAATGGAAATTGTCGATGCGCTTTTCCTTAACCCGCTTGTAGGCGAAACGAAGTCCGATGACGTTCCTGCGAACGTAAGGATGAAGAGTTACCTGGCTTTGCTGGAAAATTACTATCCGAAGGATCGCGTATTCCTTGGCGTTTTCCCGGCAGCGATGCGTTACGCCGGACCTCGTGAAGCGATCTTCCATGCGCTCGTTCGTAAAAACTACGGCTGCTCGCACTTTATCGTTGGCCGTGACCACGCTGGCGTAGGCGATTACTACGGCACGTACGAAGCTCAAGATTTGCTAAAAACGATTCCGGCCGAAGATCTGGGCATTACGCCGCTTTTCTTTGAACATAGTTTCTTCTGCACGAAATGCGGAAATATGGCAACATCGAAAACTTGTCCGCATGACAAGGAGCACCATTTGACGCTTTCAGGTACGAAGGTTCGCGCCTTGCTGCGTGACGGCGTATGTCCGCCGCCTGAATTTTCGCGTCCTGAAGTGGCTAAGATCCTTATTGAAGGCATGTCTGAGCTGCCTGTAGGCTAACTCATAAGTCTTTGATATAGGTTTGTCTCATAAATAACCATCTCGTCCCATATAAATGAAAGTGTGCATATGGCTTGCTTGAGCCAGAGATGCCGCTTATTCATTCAGATGGAAGACGAGGTGGTTTTTTTATGCGCCGGATTGGTCGGCATGTCGTCATATGGATGACGTATAAAGGGGCAATTCGTATCGGAATCGGTATATTGGTCATCGCTATGACTGGCATTTTGCTAAATCAATCGATGCCGGTTACAAGAACATGGTCCTATTGGACATTGCCGTTATCCGGCCAAACCATTGCGATTGATGCGGGGCACGGGGGAGTGGACGGCGGTGCCGCAAGCAAGCAAGGGGTGATCGAAAAGGATTTGAATCTGTCGATTGCACTTTATTTGCGCGATTATTTGCAGCAAGCCGGAGCAATGGTCGTCATGACCCGGGAAGGAGATTATGACTTGGCTACAGGAGATGCGCGGGCCTACAGCAAGCGCAAGACGGAGGATTTGAAAAAGCGTGTGTCAGTCATCAAAGAGAGCAAGCCGGCAGCCGTGATCAGCATACATATGAACAGCATCCCATCCACCAAATGGTCGGGAGCACAAACCTTTTATCACCCTGCCAATCATCCAGATAATCGTACCCTGGCCTCATTCATACAAGACGAAATTAAACGCAATCTCGAAAATACGACTCGGACCGCGGCAGTGGTGAAGGATGTATATGTGCTGAAGGCGCTCGAGAATATTCCGGCCGCCCTGGTAGAGGTTGGATTCCTGTCTAATCCGGGTGAAGCCGAGCGGCTTGCGGATACCGATTATCAACGGCAGGTTGCCGCATCCATATATGAGGGCATACTAAGGTACAGCTCAGGGGAGAAACTGAGCGGCAGCATGATGGAGGATGAGACGATAACGGAATAGCATACTGTGCTATAATGACTATTAAATAATCGTCATTACATAAAGGTGGGACAAAAATCTATGCTAACACGTGAGCAAGCAATCGAGGCCGTCGAGTCTGTGACGGCAAAATTTACCGCGGAGCAGGCAACGTTCCGCGATGTCATGGTAAGGGACCGTCAAGTATCGTTGACGGTCCTTGGGGTTAGCGCGGCTGCGCAGCCCGCGCTGGAAGCCTCGCTCCGCGAGGCGCTGGCGCGCCTGGGCGCCGAAACCGTGCACTGCCGGTTTCGTGCGGCCGAGGCCGCGCCTGCGGCTGGCGCAGGCGGGGCTCCGCCGCCGCCAGCGGCAGCTGCAGCGCCGAAGGCGGCGAATGCCGCCAGCGCCGGCGCCGGCAAAGCAAGCGGCCCCGCGCCCGTACAGGGCCATGGGGCCGGTCTTGCGAGCCCGCTGCTGGATCCGAGCAGCGGGGTGCAGTTCATCGCCGTCGCCAGCGGCAAGGGCGGCGTCGGCAAATCAACGGTGACCGTCAATCTCGCGGTCGCCTTAGCCCGCAGGGGCAAGCGCGTCGGGATCATCGACGCCGACATTTACGGCTTCAGCGTGCCCGATATGATGGGCATAGAGGAGCGCCCAGCCGTAGTGAATGAGCGGGTCATCCCGATCGAGAAGTTTGGCGTCCAAGTCATGTCGATGGGCTTCTTCGTAGAAGACAACAGCCCGATCGTATGGCGCGGCCCGATGCTCGGCAAAATGCTCCGCAATTTTTTCCAGGAAATTGAATGGGGCGAGCTCGACTATTTGCTGCTGGACTTGCCGCCTGGTACAGGCGATGTAGCGTTGGATGTGCATCAGATTATACCGCAAAGCAAAGAAATTATCGTAACGACGCCGCATGCGACCGCTGCCTTCGTTGCTGCAAGAGCAGGGGCGATGGCGATCAAGACTGAGCATGAAATTATTGGTGTCGTCGAGAATATGTCCTACTATGTATCGACATCGACTGGCGAGAAGGAATACGTATTCGGACGTGGCGGCGGCGCACGACTCGCAGAAACGCTTCATGCCGATCTGCTCGCGCAAATACCGCTTGGCGCACCGGACAACCATCCGTCCGAGCCCGATTTTTCACCATCCGTTTACAAAGCGGATTCCGACACGGGTATGCTTTATTTGGAGCTTGCAGACAGCGTTCTGCGCAAATGCACCTGATAAGAGCCGGCAAAACATTCCTAAACTATCCAATATATATTACGTCATCCTAACGATAAAGCCCGAACGATTGTCATGCGAAGCAAGCACTCCTTGCAACGCAGATCATACATTCGGGCTTTTCTTTAGCCGCATTTATCCAAAAGTTCCGCATTACATGCCGGATTCGCCTTCTTCCTCTTCCGAACTTGCTTCCTCGCTTTGCTGTTCTTCCTCCTCTCCGCCTTCCTCTTCGCCTTCCTCTCCGCCTTCCTCTCCGTCTTCTTCTCCGCCTTCCTTCTTCTTTTCGACTTTCTCGTCCGGCTTTGGCTCCAATTGCTCCTGTACGGCTTTTTTCAAAAGATCAAGCACTTCAAGCCTAAACAGCGGATTTTGCATCGATTCCTGCATGAGCGACATGACTTCCTTGCGGTATTGCGTGCTTTTCAGCACCTCAAGAATCATTTTATCCATTTCCGGATTTTTCAGTACCTTTACCAAATCAGCTTGATAAACCGGATCCTTGAGAAGTTCCTTATGGATTTCTTTGTTTTGTTTATTAACCGACTTCGCAAACTCTCCTGCGAAACGAATATCTGTCATAAGTTTTTTGATGACCTTGTCATAATCAGGGGATACGAGAACATCCTTAACCGCTAAACGGACTTCTTCTTGATCTTGAATCGACAGCAGCTTGGAAACCTGACCGCTGTAGCCGGACATATTTTGCGACGATTCCTGTAACGCCTTCTGCGCGTCCTCTGTTTTCAAAATATCGATAACCATCGATTTCAGATCCTTATAGCTAACCTGTTCGTTTCCGCCTGTCGGCTCAGCGCCGCAGCTTGTCAATAAAATGGCCATAGCTGTGATAACCGACAATAAAGCCCGCCTTATACGCATTTTTCTTGCTCCCTTCTATATGAGTACTCATGTAATCGATGGGGATGTATAAACTGTTCCGAAAATATTGTTTCGTGATCTTATTATGCACATTGTTCACCGTATTATCATGGACAGCTGTTAGCTTTTTGTTGTGAACGTGGTAAAATAAAGGGTAATGCGGAAGCAAGCTTGCGCCTCGAATAAAAAACGTGAATATACACAAATGTTCAGGAGGATACGGAACGTGAATTTAAAAAAGTGGTTCTTTTTATTTTGGAGCAGCATGGCTGTCGGGGCGATCGTATGCGTCGTAACCGGGGCGGTCATGCAGTGGGCGGATCCGGAGTTTGGTTTTTTGGGATTCAAGGCTGTCGGCTTTAATGCTTTAATGATGGCAATGGTCGGACTCATGATCGGCGCATTCAGTCAAATGGGCTTTTTTGCATACATGACCTTGAATTACATTGCACTCAGCGTTTTCGGCAAAAAATACTTATGGAATGCTTTACAGGGCTACACAACCGTTTTCGCTGCTGTAGGCTTAGGATATATTTTGTACGAAAAAGCTTTAAATAATTGGTTCTTCTGGGTTCTCCCGCTTTGCTTGCTTATTGTGTCTGGGCTTGTTGCTCGGTTCAAAGTACAGCAAACTAACAAAACGGCGCTGGTACCCACCATGTTTCTGATGGTTGTCGTCACGTTCATTGAAGCATGGCCGGCGATAAAAGGGGATACGAATGTATCGGCTATTATCTTTATGATCGTCCCATTGTTCGCTTGCAATGCATACCAAATTATGATGATGCATCGTTTGCTCAAAAAAGAAACAACCGGCTCGTCAGCGATCGCTGCAAAGCCGGTTGTCTAAATTAATAATCCGAAGCGGCGGCATCGAGCTGCGGGAAGGCGGAGGTTGCCTTGTCCTGCACGGTTTTGCCGTCGATTTCAGTTTGAGAGATCAAGTCGGTTACCGTGACGAAGTCATAACCCTTCTCACGGAGCTGGTCAATAACGACCGGCAGCGCCTCGTGCGTCTGTTTAACGGAATCGCTTGCGTGAAACAAGATGATGTCACCCGGATGGGCGCGTGTAACGACCCGGTTAATGATGTTATCCGTACCGATATTCATCCAATCCAGGGAGTCGGTATCCCATTGAATGACTTTATACTGCAGTTCCTCTGCGATGCGAAGCACCCGTTTGTCAAAATCGCCGTTCGGCAGCCGTATCAAATTCGGTTGCTTGCCGGTGATATTGGAGAGAATGGTGTGCGCCGTTGTAATTTGTTTGCGTATTTCCTCATCGCTAAGCTTACTGTAATTATCGTGCTTGTGGCCGTGACTGCCGATTTCATAGCCGGCTTCCTGAATCTTCCTCACGATGTCGGGATGGGATTGGCTCCAAGGCGATGATAAAAAGAAGGTAGCCTGCTTGATGTTCTTTTCTTTGAGCACGTTCAGTATGGGCTCTGTACGTTTATCGCCCCAGCTGATGTCAAAGGTTAACGCAACGACTTTTTTCTCTGTAGGAACACTGTAGATTGCAGCCGGCTGCTGCGGAGCGAATACCGTGATGTTGTCGCGCTCGGCATAGATGATACCAATGGAAAATACGACGGCGATAGCAATCAAAAAATACTTTTTCAGCTTACGGCCGTTCAACACATAAAAAACGTTCATAGGGAAGGGCTCTCCTCTCTAATGGAAGCTTGTTCTACTAAAATCTATGCTCATATACCAAAGATATTCGTACAAGTTGTCAACATTCGTATTCGGGAGGCTATGTATATGTTCAAGTGGCGGTCGATTATAGACCATTTTAAGCAAATGAAAGGCTATATCGCATTTGGGTTCATTTTGTTTTTCGCAGGGATGGTAATCGGAGGCACCAATCCGGCCTTTAGAGATTTTCTGACTAGCCAGATAGAGGGATTACGCGAGCTGTCTAATATGATCGATCAATCCAATAATCCTACCTTAACGATGATGATCGTTATTTTTCTGAACAATGCGATCAAATCGATTTTCGTCATGTATTTAGGTGCAATGTTCGGTATTTTACCTCTTCTTTTTCTTGTCGTTAACGGCATGGTCGTTGGCTATTTATTGAAACATGTGGCCGAGCAGCAGGGCGGAGGTGTTGTGCTGGAGCTTATATTTAAAGGGCTGCTTCCTCATGGCATTATTGAAATACCCGCAATCATTATCGCATGCGCGTACGGTCTTCGCTTCGGAGTTCTGGCATTCAAGGGATTAGGCATCGTTTTGTTCGCGCGGGCCAAAGCGCCGGGGATAGGCAGGGAGATGGAATTTTTCGTTATAAGGACCGTTCCCGTTATGATTATTCTTACGATTTCGTTGCTTGTCGCGTCCATTATTGAAAGCACAATTACAACTTGGTTATTATCGTTGTAATAAATTTACCAATATTTGAGCATAACAATA
Organism: Paenibacillus alkaliterrae; assembly: GCF_021532375.1. Lineage (GTDB taxonomy): Bacteria > Bacillota > Bacilli > Paenibacillales > Paenibacillaceae > Pristimantibacillus > Pristimantibacillus alkaliterrae. The sequence goes on from NZ_JAKGAP010000043.1 coordinate 65,730, forward strand.
AAGCAGTGTCGAAACGCATGTTGCGTGAGACGTTGCTTTTTTCCTTTGTGGACGGTTTAGGTGCGCTTTACATCAAAAGGGGGTCACTTACGGCTATGCTCGGAATACTATTCAACGATAAAGAATGCAAAGAACTCGACTACGTCCTTCGCAAGGAACTGGATGAAATGCTGCTTGATTTAAGCGACTCCAGATTAGACGGAGACATCAAGCAAGCAATTACGAGAAGGTATAAGATCATCTTCCGGATGTACGCCCGAATCGCCTCCCCGAAAGAGCTTTCGCGTTATGCGTTGAATGCACGTTCTTACCGATAAAATAATGTTTGAAAAAACTTATAAAAAGGGGTTGCATTTAACTGGGCCCCTGTGATATATTATTTCTTGTCGCCGATGAGACATACGCGGTTGACACGAAAGAAAAGATTGCTCTTTGAAAACTGAACAACGAGTGAAACTGCCCTTGCAATCCTAACGGATTGTGAGAAAAGCGATAAAAAAGTAA
>NZ_JAKGAP010000044.1 GCF_021532375.1 Paenibacillus alkaliterrae
GACACCCTTGCTCTTGGCTAGTGGTTGGCAACTACAAGCCCCCACAGTGGACTTTCACCACCTAGTTAATCGCCATGCGTGGCGCACACAAAAAACGCAGAGCCTGCTGACACTCTGCGCTTGTTTCTAACGATCAATCCGCCGCTCTATCAATTATTCAGCGCCAAACGTATTTTTATCGCCGATTTCGACTTCCAGGTCCATTGCCGTTCCTTTACGAACGACGTTCAGTTGTACCTTGTCGCCGACTTTTTTCGCTTGAATTGCGTCAATTAAAGCCTGCGTATTACTATACTTATTGCCGTCAATGCCTACGATAACATCAAACTGCTGAAGCTCGGCCAAATAGGCTGGTGAATTATAGTATACATTGCGAACGATGGAGCCTTCAACCTTCTCCATGCCTAGCTGCTTCGCAATGTCCTCCGTTACATCCTGAAGCTCTGCACCGATAAACGGAGCCGCAGGCTTCGGAATGGCTTTGTTATTTTTCAGATTATCCAGCACTTCTTGGATCGTGCTCGTCGGAATCGCGAAACCGATGCCCTGCGCCTGCGAGCTTACGGCCGTGTTGATGCCGATTACCTCTCCGTTCACGTTAAGCAGTGGACCGCCGGAGTTGCCAGGGTTAATGGAGGCATCCGTTTGAAGCAGGTGCTTGTAATTACGCTCGCCCTGCGTATCTTGAATGTCGATCGGGCGTTCCTTTGCGCTCAGTACCCCAACCGTTACGGTATGGTCGAAGCCGTACGGATTCCCGATAGCGATGACCCAGTCACCTATGTCAATGCTATCCGAGTTGCCTAGCGGAAGCGTCGGGAACGCCTTGTCGCCCGTTACTTTAAGTACAGCCAAATCCAATTCAAAGCTGGAGCCCAGCAATTCAGCGGTGAACGGTTTTTCATACCCTTGAACGATAACCTTGATTTCATCGGATTCGCCGACAACATGCTGATTCGTCAAAATATAGCCCGTCGATTCGAAGAAAAATCCTGTGCCGATGCCCGTTTGCTGCATTTGCCCTTCTTGATTTTGCTGGCCTTGGTCAGGCTGCGCAGTGCCAGGATAATCATCGCCGAAAAATTGCCGGAAAAACGGATCATCCAGCAAACTGCTTCCGCTGCTGCGTTTTGCCGCGTTTACGAAGGTTTCGATTTTGACGACAGCCGGACTTGCCGTTTCGAATAATTGGGCAATATTATCCGGTCTAGCCGCAACCGTGGCAGCGGAGGAGCTGCCGCCCGCAGCGGAAGAAGTGGATCCCACTGTACCCGATGATTCCGTCTGAGAGGTCGTCACTTGTTCGGCTCTGGTAAACCAATTACGCGTATCTGCCGTATACATAAGCCCGCCAACCAAGACAACACCCGCAAGAAACGAAGCGAAAATGGCTTTAAAGGAAGTACGGCGCGGCTCCCTGACCTGCCACGAGCCCTTCGCGGACTGCTTCGATGGCATAAAAGACCGGACTTGGGATTGCTGCGGCCTAGGATGAGCCGCTTCTTCCGACAGATAACGGTTCTCTCTCTCCGGCTCGCGAGGATACGCGGCAGATGAATTTTCATGAGCTATCGTTCCGTATGGCTGATCCTGAATGATTTTAGGCTGCTCCTGTGAGCTTGATCGGCCTATGCCCGCGGTCTCATCCTGCGAGTTAGGTTTAAACGGACCGTAAGAATAGTAGTAAGATGGCTTCGAGGATTGCTCTTGCGATTCAGGAGAAGCTTCATACCGAGAGCTTGCGTCGTTGCTCTCCTGTTCAGATGCGTCTTGACCTTCCCCGGATTTGCGGAAAAAATCGTCGAACCCCTTTTTGTTGTTTTGATCGTCCATGTACGTTCTCCTCCTTGAAACTTATTCCATAAGGCATTCGAAGCATAATCTCCGATTGCGTATAAGTTAATTTAGTTCTATCATGCACATTCTACCTTAAAACAAACTTAAAAGGAATTTAAACAGAAATAAAAAAACGTCCCAAATCGAATTTGGGAACATTTCTTAACTACTTATTTGGCGAAATCAGCTTGGAAAAAGCTGCTCCGTCGCATTCAGCGCTTGTTTGGCTTCCTCGATCCAATGAGGCTCAACCTCGGCGTCCGCATTGGAGGGCGATTGAAATTGATCGAATAACGCCCCCGCTACGCGAACTGATGCTTCCGGATCATTCCCTTCCCGATATTCGTGCTTAAGCACATACGGTGTCCCGAGCCTTATTAACGCTTCGTTATCCGTTGCTTCGTTATCGATATTGCCGTTTGTGACCTCGAAGGGGATACGCAGCCATACCTTATGCGCTTCATCAAGAGGCCTGTCAAAAAAGCCTTTATCATAATCCCAGTTGCCGCCCAGTGTGAAATGCTGCGTCTCCAGCAGCTGCAACGTATCAATAAAGTGCTGTTCCCGTGACTCTAGCACGGACGAAATAGGTATCATGGCGGTTACTCCTTTATGCTTGCGATCAAGTTATTTGCTAGTACGTAGTATACCCGGCCGTTTCTTGATTATGTACGATTCGCCCAGCCTTTGCGATGAGCCAGCACCGCCAGCTGCGTTCGATCCTCCAACTCGCATTTCATTAAGAGATTGCTCACATGTGTTTTGACCGTTTTTACGCTTATATGGAGCTCCTCGGCAATTTCTTTATTGGATTGGCCGTCGGCGATGAGCAGCAGCACTTCCTTCTCCCGCTCCGTCAAACCTTCGTCTCCAGATTGGGCTGTACGCTGACGCAAGCCCCTCGTTAGAGCTTGAGAGACATCCGCCGTCATGACCGGCATGCCTTTAAAAGCGCCGCGTATTGCGTATATCAGCTCTTCCGCGGAAACCGTTTTGAGTACATAGCTGACCGCCCCCGCTTCTATAGCTCCGTAAACCTTATCATCCTCCAGAAAGCTGGTCAACATAACGATTTTCATATTCGGGTACTTAGCCATGATCGCTCTCGTCGCATCAATTCCGTTCATCCCGGGCATCATCAAATCCATCAAAATAATATCGGGGCGCTTCTCAGAGGCAAACGTTGCCAGCATCTCGATTGCCGCCTGTCCATTGCCAGCTTCAGCCATAACGAGAAATTTCGGCTCAAGCATCAAATAGGTGCGCAAGCCCGTTCTTACCATATCGTGATCATCCACGATCATGACTTTTATTAAATCCGTTCCGCTCATTGTTCCTGCTCTCCCCGCAACATTTTTGGAATCGTTACCTTCACTCTGGTACCGCCTCCCGGCTTGCTCCAAATTTCCGCCGCACCGCCCAGCTTTTGCGCCCTCTCCTGCATGGTCGATAGCCCGTAGGACCCGCGCTTCACCTCATCTGCCTTAAAGCCGGCGCCGTCATCCTGCAAAATCATGACAATCTGCCGTTCGTTCTCGGAAAGCGTCAGCGTGCAGCCGCTGGCTCTTGCATGCTTTACGATGTTGGCCATCGCTTCCTGCGCAATCAGAAAGAGCTGATGCTCCTTCGCCTCGGACAATCGCTCCTTCAGACGCCATTCCAACTCTCCTTGAAGATTGTTCTGCCGGCAATAATCCGGAAACCATTTATCCAGCGCTTCATAAAGCGTCCGCCCCTCCAGCTCCATCGGCCGTAATTGGGCAATGAAATTCCGCATCTGCTTCTGCGCCAAATTAGACATTTGAACAAGCTGCTCCAGCACCGAATCGGCTCGTTCGCTGTCAACCTGCTGAAGCTTAGGAAGCGAGGAGGCGCACATATGGATCGCGAACAACTGCTGACTCACCGTGTCGTGCAAATCCCTGGCCAGCCGCTTCCGCTCCTCCAGCACAGCTGCTTCATTAGAGGCCGATTCCGTCATGACATACTCCTCGCCCCTCATTTGCAGCCATTTCATCTTCTCTTCCATTTGCTCCGCGAGCTCATTGAATTCGCGATAAACCTCAATAAAGGAATTATGGCCGCCTTCTGTTATACGCACGCTAAAGTTGCCATTGGACGCTTGCTTCAAGGAAAGGTGCAGCGTATCGATCCGGCGTCCGATTCGCTGCGCCGCCCAGTAGCCGAAGCCCGCACTTACAAGCAGGAAGACGGAGGCGGCCCAAAGGCGCACTTCCGTCTGTCCGGTTTCATGCATTAAACCAATCCAAGCGGTGCCTGCGAGCACGAGCGATACGACCGACGCGATAACGAACATCCCGATCAATTCCCATTTGCCGCTCCTTAATAATCGAACCATCATGCCCACTCACCCTACCTTCGTAACACGGACATCGCCGATAAAGGTGCTGACGATGAGCTTAATCTTTTTGTCCGATTCGGCATAAAGAGGAGATTGTATATTGATGTTATTGAACATGCCGCCTTCCTTGCGGCCGAGCACCTTCACGTCGCCGATAAAAGCGCTGGATACGACCTGCACCCCGACCTCAAAATCATTAGGCACGTACACCTTCACATCGCCAATAAAAGATGAAATGCATATCTTTGTTTCTCCCGGCGCAACCTGTGCCTTCGTCAAGTCAAGTACAGTATCGCCGATAAAATGGGATACGTTAAGCGGCTTCAAGTCCCAATAATCGTGCCCGATATGAATATCGCCGATAAAACCCGATCGCGTCTGTACATTGGAATCGCTTTGATTCCACCATTCCACATGCTCCTTGTGATGATACTTCTCCGCTTCGCTTTTCTCTTTTTTCAAATAAATCGGCGTCTGGGTCGGGTCAGGATGCAATGGCGGCGCGGGAGGCACCGATCCTTGATCCAGAAACGGACGGTAGGATTTCCAATCATCCGCAGGAGGTTGATTGCGGCGTGATTTGGGACGCCAAATGAGATTGATGCCGACTAAAATAACGGCAACAGGCCAAATATAAGAAATGATGTCGCCGATCGACCATGAAAACCATTCGAGATTTCGTCCCAGGAATAAAACGCCTGCGAGCAGCACGATCGCACCCCACCAGCCTGAACCGGATCCATGCGACCTTCCTGACAGCAGCCCGCGAATACCGACGACAAGAAGTATGACTGGCCAAAAGCTGGAAATGACCTCTCCTATATCAAAGGTGACATGACCCGTTTGCCGAAGCAAAAATAATACACCGACCGAAATAATGACTAATCCGGTGAACAACCGATTTGCGAAATTTCCATTCAAGCCGCTCCAGCTCCTTATGCTTCCATTCGATGTTTGATAAATCAAGTATAACGGACGTCAACCATTCGCAAAAGGGACGGTCGATTGAAATCGAATCAGTCTCTAGGGGCTTGACACCATATGGGCCGTTTTGACAGCATCGCAGTCATATCGATCGTTTCCGGAGCCGTGGCGGAGCGAATAAACTTCCGGGCTTACATAAGCTATCTAAAACTGGTTTGAAAACTGTTTTTTAACGGTTGAAGCTTTCGAAAATTAAAAAAGAGGAACCAATAGGTCCCTCTTTGCGTCAATGCTATTCATGCAGATAAAATGGTTTTTACTTTTGAGCGTTTTGCTGAGCCGTATTTGCAGCTTGTTTGCCTGCGGCATTGTTCTGGTTGAACTCTTCAGCGAATTCAGCGTTGAACTGATTATTTTGGTTGTTTTGATTGTTTTGAGCGGCTTTGTTGTTTTTGTTTTTAGCCATTAGATTCACCTCCCCGTTCATTGATAGTATGGCTTTGTAATGGCTAATTATACGACCGTTTACGATTCCAGGTACGTCTGAGGGATCGGTTTTCCGGCTTCGATTGCCTGGTTTATTTTGTTCAGCCACGCTTGTGACAGCTTACCCGTTCCTTTGCGTAAAACCTCAACGTGTACCGTCCGTTTGCCCCACTGCTCATAAACCTGCTTTATGGTTTCAAAATATAAATCGATGCGATTTCCTTTTATAGCTGAGCCAGTGTCAGCTACGACACCATAGCCGTAGCCGGGAATATAAAGCAAGGTGCCGATCGGAAACAGCTTTGTATCGGCCGCTATCGTCGATACTTGATCCCTTCGCACCTTTACTCCCGAAAACGTAATTCCGTATTGCGGATGTCCGGGACGCTTGCCCGTCGATTCGACGCCGGCTGTGTAGCCGGTGGCGATCACCTCGACGGTATCGGTCTTTTCTTGCTTCGGAGCTGCTGCAGCTGTGGCTGTGGCTAAGCAATCCGTTATATTTAAAGCGATGACGATAACCGTTAGGAGCAGCAAAACAGTTATACCTTTTTTCATTACAAAAAAGCTTGTTACCATCTGGGCTACTTCCTCCTCAGAAGAATAATGCCCCGATGGCACAAGCTTTATGCGCCGATTTCTATTGTTCTTTTTCTGTGATTTGTTTCAGCAGCAAAGCAATGAGCTCCTTTACAGGCATCGCTCCAATATCGCCTTCGCCGCGTTTCCGAACCGAAACGGCTTCTGCATTCATTTCATTCTCGCCTACGACAAGCATGTAAGGCGCCTTCTCCAGCTGTGCCTCGCGAATTTTGTAGCCGAGCTTCTCATTGCGCAGGTCGCTCTCTACACGGATGCCGCTCACTTGAAGCTCGTCAGCCACTTTACGCGCGTAAGCCTCATATGCCGTCGATACGGGAATGACTTTCGCCTGTACCGGCGATAACCATAATGGCAAAGCACCTGCAAAGTTTTCAAGCAAAAATGCAGTCATTCTCTCCATCGTGCTTATGATGCCGCGGTGGATAACGACCGGACGATGCTTTTTGCCGTCATCGCCGATATATTCAAGCTCGAAGCGCTCCGGAAGCAGGAAATCAAGCTGCGCAGTAGACAAAGTCTCTTCCTTGCCGAGCGCCGTTTTGATTTGAACGTCAAGCTTAGGCCCGTAGAAAGCCGCTTCGCCTTCGGCTTCGAAGAAAGGAAGCTCAAGTTCTTCAACAACCTCGCGCAGCATACGCTGTGACATTTCCCACATTTCGTCGTTTTGGAAATACTTCTCGGTATCCTGAGGATCGCGATAGGACAGACGGAAACGATAATCCTTGATTCCGAAATCCTCGTATACTTTGCGGATCAAATTCACAACGCGCGCGAATTCATCCTTAATCTGGTCGGGACGGCAGAAGATATGAGCATCGTTCAGCGTCATTGCACGAACGCGGTGCAAGCCAGTGAGCGCGCCCGACATTTCATAGCGATGCATCGTGCCGAGCTCGGCAATCCGTACCGGCAGGTCGCGATAGCTGCGCATATCGCTCTTGAATACCATCATATGGTGAGGACAGTTCATCGGACGGAGAACCAGCTCCTCGTTGTCCATAATCATTTTCGGAAACATATCCTCGCTGTAGTGCTCCCAGTGGCCGGATGTTTTGTAAAGCTCCACATTTGCCAGCACAGGCGTATAGACATGCTCATAACCGAGTCTTTCCTCAAGATCAACGATGTAGCGTTCCATCGTCCTGCGCAGCTTGGAGCCGTTCGGCAGCCATAACGGCAAGCCTTGACCAACCTCGCGCGAGAATGTAAACATTTTCAGCTCGCGGCCAAGCTTCCTGTGATCCCGCTTCTTCGCTTCCTCCAAGAAATGCAAATGCTCGTCAAGCTGGGCTTTCTTCGGAAATGCCGTGCCGTAAATGCGCTGAAGCATTTTGTTCTTCGAATCGCCGCGCCAATACGCTCCTGCAACGCTCAGCAGCTTAAAAGCTTTGATCCGACCTGTGGATGGTAAGTGCGGACCGCGGCAAAGGTCAAAAAACTCGCCCTGATCATACATCGTAATGACGGAATCCTCAGGAAGATCGCGAATCAGCTCAAGCTTCAGGTTGTCATCCAGCTCCTTAAAGATTGCCAGCGCTTCCTCGCGGCTTACCTCGCGGCGTCGGATATCCAGATTTTGCTGCGTAATCTTATCCATTTCTTTCTCGATCTTCACGAGATCCTCAGGCGTTAATGATTGCTCCATATCGATATCGTAATAGAAGCCGTCCTCAATTACCGGACCGATTCCAAGCTTTACATTCGTGTTGCCGTATAGACGTTTAATCGCTTGCGCCAATAAGTGGGCCGTACTATGACGATATACCTCAAGACCGTCAGCCGATTCCACCGTAACGATCTCGATCGCTGCATCAGCGTCAATTGGCGTATAAACATCGACTACCTTCCCGTTTATTTTACCGGCAATCGCATTTTTTCGAAGACCGGTACTGATCGAGCCCGCTACTTCTTCAATTGTTGTGCCTGCCGCATACTCCCTAACTGCGCCGTCTGGCAAAGTGACTTGAATAGCCATGTTCATTCATCCTCCTGTTTGTCTATACGCGAATCCATTCCATTCCTGCGCCGCAAGCATAAAAGAACGCAAAAAAAGCACGCATCCCTAAAGGGACGAGTGCTTGTAAGCTCGTGGTTCCACCCTGCTTCGACTGCGCCGTTCAGCCAAATGCTTGCTCTTTGCAGTCCTTGTATGCTCTGATAACGGAGAATTCCGGTACAGCTTACTGCCATTGCGATCTCGTGAAAAGAAAGCCCCGGGTTCAACCGTACAGCTTCAAAGGGGTACATCTGCATACGCTATGGAAGGAAATCACAGCCAAGTTTCCTCTCTCTGAGCCGAGCATCAAAGCAGACACATGTCTTTGTCATAGCCGATTACATCGTATATGTCAATCATTATAGCTCCAGTTGCAGCTTCGGTCAAGACTATGGCTGCAAATGACCATTTTGACCAATTTCACTTAAGGCTGAACAAGCTCATCCAGACTGCTGCTGCAGGAAACGCAGCGCTCGCAAACCGTGACGCGCTGGTCAAATATCGTCTCGATCGTGCGTATCACTTGCATGTCGGCCTGTCTCGTATGAATCGTAATATGCTTCGGTGATACTGAAATAAGCGAGCTAATGACCATATCCTCAATATTCATTTCCGATTCAAGCATTTCTGCGACTATCCGATCCGATGGCGGATTCGGGTCAAGCGGCTGAAAGGCCTCATCATAGAGAATAAAGTCGTGCCCTCCTTTATGAAGCAAGTGAACCATTTGAATCTTCGTATCTTGGAGAAAAACAAAATATTTCAACAGGGAAATAAACTCCTGGTATTGTTTATCCAGCACATATTCATCTAATGCGTACTCCACGACCTCCGCTAGTTCTTTGCGGTAAGGCTTTAACCGAAAGTTTGTAAATCCTGCAACATTGAGCTCCGTATGGCTCTGTAAATACTCCTCGACCTCAACCGCTACCTTTGCCTTACGTCTCAGTCGGTCTGCATCCAAATATTTCGTACCTAATCCGTCCCACTCTTTTCCATGAAGCAGGTCATGGCAGTATCGTTCGAGCTCATGTGAATCCGCCCCCGAATGATTTCGGTATTTCCTGCGAATGATGGAAGAGAGCAGGCCCGCCTCCATCTCGCTTACCACAAATTTAGCAATTGCCTTTGACGCTGCCTTATAGAGCACAGGACCATGATCTTTCAGCTGAAAATGAGGTAAAACGGCTTGGCATTGAATATCCAGCCCGGATACGTTTTGAAATTGAGCCAATGCCGGTTGTTCTGTAATTGAGCCCTTATGTAAATCGACGTTCGCTTCTTCCGTCAACCATTTTGTTAGCTTATCCACCGAATGCCGGAGGTTTTCAGGTAAAGAAATCGTAAACAGCTCCATAAGCTCACCCCTTTCCTTCCTTATCAGTATATGGTGCCGCGAACGGGGATATACGATGAAGAGATTGGAATGTAAGGGGCCAGCCATGGATTATTGATAGATAAGTGTTGCAGTTGCTTGAACAAACTTAATTTTGCATCACAAAATCGAGATCAGCCTTATCGGCATCATTGTACACCTTTAAGATGTTATATTTTGTGTCCCGCTGCGCAGGAATTTTGCCGCATTCGCGGATAAGCTGAAGAATAAGTTCAATGTTTACTTTGTGCGTCGTACCCGCCGCAGATACGACGTTCTCTTCGATCATCGTGCTTCCGAAATCGTTGCAGCCGTAGGAAAGAGACAGCTTACCCATCTCCGGCCCCATCGTCACCCACGATGACTGGAAGTTCGGTATATTGTCAAGCATAATGCGGCTGGCCGCGACGATGCGCAAATATTCCTCCGGCTTCGCCTTCTCCAGCTTCAAATTCGTATTATCAGGCTGAAACGGCCAAGAAATAAACGCCAAGAAGCCGGTTGAGTCATATTTGTTCGCCATGCATTCATCTTGGGCATCGCGAATGCGTTGCATATGAAGCGCGCGTTCTTCTACGGTCTCTCCTAATCCGTATACCATTGTCGCCGTTGTATTCATGCCGTGACGGTGAGCGGATTTCATGACATCCATCCAATCCGTCCAAGAGCCCTTCAATCGGCTGATTTTGCGGCGCGTGCGGTCATCCAATATTTCCGCGCCGCCGCCAGGCAGCGAATCCAGTCCCGCCTCATGCAGCTGCTTGATTACCTCATCAAGTGAAAGCCCGTCGGATACGACCTTCATTTTCTGAATTTCGGCAGGCGAGAAGGAATGCATCGTTATGCTTGGAAATTGCTGTTTAATTTTGCGCAGCAGATCCAAATAGTACGTGAACGGCAAATCCGGATTCGTGCCGCCTTGCATCAATATTTCGGTACCGCCTACGTTCACCGTTTCCTGAATTTTATTTAAGATCGTCTCATCCGGCAGCACATAACCTTCCTTGGAGCCCGGAGCGCGATAAAATGCACAAAACCTGCAATACACATCGCAAACATTCGTATAATTGACATTTCGTCCTACCACGAAGGTCGTAATCGGCTCAGGATGATGCCTAAGCATAATCTGATTGGCGACATGGCCCATCTTCTCGATTTGATCCGAAGCGAGCAATTCCATGCCCTCTTCAAGACCGATCCGTTCCCCCCGCAGTGCTTTATCCAAAATACGGTCTAACGTACCCATTCCGCAAGACCTCCTTAGTTCCGTTCTAGTAGAGCTGTCTACCACTTCATCCTAACATAAATCGCCTTTGCAAGTCACCCGCGAAGCGCCTGATCCAGATCCTCGAGTAAATCCTCAATATCCTCCAGGCCTACCGAATACCGAACCAAACCATCCGTGATGCCGCGCGCATGACGGACTTCCTTTGGCATCGCCGCATGCGACATCATGGCCGGGTATGAAAGAATACTTTCCACTGCGCCAAGGCTCACCGCCACCAAAGGCAGCCGGACCTTGCTAAGCAATGACTTTGCCCGCTCGCCGCTCCCTACATCGAAGGATACAACTGCGCCGTAGCCCAACGACTGCTTCTCATGGATCGTACGACCAGAATGACCGTCTAAACCGGGATAAAATACGTTCGTCACGTCCTCGTGGTTCGACAACCATTCCGCCAGTCTGCGAGCGCTCCGCTCGCTATGCTCCATCCTTGCCTGCAGCGTCTTCATGCCCCGCATAAGGAGCCATGATTCCTGTGCGCTAAGCACTGAGCCAAGCCCGTTTTGAAGCTGCTTCAACCGTTTTCCGAGGCTTTCGTCCGCAGTTACCGCCAATCCCGCCAGAACATCGCTGTGGCCGCTCAAAAATTTCGTTGCGCTGTGCAGCACAATATCGACGCCATGCTCTATCGGACGTTGATGATACGGCGTCATAAAGGTGTTGTCGAGCATCGTTAACAAACCGTGATCCTTTGCCCATGACGTTGTTTCTGCGATGTTCGTAATCTTTAGTGTCGGATTCGACGGTGTTTCCATGAAGACTGCCTTCGTATTCGGCTTCAAGGCAGCCTTTACCGCTTCAAAATTAGTCATATCGACAAACGTAGATTCGATCCCGAGCCGATCCAGAATCGAGGTCAGAAGACGGTAAGTGCCGCCATAAACATCCTCCGTTACAATAACATGCTCCCCCGCGGACAGCAGCAGGAAGGCGGTCGAGATAGCAGCCATCCCCGAAGCGAACGCAAAGCCGCGCGAGCCGCCTTCAAGCAGCGCAATATAATTCTCAAGCGCCTGCCGGGTAGGGTTGCCGGAGCGGCTGTAATCGTACTCCGGCGGGCTGAAAATATCGTGATGATGAAACGTTGAAGCTTGGAATATGGGCACGCTTGAAGCGCCTGTAGTCTCGTCAATTTCTGCTCCGAAATGCAGCAGCTTCGTAGCAAAACGCCGGTCAGACGCTTTCCCTTTACGGTTATCTTCGGTCATCTTCTATTGTCCCTCCCCGATCTCGCGCTTGGCAGCGGCTAACGCTTGCTCCAGATCCGCGATTAAATCGTCGGCATGCTCGATGCCGACCGAGAAACGAAGTAAACGATCGTCCACGCCGATCGCCTGGCGAATTTCAAGCGGAATGTCCGCATGCGTTTGTACCGCCGGGTAAGTCATTAACGATTCCACGCCGCCAAGGCTTTCCGCGAACGCGATCAGCTTAATGTGGCGAAGAATCGGTTCCACGTAACGCGCATCCTTCAAACGGAAGGAGAAAATACCGGTATTGCCGGACGACTGCTTATTCTGAATGTCATGCCCCGGATGATGCGGCAGCGCCGGATAATAGACATCCTCGACTGCCTCGTGCTCATACAAATAATTAGCGATCGCCGTTGCGTTATACTGATGACGCTCCATGCGCAAGGCCAGCGTCTTCATCCCTCTCATCAGAAGCCAGCAATCCTGCGGTCCCAGTACGGCTCCAATGGAATTGTGCAGGAAAGCTATTTCCGCGGACAGCTCTTTTCCCTTCGTGACAATTAGTCCGGCCAAAACATCGTTGTGGCCGCCCAAATATTTCGTGGCGCTATGGATGATGATGTCGGCGCCAAGCTCTATCGGACGCTGGAAGAACGGCGTTAACAGCGTATTATCAACGATGGTCAGCAGCCCTTTGGATTTCGCCCATGCGGACACGCGCTCCAAGTCTGTTATCATCATTAAAGGATTAGTCGGCGTTTCGATTAGGACCGCCTTCGTGCTAGGAGTCAAAAGCGATGTCATCGCATCGATATCATTCGTATCCACATAAGAGGCGGTTACGCCGAATCTCGACATGATCCGCTCAAGCAGCCGGTAAGTGCCGCCGTACAGATCAAGCGATACAATTAAATGATCGCCTTGGCTGAACAGAGTGAATATCGTTTGCAAGGCGGCCATGCCGGAGCTGCATGCGAATGCTGCATCTCCCCCCTCTAATTGCGCCGCCGCTTCTTCAAGCACCGAGCGTGTCGGGCTTTTCGTGCGGGCATAATCAAAACCTGTACTCTGTCCCAGCTTGGGATGGCGAAATGCGGTTGCCTGATAAACGGGAAAGCTCACCGCTCCCGTAACCGGCTCCTTGATTGAGCCGATTTGCGCCAAATGACTTTCGATTTTCATATGATTGTAGCACTCCCTCGATTAGTGTTATATGTCTGCCCCTAGATCAAACGGCGTTTGCTGATATACATAGTAGTTTAGCCAATTCGAAAAAAGTAAATTTGCATGGGCGCGCCATGTCGACAATGGCAATGCGGCCGGATTATCTCCCGGGAAATAGTTCCTGGGAACGTCTATTCGAAGTCCTTTTGCCTTATCGCGGTCATACTCGAACTTCAGCGATGTCGGATCATATTCCGAATGACCGGTTACGAATATTTGACGGCCGTCCCTGGAGGCGACGATATAGACACCCGAATCTGCCGAATCAGATAAAATTTCCAACTCTTCATTCGACTCGATATCCTCGCGGCGCACCTCCGTATGGCGGGATTGCGGCACAAAAAACATCTCGTCGAAGCCGCGCAGCAGGTTAACGTTTCGTTTCTCGATCGTATGCGGAAATACGCCGAACATTTTGCTGTCCAGACTATATTTGGGTACATCGAAGTGGTGGTAAAGTCCCGCCTGCGCCGCCCAACAAATATGGAAGGTAGATGTTACGCGCCTTGCGCTCCAATCCATAATTTCCTTCAGCTCTTCCCAATAGTTCACTTCCTCGAAAGGCAAATGCTCCACTGGCGCTCCCGTAATGATGAGCCCGTCATAATATTCATGCGAAATATCATCGAACGTTTTATAAAAGGACTCCAAATGCTCCGCGGATGTGTTTTTGGACGTATGCGTTCTAGGGTGCAGCAGCACCACCTCCACTTGAAGGGGGGTGTTCCCGATAAGCCGGAGCAGCTGCGTCTCCGTCGTTTCCTTGGTAGGCATTAAATTCAGAATGGCTATTCTGAGGGGCCTGATATCCTGATGGTAAGCAATGCTCTCGTCCATGACGAAAATATTTTCGTTGCTTAAAATTTCTTTTGCCGGTAAGTTGTCTGGTACTTTAATGGGCATTGTTTTCACTCCTCTTTAGGCAGGTTGACCGCTTGAACAAGAAAAAGACCCTTTCTGCTGTGAGAAAAGGTCGTATGCTCGGTAAAGAAGCCATCCGCCTCTCTCATCTCTCAGAAACATAATCGTTTCCGCAAGAATTAGCACCGTGCTTAATACGCCGGTTGCCGGGCTTCATCGGGCTAGTCCCTCCGCCTGCTCTTGATAAGAAAGTAGTCTATTCAATTTTTCGCGGTTATTATTATTTTTTACTTTAATGCATTCTGTTATTCGCGTCAAGAAGCTACTTTGCATATGCTGAAGACATGGGCATTAAACGTTGTTTTCAGGCTTGAATGTAAAGCTGATGCGGGAGTATACTAGACAATAATTATTCCGCCTATTCCATAAATAAAGAGGTGCAAACGGCAGTTCCCTCTGATGAAAGAAAGGAGTGGCTGCGGATGAAAATCCGTCTTGTTAACAATGGCATTTTTACCCCTGTTGAAGATATTGCGCAAACGCTCGTCCCTGCTCCGGCAGGATTTTATTGGATCGACGCCGACGTGGAGGACTTAGCTATCCTCCAGCCCTTATTCAGCATGCATGATCTGGCCGTAGAGGACTGCCTCAGCGAAGAGGAGCAGCGTCCGAAGATCGAAATATACGAAAGCCATTATTTCATAGTGATTAACAGCATCCGATTTGATGATGAAGAAATATTTTTGCGCGCGTTGAATATTTTTCTGGGCCGCCACTATATTATAACGGTTACGAAGCAGAAAATTAATGAGCTGCGCTCTCTTAAGCCGCTCCTATGGGAGCAGGAGGTCAGCCGGCCCGATTACTTCTTGTATCACCTTGTTGACATTGTCGTCGATAACTACTTCCTCGTGGGAGATCGGATCGACAACCGGATTGAATCGCTCGAAGAGGATATTTTGATGCATACCAAAAAATCGCATTTGAACGAAATAATCGGATTGCGCGGTGAAATATTGTGGTTAAGGAAGGTGCTCGGACCGCAGCGCGACGTCATAGCCACCCTTAATAAAAAAGATTTAAAGCTCATTGACGATCAGTTGCAAAAATATTTTAGCGATATTTACGAAAATGCGTTGAAAATCGCCGAATCCTTCGATACGTACCGGGACCTCATGGGCAACTTGCGTGAAGCCTATCAGTCCAGCGTATCCAACCGTGCCAATGAAATTATGCGCGTATTTACCGCGATTACGACCATTTTCATGCCGCTCACCTTTATTACAGGCATTTACGGGATGAACTTTGATTTTATACCGGGTCTCCATTTCCGAATGGGCTCTTATGTTCTGCTCGGATTTATGCTGCTGCTCGGCATTAGCATGTTCTTCATATTCCGCAAGAAGGAATGGCTATAATCGCATACCTCGTCCTTTATCGGGCAGGCAGCAATCGCAAGGGCAATCGGGGCCTGGCTTTTGCTGCCTTATTTTGCTGTGGGCACCTATATCCTTTATAATAGATAAGATCATTATCATTTAGCGTAACCTGTCATTTTGAAAGGGGGATTGACGTGAACATCAGCCAGCTTGAAACACTCCTTACGATTTCCAAAACGATGAGCTTCCGAAAAGCCGGTGAATTGCTCAACCTGACTCAGCCTGCCGTATCGGCGCAAATCAAAAGTCTGGAGGATGAGTTCAAGACGGTCCTTATCGATCGTAATCAACCAGTCACCTTAACCGATCACGGACAAGTTTTTTTAGAACATGCGGAACAAATCCTCTCGATCATAGAAGAATTAAAGCAGAAGCTATCCGATTTGAACTTGACGCCTCAGGGGCATATTTTGCTCGGGACAACGTCCTCGATCGCCATCCAGATTTTGCCAAGAGTGCTGTCATACGTTCAAAACCTGTTTCCTTTGATCAAAACAACGATACACACCATGCCCTCATCCCAGGTTATGACTAGCGTCGAGAACGGCTCAGTCGACATCGGCATTACATATTTAACCGAAAAAAATGCTAACGTGACATCCTCCGTCCTTTATTACGATACCTTCGAGCTTGTCGTATCGCCATCTCATCCTATGAGTAAATGGACTCATACGACTGTGGATACACTAAAGGACATCCCGATGATTATGCTGGCTCCTGATACGCTGGGCCGGAGATTTGTCGATCAGCTATTCCGAAAATACAATATCCAGCCGAATGTTGTCATGGAGCTGTCAAGCAGCGAAGAAGTAAAGCGTATGGTTGAGATCGATCTGGGAGCGGCCGTCGTATCTAAGCTTTCGATTTCGAATGAGCTTAAATTGGGCACCTTAAAGATGATTAAGGTCAACGAATTGGAAACGGCCCATCCCGTAGGCGTCGTTTACAAATCCGGCCGCTATATCAATACGGCGATGCAGCAATTTCTAAGCGACTTAAAAGGCATGCCCGAGCATCAGTTTATAAGCAGCGAATAGAAGCTTGCAGAAGGAGAGTTTCCGATGAAATTTGACTTACATACCCATCATGTAAGATGCGGACACGCTAACGGTACGATCGAAGATTACATTATTGCGGGCATTGACACCGGCCTTCAGGTCATCGGTATCTCCGACCATTCCCCTTACTTTTATCACAAGGAAGACCAGCCTTCACCCGGCATTGCCATGGCTCGAAGCGACTTCGCCGGCTATGTGGAGGAGGTGCTGCGGCTTAAGGCCAAATACGAGGGGAAAATCGAGGTTTTGCTCGGAATGGAATCCGACTTTTTCCCTGAATACGCAGACAGCTACCGGAAAGCTTATGAAGGAGTCCCCTTCGATTATTTGATCGGTTCCGTGCATCAGGTTAGCGGGGTAAGCATTTTCAACCGCAATCGCTGGAAGGGCTTAAACGAGAAGCAGCATGTCGTTGTGAAAAAAAGCTATTACGATCTTATTCAGCAATCGGCAAGAAGCGGCATGTTCGATATCCTTGGACATATCGATGCCATGAAGGGCTACTATCCTGCATTTTCCGGCATACCGGCTCATGAACATGTCGATGAAACGCTGCGGGTCATTGCCGAAAGCGGCGTTTCCATCGAAATCAATACATCCGGCAGCACGAAGGATGTAGGCGGTTGGTATCCATCGGATGATATATTGGAGCGCGCGCTGCACTTTGGCGTTAACGTAACCTTCGGTTCCGATGCCCATGTGCCAAGCAGGGTTGGAGATGAATGGGAGCTTGTTCGGAAGAGGTTGAAGGAAATCGGATTTTCGCAGTGGGTGTTTTACCGCAAGCGTCAGCAAGTGATCGTACCGTTATAAAAAGACCTTTTTAGACAAAAAAAGTGGACCTGCACGCTGCAGGTCCTAAAGGATATATTAAAAAGGGGGTCTTGTTTATTATAATAGCCCTCTAATGTAATCAGACGATAACAGAATGATTTCATTTGTGTAACAATTTTGAGGAGTGGACAGAAATGTGGCTCATTACGGCCATCAGCAGCGCGTTTTTATTCGGACTAGCCGGTTGGTGGATGAAAGTATCGCAAATGCGCGGCGGCTCGACCCGTGTGCTGCTGCTCGGCTTATATGCCTCCGGAACGCTTGGCTTCGGCATACATGCGCTGCTGGAAGGAACGCTTCCGAAGCTTGCCGACCCGCGTGTATGGATGGCCGGTTTCGTTATTGGCGCAGGCTCCGCCTGGGGAAATTCGCTCTTTATGAAAGCATTGAATTTCGGCCCGGCAAGCCTCACTTCCCCTCTGACGAATATGAATATCATATTGGTCATCGCATTGGGTACCTGGTGGTATAAAGAACCCTTGAGCGCTTCAGAAGCGGTCGGCATTACATTTCTGCTGCTTGCCGTCCTATTCATTGCCCACAAGCGGAAGGAACCGCTTACGATCACGGAAAGGCGTTGGTTTGTACTTGTCGGAGCTGCGATCGTTCTATTCGCGCTTCGAAATGGCGGCCTTAAGGTTACGGACGAGCTTGGACTTCCCAGCGCTCCAATCCTGTTCATTGCTTACGCTTTGTCTATGGGCTGGTTTTTTATGCCTGACGGAGGCGCCGTTACACGTTCCTCCAGAAGAACCGGATTATGGCTGGGCATCATTGCCGGTTTATTTTCTTATGGCGGCTTGCAGCTTTATGCGATGGCGCTTGCTGCCGGCCAGGCCAATTTGGCCGCCCCTATATTTGCAACAAACAGTCTTGTCGTAGCAGCAGGTGCGATTGCCGTATATAAAGAAAAGCTATCCTTTGTACAATGTACAGCGTTTGCTTTTACCATTCTAGGTTTAATTATTATACGATTGTAAATTGATATAAACTTACTTTTAGTTTGTTCATATGCTACAATAGAAATACAAAAAGCGGGGTGATACGGTTGGATTATTCGACAATGTGCCCAAAGTATGAAGCCGCAGCCGACATATTAGGTAAAAAATGGACTGGCAGAATTATTCGGGTATTGCTCGGGGGACCAAAGCGGTTCAAAGAGATTAAAGAACAAATACCCGAAATGAGCGACAAAATGCTAACGGACCGGATGAAAGAGCTGGAAACGATAACGATCATAAAACGTCAAGTATATCCTGAAATGCCCGTACGGATCGAATATGAGCTAACGAGCAAAGGACGAGAGCTTGAGCCCGTTATTGAATCCATTCAAAAATGGGGAGAACAATGGATGTAAGGACAAGAAACCGCTGATGCGGTTTTTTTTGTTGATTAAAAAATATTGAATGAAATCAATAATGGACTGCCCCTTAGTAGTTACACTACTATCGAGGCAGCCCTTATGCTCCAAACCGGCGGTTAGGTCATATTATTACTAAACGCCAAGCCATTTCTTGAACAAGTGCTTTGTTGTATCCTTATTGATCGCGGCAATCGATGTCGTAAGAGGAATACCCTTCGGACATGAGCGCACGCAGTTTTGCGAGTTGCCGCAGCCTTCGATACCGCCGTCGGACATAAGAGCATCCAGACGCTCCTCTTGGTTCATCTCTCCCGTTGGGTGAGCGTTAAACAAGCGGACTTGTGAAATCGCTGCCGGCCCGATGAAGCTGTTGCGATCGTTGACATTCGGACATGATTCCAGACAAACGCCGCAAGTCATGCATTTGGACAGCTCGTAAGCCCATTGACGCTTCGTTTCGGCCATGCGCGGACCAGGTCCGAGATCATAAGTTCCGTCTATCGGAATCCATGCCTTCACGCGTTTCAAAGCGCCGAACATACGCTCGCGGTTAATGACAAGATCTCGAACGACCGGGAACGTGCGCATCGGTTCAAGTCGAATCGGCTGCTCCAGCTTATCGACGAGCGCGCTGCACGCTTGACGGGGTTTGCCATTAATGACCATGGAGCAAGCTCCGCATACTTCCTCCAAGCAGTTCGAATCCCAGCATACGGGTGCCGTACTGGCGCCATCAACTTTTTTCGGGTTGCGTTGAATTTCCATCAATCCGCTAATGACGTTCATATTTGCGCGATAAGGAATTTCGAACTCTTCCGTGTATGGCTTCGAATCAGGAGTATCTTGACGCGTAATGATAAACTTAACCGTTTTGTTTGCGACAGTTGTTTGAGCCACCGTTATTCTCCTTTCTTCTTATCGCTGGAGTAATCGCGCTTACGAGGCTTGATCAAGCTCACATCGATGTCCTCGTACGATATTTGCGGACCTTCCTTCGTCCATTTCGCGATGGTCGACTTCATGTACTGGTCATCATCACGATCCGGGAAGTCTGGCTTATAATGTGCGCCGCGGCTTTCGTTACGCATTAGCGCGCCTAGAGTCATCGCTTCGGATAGCTCAAGCATGTTCCACAATTGACGAGTGAAGGCGACACCGGCATTATTCCAGCTTGCTGTATCGTTAATGTTGATATTCGAATAACGCTGCTTCAGCTCTTTGATCTTCTGGATCGTAGCTTCAAGCTTATCGTTAAAGCGCACAACGGTCATGTTGTTCGTCATCCATTCGCCAAGCTCTTTGTGAATGATATACGCATTTTCATTTCCGTTCATCTTGAGAATGCTGTTGTATTTATCGGTTTGACGCTTCGTCTCGCGATCGAATACGGAGGAGGCTACGTCTTCGGCCGATTTCTTGAGACCCTTGATATACTCGACCGCTTTCGGTCCGGCAACCATGCCGCCGTAAATAGCCGAAAGCAAGGAGTTTGCGCCAAGACGGTTCGCGCCATGGTATTGATACTCGCACTCGCCTGCTGCGAATAGACCGGGAATGTTCGTCATTTGGTTGTAGTCAACCCACATGCCGCCCATCGAGTAGTGAACAGCAGGGAAGATTTTCATCGGTATTTTACGCGGATCGTCACCCATGAACTTCTCATAAATTTCGATGATACCGCCGAGCTTTACGTCAAGCTCCTTCGGATCCTTATGGGACAGATCAAGGTAAACCATGTTCTCTTGATTGATGCCGAGCTTCTGATCGACGCAGACGCTGAAAATTTCCCGAGTCGCAATATCGCGGGGAACAAGGTTTCCGTACGCCGGATATTTTTCCTCCAGGAAGTACCAAGGTTTGCCGTCCTTATAGGTCCAAATTCGGCCGCCCTCGCCGCGCGCTGATTCAGACATCAAGCGGAGCTTGTCGTCGCCCGGAATCGCCGTCGGGTGAATTTGAATGAACTCGCCGTTGGCGTAATTAACGCCCTGCTGGTAAACCGCACTTGCCGCCGTACCCGTGTTAATAACGGAATTCGTTGTTTTGCCGAAGATGATGCCGGGACCGCCTGATGCTAGAATAACCGCATCCGCACGTACCGTGAGTACTTCCATCGAACGTAAATCCTGAGCCGATACGCCGCGGCAAATGCCGTCGTCATCAACGACCGCGCCGAGGAATTCCCAGTGCTCATATTTGTTGACTAGCCCGGCGGCTTCCCAGCGGCGTACTTGCTCATCCAAAGCATAAAGCAATTGTTGACCTGTCGTAGCGCCTGCGAACGCCGTACGCGAATGTTTCGTGCCGCCGAAGCGTCGGAAATCGAGCAAGCCCTCGGCCGTACGGCTGAACATTACGCCCATCCTGTCCATCAAATGGATAATGCCCGGCGCAGCGTCGCACATTGCTTTGACCGGCGGCTGATTCGCAAGAAAGTCGCCGCCGTATACGGTATCGTCGAAATGTTCCCACGGGGAATCGCCTTCCCCTTTCGTATTTACTGCGCCATTAATACCGCCCTGCGCGCATACGGAATGGGAACGTTTGACCGGCACAAGAGAAAACAGATCAACGTGCACACCTGCTTCTGCCGCTTTAATGGTAGCCATCAAGCCGGCTAGACCGCCGCCAACGATAATAATTTTATTTTTAGCCATAACGCTTCGCTCCTTGTCTACAAACTAACCGATATTCGTAAATGCCAATGCAGCACTCGCAGCTTCCTTAAATTCATCCCCGCTAAAAGCGATAAGCGAAAGAATGAACAGCGCAGAAAGAATTACAAAAACACCCATGCAAATATAAGAAGAAATGCGTTGTGCTTTAGGGCCGATCGTAATTCCCCAACTGATCAGAAACGCCCAAAGGCCGTTGCTGAAATGGAATACTGCTGCAAGCACACCGATAACGTAAAGCACGAAATAGACCGGATTGCTTGCGATATGATTCATCGTCGACCCTAGTTCCTCATGCGTAATGTTACCGAGGTAAATCTGCATCCTTGTTTGATATACATGCCAGAATACGAATACAAAGGTCATTACCCCTGTTACGCGCTGTGCGGTAAACGCCCAGTTCCGGCCGTATTGAAAGCGTCCCGTATTAGAGTTCGATTGGTATGCGACGTATAAGCCGTAAATGCCATGGAACAATAACGGGAGATAAATACCGAAAATCTCGAGCAGAGGTATAAGCGGCAAGCTGTTAATAAGATGCACGCCTTGCTCGAAGCCTTCGGGTCCGCGCTCAAACGCCTGGTAGTTAGTCAATCCGTGCACGACGATAAATCCGCCGAGCGGAATGATCCCGAGAAGCGAGTGAAGCTTGCGCGAGAAATACGAATTTCCTTTCATGTCATTCCTTCTCCTTTCAATACTGAGAGTGCTCTCTTTCGTTTTTTCAACAAATCATTCTACATTGTAACCCCAGCATGTACCCCCGTCAACAAAACTCGACACAGATTAGCCACACTTCCCATCCTACTCCTTTTCAGCTTATAATGGAATTGCTTATTTTTCATAAATTCTTATAACAAAATAACATAAGGAGCTCCTTCCATGAATGAAGAGATGCAAATGTTCACCGTTATCGTAGAGCAGTCGAGCATGAACAAAGCTTCCGCGCTGCTCAATCTGTCTCAGCCCGCGCTATCGCGCAAAATAGCCAAGCTTGAGCAAGAAATAGGAGCTCCTTTATTCCGCCGGATCGGAAAACGGCTCGAAATTACGAGAATCGGCCAGCTAACCTATGAATACGCCATTGAGCTGCGCCAGCTCCATCGCAAATACTTGCAATCGGTCTCGGAGTTTACATCGGCGGGCTACACGGCGCTTACGATAGGCGCCAGCTTAACGACGCTCCAAACGACGCTCCCTGACCTTATAAAAACGCTTACCGCCGCCCGTCCGGAAATCGAAATTAAAGCGATTACCGGAAAAACGCATGAGATCGTATCATTAGTCCGCGATCATAAAGCAGATATCGGCATCGTCGCATCCAGCATAGAAGATTCAACGCTGCGGTGCATACCTTTATTCGATGATCATCTTTCGCTTGTTGTGCCCCGTAATCAGGTTATCACCGACAAAGGAACGTTAGGCATCCAGGATTTGACCGGGATGCCGATGATCTTATTTTCCAAAGGAACCTGGTACAGGCTGCTGACGGACGAGCTGTTCGATAAGTATCATCTGCAGCCGGACGTCCGGATGGAGATCGACTCCTTCGAAGCGATACTGCGCTTGCTGAATACTTGCAGAGCGGCGACGCTTCTCCCGCATTCCTATATGCGCCATCAGCTGCTGGAGGATAATGAGCTCCTTGTTGTACCGATCCGGGAGCTGGAGGATACGAAACGAACAACGTCGCTTATTCATGCAGACTCGGCTGCTTTAAGTCCCTCCGTGCGTTTATGGATCAACGAATTAGCGGCTCGATTTCCTATGCAAAAAGACAGCAGCTTCTAAAAACAGCTGCTGTCCTTCATCATTTCCAATATTACGCTTTGAAATCCGTCCTAAGCGTTCACTAACGTATGACTGCCGCTTCAAAATCTTCGATTTGATCATTAGTCCCAATAACGACCATCACATCGCGTTCCGAAAGCACATCCGTCGCCGTTGGAGCTATAATAATGCCGCCCGGCTTGTTGATCGCAACGATGCTGCAGCCAAATCGGGCACGGGGATTAAGGTCATGCAGCGACTTTCCGTTCAAGCATTGCGGCACGGCCAGCTCCGCTATCGTATATTCCTTCGATAATTCAATATAATCAAGCAGGTTTGGCGATACGAGCTGATGCGCAACCCGAATGCCCATATCCCGCTCCGGATACACAACTCGGTCCACGCCGATTTTCTCGAGCACGCGGCCATGCAATTCGCTTATCGCCTTCGCTACTACCTTCTTAACGCCCAGATCCTTAAGCAGGATCGTCGTTAAAATGCTGGCTTGAATATCGTCGCCGATTGCGACGATGCCGCAGTCAAAGTTGCGGACGCCCAACGAACGAAGCGCTTCTTCATCCGTACAATCGGCAGATACCGCAAACGTAAGTTCGCTGCTCATATCTTGAACGGCTTCCTCGTCCTTATCGATGCCGAGCACCTCATGTCCGAGCTCTATGAGCTCCCGGCCCACGCTCGAGCCGAACCTTCCCAATCCTACAATAACAAACTGATTCTTTTTTATCCCCACTAGCAAAGTCCCCTATCCAATCGTAATTTTGCCTTCAGGATGCCGGTACAGATCTTTATCTGCACGAGGCCCCAGTGCGTATGCAAGCGTTAATAATCCAAGCCTTCCGGCAAACATCGTCAATGCGATAATTATTTTCCCCGCATTGGACAGCTCAGGGGTCACACCAAGCGACAGCCCTACTGTGCCAAAAGCAGACGTTGCCTCGAACAGCAATTTAATGAAGGGCTGATTCTCGATCATTGACAGCAGCATCGTAACTGAAACTACAAGCGCCATAGCGATTAATGTAATCGTTAGCGCTTTGAAAATCCGATCCTTGCCTAATCTGTAGCGGAACAGCACGATATCCTCGCGCCCCCTGATCATCGAAATGACGGAACCGATCAGCACGGCGAAGGTCGTCGTTTTTATCCCGCCTCCCGTAGAGCCCGGCGACGCGCCAATAAACATGAGCAATATAATAAAAAATTGCGTGGCTTGGCGAAGAACCGTCAAATCAAGCGAATTATAGCCAGCCGTCCTGGGCATAACGCCTTGGAAGAGGGATGATAAAAATTTTCCTCCCCAATCAAGCGAACCTAACGTCAAATGATTAGAAAACTCGAATATAAATATGACAAGCGTACCGACACCGATAAGCGCACCTGTCATGGTTAACACGACTTTGCTATGCAAAGACAGCTTGCGGTTTTTACGAAACTCCAGCAGATCCGACATAACGACGAAGCCGAGACCGCCGAGCACGACAAGCAGAATTGCTGTTATATTCACGACGGGATCAGACACGTATAACGTCAGGCTTCGATAATCGCCGAATATGTCAAAGCCGGCATTGTTAAAAGACGATATCGAGTGAAAAATGCCGAAATAGACAGCCTTGCCCAGCGGCATATCGGCCATAAACCTGGAGGCTAAGAGAATCGCACCGATGAATTCGATCGTTAGGGAATAAATTATAACGCGTCGAATAAGCTTGACGATTCCTTCCATGCTTGATTGATTCATGGCCTCCTGCAAAATAAGCCGCTCGCGCAACGTTATTTTCTTGCGAAGCATAAGCGCAACTAACGTTGCCATCGTCATGAAACCCAGACCGCCCAACTGGATCAGCACGATAAGAATAATTTGCCCCCATAATGAGAAATATGTCCCTGTATCGACAACGACAAGTCCTGTTACGCACGTAGCCGAAGTAGCCGTAAACAGAGCATCGATAAACGGCAACCGCTCACCCGTTGCGCTTGCGAACGGCATCGTCAGCATGAAGGCTCCCAGAAATATAATCAACGCGAATCCGCTGACTAATATTCGCGGCGGCGACCATTGCAGAACATTAAAATTCACTTTCATCGATCAACCTTCTTTTTAGTATGTTTTATAGCTGCACAGCCATTAATAAGCATAAAAAAAGCACTGGAAACTCAAGTGCTCTATGCGATGAGTCCTGTTCCATGTACGCCTACGAGGTTAGCTGACGGATTCGGGCCTGGCCAGGCAGCCCTATTTAGCTTAAAGAGCGTTTGCTCTCTTGCTAAAATTCACCCCATGCCGCTTAATGCGAACAGCTGGTTTGTCCAACTTGCTCATTGATTAAGACAGCTTTATGGTTCCCCCGTTTTCCTAAGGAAATTCGGCTGTGCTATTTAATTAGTATGACGTTAACGATTATAATCCCAAAGCGTGCTCCGTATAAAGCTTGCATTACGCACAAAACGGACGATTTTGGAGCAAAAAAGGGCAACGGCTTACAGCAGCGGGCATCAGGCTTGTTGGACATCGTTATTTCGCATGATTATGAACGGAAGCAAACATTTTCATTGGATAATTCAGGGATTGTTATGATAAGGTAGTGGGATAGGATATCCATAATTCAGACAGTTGAGGTGAACCCATGATTGATTCTATCAAGCCTAATGAATGGAAACGTTTTCTATGGGCAGCGGCGGCTTGCTTTATTATTTACTTAAGTATCGATGTCGCACCTTTGATCGCTTCCATTCATTCAGGCGATTATAACCCCCATGTAATTGAGAAAGCTGCTGCAGAGGAGAAGGCTGCTGCGTTCGCTGAACGGCAAACCGGCCTCAAGGTAAAGAAGGCGAAGGCGGTACACCAGACGGATAAAATCATGAACGGCTACCTTTCCAAGGAAGAATTGACCGGGACGTACAGCGACCAATATGACTCCAGGTTCCCGACAGACACGTTCCAGGTCGATCTAAAATTTGACCAAGGCGGGAGCGGTTATACGTACGTACATATGCAAAGCGGAGAAGTTGTGGCTTGGAACCTTCACTTGGACGGACAGCCGCTTTCTGATGAAGACAAGACGGCAGAAATCGTCGATTTTCTATTAAATCAGCAATTCCGTGCGGAGGAATTAAGCGGAGGAAGGCTGCTGGAAAACGGGGAATGGCAGGCGAGGCCCGTAGGCTTTACCGTAAAGGATGCAAGGCTTAGTCTAAATGTGGATGCCCTGTCTGTGAGAGGCAAAACCGTCATTACGAAATATAAGGCCGCTTTCATAGCGCCTAATGATTATATCAAATATGTAAAAGGCCAGGATAAAATCGCCGGCTTCCTCACCGGCTTCGGATATTTATTTATGAGCTTTGTCCTGTTCGTGCTGGCGATTGTGTATGCGGTGCTTTATCGTAAATTCACCTCATTCAAGTATGGAATCGCCCTTACCATCGTTTATTTTGTTACTTATATTATTATGAACCTGAACATTTTGGACGGTATTAGAGCTTCCTTCGGCGAAAATGGCGGTGCCGACGAAACCGTGCTGATCACGGCCGTCTTTACCGTCTTCTTAACATTTCCTATGGCAGCCGCTGTCTATATTTCGATTGTTGCCGGAGACGGCCTATGGAAAGCGCAAGGGCGCTCCTTATGGCCGCGCTTTGGCGAGAAGGGTTATGGCAGCTACGTTTGGCGCAGCATGGGCTTATCGTATTTATTCGCAGTAATCCTGTTCGCCCTGCAATCGATTATATTTATTGGATTAGAATTTACGATCGGCACCTGGGGTACCACCGATGCTACGCAGTCTCCTTACAACATGAGCATCCTCTGGCTGATGCCGGTGCTGGCCTGGGCGGCAGCGATATCCGAAGAAGCCGTCTTCCGATTTTTTGGGATCGGATTGTTCCGCAAATGGTTCAAGAACACGTTCGCAGCAGCTCTGCTGCCAACGTTTTTCTGGGCGCTCGGACATGTCATGTATCCGTTCTATCCGTCATCGACCCGGCTGATTGAGCTCATGATTGTGGGGCTGGTGTTCAGCTTTATATTTGTCAGATACGGCTTCATTACGGCTATGTTCACGCATGCGATCTTCAACAGCGCAGCGGTGGGCATGTCCCTCTTGACAATCGGAACGGCGCCGAACATC
Organism: Paenibacillus alkaliterrae; assembly: GCF_021532375.1. Lineage (GTDB taxonomy): Bacteria > Bacillota > Bacilli > Paenibacillales > Paenibacillaceae > Pristimantibacillus > Pristimantibacillus alkaliterrae. The sequence continues at coordinate 27,436 of NZ_JAKGAP010000044.1, forward strand.
GTCTCGGCCATTTTCTTCACCGTTCTTCCCGTGCTGATCGCCTGCGTCATCAGGTATTTGAGCAACAAAAAAGAGAAGGGCCGTCCGTTAGGACGACTCCTCCCCTAGAGCGGCGATAATTTGCGAAGCTAATTTATCACCGATCGACAGAGGCCGAAAGTCTTCGACTGAGGCCTCTTTTATTTTTTTGATAGAGCCAAAATGCTTAAGCAGCAGCTTGCGACGTTTCTCCCCAATGCCCGGAATGGAGTCAAGCTTGGATTCAATCATCGACTTGCCGCGCTGCTCGCGATGGAACGTGATTGCAAAGCGGTGAACCTCGTCCTGGATGCGCTGAAGCAAATAAAACTCCTGACTGTCCCGCGGCAGCGGTACAATTTCCGCAGGATCGCCGGTCATGAGCTGCGCCGTCTTATGCTTCGCATCCTTCACGAGCCCGCATACGGGGATATAAAGGCCGAGTTCATTTTCCAATACATCCAGCGCAGCCGAAATCTGTCCTTTGCCGCCATCGACGACAATAAGGTCCGGCGGCGTCAAGTCCTCCTTCAGTACCCGCTCATAACGGCGGCGTACGACCTCGCGCATCGTTTCGTAATCGTCCGGTCCCTGCACGGTTTTGACCTTGTATTTGCGGTATTCTTTGCGATCCGGTTTACCGTCCGTGAAGACAACCATTGCGGATACCGGATTCGTCCCTTGAATATTCGAGTTATCAAACGCTTCTATCCGGCGTACCTGATCTAGTCCGAGCCAATCGGCTAACGATTCCGATGCCTTCACGCTGCGCTCCTCGTCCCGCTCGATCAGGCGGAATTTCTCGTCCAGCATGACCCTGGCGTTATCCGCAGCCATCGACACGACCTCGCTCTTGCGTCCGCGCTGCGGCATAAGTACTTTTACTTTCAGCCAGCTGTGGAGCGAAGCGATAACCTCGTCCGCCCGCGAGCCTTCCTGCTCTTCGTTCTCCGTCTGCTCGGGTACATCCTTCTGTCCCCGTACTTGATCCAGCTCCGGTGGCTGCGGAAGCAAAATTTGCTTAGGCAGTGCCGGATTATCGCTGTAATACTGCGTAACGAACGTCATAAAGTCATCATACTCTTCCCCGTAATAAGGAAAAGTCGTTCCGCGGCGCTCAATCAGCTTCCCTTGCCGCATGTATAAAATTTGAACGCACATCCAGCCTTTATCGACGGCATATCCGAAAATATCGCGATCCATCGCATCCGACATCGTAATTTTTTGTTTCTCCATTACTTCGTCGACAGCAATGAGTTGATCGCGAAACTCTTTGGCCCGCTCGAATTCAAGCTGCTCGGCCGCCTCTTCCATTTTGCGCTTCAGCTCTGCTTTTACGACATCCTGCCCCCCATTCAGGAAACGGGTAATTTCTTGTATCATCCGGTCATACTCCGACTGCTCCACGTTGAATTCGCATGGCGCGATGCATTGGCCTAAATGATAATAGAGGCACACTTTTTCCGGCAACGTCTTGCATTTGCGCAGCGGATAAAGACGGTCAAGCAGCTTCTTCGTCTGCTGGGCCGCGTACGCGTTCGGATACGGACCAAAATATTTGCCCTTATCCTTCACGATGCGGCGCGTAATTTCCAGCTTCGGATGCTTCTCGTTCGTTATTTTAATATAAGGAAAGGTTTTATCATCCTTAAGCAGCACGTTATACCTGGGATGATGCTGCTTGATCAGATTGCATTCGAGGATGAGCGCCTCCATATTGCTCGAGGTGACGATAAACTCAAAATCACGGATTTCGGATACGAGCCGTTGAGTTTTTCCGTTGTGGCTTCCGTTAAAATAAGAACGCACCCGATTTTTGAGCACCTTCGCTTTGCCGACATATATAATGGCGCCTTCGCTGTTTTTCATTAAATAACAGCCTGATTGATCCGGGAGCAAAGCTAGTTTGTTCCGAATCGTTTCTTTTGCTTCCGCAAGCTTCTGCTCGGCCTGCAGCCGATCCGTATGCTGATGATCCATGCTTTCGCCTCCGACTGCCATAACTTTATGTTCACATTTTAGCATACCTGGATTGTATTTTGTCTTATAATTGTCACCGGTATTGCTTTACAACTGTTCGGGAGTTTGGGTATACTATTATCAGTTGATTCAACCGATACTACATGATGACGGCCGCTTATGGCCGTGGCAGAAAGAGTCGGTCTTTTTCAAGGAGGACGCCAACGATGGAGAACGTAAGAGACCCGCGCGAGCATTATAATGAAGAACCTCGCCACGACTTGATGGATGTCGTATTCGGCTTTGGCGGCATGCTCGGTTTTATGACCGTTATTTTCGCCATAGCTGTTATCGTGAAATTCATTATCTCGTAACGGAAAAGGAGCAGCCTGCTGCTCTTTTTTTTATACGATCAAAGAAGCTCCGTCCCCGCGGCATTTGCCTCAGGTACGGAGCTTCTTTTTTAAGTTGGTTAATCGACTATTTGCGTCCGCGCTTATTTTCCCCCGTTACCATAACGACCTCTACATAAGGCCGGATCCGGTCCATAATTCGCTGCCCCTTATGGAGCTCGTCGCCATCCTTGCTCGTAAAGCTAAAATGCTGCTCGAGCGCCTCGAGCTCGTAGTTGGACGTATAGAACGTCGGCTTCCGCTGCATGCGGTAATTGAGAATTGCGCCCAGCACGTGATCGCGAACCCAGGGATTCAAATTTTCCGCCCCCATGTCGTCAAAGATCAGAAGATCGGTTTCCTTCATCATCTCAACCGTTTCCTTCAGCTTGCCCGGCTCATGCATAAGCGATTTCAAATCCTCGACAAAGTCGGGCATATAGACGATGACGCCGGAATACCCAGCCTTTGCCAGCTCATTGAGCAGGTAGCACATTAGAAATGTTTTGCCCGTTCCGAATCGTCCGGCCAAATATAGACCTTCCTCCTGCAAGCCATGCTCCTTCGTCCGATCGATGTACCGCAGCACTTGACCGACGGCCTTCGCCCTCTCCAAATCGTTCGTTAAAATTTCGTCGGAGGAGTAACCGCGCTGCAGCGCCTTCTCGTCGATATAGAAGCTGCGAATGCGGCTGCGTATATGATCCTCCTTCTGACGGGCAATAAACCTCTTGCACGCTGCCTTTCGATCATTCAGCTGCGTATAGCCATTCACCGTATCGCAGCTAAGCAGCGTATAGTGACCCTCAAAATCATTCGGGCATTTCTCAAGACCGGGACAATTGGAGCAGCTGCGATATTCGGTAACGTACTGATAAACGCGACTAAGATTAATCTTAATCGTGTGTTCGTCCAGCTCCGGATATTTCTCGCGCAGTTTTCCGACAAGCGGCTCTGCGAGCAGCTCCGTCAGCTTCTGTTCCGCCTGCTCCGTTATCGCCCGTCCTGTCGGCCATGCCTTCAGCATTTCCCCCAATGATTCCATTGTCTGCTCACCCCTCCTCATTTATTCCCGTCTAATTTGCGTGCCAGCTTACGCAGCTCCTCAAGCTCATCGGCCGATACCGCGGAGCCAGATTGACCGTCCTGCACGATCGGAATCGAAGGCTTGCGCGATGTGCCGCGGCTGCGTCCAGTCCCCTTGTTTCCGCCATAAGCGCTGCCGCCCGAACCGCTGTAGCCAGATGCCGCTTCCTTCCGCCGTTCCTTGTCCTGCTCAACCTGCGCTTGCTCTCTTACATAATGGACAGCCTTCTCGAAACTATCTATTTGCTTCACAAGCATGTTCGACGCCACTGCATCGAGAAACGTCTTCGTCACACGCTGTGCATCATTCGTTCCGATAACATAATGAATAAGTACGTTAATAACCGGTGCCGCCAGCTTATAATTCAAATCGATCCGCTCAAACACGCGTTCAATCCAATCCGGAACCGCACCGGGGAAAAAGCGCTGCAAAAACCTCGTATGAGGCTCATTCCGCATAAGCATATTATATTGCTGGATATCGCAGCGTCCCAGCAGTTGGTTCGGCACTTGCAAATAATGCTGCTCTTTCACTTCATATTCCTCGGTCAATTCATCCGACTCGGCCGGAGCTTCGTTTGCCATGACTTGCGTCTTAGCCATCGTCCGCTGCCGGTCGCCCTCCCGCTTCTTATCCTGACGATAAAACTGGTTTGCCCGAAGCTGAAGCTCGTCAACGTTCAAAGCGCCGCTATCGCCGAAAATGCCGTCCTCATCGAGAAGCCTGCAAATGTCCGCAACGGTCAGGCTGTATTTGTAAGCGACATAATTAACCTGTGCCAGCTGCTCCTCGTCGCCTCTCAGCCGTTCAACGAATCGGCGGTTCGCCGAATTACGCGGAAATCTCAATATAATTTCTCCATATGGAATACCCGCGGTAGACAGCGCCGGCCGCGCTGCGGCTTGCCGCGACGGAGCAACCTCGGTCAGCGCTTGTTCAAGCTCTTCGTCAACCGACTGCATATTTAGCTTAAACAGCTCGTAAAAAGGCACCGAAATATTCTCTTTGTTCAGCCCGGCGCCTGCCAGCTCGTCCGGCTCGACAGCGCCAAAAGATTCCCGAAGCGAGATTACGGCATATTTGCCTACCTTATCCCTCAGCAGCATCGTCAAATGCATATTTCGGAAAAACTCGGCCGGTGAAAGCGGCTGCGACAGCTCGTACTCATATATGACATCCGCATTGTCCGGCAAGCCTAACCGCGACGTCTGCAGCAAGCCGACCGCTTCAAGCTTAGACGCTTGCTCTATCAAATGCTTTCGGCTCTTCTCATTCATCTCCAGCCCAAGTCCAAGAAACAGCTTGCGCTGCGGTTCTAAAGACGAATAACCGGAACATCCCTCCGCTATTCCGTGATACAGCTGTTGATAGAATGCGACGGCAAAAGCGCCAATCATCGGCTGATAGATTAGCGACAACATTTTATAGTCAAGGCTGCTTAGCGAAAAATCGCGGAATATGTAGTAGCGATGATGCTCTGTATATTGCAATATATTATTGATGCGCATTGCATCGACTCCATCCCTAGCTTTCTCTCTATCATTTTAGCATAAAAACGCCGCTCCCGGACGAGTCGAAAAATAGAAAAATCCCCCGAATGAGGGATTTCTTTATTAGAACATTTTGTAGCCGCCCTTGCGCAGCGCTTGAATGGCCCAGCCGCTTACGTATGCGCCGGCAAGCGCGCCGATGACCGGTATGTAATCGACTATCGTATAGTGAGCGAAGTTTTCGATCGTAGCTGTTGCCGAATCATCCCAAGGAGCCCATATGCCAAGCGGAATAAGTACAATTATAAATAAATATATCGGAAACCATGTTGTTTTGAGCAGCATATTCAAAATAAATCCAATGCCGAACATCATGACCAGAAACAGCACCGTCGCTATCATTAATTGCAGCATCCTAACTTCTCCTTTCAGACTCTCGTTTCTTAGTTTAAATAATGGTGCTATGGAAGTCAATCCGCTAGGGATAAATGTCACAAGACCGCCATTTGCTCCGCTTAGTCACATTGCGATACAATGATCTCAGCATCATCAAGAAGCTTGAAAGGAGCATTTATCCAAATGAGTGAAGCAGCACAAACGCTGGAGGGCTGGTATGCCCTGCATGATTTTCGCAGCATAGATTGGACGGCATGGCGCTTGGCCGATGAAAGCGAGCGCAGCCGTGCACTGGATGAGCTGCAATCTTTCTTGCAGCAATGGACGAAGACGGAGGAAAATAAACAAGGCAGTACGGCGGTATATTCCATCGTCGGCCAGAAAGCTGATTTCGTGTTCATGCATTTGCGCGAAAGCTTGGAGGAGCTCAGCGCGATCGAAACGGCGTTCAACAAAACGACATTCGCCAGCTTCACTTACCCGGTACATTCGTACGTAAGCATTGTGGAGCTGAGCAACTACATGGCGCAGCCGGGCTCCGATCCGCTGCAAAATCCGGACATTATCGCCAGATTGAAGCCAACGTTGCCGAAAGCGGGTCACATTTGTTTCTATCCAATGAACAAGCGCCGCGACGGCAATGATAACTGGTACATGCTTGCGATGGACGAGCGTAAATCCTTAATGCGGAGCCATGGCATGATCGGTCGCCAGTACGCCGGCAAGGTGAAACAAATCATTACCGGCTCCGTTGGTTTCGACAACTGGGAATGGGGCGTTACACTGTTCGCGGACGACGCGCTTCAATTCAAAAAGCTGATCTATGAAATGCGCTTTGACGAAGTCAGCGCCCGCTACGCAGATTTCGGAGACTTCTACGTGGGCAACCTGCTTAATGAAGAGAAGTTTGCTGCCATGCTGCAAATATAATTGTAACTTTCATAATAGGAGAAAAAGGCTTTCGCAGATGAGCAGCGTATAAAACGCCGCTAAGCGAAAGCCTTTTTCTATTTTCGAGACGGTTTTCCCGTTTTATTATGACCTAATCGTCTTCCTCATCTAAACCGAGCCGCTTCGCTTCCAAATACTCTTGGGTAGCTCTGTCGCGTTCGCGACCTTTATCCTTCAACCGCTCAATCGCAGGCTGAATGAGCAGGTCCACTTCTTTTTGCACCGTATAAGCCAAGTCATACCGATTTTGCGATTCCAGAAATGAACCGACTTCCATCAACGCGTTGTAACGGTCAAGCTCATCTCTCGTTAGCAAGCCGCGGACTTGTACGCTGCAGTGTCTCATTATAGAAATTTTCCTTTACGAAGAACGAGCGGGATGCCACCGATAATAAACAGGTAACGGAGGTCGATCAATTTTTTCAGCCATGCTGCTGTGCGGCCCTTGTACTTCTTGCCAAAAGCGATACCGATTGCTTCGCCTTTGCCGAGCGATGCCACTGTACCTTTGTTGCTGAATGTAAAGCCCTTCAGCGGCTGATTGCGGATCGAAGCGACAAGGTTATGCGCGCAAACGACGCCTTGCTGCATGGCGATTTGGGCAGTCGGCGGATAGGGACGGCCTTCCGGGTTGAACATCAGCGAGTTATCGCCGACGATGTATATGTTCTCATTGCCAGGCGAACGTAGGAATTCATCAACCTTTACGCGGCCGCGCATCGTTTCGAAGCCGGCTTCTTCGATCAGGCGGTTTCCGCGAATTCCTCCTGTCCAAATAACCGTTGAAGATTTGATTTCCTCGCCTTCGCCGACAACTACGCCTTCTGGCGAGCATTCCTTAATAGCCGTGCCAATGCGGAACGTAACGCCCTTCTTCGTCAAGACGTCCATGCCGTATTCCACAAGCTCAGGATCGAAGCCGGGAAGCGCGGTAGGCGCAGCTTCAATATTATAAATTTTGACGAGCGCCGGATCTACGTCGAACTGCTTGCAAAGCTCCGGAATACGATCGGAAAGCTCTCCAACGAATTCGATACCCGTGAAGCCTGCTCCGCCGACTATGAAAGTCAAATAGTCGGTGCGATGCGGCTCGCGCTTGTAACGGGCGAATTGGTATTCAATATGTTCGCGGATCAGACGAACCGAGTTTATGCTGCGAATGTTCATCGCATGCTCGCCAAGACCCGGGATCCCGAATGTTTCCGGCTCGCCGCCTAGGCCGATTACCAAATAATCGTAAGACAGCGTACCGTCCTCAAGAATAACCTTCTTATCCTGCGGGCGAATTTGCACGACTGTCGATTTAACGAAATCGATTTTAAATTCATCGATCAGCCTGGAGATGCTGACGCGGGCATTTTCCGGATTGTCTGTACCGGCAGCCGGCATGTGAAGATGTGTCGTAATATAATGATAGTCATGTTTATTAACCAACGTTACGTCCGCTTCATTGTAGTTCAATTCTTTTTGCAAGCGAAGTGCGGTTAAAATTCCACCGTAGCCTGCCCCAAGAATAACAATTTTAGGTATGTTACTCATCGAATAATCCCATCCATTCCTAATGTCTATTTATATTGTGAAATATTACACAAGCTAAACCGAAAAATAATGATGATAAGTTCAGTGTGTCCTTTTGAAGCCGTTTTATCAATGATTCACTCGCAACATACATCAGAAATATTACATAGTTTTCACGGAAAGTTCAAGGGCAAATTATACGAAATTGTTTAGAAGTCTATACAAATTAATTATTTCCTTCTTCTGGCATGAAAGTTTATAATTAAAACCGTAAAGCTTATTACGTGGAGGTGGCAGCATTGTCTAACCCTGAAACATCGTTGAACCCTGTCGATATCGTCATTATCGGAGGAGGTCCTGCAGGCTTGTTCGCTGCATTCTATGGCGGAATGCGCCAAGCATCGGTCAAGCTTATCGAGAGCATGCCCCAACTGGGAGGACAGCTTGCAGCGCTTTATCCTGAAAAATATATTTACGACGTCGCCGGTTTTCCTAAAGTTACCGCACAGGAATTAGTCGATCGTTTGAAGGAGCAGCTCGAGCATTTCAAGCCGGAAATATGTTTGGAGGAGAAGGTCACAAATGTCATCAAGCATGACGAGCGCCTCTTTGAAATTAAAACGGACAAATCCGTTCATTACGCGAAAGCCGTCATTATAACGGCTGGGGTTGGCGCCTTCGAGCCCCGCCGTCTGGAATTGCCGGAAGCAGCTAAGTACGAAAAGAAGAATCTTCATTATTTTGTCGGTGATTTGCAGCAGTTTGCCGGGCAAAAGGTTTTAATAAGCGGCGGAGGCGACTCAGCGGTCGATTGGTCGCTAATGCTGGAGCCGATAGCCGAAAACGTAACTCTCATTCACCGTCGGGATAAATTCCGGGCACATGAGCATAGCGTAGAGAACCTTATGAATTCAAAGGTAAACGTTCTGACTCCGAAAGAAATTACGGCTCTTCATGGCGATGAGTTCATTAACAAAGTAACGTTAAGCGATGTCAAAACGAAGGAAACGTCAGAGCTTGAGGCAGATGCCGTCATCGTCAACTTTGGCTTCATTTCATCGCTTGGTCCCATAGCCGATTGGGGGATCGATATTCAAGGCGGCTCCATTGCCGTTGATACGCGTATGGCAACGAACATTGAAGGAATCTTTGCGGCGGGCGATATTACGACCTATCCCGGCAAGCTGAAGCTTATTGCTGTCGGCTTCGGTGAAGCGCCAACGGCCATTAACAATGCGAAGGTATACGTCGATCCGAGCGCGAAGCTTTCTCCCGGACACAGCAGCAATATGAAGCTATAGAAATAATTTTAAAAAATAAATATAAGGGTATCCTAACCTAGGCAAAGCCATTGCATTCACCTACTGCATTCATATGCATGGCGGGCCGAGGAGGATACCCTTATGTTTTGTCCGGTTTGTAACGGAATTCAATCGCTGCATGGCAGCTGCTCCTTCTGTGGCGGAACAGTTATGGATGGCGGCCGAATGTCGGATTATGCAGGACCTTACGCTCCTTACGAGCAGATCGAGTTTGAACAGCGCCAAGACGACGCTAATATGCAAAATAATCATGTCTGCAAACACCTGCTTTATTGTTCGACCTGTGAGCAAATAACTGAGGCTGCGGTTAAGGAGTGGGATTAGCAATCGCTTGCTAACGGTTTATAACATGCTTTATGCGGTAATTTGGTAGGCTTCGGGATTGACACGTCTGCGCTTCAATTCAATCGCAAGCATTCGAATAAATTCTGGCTCTAATTCAAATTGAATAGCTGCATAATAAGTGTCTACCAGCATTTCGTCAGATAGTAGCTCCATACTACACACCCTTTCTTCCATTCATTGATTATTGCTTTTTCATAGTAGCATGGCACTATAAGAATGGACAACAGTCCCAGTTATACACATGGCACTGTGGATACGGTGTGAACAGCATGTGTATATTCATCAAATGGGTAGGATTACCAGGGTGGATAATGTGGATACAGTTATCCACAACCCCCTTAGGAACAAAAAGCAATAAAAAACTTTAATTAGAATCTATAAATCTATTAATGGAATATATTGATCCAATCGTAACCGGAATGAAAAAAGCCCCCGAAAGGGGCTCATTGCGGACGAGTATTTACTTCGAAAATCCAAATATGCCCTTGCTTATCAATGCCATAATCAAAGCCTAGCTGACCGATACCCGGAAATCTGCTCTCCAATAATTCGGTCGACAACACCGTCAATTCTCTCATTTTGGATTTTTTTGCGGCTACTTGACCCGAAGTCAAAGAGCGGCTAATGCCTTGCGCTGCCGTAACCATCTTACCCCCGCGGCACAAATTCGTGACGAACAGCCCTTGTCTGGCAATTCTGCCTACCATCGAGCGATATACCCAGCCGGTCGCCGTTTTCACATACTTCACACGGTAATCTATCGGCCTGCCATCAACCGTGGCTAAATAAATCCCTTTTTGAATGAGATAAGCCCGACCTTTGCGTTGTTTATTGAGTGCGCCTATTAACGCTGCAAAACTAGCAAACCGTTTCGTGTGCGAATAATAAGTATAAGCGTACCCGTCCGAGCTGCTAGTAACCTTTATAACACCATGCCCGCCAGCACCCACCACCGGCTTCACGACAACCATTTGATGCGTATCCAGCATGCTTTTTAAATTATTATTTGTAAATCTCTTTGTTGGAGGTATATGCGGGGCAATGCTGGAGTGCGACAGTAGAACCGCCGTTTTCGTCCATTTGCTCGCAAGCTGCCTTCCCTTATGTTCGCTCAATGCCGTTAATCCCCTCTCCTGAAGCTTCATCCATAGCATATGACTGTGCACTACCTGTCTCTTGGATGAATGACCGAGGTTAGGAGCCTTTATTGTGTTACTTAGTTATATACTAAAAACGACAAGCAGCCGCGGTGGCCTTGCTTCTCTTTTCTTTTCATAGAGTTAATGATTGGAATTTTTCTCCAGCGCTGCTTTCAGCTTATCGGCTAAGCTATTGGATAACGAAGCATTATCGCTGTACTGCTCGATTAACTTCTTATTCTGCTTATCGTTCGCTCTGCCGCCCTGTTTGTCCCCGAACATTTCAATTACATTGCACGGCTTGCATTGCGCGAATTTGCCCGCTTTTCCGTCGCGAATTTCCATCTACTTATGGCATTCACGACCAATTCGACGAGCTGCTTGCCTTTGCCGGTCGGCATCAGCCTATTTTGCGATCGCGTCATCGTGTCCGTCCCCAGCAGCTTCTCTATAATGTCGGCCCGCGTTGCCGGCGTGCCCAAGCTGTGCTTTTTCATTTGGGTCAATAGCGTCGCTTCCGTATACCGTGCCGGAGGCAGCGTGCGCAGCTCGCGCACTTTTGCTTGTTTAACGGGCAGCATTTGTCCCAGCGTTAACGGAGGGAGAAGCTGAGCAGGCTGACGGTCGGCTTTGCCTTGTCCGGATCCATTGCCATCGCTATCCACCTCCTCATCCTCGTCAGAGCTTAAGGCATAGGGAACGTATAGTGAGGAAAAACGATAACCATTTCATGGTGTCGTTCTGTTTGTCTTTGTGTAAACAAAAGAGACTATCCCTCGTCGCCTTTAGGCAACTTAAGGACAGTCCAATTTGCTGGTACTTCATTTATCAATCTGCCAATCCATAGTGTATTTTTTAACTTATTGACTCTTTGCAGAAGCTCTGTGAGGCTGTTTATTAGTACCTAAAGCTGCAAGTCCCGTAGCAACAAGCTGATCTTGCTCGCAAACATAAGAAAGATTTCGTTGCAGCGTTGACTCCACATTCAGCAATTCACGCACAAGCTGCCTCCCTAGCGAAGGCGTTAGATTCTTATACCACAGCCCCGCAGGATATTGAACGACCGTGCAAGCATCTTCGCATCTTCCGTTACACAGCGTGCGAGTGGTGTGAATTTCGGAATCTGCGTGATGAAGAGAAATCTCTTCCCGTATTGCTTGAGTCAGCCCTTCAGCGCCTTGAAGCATGCAGCTTCCTCCATTGCACAGCAGGAGATGATGCTTCGTACCTGTTAAGTTCCAAGTGCCCAACTTTCAATCTCCCCTTCCGATAGGACCAAACTACTCGCTAAGAGCCTTCTTTAGACCTTCCAAATTACGCTCCATGATTGTAATGTAATCGACATTATCTTTTATTTCTTCTTCTGTCAGTCCTTCAATCGGATTCAAGACAGCGGTCTGAGCCGATATTTCATCTGCGATCGTCTGAGCGATTTTGGGATCAACAAGTGTCTCGAAGAAAATAATCTTCACATCATGCTCCTTAGCAAACTCTACTACTTCTGCCATTTGCTCTGGTGACGGCTCTTGTTCAGGCGATAGACCTGCAATTGGCACTTGAATGAGCCCGTATTCCTTAGCCAAGTAGCCAAATGCAGCATGCTGAGTAATAAATTCATTTCGCTTCACATCTTGCAGCTCTGATTTATAAGACTCGTCCAGTGTCTTCAGCTTCTCAATAAAGGCGTCTGCATTCTTTTTGTATTCTTCCTTATGCTCGGGATCTGCCTTTTCAAATGCCTCTTGAATATTCCGTACCTCCTGCTGCGCAAGCACGGGACTTAACCATACGTGCGGATCGAGCCCATGCTCTTCATCCTCGTGGCCTTCCTCTTCATGCTCTTCCTCCGCATGTTCTTCCCCTTCGTGCTCATGCTCATCTTCGCCTTCCATTAATTCAATGCCTTTAATGGCTTCCACCACAATTCGCTTGTCGTTCGGCGCGCTCTCCAGTGACTGCTCCGCCCAGCCTTCAACCATTCCGTTATAGACGAACACATCTGCGTCCTTAATGTCAGCCATATCCTTCGCGCTTGGCTCCCAGTCGTGGGGTTCCACACCTGCTGGCACCAATGCCACTACATCAGCATACTCTCCTCCTACTTGTTTGCTGAACTCGTACATTGGATAAAAACTCGCAACTACTTTTATTTTCCCACTGCTCTCACCGTTCGTATTTCCGCTAACTGCCTGATTATTATTGCCGCAGCCTGCAACGATCATTGCCACTGCTGCCGTTACAGTTGTCAGGTGTACCCATTTGCTAGACCAAACTTTCATTTTCTTGTCCCCCTGTTGGATGATTGAATGATGAATGTGTAAAACGAGGAATTGCGTCTGAGCTGACAGACGCTTCCGTAGAATCAAGTTTCGACTTGTTTCGTAATTTACTGAGCTTTGTTGCCGTGTTTTTCAAACCTACACCGATTATTAATATAATGAGAAGCATTAATGCTATGGTACCTCCAGGCGGCGTACTTAGTTCATAGGATGCCGTTAGGCCGGACAGCACACCAATCAAGCCGATCACCATTGCAATATACAATGAAGCTGTAAAGCTTGGAGCGATACGAATGGCAAGTGCCGCTGGAAGCACAATAAGTGAGGATACTAACAATACGCCCACTATAGGCATTGCTGCAGCCACAATCATGCCCGTCAATACACTGAACAGCAAAGAAATCCACTCTACTGGAATACCATTGGTCTTTGCCGTATCTTCGTCAAAGATCATCTGATACAAAGGCCTGCGAAAAAGGATAAAAAATAAAGCTCCTATGCCTGCTACCCCAAGCATAAGAAACAATTCCGTTTGATTAACAGCTACTACGGAACCGAATAAATAAGAAGAGAAGCTTTTGTTAATTCCCTTATTCAAGTTCATAAGCACAACTGCGGTTGATAATCCGCCAATCATAATAATGGCCACAGAAATCTCGCTGTAGGTCTTGTACGATCTTCGAACATACTCAACAGCAACCGCTCCTGCTACTGCAACTGCAACTCCGGTGAGTGTTGGATTCATATGCAGATATGCCCCTCCTGCAACACCTGCAAGCGACACATGAGAAAGCATATCTGCCATTAGTGCTTGACGTCTTAGCATGAGGTAGACTCCCAGAACTGAAGCGACAAGCGCGATTATACTACCGGCGCAAAATGCCCTCTGCATGAAGTCGTAGTGCAGCATTTCCACCCTCCATTCTCCTTTCTCTCTAGTTCAATAATACGATCGAGATAAGACTCTACTTCTGATAGCCCATGTGTAACCATGACAATGGTGCGTCCATGTGCCTTTACATGATGATGCATAAGATTGTAGAATCCCAATCTGCTGCCGCTGTCCATACCGGTAGTCGGTTCGTCCATAATGAGCAGGTCTGGCTGCTGAGCTAATGCGCGTGCAATACAAATTCGCTGCTTCTGCCCCCCGGATAATTCACCGATTTTACGATTGCGATGCTCCCACATCCCGACTTGCTTAAGCACCTGTTCAGCCAGCATGTGATCCTCTGCTCGCAGCCGACGCAGCCATGAGCCTCTCACATAGGTGCCTGATCGTACGAATTCTAATATCGTACTAGGAAACCCGCTGTTGAAAGCTGCAATCTGCTGTGGAACATAGCCAATAACCAGTTTTTTGTTCTGGTCGTTATGCTTGGATAAATAAATATCTCCCCGCCATGGCTCAAGAAGACCCAGCGCAAGCTTTAGCAAGGTTGTTTTGGAGGCGCCGTTTGGACCTGTTACCGCAACAAATTCACCAGAGTAGAGCTCCAAGCTTGCATTTTCCAGACAAGGTACTTCGTTATAACCAAAATCGACTCCGCTCATTGAAGCTAGCAGCAAGGTTGTTCCTCCTTAAGATAAGGACTTAGCATACTTCTTATTGGTGTTATCTCTTCATCCCTTTGACAACTAACACAGTAGCCATAGATTTCGAAGCTGTGTTTCACTACTTGAAAAGATTCTGGAATCTCCAGGTTTTGCATTGGACAATAATCGAGCGGATATACGTTGCTGCAGGAGAGACAGATCATATGATGATGATGATGGCGGTGATCGAAGCATCCTATCCTGAATTTATTTCCTTCTTCAAATTGAAACATTTCTAGTACGCCTAATTCTGTCAGCAGCTTAATATTGCGGTATACGGTATCAAAGCTAAGGCCTTTATAGGTAATAGCCATTCTCTGATACAACTCTTTGGCTGATAGGAATCCGTGAGCTTCAGCGAATAATTGAGCCAACATTTTGCGTTGTTCCGTTATTCGAAGACCATGTCTAGCCATGGCTTGAACAAATTCACCTCTCCGACTGTTCACAATACCTCACGCCTCTCAAAGTATTCCGTGTAAATCGTAATTATTACTATGAATAATCAAAAACCATCTGATTTCTTAAACGCTCCACGAGTTTTAAATAGTAATCATTACGCTTTGTATACTTTATCAGCCTTTTCTCCGTTCGTCAACCGCACACCCCGGCGGCAGCTGATTCAACTTCTGCTCTGGAGAAATTCTCGCCAATGAACACAGCTACCTCAGGCACACTTGCTTGCGGCGCTATTGCTAAAAGTTCAAGCTCTCGATACGCATATTGAAATAAATAAAGCTTTCCATCCAGAAAACGAACTAGCCCCTTCGCTCTATACACTTCAACAGGCAACGTTCTTATCATTTCCTCGAATGATTCCCTTTGCATGGGCCCGCTATAGTAATGGGTATATACCATTACATGGTCATAAGAATGATAATGCGTATGGGATTCTAAGTGATCATGATGATCATGGTGGACGTGATGTTCATGATGGTCATCGTGGTCGTGATGAGAACAGTTATGATTATGGGCATTATACTCACCGGAGCAGCTCTTGTCATTCAAGTGTTCTTGCTTGTCCGCATTTATCATTTGGAATGGATTATCCATCCGTCTAAGCAAACCCAGCGCCCCTTGGCAATGCACGGTTTCTATAATCGGGGAATAAGGATTCAAATGTCGAACATATTGTTCCAACTCAATCATTTGACGCTTTTCAAGTTTGTCTGCTTTATTAATCAGGAGCAAGCCTGCGCACCGAATTTGGTCCTCCATCAATCGAAGCGTTTTGCCTCTTGTTTTACTGATTAATTCATTCAGATAAAAACCGTCAACTACCGTAATCAGCGACTCCAGCTGTACTTTGACAAGCAGCGACGCTTCAGTCACGCTATTTATAATCTCAATTGGATTTGCAACACCGGTAGATTCAATTACAATAACATCAGGTTGATGGTCACGACATAAATTCAGAATGGTCATACCCAGATCGCCGCTGATTGTGCAGCAGATGCATCCGCTCAGCATTTCTTCCATAGGTATATTGGCATCAACAAGGTGACCGTCTATATTCACATCCCCTATTTCATTCATAATGACGGCTGGCTTCTTGCCTTTTTCTTTCAGGTCATCAAGCAGCTGCTTCAACAAGGTCGTCTTACCGCTTCCCAGAAAGCCGGACAGCAGATATATAGGTATAGGGTGGTTCATTAATCATTTCTCCTCTTTATTAAACGTAATTATTACTATTAACTTATTCAAAAAATATACGCTCTATCCAGCTTTCTGTCAATACATAGTCTTTACCTCAGATTAGCATCTGTAGTATGCTAATCATGCAACTAATCGTAATTATTACATTGTGGGGAATGGGAACGGCTTCTTCATTAATTCATCCTATTTTGACAAATGAAAAACAACCTTCTATACTCATTAATAGTAATGATTACAATTAAAAGTCGAAAAGGAGTGTTCCCCCCCATGTCGCAACCAATTGGTCAAGTCGATAATCGAATACCCGTCACCGTATTAACTGGATTTTTGGGAGCAGGCAAAACGACTCTTCTCAATAATGTGCTCACAGCTGACCATGGTCAGAAAATTGCCGTCATCGTGAATGAATTCGGAGAGGTAGGCATCGACAATCAGCTGGTCGTAGGTGTCGACGAAGAGATTTTTGAAATGAATAACGGCTGCATCTGCTGTACCGTTCGAGGTGATCTGATTCGTATTCTTGGTGAGCTGATGGATGCCAAAAAGGGCTCCGGCAACTCCGCCAAAGCTAACTTTGATCGTGTATTAATTGAAACAACCGGTCTAGCTGATCCGGCACCTGTCGCTCAAACCTTCTTTGTCGATGAAGAAATGGCAGAATTTTATAAGCTGGATGCCATTGTAACGGTTGTAGATGCCAAGCATGCAGATCAGCATCTGGATGACGGGCATGAAGCGCAAGAGCAAGTTGCCTTCGCTGATGTCCTGTTGCTAAACAAAACGGACCTGGTTTCCCCTGAAGATCTTAAAAAGCTGGAACAGCGTCTCATCGCTATGAACCCTGCAGCCAAACTGCATCATACCCGTCAATCTCAGATTGATATCAACAAAATTCTAGGTATTGACGCTTTTGACTTGGCGAAAAAGCTCGAAATTGAACCAGGCTTCCTGACCGAAGAGCATCATGATCACGATGATGATGTATTCTCCATCTTCTTCCGCGAGGAACAGCCTCTTGATATGGAGAAGTTGGAAACATTCCTTCAGGAATGGCTGGAGGATCACGGAACGGACACTTTCCGTTATAAAGGAGTTCTGAATATACAAGGCGTTAAGCAGCGTATCGTATTCCAAGGAATTCATATGCTCTTCAGCTCCTATCCGGATAGAGATTGGAGATCCGATGAGAAGCGGCTCAGCGAGTTCGTCATCATTGGCAGAAATCTGGATACGGAATGGTTTAACAAACAGTTTGCCGGATGTGTAGCGACCGCCGTGAAATAAAGGCTCTAGCCATGAGACCCGGTACCTGTAACAGGTATTGGGCCTTTGTCTTTTCTTCATTAAACAAGGGGTGGACACTATGCTTGATAAACTGTACCAACAGCTCGTATTAGATCATTACAAGACCCCTAGAAACAAGCGTAAGCTAGATGGGGAAGGAACGATCAGACTGCCCTACAAAAACCCGACTTGCGGTGATGTTATGGTGCTGTATGTTAATATTCAAAACGATACCATTTCCGATATTACATTCGAAGGAGAAGGCTGCTCCATCAGTATGGCATCCTGTTCAATGATGACAACAGCCGTCAAAGGACAGTCGACCTTGACAGCACAACAATTGATTGGGACTTTCACCAAAATGATTAAGGAGGGGGCGGCACCTCCCGAGCCTGCAGCTGATCTGTTGCATGATGCATTGTCATTGGCTGGTGTTCATACTCTAAGGGCCCGTCATAACTGTGCGCTTATGGGCTGGCAAGCATTAAATAAAGTGTTGGAGAACCGCCTAGAGGGCAAAGGAGAATGAAAAGAATGATGAATTCGGTAGAGCAGCATCGCAAGGAATCTCCTTCTTCTGTCCGCTGTATGATTATTACCGTATCTGATACTCGGACCAAACAGACAGATTCGAGCGGAGCCTTGCTTCGTGAGCTTCTAGAAGCAGCAGATTACAGCATTTCAGCTTATGAAATCGTAAAAGATGATTATATAAAAATTCAATCTGCTATACGAAGAGGGGTGGATGATTCTGCCGTGGAGGCGATTCTGCTAAATGGCGGTACAGGAATTGCCAAGCGGGATACGACCTATGAGGCCGTTAAGAATTTGTTGACCAAAGAGATGCATGGATTCGGAGAGCTGTTCCGATATTTAAGCTTTGCTGAAGATATAGGAACGGCAGCGATACTAAGCCGTGCAATAGGCGGGGTGTATGCGGATAAAGCAATATTCTCGATGCCAGGCTCCAGTGGTGCAGTCAAACTCGCTGCATCCCGTATTATCATCCCGGAGCTTCGACATGTGATGCGCGAGATTTATAAAGATGCCGGCGATAAGTAATCGCTCGGCATCTTTATACTCATTCGTTCTAGCTCTTTACCGCTCCGGATATAATCCGGAAGCCAGCGTCTGGAGCGCGATCGGTGCCCGAATGCCTTCTGCCGCTGCTGAAAGTGGAAGGACGATGAACCTCTCATTCTTTATAGCAGGAACATCGGCAAGCTCAGGCTTGCTCAGCAATAGCTGCTTCTTTTGCTCCACTGTCGTATTACCGTAATCCATAATGACGATGAACTCGGGATTCCGATTCACGACTTCTTCCCAGCTCACTTCCACCCAGCCCTTATCCACATCATCAAAAATATTATGTGCGCCAATCATATCCAATAAATGGGTCAAATATGTATTGGCTGCTGTAAAAGCTTTCTCTTCTCCGCTGTCATAGACGAATACTTCCGGGGCCTTTTCTACCTCCCCAATCTTGCTTTTTATTTCTGAAAGCTGCTCCTTCATACCTTCTACTACATCCTGTGCCTTCTCTTCCACTTGGAATATGCGCCCTATATTTAAAATGTCTGCGTATACATCTTCCAAGGTTGGCGATGGCATGTTCGAGGATTGCTGTACATATGTATGGATGCCAGCCTGTTCCAGCTCATCCCTTGTTCCGAGTGATTTCTCGGTAAAAGCGCTCTTCCAGCCTGCGTAAGCAAAATCAGGCGAGGCAGCAAAGAACACCTCTTTAGATGGATACTCGTCGGACAAGACAGGCACCTGTTGATAGGCCTCGCTGTATTCAGGTAAAATCTCATCGTCCAAATATGCCGTTCCAACCATCGTCTTCTCTAATCCCAGCTTAAGCATGACCTCCGTTGCATGCTGGTTTAACGTAACTACTCTTTTGGGAGGTTCCGCGTATACATGCTTGACCCCGAGATTGTCAATTTCCACCGCTTTACGTTCAGTCTCTGACGTATTTTCTTTGTCCGGAGCATGATTTTCAGCTTCAGATGAAGATTCGCCTCCACATGCAGAAAGCATGAAAACGAACACCAATAGCAGTACGCTTACTTTACTTTTTTTCCTGCGGCTCAAACTGCGCAACCAATTAAACATTGTTCATTCTCCTCATGATCTATAATGTGCATGATATCTTGCATAGACATATGCCAAACTAATTATTTGCGAGCAGCAATAATCGTGAATTTAGTACCTTCAAACGTTGCAAATGCAGCTGAATAGCGGAACAGCTGACGTGACAGCGAAGTTTCTCCTTCTACTGTCTTAACTGCGAGCTTGCTAGGAACAATTCTTTTTCTCTGTACGAAACGCCATTCATCAGCTACAGGCGGGATAATCAATTCTACTGCGATGAGTCCGTTATCCTTCAGCTAGCTCCGTGATCGCGGTTCCTGAAGGAACGCCGTTTCGGGAATCCCCGTACCATTCTTCATAGCTGTATTGACAGAAGGTGCATTGCGTTCGCGTCACTAGTTTCTTCCCTCTTCTCTGCCCTTTTATCGACTGACACAGCATCGTGAAACAGCTCTGATATATAGGCTATGCTAAGTCTGCCTGTTATTGGATGCGGGGACACAACGGCTTGCACGCCAAATACTTCGAGCAGTCTCTCTGTCGTCAGTACATCTTCTGGTTTTCCAGAAGCTACGACATAGCCTTCTTTTAGCATATAAATACGATCACAGTAGCATGCGGCAATATTCAAGTCATGCAAAGCAGCAATCGCAGTAAGCTTAAGGTTTTTCACCAAATCCATGATTTGCAGTTGATACCGAATATCCAGATGATTAGTCGGTTCATCTAGAATAAGAAAGCTTGCCTGCTGTGCCAAAGCACGAGCGATAAGCACACGCTGCTTCTCGCCGCCAGACAGCGTATGGAAGCTCCTCTCAGCAGCCTTCGCCATCCCCACCTTGGCAAGCGCCTGCTGAACGATGGAAAGGTCACCTGCCGTATCTGCTCTAAACATGGATTGGTGCGGATGACGACCCATGAGGACGATCTCCCGTACCTTGAAATCGAATGCTGCTGCCGTTTCCTGGCTAACGACGGATACCTTTCGTGCAGATTCCTTGTAAGTCATTTCACTTAATAGATAACCATCAATCGAAATCATACCCTCATCGGGCTGCAGGACGCGGTACATATTTTTGAGAAGCGTCGATTTGCCGCTTCCATTGGGCCCAACCAAGCCGACAAGCTCGCCCTTGCGCACTTGCAAGAAGATGGAATGAAGAATAGATTGTTGATCAATTTTATAGCTCAGCTTGCTTACATCTACGTTCATTTTGCACCTCCTTCGAACGAATAGGAGCTTTTGCGGAGCAGCCAGATGAAGAAAGGACCTCCAAAAAGTGCGGTTACAATCCCAATCGGCAATTCCTCCGGTGCCAGCAGCAATCTGGCTGCCACATCTGTCCAGATAACAAAAATTGCACCTGCGAATAAACTGACCGGAAGAACCCTGCGATGATCAGAACCTACCATTAAGCGGACAATATGCGGAATCATTAATCCTACGAATCCAATTGATCCGCTGACCGCGACGATTGTTCCTGTTAGTAGCGCAGTCGTCAATACAAGGAATATTCGAAAGGTATTCATATTTACTCCTAATGTCACAGCTGCCTCTTCACCCATCAAGAGCGAATTCATTGAGCGATAATTCATAATAAGAAGAATCGTTCCTGTGACGACGATCCATGCCGGTATAGTAAGATAGCTCCATTTGGCGCCTGTCAAACTTCCTAGCATCCAGTACATGGCAGTCCTAATGCCTTGTTCATCAGGAGCCATCGTCACAATAAAGCTTGTAGCGGCAGACATTATCATAGAAACCGCTATGCCCGACAGCAGCAGACGAGCGGTAGAGATCCTCCCCCCAACTCGAGCAAGCAGAAAGACTAGCCCCATAGCTGCAAGCGCCCCTAGAAAGGCGGACAAGGAGAGCGAATAAGCACCAAAGAAGGAAAAAGCACCAAAAATAATGACAAGAGTAGCGGCAACGGAAGCACCAGAGGATACGCCCAGAATGTAAGGGTCTGCCAGTGAATTGCGAATAAGCGCTTGAATAGCTGCGCCAACGACAGCTAATCCGCCCCCGACAATCATCCCCAGAAGAACGCGGGGAAAACGAATATTCCATATAATATGTCCTTCTGCCTTCGTCCAAGTTTCAGCTATCAAGTGATCGGTGACAGGAAGATGAGAGAATGCAATCAGCCACACTGTTTTGGGAGCTATCGGTACAGGTCCCAGCATAACCGCAAGCGTAATGGTTGCAATGAGCGCCGATGCAAGCAAGAACAGAACGAGAGGGAACCACAGCGAGTGATCTCGAATACGGCTCAGTATCATTTGATCGGCTTCCAGTATAGGATCGCTGCCTTGAATGCATGAGTATATTCAATTTTCCCGTTCTCTCGATTGACATATCGGTTGAGTATATCAATCGCTTTATTTCGATCATAGTTTTTGTCCATAATTGCATTCAAGTTATCTTGAATCAGTTCTTCTTCATTCTTATAGGCATAGGTTTTCTGCAAATTCAATATTTTGCAATTCACATCAATTCCCAGCTGATATAACAGATTGGTCAAATAAATATAATCCCTTCGATGAAACTTAACCGAGCAGCCCAGCTCCTGATGAATATCCCAATAATGCGGTTTCTCAGGACCGCTCGTCATACCGATTACAGCCAGCCTCTTTGCTGACTGATTCATATGGATGAGCGCTTTATCAATGTCTTGCATCCGGTAGTAGCAATTGACACCGAAGACCACATCATAAACGGAATCCGAAGCACGCTCCTCCCACTTCGCATGCTCAAATGACAAATTTCCATAACCTCTCTCCAACGCTTGCGTGGACAAGTAGCGAAGTACACTCTTAGAACTGTCCACACAGGTCAGCGTACGGGCAATTGCTGCTACATCAAAGGTATAATTGCCCCAGCCGGGACCAATTTCCAGCACATGATCCTCCTCTGTAATCAGAGACAGCAGTTGTTCCCGGATGCCCGTTATCCAATCATCCGGTTTAGATTTTCCCGCAAGGAATGATTCCCAGAATGATTCTTCGAGCGAATCATCGATCATCCTCGGCGGAATCTGTCCATCCCAGTCCTTCATCCCCTCATTCCATAGTCCCTTATAATCCATGTCAAAACGAACGCCATAATACATGTTGATATACTCCTCTCAGGATTAGACAGGATGCATGGATGTAATCTTCAGGCCGGCTGGCCCTTACATAATGTCAACCTTCACACTGTAAACCGTTTCAATATTTTCTTCGTTAAATACCTCTTCAGGTGTTCCAGAAGTGTTTGTGGTGGACTCCTCTGTTGAATTCCACTGAAGATCTCCCGCATCTATTCCCCCCCTGCAAGTACCGTGGCATAGCCTTCTCCAACTCCGGCCCCTCCATCCTTTGACTGACTCGGGAAGATTCGATATCCACCGCTTGAATTCAGGAATCCGACAGATAAAGCAAGGACACTCTTTTTCTCTGCATTTGGAATCTCTTTCACACGGTCAGAGAGCAATTGTTCAATTTCATGCTTCCAGGATAAAAATCTGGTTCTTGGTCTTCTTTCTGAAATATTTTACCCAGCAGCTCCGTCTCCCTGTCCATTTGATCAGGAAGATAATTGTTCATTCGAATGACCTGTATCCCTGCAGGCTCCAGCTTATCTTCAAGCGTGTGATCAGGGCGGTTGGTATAGGCAAACACGAGCTGAGGCTTCAAGCTTAGAATGACCTCCAAATTCACTTCTCCCGTTTCCCCAATATCTGGCCTATCGTTCATCCCAAGATTGTATGCTCCCCTCCCCTTTTATAATACGTAAACATTACGATTAAAAGAAAAGAAAAAACGGCCTTTAATCGTAATAATTACTATTTAACAATATACTTGCCTGTCATTTTCTTGTCAACACCAAAATGAGGTGCGCACATATTCATCTTTTATTGATTCAAAGTTGAATATGTGCACGCACATAATCAAATTTTACGGCCAAGTAGAATCATACGCGGAGAAGAAGATGCGTCATAGGGCGAGCCTTTATAATCACCTACAACCTGGTCTGCAACAAGCGAAGTATGATGCAGCATACGTTCAAAATCAGAATACTGGAATAGCTGAACTTGCTCCATATAGATGCGAGGCGGCAGATTCTCTTCCGTCATTAATAACAAACTCAGGATTTAAATAATCAATAATCCATCTCCCCTGCGGCTTCAACAGTCTCTCAATTTCTAATAGTACTTGCTTGTTGTCCGATTCTTTCTCGAAGTAGCCGAATGAACTGAAAAGATTAACAACAGCGTCAAAGTATTCGTTCTCCAATGGAACACGTCACATATCGCCTTGCAGCCAATTAATTCGTGATTGAGCATCGCTCTCTCTTGCCTTCGTCAAAAGGATCTCAGATAAATCCACGCCCGTCACATCAAACCCGAAGTCTGCCAGACTTATCGAATGACGCCCCATTCCGCAGCATAAATCAAGAATCTTAGCCTGACTCGGTAGTTGAAGCCATTCTATCATGTGGCCCACTTCTCTCTTCGCCTGCTCAGCATCCCGATGTTTATAAACCGTCAAATAATCCACGCCAAAGCTTTGTTCATACCACGTCATGCAAACACACCTTTCCTTCAAAATCGTCTATTAGTTCGATGAGTTGCTTTAAGGCGATAGCCCAATCTAATTGGCTGACTTCATCACAAAGTAAATAGAACAAGCCGCCTAATGTGCGCTGATCTTTGCTTTGTCGATGAATGTACCGAGAAAAGACAATCGTCGTACGGCTAACTAGCAAATCATACGATCGACCTTGGAACTCTTTTTGCAGACGCAACAAGGATTTAGCGCACTTGAAGAACACTTCGATGTCCCATCGAATGCCGTAGATTCTAATGATCTCGTCTTCAGGCAATGAGCGGTCCGTACACAAAATCGCGAGCCAATCCTTTTTGTTCGTTCGGTTGCGTATGACGACGATGGTGACAGGAATTTGTATTTTAAAGCCATTCAGTCAGATTTCACTCTGGTCGAGTAGACGTGAGCCTCACGGCTCACGCCCCTCATAGATCCGTACGTGCCCAATTAAGGCATACGGCTCCTCATACCATCCTTCCCAAAGTTGCAATGATCAGCCATAAATATTCACATAGATTTTGGGCTCCGGTAAAGGATATAGGAATAAATACGGATTTTTAAATTTATTCGTAATTATTACAATTAAAAAATATAGCAGGTTACACTTAAAGCGTCAAATGCATTCTTCATATTCAATTGATTCTTGCTTTTGACACATAAGGAGCTGAGGCGT
The DNA here is from genome assembly GCF_021532375.1 of Paenibacillus alkaliterrae. Taxonomy (GTDB): domain Bacteria; phylum Bacillota; class Bacilli; order Paenibacillales; family Paenibacillaceae; genus Pristimantibacillus; species Pristimantibacillus alkaliterrae. The sequence continues at coordinate 52,228 of NZ_JAKGAP010000044.1, forward strand.
ATAATTAAGTTTAAATAGTAATCATTACTATTAATTGCCGATACATCTGATAAGGAGCATAGACATGATTTCCCTTCCTGCAATGCCTACTAAGGAGGAACGGTTGGTTTTATTTGGTTCCGTACCTCCCGTTCACGGCTCTAAGCCGATTGATAAAGCCAGTATGACAGATCTACAGAACCAAACACGCGATTATTTATTTGACATCGATGCTGTGGGCATCAGCAATATTAAGCATCCGATTGCTGTCCTCTCCAATATGGAACCATCGCTTCAGACGACAACGGGCCATTTTCGCCTGACGACGAGTTTGAGACGGAATTCTAAAGGAATCAATATGAGTCGATTAACGGAGCAACTGGACATATATTACCGTAAAGGTTTGACAACTGAAATTCCTGACCTATGCGAGTTCACATCGGATTTGGCGAAAATAATGAATCAAGAACATTCGCAATTGGAGGTCTCGTTTCCATGGTTTTTTGAACGTTCATCCCCTAGCCTTAAGAAGACAGGGCTTATGTATGCTGATACAGCTATTTCTGTCACGTATGATGTTTCGGGAGAATGTAAAGTAAAAGTCGAACTAACCGCGGCCATTACGACACTTTGCCCTTGCTCTAAGGAGATCAGCGAATATAGTGCACACAATCAACGAGGATATATAACCATGACTGCCGAGATCGCTGATCCGTTGCGCCTCTCCGACGATTGGAAAGTTAAACTGCTGAATGCCGCCGAGTCAAATGCAAGCAGTTTGCTGTACCCTGTTCTCAAGCGCCCAGACGAGAAAGCAGTAACTGAATGCGCTTATGAGAATCCGCGATTTGTCGAGGATATGGTTCGACTTGTCGCGGCCGATTTGATTGAAATACCATATATTCAATCCTTCACGGTAGCATGCAAAAACGAGGAATCGATTCATCAGCATGATGCTGTTGCCAGACTATCGTATATTAAATAATATAGAAGCACGCATAAAAGCGCTTTCCCAAAAGTGATATGCTCCCCATACAGTAGACAGATAAAATAATATAAACCTCATACTGTAAGGTGAGCATTTTTCATGGGTAAAAAAAATATACAGCTTCGGAGAAATTTTCTATCATTCAAGAGATTGAAACAGGTCCAGAGGTCATGATGTCTCTGCACGAGAAGGTTGAGGGTGTAATTTGGGTATCGTCAAATGATGCTTCATATGCGTCGCCAAACCAAGAAAACAAGGAAGAAGTTATTGATAAGGTAATAAAGGAAGTAGCCAATGCATACCGCAATGGAAAAAAGGTTGGGTTTCATTGATACCATAAATACTAAGGCAAAAGGAATTGGATCCTCTTTAAGTAAATATTTGCGCAGAGATTCAGATGATATGAGTTGGATAGCAACCGAGCTCCTCATCCGATCTGATAGTCCATTTTATAATATCGGTAGTATTATCGGAAAGAGAAATAAAGGACGACATATCACTCTCCAAAATCTATCCATTGCAGGTTCTACGGTTATCGCAAACTGCTCAACAGAGTCTAAACGTCAGTTTGATTATAACGGTATTACAAAATATGTAAAAAAATCAGGGCAATCGACTGGTCCACTTACGCTCGCCAGCTCAAATGGGGACAAACGGCTCCTTCCTTCTTTTTGTTACGGACGAATGCCCCAGCCATTTGCTTATTTCTTCTATCGGTCTGCGATAAATTTACTAGCGATTTCATCTTCTTGTTCGCTCCATTTCATTTGATTCATGATTACCGATTTAATCTTTTCTAAGACGAAACGATGCCATAGGCCTTCAGCCTGCGCAACGCCTCTAAGGTGAGCACGCCTTTCCACTCCTGCTCAGCCTGCGGCCATACCTCTTCGAATTGTCCCCAGTTCCAAGGCGGAGACCAGGAGCCATCCTCCTGCTGCTTGGTCAGCAGATGACCCATATACTGCTCCCCGCTTTCCTTCAGCTGATTATAATAGAGGGATTCTGGCGACTCGGCAACTTGCACAGGCGTCAGACAGTAGCCTTCCCACTGGCTTGGATCGGTCGATACGCAATTGTTAACCATTTCATCCAATGCCTCTTTGACCGCGTGCAGCACGGAATTTGGCACAAGCTCTGCGAAGCGCAAGCAGCAGAGCAGCTCGTGAAAATCCTTCCTCGTGGATTTCTTATTAATGTGAGTAATCGCATGCTGTGTGAGCTCATCGAGCAAAGCCGCAGGCACAAGCTCCGAATAGGCATAAAAGAAACCGACGATCTCGATCGCGGGATTGCCCCAGCCGTCATGTGATGCATTATAGTTCCACCAAGGAGCCCGCGGCGCCGTTTCTACATCCGGCGGCACGATATCCCAGCCAGTATTTTGCGTGGTGTTGTAATTCTCGATTAAATAACGAATCGCACCTTGCACAATCGGCGACTGTCTGGCTGCCTTCACCCCAATCAAATGGTGAAGTGCGACCGTAGTAGCCAGCACAGAGGATGCGGCGAGCCTTATGTCAGGCTCCAGCCCATGTCCGAAACCGCCATCCGCGTTCTGATAAGCAGCAAGCTGTCGCAGAACCTCATCGGAGGAGCCAGCTTCGTATTCGAATTCATACAGCGCCCTTTCAATAGCTCTCGCGTTCTCCTTCATAAATCGAACCGCTAGCCCATATTGCTTCTCAGCCATAACCTGATTTGTCATTCACCCATTCCTCCTATTTTACAATAATTACGACCTTGGAGCCCAAAGCATGATAGAGACCCCGACCAAGCATATGGCAGCTTCCCAGCCAGTCATAAAAATCAGGCGTACGTTTGTCGACGGTCCAGCCCCATAACACGGATAATAGGATGAAGACACGTAATAAGATTCCCTGTCTTTCTTATGGTAAATAACTGGCTCGAGAATAGCAATCTATTCCTACTAATCGCTTACATTTGGATGTGATATTCTCATTATGATATAGTAGTTTCAGCTAACTGTAAGAAAATGATAAGTCAGGGAGCGTTGATAAATGAAACCGCGGTTTATAGCCATTTTCTTTACTATTCTGCTCGTATACAGCGGCATTTCCTTCTATATTGGATGGAACGGCTGGCTGCTGCTTTCTACACTATTTCATTGGAGCAGCGCGGGAGTGTACGCGATAGCTGTGAGCGTCATTGCCTATGCGTATTTGATAGGCCGCGCAGCCTACGGAACACCGTTAAGACCGCTGGCGGAAGCGCTTAAGCTGATTGGCTCGTATTGGTTTGCCTTACTGGAGTATGCAGTGCTTGTTTTGCCGGCTGCTAATCTTATTGCTCTTATTCTGAAGGCAGCAGGCGCGGAGAAAACTATTTATATTGTCGGGGTAGGGAGCGCAGCACTTCTTCTGCTGGCGATTCTGCTGCTGCGGGGAACCTGGAATGCGTGGAGTCCAATCATCCGAACCTACCGCGTGCAAGTCGCTAAGCAAGCAGGACAAATGAGTAAGCTGCGCATCGCTATGGCCTCCGACCTTCATCTGGGCACGATCGTCGGCAACAAGCATCTGAAGCGGTTAGTCGATAAAGTTGAACAAATTAAGCCGGATCTTATTTTGCTGCCGGGCGATATTTTGGATGATGATATCGAGCCCTTTCTACACAAAAACATGTCTGATGTCCTTGGCAGGCTAAAGGCGCCTCTCGGGGTTTATGCGGTTACGGGCAACCATGAATATATCGGCAGGAAGGTTCCGCAATTCATAGCTGCCATGGATGCCATCGGCATTCGTGTCCTTATGGACGAAACGGCGCTTATCCGCGATAGCTTTTATTTAATTGGACGCAAGGACAAAGCCTCTGGCGGCTTCGCTAACGATCAAAGGCTGCCCATTGATGAGCTTATTGCGCCGCTTGACAGGTCCCTTCCGCTCATCATGCTGGATCATCAGCCTTCAGACATCGCAAAGGCTGCGGAGAACGGCATCGACATTTCCGTTTCCGGCCATACGCATCGCGGCCAAATGATGCCTAATCATCTCATTACGAGAAGATTGTTCGAGCTGGATTGGGGTTATTTAAAAAAAGGCGGGCTGCATGCCATCGTATCGTCCGGCTTTGGCACCTGGGGACCGCCGGTTCGGACCGGCAGCCGTTCGGAAGTTGTTCAAATCGAGGTAGAATTTCTCCATTCACCTTGATGCTTATAATCGTAAAGCTTGGAAAGCCAGGCCCTATTCATGCGTTACTTTCCATTCCATACCGTTACCCGTTCGGGTACAATCGAAACTGCTTCGGCGTTACGCCGGTCAGCTTCCGAAATATTTTCGTAAAATGGCTCTGGTCGTAAAAGTTAAGCCATGCGCAAATTTCGGATAAGGTAAGAGCGGGGTCCGATAACAGCTTCTTCGCTTCCTCTATCTTCTCTCTTACGATGTAAGCATGAATGGGCATGCCGACTTCCTTCTTGAACAATTGCGATAAATAATTGGCGTTTAACCCGACCTTCTCCGCCAGCTCCGCAGCCGATATCTCCTCATAAATGTGGTTAAAAATGTACGTCTGGCATGCCATGATCTTATTCGAGTAACGGCCCGCGCGGTTTTGCCGTACTCTCTCCGCGAAAGCATGCATCGCCTCGGTGCGATGCTTCACTACGCTTTGAATATCCTTCAGCTCCTCCAGATGCTGGATGTACAGATCGCTCATCGTATAGGCCACCTCCGAATGAAGGCCGCCCTCCATTGCCGCCCGCGTCGCAAGCGTGATGCCGGCTATCGCTAAATTTTTTTGACTTCTCAGATAGCTGCTTTTGGACAGCACCCCTAAGTTTTCCGGTATATCCTTCGCAAACTCGTTGAGCTTCTCCGGACGCCCCTAAGGCGTGGAACGACTGGGCATTCCGTCCGTGATGGTCACGGACGGTCCGCATGGCCTGCGCAAACAAAGCGGAAGCGGCGACCATCTCGGACTGCTCGACAGCGTTCCGGCAACCTGCTTTCCATCCGCGGCAGGTCTTGCATGCTCGTGGGACGCGGATCTCGTTTATCAGGTCGGCGTTGCCCTCGGCGAGGAATGCCAAGCGGAGGACGTATCCGTCCTTCTAGGGCCTGGAGCGAACATCAAACGTTCTCCGCTATGCGGTCGAAACTTTGAATACTTCTCCGAGGATCCGTATTTGTCATCCGAAATGGCGGCAGCTCATATTAACGGCGTACAAAGCCAAGGCGTCGGCACCTCGCTTAAGCATTTTGCCGTTAACAACCAGGAGCATCGCCGGATGACGGTTAATGCCGTCGTTGATGAGCGAACGCTGCGCGAAATTTATTTGGCCAGCTTCGAGGGCGCTGTCGTCAAGGCGCAGCCTTGGACGGTCATGTCCGCGTATAATCAAGTGAACGGCGCATTTGCTTCCGAGAACAACCGTCTTTTAACGGAAATTTTGAAGGAGGAGTGGGGGCATGAAGGGTTTGTCGTATCCAACTGGGGCGCCGTCAATGAACGGGTTGCCGGACTCGCGGCTGGTCTGGAGCTCGAGATGCCTTCCAGCAATGGAGCAGGAGACCGTAAAATCGTTGAAGCCGTCCAAAATGGCATCTTGTCCGAAGAAGCGCTCAACGATGCTGTGGAACGGATATTGACGGTCGTATTTAAAGCTGTCGACAACAAAAAAGAAAATGCGGTATACGATGCGGATGCCCATCACCAGCTGGCAACAAAGGTAGCGTCTGAGAGCATGGTGCTGCTCAAGAACGAGCAAGCTATACTCCCGCTTCCGAAGAGCGGATCGATTGCCGTTATAGGCGCCTTCGCTAATGCGCCTAGATACCAAGGCGGCGGCAGCTCGCATATTAAGCCTAGCAAGCTCGATAACACGTTTGAGGAAATTACGCGCGCAGCCGGAGAAACGGCGCAATTATCTTATGCGCAGGGCTATAAGCTCGAAACCGATGAACTTGATGAGCATCTGCTTGAAGAAGCAAAGGACAAGGCCGGCAGTGCCGATGCAGCCATATTGTTCATCGGCTTGCCTGATCGTTATGAGTCGGAAGGCTATGATCGCCAGCACCTGAACATTCCGGACAACCAACGCACGCTTATTGAAGCGGTGGCCGAGGTGCAAAAGAACCTCGTGATTGTACTCAGTAACGGAGCGCCAATCGTCATGCCATGGCTCGGCAAAGCCAAAGCCGTGCTTGAAGGCTACTTGGGCGGCCAAGCGGCGGGCGGTGCGATTGCAGCTCTATTGTTCGGCGATGCCAATCCTTGCGGAAAGCTCGCGGAAACCTTTCCGGTCAAGCTTAGCGATAATCCGTCATTCTTGAATTTCCCGGGCGAAGGCGACATCGTCGAATACAAAGAGGGCGTGTTCGTCGGCTACCGTTATTACGATACGAAGGAGATTGAGCCGCTGTTCCCGTTCGGCTTCGGTCTGAGCTATACAAGCTTCGCATACAGCAATCTAAAAATAAGTTCAGAAGAGCTTACAGACAAAGATTCGGTAACGGTTAGCGTCGATGTGACCAACACGGGCGCCCGGACCGGCAAAGAAATCGTGCAGCTTTATGTAAGGGACGCGGTTAGTACCGTTAAGCGTCCTTCCAAGGAGCTGAAGGGGTTCGCGAAGCTCGAGCTTCAGCCGGGCGAGACGAAAACGGCGACCTTCGAGCTGGGCAAACGGGCTTTCGCTTATTACAATGTAGATTTGAAGGATTGGCATGTGGAGAGCGGGCTCTTCGACATTATGGTCGGATCATCCTCCAGAGAAATTGCGGATCGCGTTTCGGTGAACGTGCAGTCTACCGTCAACATTCGCAAGACCGTCACGCTTAACACGACATTCGGCGATTTGCTCAGCGATCCTGAACGTGCGGTTATCGCAAACGGCATGCTGCAGCAATTTTCCGAGGGCAGCGGCATGATGAGCTCTCTTATGGAAGATGCCCCGGAAATGATGACTGCGATGCTGAATTTTATGCCCCTCCGTGCTCTTGCCATGTTCAGCCAAGGCTCCGTAAGCGAGGAAGCGATTCACGGCATTATTGCTAAAATGAATGAAAACCTGTAATGGCTTTCCGCTAAAACGCAGGAAAATGCCAAGCTAACATCAAAAAAACACCGCCATTCGGAGGATATACCGGCACCAAGCCCGAATCGGCGGTGTTTTCTATTCATTCTATTATCGCTCGAAAAAGGCAGGCCTCCTGCTTTCATAAAACCTCTCCAGCTTGTCGATCTCCGCGGATATTTCATGCAGCCAATCCCCGTCATGAGTCATACTAGCCATAAGACCAAAATTATATTGCTCAGCCAGCCTTTTCGCATATTTTGCATTCAGCTTCAGACAGCTGTTCATTTCGGACATTTCCTGAGCCGTTAGCTCCCTGCTTTGCTGCAGCAGCCATAGCTCGGCCAACCGCCAATGGATATGCATCACCATGATCACTCCTATCGGATGATGAGTACAGTCATTATCATTCTTGACGATTTCATCAGAAAATAGACGGCTCCTATTTCCAGCTTATTCGAACAAGCTGACCGCCTTTTCCTTCACTTCCTCCAGCATTCTCTTTCGCTCCGCATCATCTGTCTGTGTGACGCCTCCGAAGAAGATATGGCCGACAGGCTCGATACCGCAAAATTCATAAATTCCTGTATCCGACGTGATTTTAAGACCGTCATACATACCCATACTGCTGTATAGATCTGCCGTCGTACCGTGCGTATTAATGATAAGCCCTTTCATGCCGGAGAGAAGCTTATTCATCTTGCCGTCCTCACCGTAAGCATAGGCGAACCCGTATGAAAATACCCGGTCAATATATCCTTTAATAAGCGCGGGCAAGCCTGTCCACCAAATCGGATAGACCATCGTAAATGCGTCTGCCCACTTTATATGCTCCTGCTCCGCCACGATGTCGCTCGGCGTATTTCCTTCGCGAAGCGCTTCGAAATCGCTGACTTTAAGCACGGGATCAAATCGCAACGCATACAAATCCCGAAAGACGACCTCATGTCCCTTTTCCTTTAAGGAACTGATGAACGCGTCTACGATCGCATTGTTAAAGCTGTCCGGATTAGGATGACAATAGACGATTAAGTGCTTCATGAATCGCTGGCACCTCCGCTGAAATGATGATAGGTCTGCGTTAGTGTTGCCAACTTCACCTCTTCCATTCACTTGAATTTCCCAAAATCCTTTATTTTAATGTTAGCCTTGCATTGCACCTTCACATTCGGATATACCTCATGCCAACCCAGCGTGCTCCATTCCTTATAGCTCATGCTGTTTCTCACGTATTTGCCGATACCAAGACTGTCCACATTATGTTTTTGCATCTTGCCAACCATGATCGAAGCTTCCTTCATGACATAATCAGCCATTAATTTTTCCAGTTTTTTACGGTCTTTTTCTTCACTCATTTTTAATTTTCCCGTGTACTCTAGCACAGAGCCTTTAATGTTCAACATTATCTCGACCATTATTTGATTATTTCCGCCTCGCTTGACGTGTATCTTACGCTTGTTGCTGATGGAGGTGAACATGAGACGTTCTTTTTTCTCTCCTTCCCCAAACAAGGCCATGCTGATCTCACCCCTCCTGAAATTTTGCCGCAGGAACGCAAAGATAAGCGATTTTTCGGGTTCGATTTTGGCGACATAACGATCCTTATTGAATAAAGCTATGCCATCAATGCTAATATTTTTCTCGCCCTCCTTAAGGATCGGAGCGACAGGATCAATACCGTCATCGAAATAATCTCTTGTAAAATCATAAATCGTTACGGTCGGAATCGTCATCACGGCTGCTTCCTTATCGAGCATTCGATCGATATATTGACCCGTTCTCGGATGCTGGGGATAATTTCTAACGAGCAAATCATGGGCACTCCCTTTAACAACCGACACTTTTACACCCTGGGATATGGAGGGATCGCGCACCAAGGTATCGATATGCTCCCAAATTCCGTTTTTTGCTAAAGCTATGCCAAACAACGTATCTCGCAGTTGACCGCTGACAATCGATAGCTCTGTCTGTCCGGCGAATTTGATTCTGGCTTCCTTGCTTGTATGGGCAACCGCAGTTAACGTTTCTCTCTGCATGCGCTCCTCAGGGTCGGCTTTCGGTATATCAATGGCAACAAGCAGCTTATCCTCCGACTCGCCCTCTTTTTTAGGCGCTAAATCATAGCTTGTTGCCATCGTAAATGCTTGCTTTTCCAGAATGCGTTGATCGCCGCAGCCGGCAATCAGCAATGACAGCAGCAGAATAGCCGACGTTATCTTTATTTTCTCCATTATTGCCTTACTCCTTTGTTAAACAGAAGAATGACGAGCAACAATAAGGGCAGTCCGAACGCAACCCCCGTCTCGGTGTAGCCCAAATATTGCAGCCACATGCCTACCTCTTCTAAGGTATCCGGTAACCAAGCCACCGCAAATGCCGCGGCAATTATGACAAAAGCCAGTACCTTCGTATTGGCCTTGGGCACGATTCGGCGCAGCGCTTCTTGAGCAGACCATATGTACATTACAACCGTAACGAGTGTGGTAAACATGAAAAAACCAAACAGCAGGTTTTCTATTCGTTCAATAAAGGGCAGTCGGATATAGGATAGTAAGTCGAGGAGAGGATAGAGCATATTTTTCAACTGATCAAAACTATAAAAACCGAAACAAACAAAACAAAGAGCTATATAAGTAAAGGTTGTGTACAGGTTGCCTGCCATTATGTTCGCCGCCTCACTTTATGGCGGCGAAAAGAGCGATTTCCGCCAATTCAATTGGCGGTGAAAATATTCATATACAACCGACAATAGCCTAATCC
>NZ_JAKGAP010000045.1 GCF_021532375.1 Paenibacillus alkaliterrae
CGCTTCATCATACAGTGGTTTCTTCATCTGACACAGTTCCCCCAATTCATCTTCTGAATCTAGCTTAATCTGTGTCTACTATTTAGTCTAGCATCACTTTTCTCGCCCGCGCCCCTCATCTTGTGCTCGAACGCACAGTTTCGCTATGGCAGACACTGCGATCTGGATGGGAAACGTTGCGACTGCACTTGCCGGGGCTTAGCGCCTTCCGATTCCTCCATGGCCTGAATCGTCTTTGCTTCTCCTTGACGGTGACGGTACACGGATGAAAAACCACATAGCCTATCCTGTTCGATATGTTGGCGGTGCTTCACAATGGGTTTCAGGGGGAAATGGCTACCATTTTTCTGTCCGCAGTCATTCGGTAGAGAGCGCCGAAGCTAGCATGGGGTTGTGCACAAAACGAATTCTCACAGTTTTTAGGACAGGGTCGAACCACCAAAAAGAGTCACGTGTTTCTGTCCAATCGCAGTATTAATCAGTATAGCAGGGAACGATCCGCAATAAACTCCACGTTCATGTCGGGGATGCGGCGATAAAGCCATGGAAGTTTTTTAGAGAAAAAAACCAAAAAATTCTAGAATATTTCCCATAATGAAATATGGAATTAATTAAAAAATCCCCCTACCGAAGTAGGAGGAAGGCGCATTTGGTGGTACGAGGAAACCCTTGTCCCATCTGCTCGGGCGAATGCCGTGAGGCTATTTAAAGCCAAGGAGGGAGCCCCAATGGCGGCTTATGAGCAATTCGCGGAAGAGAGGAACAAGATTGACTCCTATATCAAGCAGCAATATCGCATCACGGCTGTCCGTGAGGATTTGAGCGGCACCCGGTTAACGCTCGAGCACCCGGGCGGGGATCGGACAGAACTGCTGGTGCTGACCGCGGATGCCCGCAAGCATTTGGCGAATGTATTAATCAGGCAGAGGCGCGGTTCCTAAAAGAAAGGAAAGCGTCTTATGAATAAGCAGCCGCTATCGGTTTAGAGCAAATAAAAGCGAGGACCTTAGAGTGCTGCATTTGCAACCTATAAGGTCCTGCGATGAGCCCCGCCTCCTCCAGCTTGCCGCAGGAGAACAGATGCTTCGTCCATTCCGTGGTCGCCCCTGTCGCGAGGTTGCCGATAACGATGACAATTCCCATTAAGGTTACCGTGAACGTTATGGCTGTATCCGCGCTGCCGGGGTAGGCGATATGATAGAACGAGTGTTAAAATAGATATTAGTATATTTTGATGGTAAGAAGTTTTGCTGGAGAAGGATGGGGGGAAACGAATGAAGCTGTTTCATACCGCGGACTGGCATTTAGGCAAGCTTGTTCAAGGGGTATATATGACGGAGGACCAGCGTTACGTGCTGCAGCAGCTGCTGCAGGCTATCGAAAAGGAACGGCCGGATGCAGTTATTATTGCCGGCGATCTCTACGACCGCGCGGTGCCGCCGATCGAGGCTGTGGAGCTGCTGGACGAGCTGCTGGGTCGCATAGTTATAGAATTGAATACACCGGTGCTAGCTATATCGGGCAATCATGATAGTCCGGATCGGATAAGCTTTGGTACAAAAATGATGGAAAGCCGCGGTCTTTACCTGGTTGGGCATTTGAAGGAGAAATCAGAGCCGGTAGTGCTTCGCGATGCCTGCGGGGAGGTGCATTTCCATCTGATTCCTTATGCGGATCCTGCTCAGGTCCGCCATCTGCTTGGCGACGATACGATCCGGTCGCATGACGATGCGATGCGGGCGGTCTTATCGAGGCTGGAAGCCGCTATGGATCCGGCCGCCAGACATGTATTCGTCGGACATGCCTTCGTTACGTCAACAGGAGAGCCTGAGCAAAATACGAGTGAATCCGAGCGTCCTTTGTCCGTTGGCGGAGCGGAGCATGTCCGCGCAGCGTATTTCGAACGCTTCCATTATACGGCGCTCGGTCATTTGCATCAGGCGCATTTTGTACGGAACGATTCGATCAGATATGCCGGCTCTCCGCTTAAATATTCAATATCGGAGGAGAATCATGTTAAAGGCTACTTTGTCGTTGAACTTGACGGGGCAGGCACGGTTCAGGTCGAGAAGCGGGAGCTGAAGCCGCTTCGCAATATGCGCCGGGTCACCGCCGCTATCGAAGAGCTTGAGACGCATCCGATTAACGATGATTATGTATTTGTTACTTTAGTAAGCGATAACCCGGTGTTGTTTCCGATGGAAAAGGTTCGTGCGGTTTATCCCAATGCGCTTCATGTAGAGCGCCGGACCAGCGCTGCGGCAGAAACAGCAACTGCAAGCGCCGATGAAGCCGGGGGTTCAGTTGGCAGGCGCGAAGCGAATCCGATCGAGCTGTTCGCTGCATTTTACGAGCAGGTAAAAGGGATGCCTCTTTCTGATGCGAAAAAGCAGCTCTTTGCCGGCACATACGAAGAGCTGCTCCGCGAGGAGGGAAGTGCCGTATGAGGCCGCTAACGCTAACAATGACGGCATTCGGTCCGTTCCGCGATAGGGAGACGATCGATTTCCGCATGCTGGAGGATCGACGGTTATTTGTCATTTCAGGGAATACGGGGGCGGGCAAAACCACGATCTTCGACGCGATTTGCTTTGCCTTATATGGGACGGCCAGCGGAGAGGACCGTTCTGACCCGCGTATGCTGCGCAGCCACTTTGCCGATGAGGACACGCATACGGCGGTCAAGTTCGACTTTGCGGTAGGACGCAGAAGCTATTCGGTTCTACGCCAAATGCCGCATCGCAAAGGAGGGAACAAAAGCGAGACAGGCGGCAAGGCCGAGCTCTACGAGACGACGAGCGGCGAATCCGTTCCCGCAGTGGATCGTTTCATCGTTTCGGACGTGAATGCGAAGCTTGAATCGATCATCGGACTGACGAAGGAACAGTTTAGCCAGATTGTCATGCTGCCGCAGGGAGAGTTTCGCAAGCTCTTAACCTCCGATACTGACAATAAGGAGGAAATTTTGCGGCGAATCTTCCGAACGGAACTTTATGAGCGGTTGGAAGGCCGCTTTCAGAAAAAGCACCGCGAGATGCAGGATCAGCTGAAGGACGCGAAGTCGACAGCAGCAGCCTATATGAAGCAAGCACAGGAGTCGCTGCCAGAGCGCGAGGACGGCAAGCTTGCCCGCACGTTCAAACAAGAGGTTTACAGCGCTGCACAGGTAATTGAAGCATTAGAGGATGAGCTTTTCTATTATCGCGAGTTAGCTGTCCAGGTTGGGGAGCGAAAAGATGCGCTTGCGGTTCAGATTGAAAAACAGGAATCGCAGCTGAGGGAAGCGGCGTCATTAAATGAAAAGTTTGAAGAGCATAACCGGAAGCGTACCCGGCTTGAGCTGTTATATGCCCGTAAACACGAATTCATCGAGTTAGAGCATCGTCTCATGCTTGCGGAGAAAGCAGCGCATTTGTCGCCGTACCATGAGCAGGCTGAGCGAACGAGCGAGGCTGCGGCTGTAAAGAAGAGTCAGCTGGCTGCAAGGCAAAACGAACTGGAGGCAGCTGAGCGTGAGCATGCGCAGGCAGTCGAGCGCTATCGCACCGAGGAGAATCGGGAGGATGAACGCCGAAATGCCGAGCGTGAATTGAACAGGCTGATTGAGCTGGCGCCAATCGTCAGGACGCTCGGAGCTCAGCAGCAGGTGATCGATAAGCTTCTGCAAGAAGAGAAGGGCTGCGCGGCAAAGCTTGCTGCTTCGGAAGCATCTCTGATCGAGCTTCGTGATGCGAAGCAAGCTTCCGGCGCTCTCATTAAAGAAATGGAGCTGGAGACGGCCGGCCTGGCCGAAAAGCTCGATAAGCTGCGAGATATTGAGCAGCAAGGAAAGCAGTTGAAACGATTAGCAGATGCAGAGAAGGAGCTTGCACGGATCTCTCAGCTCGAGAACGAGTTTAGGCAAGCGTATGAGAAGAAGAAGGAAGAGCATGACAAGCTGGAGGCATCCTGGATCGAGGGGCAAGCAACGCTGCTTGCCGTTCACCTGCATGACGGCAAGCCTTGTCCGGTATGCGGCAGCGAAAGTCATCCGGCAAAGGCGGATACGTCCGCGGATGTGGCTTCGCGCGAGCTCCTGCAGCAAACGAAGGAGCAGCTTAGCGCGGTGGAACGGGAATTGCTTGGAGCGAGAGCGCAAGCCGCCGCAGCGCAAGCGACGCGCGAGGATGGCTTTAGGGAGCTGGCAGAATACGGCATGCATGCGACGAAGCTGGAGGAGCAGAGAGCGCAGCTATTGCAGCAATGGAAATCGCTTAAGGAAGAAACCGACGCGCTGCAGACAAAGGCGAACAATCTTCCCGAGCTGAAGCTGAAGGCAGAACAGCAGGAGCTGCTGCTGGAGCGGCAGCTGGCATCCAAAGAGCTGCTGCAGAAGGAGCAGCAGCAGCGAATGATCGAGAGGACGGCCGGACAATCGGTTTTCCAGAAGGAGCTGGATCGTATACCGGAGCAGCTTCGTTCTAACGAGCGGTTGGCGGCTAAGCTTGCTGAGCAGAAAGCCGTTGCAGAGCGTCTTGCTTCGGCTTGGAAGCTTGCCCAAGAGCAGCTTCAACGGATGACGACGAGAATAGCGGAGCAGAAGGCTTATACGGATCAAGCTCATACACAGCTGTTGGAAGCCGAGAGCAATCGATTGCTGGCTGTGCAGCGGCAGCAGGAAGAGCTTGTGAAGGCCGGTTTCGCAGACATTCAGCAATACCGTGAAGCAGCGCTGCCGGCATCTGCGGGAGATTTGTTGAAGAAGGAGCTGGAAGCCTATCGCTCGGGAGTTGCTTTATTGGAGCAGCAGATTACGGAGCTGCAAGCCGAGCTGACAGGGAAGCAACGTATTGACTCTGCCGGGCTGAAGGATCAGCTTACACTAATGAAAAAACAGCTTGAGCAAGCGATTGCCGCTGCTCAGACGGCGCTGCGAACAGGTCAAGAAGCCGAACGGTTAGCCATGTCTATAGGTCGAGCGAATGGGCTGGTGAAGACGCTTGAAGCTGGGCTTGAGGAGTTAATGGATGTCTATCATATGCTCAAGGGCGATAATGCGCTCAAAATATCTTTTGAACGTTTTATTCTCATTGAATTTCTGGAGCATATCCTGTACGCGGCTAACGCCAGGCTTCGCAAGCTGTCAAACGGACAGTTCACGCTAGGGAGAAGCGACCGTCTCGAGATTCGCGGTAAACAAAGCGGATTAGGGCTTGATGTATACGATGCTTATACGGGTCAAAATCGCGATGTAAAGACGTTATCCGGCGGAGAGAAGTTTAATGCCTCTTTATGTCTCGCTTTAGGCATGACCGATGTCATTCAATCGCATCAGGGAGGCGTATCAATAGAGATGATGTTCATTGACGAAGGCTTCGGATCGCTGGATGAAGAGTCGCTGCAGAAAGCGATCGCAGCGCTCGTCGATTTGCAGAAGGCGGGAAGAATGATCGGCGTCATCTCTCACGTACAGGAGCTCAAGGATGCTTTCCCGGCTTGCCTTGAGGTGAATAAGACGAAGGAAGGCTTCAGCCGCACGGTCATTTCGTTAAAGTAATAGGAATCGCACCCGCCCAAATTAGTCTGCTTCCAGCGCTCGTTCGAGGCGGAAGCAGACTTCGATGGGTTGTTGTTCCGTCATAAGTTATTAGGCTGCTCCTGCTGCTCCTAAAGCAATACCTACGACAACTAGGCCCACAGCGCCTACAACTAGCAGACCGTTCAAAATAATTCCGATAACGCTGAACACCTTGCGGCGGTTTTTGGAGAAGGCGCCGATGATGCCGAGAATGAGACCGACGAACGCAACGCCAATCGCTGCGATAATAGATAATCCGGCCATCATGACGGGTACCATCGATTCTTCGCCAATCACTTCCATCATCGCATTAGGGTCGGACGAATCAAGCAGAACTTCGTTATCGATGATTTGATCAGCGAACACGGTTCCAAATACAATAGCGACAATAACGAGCACGACAGCCAGCAAAGCAAGTATAAAGGATGCAATGCCAAGCCCGGATTGTTTCAAAGGGCCTTCTTCCGCGGGAAACGGATTCGAAAAAATCGGTCTTGCTGTGGAAGGGTCATTCTCCGGATAGCCGTTATTTTCGTTATTTGGCTCAGATGACCGCTCTTTCTGTAAATCGATCGGGTTATTGCGTTCATTATCCATTATGATCGTCTCCTTTGCTAATTACGGTAAAATTATACACAAACTCGAAAGGATTGAAAACCATATGTTTCCTAAATATTTTGCGATTGGCGCCATTAATGCCGCGCTTGCGATAGCTTTTGGAGCCTTCGGTGCGCATGGATTAGAGGAAAAGATCACCGAGCATTATCTTGACGTATTCGAGACGGGCGTACGCTACCACATGTACAGCGCTTTAGGGCTTATGCTCATATCTCTATTCTCTAAGCAATTAAATGCCGGAAGGCGCGTAAAGTACGGCGCCCGGCTTATTCTGGCAGGTACCGTATTATTTAGCGGAAGCCTGTACGTCATTGCCCTGACCGGCTTCGGCAAGCTTGGGATGATTACCCCGCTTGGAGGCGTTGCAATGCTAGCGGGCTGGACTTGCGTCATTGCAGCAGCTTTCAGAGCAGGTACTAAATAGGCTCAATAAAGATGTAATACAAGTGTAGCCGACATTTTTCGTTGTTATGTAACAAAAAAACAGTTCGTTTTAGTAAATATTTCTATACCGAAACGCATACATCGTTTATAATAAAGCGAACACTCGCTTAACTCGAATAAGAGGAAGGACGTTGGTGCGTGACGAAACGGATGGATGGATTGCCTGAAAAACGGAAACGGCAGTTGTTTAAGCGTTCATTGAACGGACATTCGATCATTATTTTGCTGCTGGCAGCGCTCGCGTCGCTTTGGATCGTTATTGCCTTTTTATTTATATCCAACCCCATGTACAAATGGACCGCAGCGGCCATCGCCGCGTCGTTATTCGTTACGGCAAGCATCGTTTACATATGGCGCCACAAGGCATTAAACTTCCGTAATTACCATACAGCAATCGTTGAGACGCTGCTTCGATCCGAAGCCGTACCATTAGCCGTATTGGATCGAAGCGGAGCTGTGATGGAAATGAATGAAGCCTCAAGCCGTACGCTGGGTTATCATCGTTCCGAGCTTCTCGGAGAGTCGATCTCGCGCTTGGTCGAGCCCGGAAGCCGTCAGCTTCTACAGGAGACACTGGCGTGCGCACTGCTCGGAGAGGCTAAGCAGACGAATATTAACATCACCCATCGTTCGGGCTTTCCGCTTGAGCTTCAAGTCGTATGCGCCCCGATGATTCAGGATGATGAAGTGATCGGTACCGTTATGATCAGCCAGGATTTGAGCGACCGCAAACGAAACGTCGAGCGAATTCGTTATATGGCGTATTATGACGATATGACCGGTTTACCTAACCGGACACTGTTCCAGATGAAATTGACAGAGACATTGGCAAGAGCCAAGGAGGAAGGTCGAGTTGTCGGCGTTTGCTACTTGGATCTTGACCGGTTTAAGCTCGTTAACGCTTCCTTCGGGCGGGAATTCGGCGATATGCTCCTTATGCAGGTTGCGGAGAGGCTGAATAGAGATCTTTCGGAAGATGATTTTGCCGCTCGAATGGAGGGCGATGAATTTGCCTTGCTATTTTGCAATGTACAGTCGGAGAAGCATTTGCTTGAGCTTTCGCGCCAGCTTCTAAAATCCATTGAGGAGCCTTACGATTTAAGGGGGTTTCCGTTACATATAACAGTAAGCATCGGTTCCGTTACGAACCGTAACGAGGATGACGATAGCTATACGCTAATCAAGAAAGCGGACATGGCGCTTGTAAAGGTCAAGGAAAGCGGGAAAAACGATTGCCTTCTATACTCGGAAAGCTGGAGCAATTCCTCTCTGGAACGTCTAACCCTCCAGCATGAAATGTATCGAGCGATCCAGCGTAACGAATTTATTCTGCATTATCAGCCGCAATATGATTTGGGATCGGGCACAATGGTAGGCGTTGAGGCATTGGTCAGGTGGAATCATCCGATCAAAGGCTTGATTCCTCCAGGAAGCTTTATCCCTTTAGCGGAAGAGAGCGGAATGATCGTACAAATTGGCGATTGGGTGCTGGAAGAGGCATGCCGCCAGAACAAGGTATGGCAAGATGCGGGACTTCCGCCGATGCCGGTTTCCGTTAACTTGTCCATTAGACAATTTGTTCAAAATGATCTCGCCAGCAAGGTCTCGGCCGTGCTTGAGAAAACCGGGCTGGATGCCAAATATTTAGATTTGGAAATAACTGAATCGATGACGATGGATATAGGCCATGTATCCCGTTGTTTGTTAGCTTTAACGGAATTAGGCGTCAACATTAGCGTTGATGATTTCGGTACAGGCTATAGCTCCTTCCATTACCTGAAGAGCTTCCCGATCGACCGTCTGAAAATCGACCGTTCCTTCGTTCGCGATATTCAACAGGATCCGAGCGATGCGGAAATCGTCGCAGCGATCATTGCCATGGCGCATAATTTAAACATACAAGTTATTGCCGAGGGCGTTGAGAATGCAGAGCAAATGGAGTTTCTGCGCAAACATAATTGCGACGAAATGCAGGGATACTTTTGGAGCCCGCCTGTACCAAGCGACGATATCGAACAAATGTTGAATGCAAATCTTTTGTAAAATACCCGTTTAACTGCTGCCGCACGCAGCCAGGTAAACGGGTATTTTTGTGTGAACGGCTTAGAATGAGAAGTCCTCGATTTCATTCAGTCGAAACGTATAAACCTGCTTCTCGTCAACATGGTAAACCGTAATCAGGTTTTCAATCTCATCTATATTAATGATTCGGCAAGGAATGCTGAGCTTAATTCCCAATCCCTTATTAACGAGAAGTCGGATAAGGGTATTGTTTTTCTTAATGTCACGTATTTTATCAAGCCCGCTTAAGGTAGCGGTATGAACAGAAGAGTCTGACTGGGATACGTTAGCGGACAGTATGGATTCAATCGGGATTTCCGATATGACAGAAGCTTTTTCTTTCCGATCGTCAATCTGTTTGCCTAGCTGAATGCCTGACAGTATTCGGTAATCCAGGAGGCCGCAGCTATTGAGCGCATGCAGCAGCCGTTCCAGTGCAGCGGCGTTGTGTTTACCTTCAACGAGCACCTCGACATTAAAAAGGTAGGCGGGTTGATTTTGATTTGAGGATTGTTTAGTCATAGGACCTCCGCACGATTCGATATAGTATTAATATACCACTAAATCATTCGTTCATGTAGATCTATCAATTTTCGCCGAGAGGACTCCCACTTCTCTAAGTGGCGAGGTGAATCGGCGGCCTCCTGAATACGCCCACAAGAACTCCTTTCCTTCCTCATATTTTAGCGATATAATAAAAAAGGAAACATGTGTTCTTATTTTGTAGCTGAAAGGAGGTGAAGTCATGACAAATTCAATGCCCATATACAGGACTCATCAAGTGTGGGTCAAACCCGGCCATCGGCTGTTTGCGTACCTGGACCAAGCGTGTCAAAACGCCAAAAACCTGTATAACACGATCAACTTTTACATCCGACAGGTGTTTACCTCCTTTGGGCAGAAGGAGTCATTGCAGCCTTTGCAACAACAAGTGATGAACACACTGGAAGAGCATATCGATGCGATGAACGAACGGCGGAGCGAGAAGAATCGTTCCCATCCGTTCAAGCTGCCTTCCAAGGAGAAGCCATTTGTTTCTTACAACTTCTTGGATGCTTTGTTCAAAGTGATGGATCAAACCGACTATCGAGCCCTCCCCGCTCAGAGCAGTCAAGGCATCATGAAGATTGCATTTCAAAACTGGCTATCTTTCTTCGCCAGTATGAAGGACTACCGAAAGCATCCCGAGAAATACAGCGGAAAGCCCCATATACCGGGATATACCCGCAGTAAGGTGAAAGAAGTCGTATTCTCCAACCAGGATTACGTGATTAAAGAACAGAAGTATCTTAAACTTCCGAAGACCAAGCTGCAGCTTAATATCGGCAAGCTATGCTGTACCGACGGACAACTGGAGCAGGTGCGTGTGGTGCCGAGCCATGGCCAATTTGTCGTCGAAATGATCTTCGTTTATCCGTTAGAAAAGAAGGAAACAGCGAAAGAAAACGCGCTCGCAATTGATCTTGGCGCCTGAAAATCTTGCAACCATCGTTACGACTACCGGTTCGAAACCGATGATCGTGAAGGGCAAGATAGTCAAAGCGATTAATCAGTATTACAACAAGATGAAGGCTCATTATACCGGCATTCTTCGTCAGGTCAAGAAACCGCGCGAAGGAACACATCCGTCATATCGTCAATACGGCTGACGAGCACGAAGGGCCTGATTCATGCCGATGTGAACGGCGCAGCGAACATCTTGCGTAAAGTATTCCCAAACGTATCCGCACAAGGAACGGATGGGATAGAGGGGTTGGATGGTAACCAGCCTATCAATGTGTCAACTCCACTGGTGTTAAGCATCCTGAAGTAAGTTAGGATGATACATCAGAAACCCCCACTTCAATCGAAGCGACAGCATTGGTAAGTGGCGGGAGTATTCATAAATGAGCATTTATCCAACACTGTAAATAAACAGCTGCATATAATAATGATGCAGTGCAATACCTCTTGACTAAAAGAACGAAGGAGGTGGATCCTAAATGATGCGGATGGTGCCGTTTACACTTGAGAATGGAAAAACCGTTCTTGGCGTTGAAGCGAAGCTGCCTAAAACAACTTTACTAGCGATAATGACAGATAAAGGATATATCATGTGTGGAGCGTTAGATGTTGCGCTTCTCAACGACCGGCTTAAGGATCGGGAAATTATAGCCGGCCGTGCGGTTGGCGTTCGAACCTTGGAGGAGCTGATGGAGGCCCCTCTGGAATCGGTTACTTTTACGGCGGAGAAGCTCGGTGTCATGATAGGCATGAAGGGGGCGGAGGCTCTCCGGTTAATGCTATAATGAAACTCAAAAAAAAAAGCCCTAATCAGTTCGGCTGACATTCTCGGCCGGATCCTTCTGATTAGGGCTTCCTGTCTATTCGAACAGTTTGCGAAGATTTACATTATAAGGCGCTTCTACAATGCCCTTCTCTGTTATGATGGCTGTTACATATTCATTAGGCGTTACATCGAAGGCTGGATTGTAAACCTTAATGCCTTGCGGAGCCGTACGCTTTCCGAAGCCTTCCGTAATTTCCTCAGCGCCGCGCTCCTCAATCGGGATTTCCGCACCTGTCGGTGTGCCCAGATCGATCGTGGATAGAGGGCAGGCCACGTAGAATGGGATGCCGTGCGCTTTAGCCAGCACCGCTACGCTGTAAGTGCCGATTTTGTTAGCGACATCGCCGTTTTCAGCAACGCGGTCCGTGCCGACGATGACAGCATCTATCCAGCCTTTAGACATGACCATTCCTGCCATATTGTCGCAAATAAGCGTTACGTCGACACCGGCTTGCTGCAGTTCGAACGCGGTCAGGCGGGCACCCTGCAGAACGGGACGGGTTTCATCGGCGAACACGCGTAAAGTGATGCCGCGTTCCAAAGCCAAGTAAAACGGTGCCAGCGCAGTGCCGTACTT
Organism: Paenibacillus alkaliterrae; assembly: GCF_021532375.1. Lineage (GTDB taxonomy): Bacteria > Bacillota > Bacilli > Paenibacillales > Paenibacillaceae > Pristimantibacillus > Pristimantibacillus alkaliterrae. Next base: position 11,587 of record NZ_JAKGAP010000045.1, read on the forward strand.
GGCCGTTGCAAGACCGCCGGCATTGCAATGGGTGAGAACGCCCATATCGTCCTTGAACAAGGACAGCGCATGTTCACCGATCAAGCGGTTCGTTTCCTCATCTTCGCTTTGAATCGCAATTGCTTCGGTTAAAAGCGCAGCTTTGCTCTCCTCGAGAGATAAGTCTTTATTCGCAATACGAGCGGCTGCCGATTTCATGCGGTCTAGCGCCCAAAACAAATTGACCGCTGTTGGTCTGGAGGTCGCAAGGTATTCGGCCTGCTTATTCACTTGTTCGAGCCATGCTTCAACGGAAAGCTCGTCCCGGCTGCCCAGCACGACGCCGTATGCTGCGGAAATGCCTATCGCCGGCGCTCCGCGAACTTTTAAATGCCTAATGGCTTCCCATACGTCCCCGGAAGTCGTAAGAGGCAAATACACAATTTCCTCGGGCAAGAGACGTTGGTCTAATAAATCAAGCTTGTCATCATTCCAAATAACCGATTGCAAACCAGCGTAATTGGTAGTCATTCTTTCATTTTCCTCTCTGTCTTGAATCATTTGCCTGCTTCTGATAAAGCAGCGTCGATGATTTCCTCGATAGACTGCGCGGTGCGATTATTGCGAATCAGCGATGTTCCGATCGTTAAGGCGAGACGCTGCGCCTTTTCGCGTACTGCGGCGTCAGGGATGCGGTCAATATCAATAACATGCGCTAAGCCTACGATACGGCGCACGATTTTGCAACCGGCAAAACCTATCGCATCCTGCAGTAAACGGTTCATGTAATAATCTTTGTAGCCCGGCGTTGTTGAGGCGATGCGATCCAGGCCATACTCGTCCCATAGCGCTCTAAATTTCTTATCGAACAAGTTCCATACATCGCGTACCGTATCTGTTAAATAACGGCGAAAATCATTACGCTGCCGCTGATCGGCCGACCAATGTTCTTGACCGGCAAAATTCAGGAATAGATTCGCAATAACGGCACCGATGTCAAAGCCGATTGGACCGTAATAAGCGAACTCTGGATCGATGACCTTAGTCGAAGCCGGCGTCACAAAAACGCTGCCCGTATGAAGGTCGCCGTGAAGCAGCGCCTGCGCATTCGTTAAAAATTTTTCCCGCAAAATCGCCACTTCAAGATGCAGCTCATTGTCCTGCCACAAAGCCTCCGCTGCGTCTCGGATAGCGGGATCAAAGCTGTTGTTGGGAGAGTTCGTATACGGATCGTCGAAAATAAGATCTTCCGTTATTTTGCACAATTCAGGATTAATGAAAGATTTGACACGATTTTTTTTATCTTGCTGATTCATTCCCAGATCGGAAGTAAAGAATAATGTACGGGCGATAAACGTCGAGATATCGTCGGCGAACTTCGGATAACGCGTGCCGGCGATTAATCCTTGACGCATGATGACATGGTCGCTAAGATCCTCCATGATCGTTAGCGAAAGTTCTGCATCAAATTTATATACGACAGGTACAAGACCGGGCGCAAGCTCGCCTTCCAAGATGAGCTTCTCGCTCTCGATCCGAGCTCTGTCGAGCGTAAGCGGCCAGGATTCTCCTACAACCTTCGCATAGGGAAGAGCTTGTTTCATAATAAGGCTTTTGCCGCTTGCCGGGTCCGTAATGTGGAACACCAGGTTTAAGTTGCCGTCGCCGATCTCGCGGCATTGCAGAGCAGCTCCTGCCGGGAAGAATCCTTCCAGCGATCCTGCTATTTGAACGGCTTCTTGTTCGGTTAAAGGATGATATGCAGACATGGCTGTCCACCTCCGGTTTATAGTAGTCGGGCACTAATGCCCAGTATTCACCTCAACATAGTATAAAGGATATTTTTTCGCCTTGGAATACCCTCATTTGATATAATATGATCAATTGTAGACAAGTTGGGTGGAGGATGCAAAATGAAAGATCAGAGCGAGAAACAGCCGATAGCATTAAAGGAGTGGGCCGTGAGCGTTAAAGCTCTTGCGGAGGGAAAACAAATTATCGTTATGCGTAAAGGCGGTATTATTGAAGAAACGCGTGACTTCAAGCTAATTAGCCCTTCTTTTTATTTGATGCCGGCTTATGAGCACCAGAAGAAGCATCTGCTGAAGGAAGATTATGCGGAAGAACTGGACGAAACGCTGGTACAATGGACTCCGGACATGCAAACGATCCATGTAGAGGCTTACGCGGAGGTTGTGGAGGATATCGAAATAACGAATCAGGAAACGCTAAACCGGTTACGCGATTTTCACATTTGGACGGATGCGTTTGCCGAGGAAAGATTGCGCTGGAAAAGGACGAAGCCGCTGCATTTGCTGGTGCTTCGAGTGTATCGTTTGGCGGAGCCGTTACAAATTCCGATGCGGCCGGCTTATAACGGATGCAAATCTTGGGTTATACTGGAGGATGGGATTGCTGTCCGCGATATGGCACCGGTAATGGATGAGGAAGCTTTTCAATTTGAAGTACAACAAATCAAGCGGGCTTTGGCTTAAGGATTCACGTTTTAACGGGAGAAATTCAGATGAATAGCATATCCCAGATTGATTTATAACAAAAACTATATTAAAATGATTATTGAGAATCAATGAGAATCACTCAATTGTAGACGAGCTCGTTTATTTTAGGAGTGACTGGTCGAATGAAACCAACCTTGGAGGGATCAGCAAATTATGGCAACGCATTTTGTCATCGATGGACTGAAAGCAGCTATCGACGGAAAAGAGATTTTAAAAGGAATTAACCTTGAAATCAAAGGTGGAGAAATTCACGCGATCATGGGTCCTAACGGAACCGGTAAATCTACGCTGGCATCCGCTTTGATGGGACATCCTAAATATGAGGTAACAGAAGGTACAGCCGTATTGAACGGTGATGATATTCTTGAGATGGGCGTTGACGAGCGCGCTCTGGCGGGATTGTTCCTTGCCATGCAGTATCCAAGCGAAATTCCAGGCGTAACAAATTCCGACTTCCTGCGCAGCGCACTCAATGCACGCCGCGGTGAAGGTAACGAAATTTCGCTTATTAAATTTATCCGCCAAATGGAAGGCAAAATGAAAGAACTTGAGATGAACCCGGAGTTCGCTCATCGTTACTTGAACGAAGGCTTCTCCGGTGGCGAGAAGAAGCGTAACGAAATTTTGCAGATGATGCTGCTTGATCCAAAGATCGTCGTTCTCGACGAGATCGATTCCGGTCTTGATATCGACGCGCTTCGCATCGTTTCGAACGGCGTAAATGCGATGCGGTCCGAAGACCGCGGTTTCCTCATTATTACTCACTACCAGCGTTTGCTTAATTATATAACGCCAGATTTCGTTCACGTTATGATGCAAGGACGCATTGTAAAATCCGGCGGTCCTGAGCTGGCTGAACGTCTGGAGAACGAAGGTTACGATTGGGTTAAAGAAGAACTTGGCATCGTAGATGAAACGGTCGGCCAGGCTTAAGCGGAGAAGGGGGCATAACGGATGAGTACACAACTATCGACTCCGACCGACCGTCAATCTGCAGAAGCATTGGCCCGCAGCAAGGGCGAGCCGAACTGGCTCGTTGAACTGCGCGGCGAAGCTGCTGAGCTTGCCGGAACGATTGGTTGGCCAAAGCCTGAGAAGGTGCGCATTGAGCGCTGGAATTTGACGGCAGTAGGAAATTACGAGCAGCCGACAGCGGTTCAGGCTATAAGCGAGCTTCCTGAGGCCGTTCGCGAACTGGTATCGGAGGGTACGGAAAATTTATTGGTTCAACGCAATTCGGGTTCGGTCTGGAAACAGCTCGCTGGCGAGCTTGCAGGCAAAGGCGTTATTTTCACAGATCTTGAGACGGCATGCAAAGAGCATGGAGATCTGGTTCAAAAATATATGTTCCAAGCAGTAGCGAAGGACGAGGATAAGCTAACGGCTCTGAACGCAGCTATTTGGAACGGCGGAGTTTTCGTTTACGTTCCGAAAAATGTTGAGGTTGAGCTTCCTCTGCAGGCGATTTTGTACAATGACAATGCAGAAGCTGCATTCGCTCCGCATATTCTGATCGTTGCTGACAGCCACAGTCGCGTAACTTACGTAGACTGCGTAATATCCGAGCCGGGCGCAGCGGCCGGACCTTTCGTACAGCCTTCCATTGTGGAAGTATTCGTTAAGCCGGGCGCTCACGTTCGTTTCGGTTCTATTCATGCTATGGGCGAGACTGGCGTAGATATGACGATTCGTCGTGCCATTATCGAAAATGACGGGCAAATGGAATGGATCATCGGCGATTTGAATGACGGCAATACGTTGTCCGACACGAAATCGATTCTTAAAGGTCAAGGCTCGACTTCCGATGCCAAGGTCATAAGCGTAGGCAAGAACGCACAGCAAAACAGCTTGACGACTCAGGCCGTTCACTTCGGCAAGAGCTCCGACAGCAACATGGTCACTCGCGCGGTTATGAAGGATTCCGCTTCAGCGATCATTAACGGCATTACGAAAATCGAGCACGGCGCGACGAAAGCGAACGGCGTACAAACCGAAAAGGTGCTCATGCTGAGCCCTAAAGCGCGCGGCGACGCCAATCCGATTTTGCTCATAGACGAAGATGATGTTACAGCCGGTCACGCGGCAAGCGTAGGGCAAGTGAACCCGGAACAGGTCTATTACCTCATGTCCCGCGGCATATCCAAGCAAGACGCTGAAAGATTAATTATTTACGGCTTTTTAGCTCCGGTTGTATCGGAAATTCCGGTCGAAGCGGTTCGCGGGCAGCTTCAGCGTTTGCTCGAAAGGAAGCTTGAGAGATGAACATAAATGCGATTCGGGAACAGTTCCCGATATTGCATCAAGAAATAAACGGGCATCCGCTCGTTTATCTGGATAGCGCGGCGTCTTCTCAGAAGCCGCGTTCCGTCATTGATGCGGTTAAACGATACTATGAGCTGGATAACGCGAACGTTCATCGCGGCGTGCATACGCTCGGTTCAAGAGCGACTGACGCCTATGAGGGAGCGCGCGAGAAGGTTGCCAAGCTGCTGAACGCGGGAGCGCCGGAACAAATCATTTTCACGCGGGGCACGACGACAGCTTTGAACTTGGTTGCCTCAAGCTATGCGCGTTCGGAATGCGGCGAGGGCGATGAAATCGTCATTACGCCTATGGAGCATCACAGCAATCTAATACCTTGGCAGCAAGCGGCAAAGGCAACGGGGGCAACGCTCAAATACATTCCGCTGCAGCCGGATGGTTCGATATCGATTGAAGACGTGGAGAAAACGGTCACGCCTAACACGAAGGTCGTTTCTGTTACTTACGTATCCAACGTGCTCGGCGTTATTAATCCGATCAAGGAAATTACCCAAATCGCACATCGCAACGGCGCGGTAATGGTCGTGGACGGCGCACAAAGCACGCCGCATATGAAAATCGATTTGAAGGATCTCGATGTTGATTTTTATGCTCTATCCGGACATAAAATGTGCGGCCCTACCGGAATTGGCGCTTTGTACGGCAAGAAGTCATTGCTTAACAAGATGGAGCCGATCGAATTCGGCGGCGAAATGATTGATTTCGTCGATTTATATGAGTCAACCTGGAAAGAGATCCCTTATCGCTTCGAAGGCGGCACGCCGATTATTGCAGGTGCGGTCGGTTTAGGAGCGGCAATCGATTTCTTGAATGAAATCGGATTGGATGAAATCGACCGGCACGAGCGCCGCTTAGCGACATATGCATATGAGAAGCTGTCATCGTTGGAAGGCATTACCCTGTATGGACCGAAGGAGAATCGCGTCGGGCTCGTTACGTTCAATCTCGACGATGTCCATCCGCATGACGTAGCCACCGTGCTGGATTCCAAAGGCGTAGCCATTCGGGCGGGGCATCATTGCTGTCAGCCTCTCATGAGATGGTTGAATGTATCGGCTACGGCACGGGCAAGCTTTTATCTATATAATACGGAAGATGACATTGACCGCTTAGCCGCTGCGTTATTACAAACAAAGGAGTTCTTCGGTCATGAACTTGGATGATTTATATCGCAGAGTCATTATGGATCATTATAAAAACCCTCGAAACCGTGGAACGATGAATGAAGAATCGGTTACGATCAACCTCAACAATCCGACATGCGGAGACCGCATTTCGCTGCAGCTGCAGGTCGTGGACGGCAAGGTGACGGATGCGAAGTTCAGCGGTGAAGGCTGTTCGATCAGCATGAGCTCAGCATCGATGATGACGGAGGCCGTTAAAGGGAAATCATTCGACGAGGCGCTTTCGATGGCAGACAGATTCTCCGCTCTGATGAAAGGCGAGCCGGTCGAGTTCGAGGAGCTTGAGGATATCGAAGCATTGTCTGGCGTCAACAAGTTTCCAGCGAGAATCAAATGCGCGACGCTGGCATGGAACGCATTGCGCAAAGGGATTGAGCATCAGCACGAATAGCATAAATTCGCATAGAGGAGCGTGACAATAATGGCAAAATCAATGCCGGAAATGGAAGAGTATAAATACGGTTTCCGTGACGAGCATAAGTCGATTTTTCAATCGGGCAAAGGTTTAACAGCAGAAATCGTTCGTACCATCTCGGGAATGAAAAACGAACCGGAATGGATGCTTGAATTCCGTCTGAAGTCGCTTGAGCAATTTAAAAAAATGCCTATGCCTAGTTGGGGCGGCAATATGGATGATCTGGATTTCGAGGATATTCAATATTATGTTAAGCCTTCCGAGAAGCAAGGTAAAACGTGGGAAGAGGTTCCTTCCGAAATTAAAGAAACGTTCGATAAACTCGGCATTCCCGAGGCTGAGCAAAAGTTTCTTGCCGGCGTATCGGCTCAATACGAGTCCGAGGTCGTTTATCACAGCATGCAAGAGGATCTGGAGAAGCAAGGCGTTATATTTACCGATACGGATACGGCGCTGCGCGAGCACCCGGAGCTTCTGAAGGAGTACTTCGGAACGATCATCCCTCCGAACGACAATAAATTCGCCGCTTTGAACAGCGCGGTTTGGTCGGGAGGAAGCTTCATCTACGTACCGAAGGGCGTGAAGTGCGAAATTCCGCTTCAAGCTTACTTCCGGATTAACTCCGAGAACATGGGCCAATTCGAGCGTACGCTTATCATTGCTGACGAAGACAGCTCCGTTCACTATGTCGAAGGCTGCACGGCTCCGGTATACAGCACGAACTCGCTTCACAGCGCGGTTGTTGAAATTCTTTGCAAGAAAAATGCACGCGTACGTTATACGACGATTCAAAATTGGGCGCCTAACATTTATAACCTTGTTACGAAACGTGCTGTTGCTGACGAGAATGCTACGATGGAATGGGTTGACGGCAACATCGGCTCCAAGCTGACGATGAAGTACCCGGCTGTCGTATTGCGCGGACGCGGCGCGAAAGGCATGGTATTGTCAATCGCAGTTGCCGGCAAAGGCCAGCATCAGGATGCAGGCGCGAAGATGACCCACCTTGCTCCTGATACAAGCTCGACGATTATTTCGAAATCGATCAGTAAGCACGGCGGTAAAGTAACGTACCGCGGTCTTGCATCATTCGGCCGCAACTCCGACGGTGCAAAAGCGAACATCAAATGCGATACGCTCATCCTTGATAATGAGTCGACGTCGGATACCATTCCTTACAACGAGATTTTGAACGATAACATTACGCTTGAGCATGAAGCTACCGTATCCAAGGTTTCCGAGGATCAACTGTTCTACCTGATGAGCCGCGGCCTTAGCGAAGCGGAAGCTACGCAAATGATCGTAATGGGCTTCATCGAGCCATTCACGAAAGAGCTGCCGATGGAATACGCGGTAGAGATGAACCGTTTGATCAAGTTCGAGATGGAAGGCAGTATCGGTTAATAAATGAATAGTAAAAGCCCCGCTAGCAGCGAGATTCCTCGACTGCCGGCGGGGCTTTTTATTGAATATGGCTATATGCAAGTTTTTGGTATGACGACTAAATGCCTAATATTTCGGCATATATCGATCTTGCTTTTGTTAATTGATCAGTCCCTTGAATGATGGCGCGGCCATCGCCGAATAGGATAAAGGTCAAGTTGTCATGAAGCTCGATCTTCAGCAAGTAACGATTTAAGGTTATAGTTCCGACCTTCCTTAATCTCGCACCCATCTCCTCCAAATGAAGGGACGCAGGCTGGCTTGGCGTAATTTGCACGGAGTTCCGGCCGCACAAGGAGGCCGCGGCCGGTTCGGAAAGCAGCCGGTCCAAATAATCGAAGTGCTGACGGCCGCAGCACGGGCAATCGGTGCGCTTTGCGCTTGCAATCGATACCGGCAGCCAGGCGTGGTTCCAGAGGTCAACCTGAAACAGCGTTCGATGAAGCGCCTGAATATTGCCGGACAACAGCTTAATCGCCTCTGCGGCTTGAATGGAGGCAATGATGTCTACGATGGGCGATATGACGCCCGCCGTCTCGCAAGTATCGGTTGTGCCGGGAGCGGGCGGCTCGTTATATACGCATCTATAGCAGGGCGTTTGATGAGGAAGGATGGTCATCGTCATACCAGATGCGCCCACCGCTCCGCCGTAAATCCAAGGGATATTATGCTTCACGCTATAATCATTTATAAGATATCTGACGGAGAAATTATCGCTACCGTCGATAATAAGCTGCACGTCCGCAAGCAGCTCGCTTGCATTCGCAGCGGTTAGGTCGGCCACGATGGGATCGACCGTTACCGAACTGTTCATGGCACGCAAATGACCGGCTGCCGCTTGCGTCTTCGGGAGCAGCGATAAAACATCCTGCTCGTTATAAAGCATTTGTCTCTGCAAATTGCTCCATTCAATAATATCGCGATCAATGACGCGCACATAGCCTACGCCGGAGCGGACGAGATGCTGGGCAATGACGCAGCCAAGCGCACCCATGCCAACGACGGCCGCGCGGCTTCTTCCCAGCGCTTCCTGTCCGCTCTCGCCGACTGGAGCGAAGCGCTTCTGTCTCGCGTAACGGTCGACTGGCGGCGTCATTGCTGTTGTGAAAGCAGCGCTATCGTTTAGTTGTGTATTCATTTATTGAGCCTCCGTAGGGTTCCATGGCCCGAGCTGATGTCCCTTCCACTCGGAGCCGTCCTCCCAAATCTCTTTCTTCCAGATGGGGACAATCTGCTTTAATCTTTCGATGGCATAGCGGCTTGCCTCGTAGCAGCTGTCCCGATGGGGCGATGAAACCGCGATAACTACGCTTGTTTCTGCAAGACCGACAACGCCGATTCGATGGCTGATGGCGCATAAGGCTCCATCCCAGCGCTCGGCGATTTCCTCTCCGATTTGCCGCATCGTCGCTAAAGCCATGGGAGCGTAGGCCTCATATTCCAATCTTACCGTACGCTGCCCTTGTGTCCATTCGCGGGTGGTTCCCACAAATGCAAGAGCGGCGCCATGCTCAGGTACGATAACCTTCGCAAGCACGTCGTCCGAGCTGATCGTATCGGAGGTTATAACATAGCGTTCAATTATTTCCTCGTTACGGAACGTCCCCTGCGGCTCCTCGCCGCCGGATACGGGCGGCAGCAAAGCAAGCTCATCCGATACGCGCAAACATGTTTCATCCGAAGCATAGGCATGATTTCGGGCGATGAACGAAATTTGGATTAATGCGGCATGCTCCGGGTATTGAGCGGATATTGCCGCCTTTAGCTCCGCGGCATTCATTTCCTCCGAATCAGCTTGCAGCTGCAGCTCGGGCATCCCCAATCGCTCGGGAAGTCCGGCAAATAGTTTGACAGTCCAAATATATGTCATGTTAGATAACCTCTCATCTTTTTAAGCTTAAGCTGTTTATAGAATATCATAATTCATAAAAAAATGTTATGCTGATAAGTAGACAGAAAGGAAGTGGAGCTCATGCCGATCTTGACGGATCGTTTTGGACGGGTGCACGATTATTTGCGCATTTCAGTAACGGATCGATGTAATTTGCGATGCTTATATTGCATGCCTGAAGAAGGCATGGCGTTTACGGAATCCGAGAATTTGCTATCATACGATCAAATAGCAGAGGTGGTCGAAGCGGGTGCGGCGCTTGGCATTTCGAAGCTTCGCATTACGGGCGGCGAGCCTTTGATTCGTCCGGACTTGGACGTTTTAGTAAGCAGATTGTCGGCTATACCGGGCATTCGGGATATCGCTTTAACGACGAATGGCATTTTTCTGGCGAAGCAAGCGGAGGCGCTCCGCGCAGCAGGTTTGAACCGCGTCAATATTAGCTTGGATACGCTGGATCCCGCCCGTTTTCGCTTTATTGCGAGAAGAGGGGATTTGAAAAGGGTAATGGAAGGAATCGAAGCGGCGGCTGCCGTAGGATTCGATCCGATCAAGCTTAACTGCGTGCTGCTGAAGGAAGTCAACGAAGACGAAATCGCTGCTTTCCTAAAGCTGGCCTACGAGCACCCCATGCATGTTCGGTTTATTGAATATATGCCGATCGGCCACGCCGATGAAAACTGGAAGAAGCATTATTTGCCGCTTTCACGCGTAATCGAGGTGGCTGAGCAGGAAGGCTATTCAATTAACCGCGGCCCTAATGTGCATGGCAACGGCCCTTCCGATGATTGGCAAATGGCCGGCGCGCGCGGTTCGTTCGGTCTCATCCATCCGATCAGCGATCATTTTTGCAGCAGCTGCAACCGGCTGCGCTTAACGGCTGACGGCTCGATTAAGCCTTGCCTCTATTGGGTCGACGAATTGAATGTGAAGGATGCATTCGGGAATTCCGAGGCCATGCAGCAATTGCTGCTGCGGGCGATGGATATTAAACCTGAAAATCACGAAATGGCAGCGAAGCTGGCTGACGGCGTGTTATCTCACGTACCTACGGACCGGCGGATGTCCCAAATTGGAGGTTAAAGTAAACGTATGCGAGAAATAATAATCGAACATTTTGAACGAGGCATATCAGCAACGAGCGCTGCCGAGATGGCTAAGCTGGCTGAAGACAGCTTCCCCATCGCGGATAGAGTGCCTGAGACGGCCGGAGAGGCCTTCGATTGGCATAGCTGGTATTCCGCATGGTCCGGAATCGCCGGAGCAGATAAGGCTGTCCTTGCGCCTACTCATCTCATGGTGGAGGCTGCGGATACATTCGAAGCGACGATTCCGTGGGAGCAGCTGGGGCAGGCCGCTGTGCTGTACGCGCTCGAAGGAGAGCCTTTAGCTAAGGCCGGCCCTATTCGTCTATATGTGCCTAACGGGAGCAGCAAGTGCCTGAATGTGAAGAGCATCGTTAAAATAAAGCTCGTGCGGCGGGCAGCAGCGGGCGAGCAGGAAGAAGCAAGCTATGGCTTTAAAAATACATTTTCCGCCGAAGAGTTGCGTATGAACAAATAAAGTGCTTTGCAGCTCTGATACGGAGCGATGAGGAGGCGTCCATTAATTTGTCAGAACGTATTCGTGCTCAAGTAATTATCCTTCACAGTAACGATATACACAGCCGTCTCGAGAATGCTGCCAGGATTGCGTCCTTCATCGCCGAGGAGCGAAAGACCTATGGCAGCGATATCGTTCTGGCGTTGGATTGCGGCGACCATATGGACCGGATGCGCGTGGAAACTGAAGGAAGCGACGGAGAGGTAAACGTGGAGCTGCTTAACGATGCCGGATATGAAGCGGTCACGCTCGGCAATAATGAAGGACTTACGTTCTCGTTTCAGAAATTAGCGGAGGCGTATGCCCATCGGGCAAAGTTCGCGGTCGTGTGCGCGAATATGAAGGATTCCGCAACCGGCGAGCTTCCGGATTGGCTGCAGCCCAGCACCATTATTTATAAAAATGGGGTTCGTATAGGCATTATCGGCGCGACGGCGCCATTTTCTGCTTTCTATTCCCTGCTCGGCTGGAACGTAACCGATCCGTTTGAAGCGATTGCAGAGCAGGTAGAGCTGCTTCGGGAGCGCGTCGACGTGGTGCTTGTTATGTCTCACCTGGGCATCGCGTCGGATCGCCTGATGGCAGAGAAGCTGAAGGGCATCGACCTCATATTAGGGGCGCACACGCATCATTTGCTGGAGGAGCCGATCGTCATCGGCGATACAACGATTTGCGCAGCCGGGAAATTCGGCGAGTACATTGGGCGGGTAGAAATCGGGATCGATCCGATTTCTGCCCGCCCTGTGTTCAGCGCAGCCTGCGTGCCGACGGCCGCCTGGGCGGAGCAGCCCGAAGCCGCCGCGATCATCGGCGGCTTTCGCGAGGCGGGCCAGCTGCGCCTTGGCCGGGTCATCGCCCGGCTGGATGCGCCGCTGCCCGCCAGAGCCGAGCGGGAATCGCCGCTCGGCAACCTGCTGGCCGCCGGCCTGCGCCGCTGGACCGATGCCGAGCTCGGCATCGTGAACGCGGGGCAGCTGCTTGGCGGCCTGGCGCAAGGGGACGTGACAGCGGGCGAATTGCATGCCCTCTGTCCGTCGCCGATCAATCCGTGCCGGATGACGATTGCCGGCACGCATTTACGGGCGGCGCTCGAGCAGTCGCTGCTGCCGGAGTTTATCCACAAGCCCATTAAAGGCTACGGCTTCCGTGGCGAAGTGCTCGGAACGCTCGCGGTAGACGGCTTGTCGATCAGGTTCGATTCCTCTAGGCCGGAGATGAACAGGCTCGTTTCGGTTAACGTGAATGGAGAGCCGCTTGACGTCGACCGGTTGTATACGGTCGGTACCATTGATATGTTCAGCTTTAAAGCCGGCTATGAGTCGCTGGCGAATGCGGAATCCTTGCACTATTATTTACCCGAATTTATTCGAGACGTTATCGCTGAACAACTGCAAAATGTGGAGGCTCTTGACGATTGCCGCAGAACTCGTTGGAAGACTTTGTCGAAATTATGAAGAATAAAGTTGGCAATCGACGATTTTTGTCGAATACTAGAACATAAAATGGTTGCGATTTTGTCGATTTTCCCTTACATTAACATTACGAACGGTTTTTTCCGATGTAATAGTTAATAGAACATTTAGTGGAAGGATCGAGAAGATGCGATTGTTGCCAATTGCGGCTTGCAGGCCGGGCATGAAGCTGGCGAAAAAAATTTTTTCACAGGAAGGGCTTGTCCTCCTCGGAGAAAACATAGAATTGACAGAACGTCTGATTAGTCGTCTGGAGCAGTGCGGGATTCAATATGTGTATGTTGCCGATCTAAGAACGGTTGATATCGTGCTGCCGAGCTTAATTAGCGAGGATACGATGCGGCACGCGCTCAAGGACATTCGAACAAATTTCCGCGAGATGATGGATCGCCCTAAGCGCAAGAAGGGTGTGACGTACCCTTATATCGCTCAGCCGTTCAAGCAAATGATGAACTCGATCATCGACGATTTAACCGCGCATAAGGATGCGATGATCATGCTGATGAATATGAACTCAGTCGATCATTACTTGTACCAGCATTCCATGAATGTTTGCGTCTATACTACGCTGCTCGGCATGTCTCACGGCTATAATCGAGACGAGCTTACCACGCTCGGCATGGGGGCTCTGCTGCATGATATCGGGAAGACACGAATCGCGGCTGACGTGCTCAAGAAGCCAGGCTCCCTCTCGAGAGAGGAGTTTGAAGAGATGAAGCAGCATACCAGAATCGGGTATGAGCTCCTTAAGGACGAACCGAATCTGCCGCTGTTAGTCGCGCACTGCGCGTTCCAGCATCACGAGCGAATCGACGGAAGCGGATACCCGCGCGGAATTAAGGGGAATGAGATCCATGATTATGCGAAGTGGATCGGGCTTGTGGATTCCTACGACGCGATGACGACGAATCGGGTTTACAGCGCCCCCATCCTTCCGCATGATGCGCTTGAACGATTATATGCAGGTACGGGCACGTTATACGAGCAGCGGATGCTTCAGCTATTCCGCGATAAGGTCGCGATTTATCCGATAGGCATTTCCGTTAGGCTGCAGAGCGGAGAACAAGGTATAGTAGCGGATATCAATTACTCGTATCCTCACAGGCCTATTATTCGGATTTTGTATAATGAAGCGGGGGAAGAGCTTAAATCGCCATATGAAATAGATCTATCTCAGCATCTTACCCAAATGATCATTAGCGTCAATGGCGATTCTCACGAGATCCAGCATGCTGCGGGTATTTAGAGATGAACACTCCCGCCACTTACCTACACTGACGTTTCGGATGAAGTGGGGGTTTCTGGTGTATCAACCTGACTTATTTCAGGATGCTTAACACCAGT
>NZ_JAKGAP010000046.1 GCF_021532375.1 Paenibacillus alkaliterrae
TCACCCCTCTATCCCATTGGCTATGCCTTTGGGAGTACGTATGAGCCTATTGTAAGATTCTTAAGAATCTCGGCTCTTTCGGAGGCTTGAACATTTTACGTAGCAGAGCCAGTTATACCTGCTACAACCGCATATGTTCAGTTGTCAAAGAACATGTGTTCTTAATTTTCATTTTACCAAACTGTTCTTTAAAAGCAAAGATCTTTATTGCGAATTCAGGAAGATCCGATTCACCTCACCACTTTGTAGAAGTGGGAGTCCTCTCGGCTAAATTTGATAGAAATGATTAGGAGCCGACCGGGCTCCCTTTTCTTTTTTCCACGGTTTTATTTGCTTCCAGTGGATGCGGGCATTACAATAAAAAGTAGAATGTTTCATTCAAGAACAAGAAGTCAGGTGCTGAATAAGTCAATAACCCACCACTTAGCCTCATTTGAGGCTTGAAGTGGGGGCTTGTAAAAAGTCCTTGTTGTCTACCCTTAGTCTCTCGCAGGCTACGTTGGAAAGGTCACGACACCTATGGATGCTCCCCAAGTATGTAGCCCTGTCGTCTATGGTTAAAAGCTCTTAGGGGTAGGAGCGGTGCTGTAGGCACGACAAGCCTTTCCAACATGCCACGTTGACCTATGGGTATATCATCAGTAAAGGAAAACGTAAATCAAATAAGGCAGTACGCTTCGTCAAAGGATATCAGTTGTTTGATAAAGTGATTTACGAAAATCAAGAGAGTTTTATCTTTGGTAGACGAAGCAGTGGATATTTTGATTTACGAAAATTAGATGGCACAAAAATCCATGCCTCAGCCAGTTACAAAAAACTAAGACGAGTAGAACATGCAAGCACTCTGTTAATCGAAAGGAGAGAGGACGAATCCTCCTCGACTTATGCTATCGCTTAGAATTCGGGGTATCCTCGCTGAAAATCAGATGAATATGGCAGATTTGCAACAAACCAATAAACCGCTGGCTGCTCTATCGCCGGCGAATGATCCATGGGATCCGATTCGGTCGCTTCAGCGGCATGGCAGACATCGTTTGACCAGTGTGGAAATGACGGTTTCCAACCTTTGCAATATGCGGTGCGAGCATTGCGCCGTTGGAGATACACTCGTATTAGCAGAACCCGCCAAGCTCCCGCTTAAGCAGATGCTGGATCGTTTGGAAGAAGTCGAGCATCTCGAGACGATTAGCATAACGGGCGGCGAGCCTTCTTTCTCCGATCGGACGGTACGCGATTATATGGTGCCTTTGCTTCAATATGCACGCAGCCGCGGCATTCGCTCCCAGATTAATTCTAATGTCACCCTTCCATATAGCAGATACGAGCAGCTTGCTCCTTATCTTGACGTCATGCATATATCGTTTAATTACACGTCGGCGGAGGATTTTCACCAAATCGGCTTTGCGAAGGCCGGGCACCATGTTTCGCTCGAAGCGGCGGCGAAGCTTTATGAACGAATGATTGACAATACGCGCCGTTTAAGCGAGACCGGCGTGCTTGTATCCGCGGAATCGATGATCAATTACAGAACGTATGACAAAATCGAAGAGATCCACAAACGGATTGTCGAAATGGGCTGCAAGCGTCATGAGGTGCATCCGATGTACCCAAGCGCCTTCGCCAAGGATTTGCCGGTTTTGTCGCGCGAGCATATGCTGCAAGCCATCGAACGTTTGCTTGACACAAGGGATGAATCGATATGGATGCTGTTCGGTACGCTGCCGTTCTATCATTGCGGCGATAACGCGAATGAGAGGAAGTTGCTGAAGCGGCTGGCCAACGAACGGAACGTAACGGTTCGCAACGACCCGGATGGACGCAACCGGCTAAATGTCAATTTATTTACTGGCGAAGTGTTCGTGACGGATTTCTCGGACGTTCCGGCATTTGGCAATATCGCTTCTTCGAAGCTGGATGACTTATTTGACCGATGGCTTGCTCACTCTCTGGCGCGAAGTGTCAATTGCCACTGTCCCGCCGCATCCTGCTGCGGACCAAATTTGCTTGTGAAGGACATGTATTACAAAGAAGTTGATTTCCATCAGCGCAGCGCGGTGCCGGATTAATTCAAGGCTTATTGGCTGCAACAAACGCATATAGCATAGGAGAGGGGAGGAAAAGCGTTTGACAATTAAGACAATCGTGTTTATCGCGCTGGGATTGTTACTGCTCTATTTATTATTTACCGTTGGAGCGCCTTTCTTGCTGGCGCTTGTTGTAGCTATCTTTCTGGAGCCGCTTAATCAGCTGTTCATGAAACGGTTTCGCATGAACAGACTGGCGGCGGCGACGGTATCGAGCAGCATTTTCACCGTCATTCTCATTGGCTTGATCGCTTTGCTGGGTGTCAAGGTTGTGGCT
Source organism: Paenibacillus alkaliterrae (assembly GCF_021532375.1). Classification (GTDB taxonomy): domain Bacteria; phylum Bacillota; class Bacilli; order Paenibacillales; family Paenibacillaceae; genus Pristimantibacillus; species Pristimantibacillus alkaliterrae. The sequence continues at coordinate 2,362 of NZ_JAKGAP010000046.1, forward strand.
GAGCTCATCGCCTTCTTCAAGAAGGTACCGAACTATTTCGAGAATGCGAGCGGCATGGTCGACGACCTGATGATTCAGGCACAATCGCTTTATCAGCATTTTCCGCCTGACGCAATTGCTACGTTAGAAGAGTGGTTAATGGGCTTAACAAGCACGTTGACGAAAATGGTCGGCTCTTTATCGAATTCGGTCATAGCGGTCGCTTCGAGCATACCGGGAATGTTCATCTTCTTTATCGTGTTCCTGGTTGCCGTGTATATGATAAGCTTCAGCCTGCACACCATGAAAACGACCGTGCTTTCTATGTTCGATGAGAAGTCGCAGCCGCAAGTCAATGGATTGCTTAATAACTTGAAAAAATCGATTTTCGGCTTTCTGCGTTCGCAATTCATCCTGAGTGCTCTTACATATATCATTTCATTGGTCGGGCTGCTCATACTCGACGTGAAATATCCGCTTGCGATTGCCTTGCTTATTATCCTCGTCGACATCTTGCCGATACTTGGTACAGGCTCGGTGCTTGTTCCTTGGGGAACCTACCTGCTGCTTACGGGCGATTTATATACTGGCGTCGGGCTTATCATTCTGTTTCTATTCATTACCGTATTTCGCCGAATCGTTGAGCCGAAAATTCTCGGTGATTCAGTTGGCATCGGCTCCCTGTCAGCGCTTGTCAGCTTATACGTGGGCTTCAAGCTCGTTGGCGTGATCGGCGTTTTCCTCGGCCCGCTGGTCGTCATTATTTATATGGCTGCTCGCAAGGCGGGCTTGTTCCAAATGAAAATCAGGCTTTAGCACTCGGCTGGGGCGCCGTGTCACTTCTATTATTCGGAGCGTATGATACTGCAAATAAAAGCAGTTCCTGCAGGAGGCATCCGAAGACATGGAACCAATCAAAGTGGCGATCGTTACCCCCGGATCGTTCCCGATCCCCTCCTCGGGCAGCAGCTCCGTCGAGCGGGTGATCGAGAAGTTTGCACCGCTGCTGAAGCCTTATGCCGAACCTCGCATTTACGGAAGATTAGGGAAGCGATTGCCAAGGCAAGGGCAGTTTAACGGCGTTGTGTGTGAACGATTTCCGGCCCGCAATAAGCAGCGATACGTTCAAGAGGTAGCGCAATCTATCAAGCGCTTTTCTCCAAACGTAATAGACGTAGAGAATAGGCCGCAGTACGTGTTAACGATGAAGCGAATGAATCCAGGCAAGCGTGTCTGGCTTTATTTGCATTCCTCGACTTTTATTCTTCCGGCCTGCATTTCTCCGGCGAAGCTTCATAAATGCTTGCAGGCAGCGGATAAAATTATCGTGAACAGTGAATTTCTTCGGAGGGTCGTCGTGTCCAAAGCGCCGGAAGTCGTCGCTAAGATGCGGGTCATCTATCCGGGTGTCGATACGGAGCGATTTCCGTCGCAGCATTCGGCGGAAGGAGCGGCGATACGGGATAGACTGCGGCAAAATAGAGGATTGAGCGGCAAAAAAGTGGTGCTGTTCATGGGAAGGCTCATTCCGCTTAAGGGCGTCCATCATTTGCTGAACATCGTTCCACAGCTCGCTCAAACTCATCCGGAGCTTGTCGTCGTCATTGTCGGCAGTCCGTTTTACGGCTCGCATCGCAAAACCGCCTATGCCCGCAAGTTGGAGCGCATCGCGCAGAGAAGCCCTGGAAATGTACGTTTCGTACCATACGTTCCGCATACCGAAGTGCCGGGTTGGATGCTGGTTGCCGATGTAGCGGTCGTTCCTTCCGGACAGCGCGAGGCGTTCGGCCTTGTCAACGTAGAGGCGATGTCATGCGGCGTTCCGGTCGTTGCGACGAGGGCCGGCGGAATGAAGGAAATCATTCGCAACGGTGTGACCGGATACCTGGTTAACCAAGGCCGAATTGAAGCCGAACTGAAGGAAAAGCTTCATTTGCTGCTGAGCGATAAGCAGCTTCGCGAGCGGCTCGGCCGCCGCAGCCGCGAGCGGGTGGAGCAGACGTTTACGTGGCGCCATACGGCGGATCGATGGCTGAAGCTGTTGCTGGAAAGCGGGGTATAGCCGGACCTATTTTGAAGGGTGATGAAAAATAGAGGGTTGACACTCTTCTTGTATTAACGTTATAGTCAAACAAGGAAATCCACTAGGGGCGCTGTTATGGCTGAGATAAAGCGAAAGCTTTGGTCCCTTCGAACCTGATCTGGGTTATGCCAGCGTAGGAAAGTGGGATTGTGCGTTTATGGAATTGCGCGAGTATGCTCTGCGGCATTCAGCTGAAACGTCAGCTTGAACGAGTACGTATGGCAAAGCATAATAGGTCCGGGCATGACTCGGCTCCGTTGATCGCGCATGACGACACATTTCAACCGCTTCTTCGCTGGGGCGGTTCTTTTGCCTTCGCTGAAACGCTTCTGCTAACGCAAAGGCGAAGCGGCGGGGCAAGACCGTCTCGGCGATAGTTGCTCTCATTGCCAAATCGCGCATATAGAGCAGCGGTGCATTAAACTTTCTTATATGCTTGCGTAGGCCTCCAGGCGGAATTCTAACTATTCCATTTGGGAGGTTTTTTATTATGCCAATATTAACGACGCCGCTTCCGGGCAGCAGAAAAGTGTATGTAACGGGTTCGAAGGATAGCATCCGGGTTCCGATGAGAGAAATTGCATTGGAGTCAAGCTCGGGAAGAAACGGGGAGGAGCTGCCAAACGAGCCGATTCGCGTATACGATGCGAGCGGACCTTATACCGATGAAAGCTATGAGACCGACGTGAGACGCGGATTGCCCTCCTATCGTAACAGCTGGATTATGGAGCGGGGCGACGTGGAGCATTATGAAGGGCGCGAGGTGCGTCCGGAGGATAATGGGTTCATGTCCGCAGAGAAGGCCGAGCAGCGCGGGGCTGAACTGTTTCCAGCCTTGAACAGAAATCCGTTGCGAGCGAAGCCCGGACATAATGTCACGCAGCTGCATTACGCCCGCAAGGGCATCATTACGCCGGAAATGGAGTATATTGCGATTCGCGAAGGCATGGAGCCGGAGTTTGTGCGCAGCGAAATTGCGGCAGGCCGCGCAATTATTCCGGCGAACATTAATCATCCGGAGAGCGAGCCGATGATTATCGGACGTCAATTTCATGTGAAAATCAATGCGAATATCGGAAACTCCGCTGTCGCTTCCTCGATCGAGGAGGAGGTGGAGAAGATGACTTGGGCAACGCGCTGGGGCGCCGATACGATTATGGATCTGTCCACAGGCAAAAACATTCATACGACCCGCGAGTGGATCGTCCGCAATTCCCCGGTGCCCGTCGGAACGGTGCCGATCTATCAGGCGCTTGAGAAGGTGAACGGCAAAGCGGAGGATTTGAGCTGGGAGGTATTCCGCGACACGCTTATCGAGCAAGCGGAGCAGGGCGTCGACTATTTCACGATTCATGCGGGCGTGCTGCTGCGTTACATACCGCTGACGGCGAAACGGGTAACGGGCATCGTCTCCCGCGGCGGCTCGATTATGGCGGCATGGTGCTTGGCTCATCATCAAGAAAACTTCCTCTATACGCATTTCGAAGAGATATGCGAGATTATGAAGGCATACGACGTTTCGTTTTCCTTAGGAGACGGACTGCGCCCAGGCTCGATTGCCGATGCGAACGATGCCGCACAGTTCGCCGAGCTCGATACGCTGGGCGAGCTGACGAAGATCGCCTGGAAGCATGATGTGCAGGTAATGATCGAAGGTCCCGGGCATGTGCCGATGCATCTGATCAAAGAAAATATGGATCGTCAACTGGAGGTTTGCGACGAAGCTCCTTTCTATACATTAGGCCCGCTTACGACGGATATCGCGCCGGGCTACGATCATATTACTTCCGCCATCGGAGCGGCGATGATCGGCTGGTTCGGGACGGCCATGCTTTGTTACGTCACGCCGAAGGAGCATCTTGGTCTGCCGAACAAGGAGGATGTGAAGGAAGGCGTCATTACTTACAAGATTGCGGCGCATGCCGCGGATTTGGCTAAGGGGCATCCAAGAGCAAAGCTGCGCGATGACGCTTTGTCGAAGGCGAGGTTCGAATTCCGCTGGCGCGATCAATTCCATTTGTCTCTTGATCCGGAACGGGCGATGTCCTACCATGACGAGACGCTGCCGGCGGATGCCGCCAAATCGGCTCACTTCTGCTCGATGTGCGGTCCGAAGTTCTGCAGCATGCGCATTACCCAGGACATTCGGGAATATGCGGCGCAGAACGGCATGGAGACGGCGGAGGCGATCGAAGCGGGCATGAAGGAAAAGTCGGAAGCGTTCAAAGCGGCAGGGAGCACGATTTATGGCTAATACGGAGGGGACCGTATGGTCTGACCGTTATTCCAGGCAAACGAGATTTGCTCCTATCGGCGAGAAAGGCCAGCGAAAGCTGGCCGATGCTTGCGTGCTTATTGTCGGCGTAGGCGCGCTCGGCGCTTCGCTTGCTCAGCATATGGTCCGCGCAGGCGTCGGAGAGGTCCGCTTGGTCGACCGCGATTTCGTCGAGCCGAGCAATCTGCAGCGGCAAATGCTGTTCGATGAGGCTGATGCGCTCGCCGTGCTGCCGAAGGCCGTTGCGGCGGCGAATAAGCTTCGCGGCATTAATAGCGAGGTTAACGTTATTGCATCGGTGGCCGATGTGAGCAGAACGAATGTGGAGGAGCTGGCGTCCGGCGCGCAGCTTGTGCTTGACGGAACCGATAATGCCAGCACTCGCTTACTGCTCAGCGATGTCTGCTTTCGTCAGGGCATTCCATTCATTTACGGAGGCGTAGCAGGAGCAGGCGGGATGAGCGCGACGCTTATACCGGGAGAGACGGGATGTCTGCGCTGCTTGATCGGCGCGGAACAATCGGAGAACGAGGTCGATACTTGCGATACGGTTGGCGTATTGGCATCTACAGTAGAATTCATTGCTTCTCTCCAGGCAGCCGAGGCGATCAAATGGCTCACGGGCAATCACGCTGCCATGCGTCAAACCTGGCTTAGCGTCGATTTATGGTCGTTCCGGCTGCGTGAATCTGCGATGCCGCAGGGCATTGGGAATTGCTCATATTGCGGGCAGGAGCATGCCGAAAGTGATTCTGCGGAAGAGGCTAACCGGGAGAGTGAAGAGTTAGGCTTCACCGTGCTATGCGGAAGAGACACCGTACAGGTGACGCTCGGCAAGCCGCTCGATCTGGATAGGCTGGAGAAATGGCTGGGCGGTCAAGGCTGTATGATTACCGTAAATCGGTACTTAGTAAGGGCAAAGCTGCCGAGCGGGGAGCAGTTGGTGCTCTTCCCGGATGGGCGCGTGCTCGTACAGGGAACGTCGGATTCGGACTATGCAGTCCGTCTTTGCAAAGCTTATGTACTGGAACTGAAGCAGTTGATTTAGGAATGAAAGGGTGCGATGAAAGATGGGCAGGGAAGCTTGGAATGATTTCCGCTTGTACGTCATTACGGCGGAATCCAATCATCCGGGTAAATCGGTCGTTGACGTTATCGAGCAGACGCTTATTGGAGGCGCGCAGATCGTGCAGCTGCGCAACAAGACGGGCTCGCGCGACGAGGTGCTAGAGCAGGCTAAGGCGCTCCGTGAGCTGACGCGAAAATATAAGGTGCCGTTTATTATTAACGATTATCCCGATATTGTGCTGGAAACGGATGCCGACGGCGTTCACTTGGGTCAAGAAGATATGCCGATTGCCGAGGCCAGACGGCTGCTCGGGCCGTACCGAATGATCGGCATCTCGACGCATAACCTGCAGCAGGCTTTGGCGGCGGAGCGAGATGGTGCGGACTATATCGGCGTCGGCCCCGTCTTTCCTACCGATACGAAGCCTGGAAGAGCCGCGGTAACGACCAGCTACGTCACGGAGGCGGCGCGCCATGTGACGATTCCGTTCGTGGCGATCGGGGGCATTACGCTTGGCAATGTGGATCTGGTGCTTGCTGCGGGCGCAAATCGAATCTGCTCGGTTTCGGCGATCGTGGGCAGTCATGATCCGGCTGCTATGTGCCGCTCCTTCCTTCGACGCTTGGAAGCGGGGGCCGAGGAGTCAAAGACGGTTGTGATGAACGGACGCGAGGAGCATACGAGGGCGAGAACGGTCGAGCAGCTCGTTATTCAGGCAGGACAGCAAAACAAGAAGCTCGTTATAGAGTTAAATGGCATCATCGTGCAGCGTGCCCTTTGGGCAGAGACGGAATTGAAAAGCGGCGATTCCATAGAGCTCGTACATTTTGTCGGAGGGGGATGAGCAGGTTGGAAGAGAAGGTAAGCCGTGATCCGTTAGTCATCGCTGGTCACACGCTAAGCTCGCGCTTTTTGTTCGGAACGGGAAGATTTCCAAGTCCGGCCGTGCTTCAGCAAGCGCTTGAAGCGTCAGGCGCGGAGGTCATTACGTTCGCTGTTCGCCGGGTTAATCTCGAAAGCGTAGAGGACGATTCAGTGCTCCAGCATTTTGAAGGAAAGCCAGTGACCTATTTGCCGAACACATCTGGCGCCAGAACGGCTGAGGAAGCGGTGCGGATCGCTCGTTTGGCCCGAGCGGCGGGTCTTGGAAATTGGATCAAGGTCGAAATTAGCGGAGATTCCCGTTCGCTGCTGCCGGATCCGATCGAGACGCTTCGCGCGACGGAGGAGCTTGCCAAGGATGGCTTTATCGTGCTGCCATATACGTCGGACGACCCTATACTCTGCAAGAGGCTGGAGGAAGCGGGAGCGTCGGCTGTCATGCCGGGCGGATCGCCGATTGGTACGGGGCTTGGATTATTGAATCCGTACAATCTGGCATTGATAGCGGAACAAGCAAGCGTACCTATTATCATTGATGCAGGCATCGGCTCGGCTAAGGATGCGGCGGAAGCGATGGAGCTTGGGGCAGACGGCATCCTGGCAAATACGCCTATCGCTAAAGCGCAGGATCCTATTATTATGGCGCGCGCCTTTCGTCTTGCGATTGAAGCGGGAAGACTTGCCTGGCTGGCGGGACGTATTCCGAGGAAAAAATATGCTTCGGCCAGCAGTGATTGGGCGGGCTCGTTATTTGAAGCGGCGGCAGGCGCTGACAGCGGAGGGAAGCCGTAATGCCGCAAGCGGTTGCAGTGCTCGGAGGCGGCATTATCGGTCTGTCCTGCGCCTTCGAAGCAGCGCGCAGAGGCATGAGAGTTACGCTCATCGAGCCGGGCGGGCTAGGCGGCCAGGCGTCTGGCGCAGCGGCGGGCATGCTGGCGCCGTTCTCGGAAAATACAGAGCAGCCGGATGATTTCTTCCAGCTATGCTTAAACAGCTTGCGGCTGTATCCGGAATGGATAAGGGCAGTCGAAGAGCTGTCAGGCATGTCGGCGGAGTGGGTGCAAAGCGGAAGCATCAACGTCGTAATGCATGAAGCGGATATTCTGCCCATCGAGTCCCGCTTGCGTTGGCAGAACGAATGGGGAGCAGCGGCGCAGCTTATTGACGCGGCGCAGCTTCAGAGGCTGGAGCCGATGCTTTCCACAGCAGCGGTCGCCGGCGTTTATACGCCCGGGGAAAGCCATGTATACGCGCCGAAGCTAGTGAGTGCGCTGGAATCGGCATGCCGCAAGCTGGGCGTTGAGATGCTGGAGCATGCCGGCGACATTGAAGAAGTGCAAGCTCATCCGAGCGGAGGAGCTTCTGTTCGTGCGAAAGCGTTGGACCAGCCCGTACATGCCGACCGTTTAGTCGTATGCGCGGGAGCTTGGACAGGCGCTTATGAGCGATGGTTCGGTCTAACGATTCCGATTCATCCGATTCGCGGACAAATATGCTCGTTCGAGCATCCGGCGAATGAGGTAAGACATATGGTATTTTCGAGTCAAGCCTATTGGGTAGGCAAACGAAACGATAGACTTGTTTGCGGCGCGTCTGAGGATGTTGCAGGTTTCGAAACGAATGTGACGGAACGCGGCATCGGCCGACTCATTCGCAGCAGCAGCCGGCTGTTTCCTTTTCTGGAAAGAAAGGAAACGATGCATCGGTGGGCCGGGCTGCGTCCTGCGACCCGCGACGGCTTGCCCTTGATCGGCAGGGTAGAGGGCATCGGGCCTGTCATTCTCGCGGCGGGTCATTACCGCAATGGCATTTTGCTTAGCCCGGTTACGGCTGCTGCAGTCGCCGATCTGCTGGAGGAGAAGACTTCAGTGGTGAGTCTGAACGCCTTCGCGCCGAATCGATTCTCATACATTGAAAAATGATATAAAACCTGCTATATTGAAAACGAGAATCGTTATCATTATAGCAGGTTTTTTTGTATCCGAAAGTTTACATACAGAAAGGTAGATTGAAGCATGTCCGCACCAATGAAATCGAAAGCGCCCTCAGCTCCGAAGCTGCGCACGAGGCCGTTTACGGCCAGCCTTATTTTAATCGGGGGGATATCGGCACTCGTTCTATCGCTTGCGCTGTCCATATCTGTCGGAGCGGCGAACATTAGCCTCTCGACGGTAGGGGAAGCGGTGTTTCGGTTCAATCCGGATCTTACTGACCACTTAGTCATTAAGGAGCTCCGGATGCCCCGCGCGATTGCCGGCGCATTAGTTGGTGCGGCCTTCGCGGTTGCTGGAGCCGTCATGCAGGGCATGACGCGCAATCCCCTCGCCGACTCAAGCCTGCTCGGCATAAATGCGGGCGCAGGCTTGATGCTGGCGGTGTGCTTCGCTTTTTTTCCGGGACTGTCTTATCTCAAGCTTATGTTTATGTCTTTCGGGGGAGCGGCAATCGGACTGGGACTCGTATACGGAATCGGCTCGCTGGCCAAGGGCGGCTTAACGCCTGTGAGGATAACTTTGGCGGGAGCGGCGGTGGGAGCTTTGCTTGTGGCTTTAGCCGAAGGCATTGCGATCTATTTCCGAGTGGGCCAGGATTTGGCTTTCTGGTATGCCGGAGGCATAGCGGGCACGAAATGGCTTCAGATTCAAGTTATAGCGCCTTGGATTATCGGAGCATTGCTTGCTGCCGCCGTTATTTCGCGTTCGATCACATTATTAAGCTTAGGCGATGACGTGGCGGCTGGACTTGGTCAGCGCACGGGCCTCGTTAAGGCTGCGGGTGTCGTAATCGTATTGCTGCTCGCGGGAGCGGCCGTATCGGCTGTCGGATCAGTCGGGTTTGCAGGTCTCATTATTCCGCATATCGCCCGTTTTCTTGTCGGTGTCGATTATCGCTGGATTATTCCTTGTTCCGCTGTGCTCGGCAGCCTGCTTATGGTATTTGCCGATATCGGAGCGAGAATGGTTAATCCTCCTGCAGAAACGCCTATCGGGATGATTATCGCGGTAATCGGCGTTCCCTTTTTCCTGTATCTGATCACTAGAATGAGGGGGGAATAGCTTTGAGTACTTTATATGTTACAGCGACCGAGCAGCGCAGGAAAAAACGTGCGTATATTGTAATTGCCGCTCTTAGTTCACTTATCATTATTTCGTTTATGATCAGCATGAATACAGGCTATATCAGGCTCAGTCCTCTCGACGTGCTAAAGACATTATTCGGCGGAGGGACAGAGAAACAGGAGCTCATTTTGTTTGATTTTCGATTGCCCCGCATTGTCATTTCCGTATTGATAGGTGCCGGGTTTGCGGTATCGGGCGCTATCATTCAGGGCTTGTCCCGCAATCCGCTTGCCGATCCGGGACTGCTTGGCATTAATGCGGGCGCGAGTCTGGCGGTCGTGCTATTCATAAGCTTTTACCCTGCGACGGAGAGAGGCTCCATTTTTTTGATGCCTTTTCTTGCTTTGCTGGGAGCTGCATTGACGGCGCTGCTTATTTTCGCATTTTCGTATAAGCGCAGCCATGGATTAATGCCGACACGGATGATTCTGGTTGGGATCGCTTTTGCTGCGGGGATAAGCGCAACCATTCAAATTTTGCAAATCAGGCTGGACCCGAACCAATTTCAGTTCATAGCCGTTTGGATGGCGGGAAATATTTGGGGAACCAACTGGAAATTCGTTCTTGCTCTTCTTCCTTGGCTGCTCTTTATTTTGCCTTTCGTTTTTTATAAGGCCAAAGTATTGGATGCTCTGAATTTGGGCGATCAGCTGGCTGCAGGTTTAGGAGCGCAGGTCAACAAGGAAAGGGCATGGCTGCTGGCCGCAGCGGTCGGTTTAGCCGGCTCATGCGTCGCTGTCGGCGGAGGGATCGGCTTTGTCGGGCTTATTGCGCCGCATGTTGCGCGGAGGCTCGTCGGTCCGCAGCATCAGGCGCTGCTTCCGGCGTCTGCATTAACGGGAGGTTTGCTCGTTCTAGTCGCGGATACGCTGGGACGTTGGATCATTCAGCCGGACGGAATTCCAACCGGTATTGTCGTTGCGGTTATTGGCGCGCCTTATTTCTTATATTTGCTTTCGAGATCGAAATAATCATAGATATATTTAGAAGAGAACGCTTGAGTATTTATCTCACGCGTTTTTTTGTGCGCACTCGGAGCACCGACGCAGCAGTGTCGTTTCCTCTCACTTTCTTTCACCCAATTTTCCGAGTTTGGGGTAATTGTCCATGCTCCAATAGGAGAGGACGCATATGATTAACAAGACAGGTGAAAAGACTGGCGGTTTGAGTTTTATAAACATAAGCGAATGGCATGGCTTCTCTGTGTCTTTGAAACTACTCCATGAGCAGATAGGCGGTTTAAGGCATTAAAGAGAATAGCAGAATGAAACAGGGTAAACATAGTAAATCCAGGCATGGGAGGGGTTTGTAACATATGAAAGGTGTAGTGCTTGCGGGAGGCACCGGAACCCGATTGCATCCCTTAACGAAAATATTCAATAAGCATCTATTGCCTGTTGGCAAATATCCGATGATCAATTATTCCATTCAGAAGCTCCGTGATGCTGGAATCACGGATATTTTATTAATCACAAATAAGCAATCCTTGGGCTGGTTTGCCGAATATTTGGGCGGTGGAGAGGATTGGGGGGTTAACATTACCTACAAGATTCAAAACGAGGCAGGCGGTATTGCACAGGCAGTAAGTTTAGCCGAGGGGTTTATTCATCCGAATGAAAAATTTGCAGTCATTCTAGGCGATAATTTGTTTCAGGATTCTATTAAACACATTGTTGAACAATTCCAGCTGCAAGAACAAGGAGCCAAGGTGCTTCTCAAAGAGGTTCATGATCCTAGGAGATATGGCGTCCCCATTCTAGAAGGGACGGTCATAACAGCTATTGAGGAAAAGCCTGAGCATCCTAGCTCAACCTATGCAGTTACAGGCATCTATTTGTTTGATGCCGCCGTTTTTGAAATTATTAAAACGCAAAAACCGTCTAAACGGGGAGAACTGGAAATTACCGATGTCAATAATGTTTACGCTGCGGCTGGAATGCTTAAGCATGAATTTTTAACAGGTTGGTGGATTGATGCAGGCACACATGAATCTCTCCTCCATGCCGCTCTTTTTCTTAGCAAGGAGGACGAGAAATGTCTGTGATCCTTGTTACGGGCGGAATGGGTTTTATTGGAAGTAACTTTCTCCACTACTGGAAGAGGCAGCATCCGCAAGACAGCGCGATCAATGTGGATCTGCTTACGTATGCAGGAAATCCAGACAACGTCGCAGAGTTGGAAGGGAAAGCTGGCTATCAGTTTGTGCAAGGGAATATTGGCGATACGCCATTGATGGATCAGCTTATGGAACAAGGGATAGATGCGGTCGTCCATTTTGCGGCGGAATCTCATGTGGATCGCAGCATTCGGGACCCGAGCGGTTTTGTCGTAACGAATGTGCTGGGTACACAGCGGCTGCTGGAATCGGCCCGTAAGCATCAAGTGAAGAAATTCGTACATGTTTCTACAGATGAAGTATATGGGACACTCGGAAGTGAAGGAGTTTTTACAGAAACAACCCCTCTTGCACCTAACAGTCCTTATTCGGCAAGTAAGGCAGGTTCGGATCTGCTTGTCAGAGCCTATTATGAAACTTACGGCTTCCCTGCTGTCATCACCCGCTGCTCCAATAACTATGGACCCAGACAATTTCCTGAGAAGCTTATTCCGCTCATCATAACCCGGGCCATTCACAATGAGTCTATTCCTATATATGGAGACGGTATGAACGTGCGAGATTGGTTATATGTGGATGACCACTGCTCCGCCATCGAACGGGTAATTGAGAATGGGGAACCTGGAGAAGTCTACAATGTTGGCGGGCAAAATGAGCGGACCAATCTTGAGGTTGTACAAAGCATTCTGCAACAACTCGGAAAACCGACTGATTTGATCCATTTCGTTGATGATCGACCGGGGCATGACCGGCGTTATGCCATTGATGCGGCGAAGATTCAAAAAGAGCTCGGATGGATGCCCCGGTATTCGTTTGAAACAGGAATCAAAAAAACCATTGAGTGGTATTTGCAGCATCCGGAGTGGTGTGAGCGTATAGCCGACGGCTCTTACCGCAAACAAGACGGGACTGATCGCCAATGAAAGTATTGATCACCGGAGCGGGAGGCCAGCTTGGCTATGATCTCATGCGGGTGCTTTCTCCCCTTCATGATGTAACCCCTTTAACAAGGCAGCAGTTGGATGTTACCGACGAGAAACAAGTAGAAGAGCTGCTGACGGATTTGCAACCGGATGTCGTTATTCATGCGGCAGCTTATACGAATGTAGACAGGGCTGAATCGGAGGTGGAACTGGCCTATCAGGTCAATGCATACGGTTCGTGGTATGTAGCTAAGGTTAGTGAACAGATCGGCGCCAAACTCGTTTATGTCAGCACAGATTATGTCTTTGACGGTACGAAGGGTACGCCCTATGCAGAAGATGATAAGACGAATCCATGCAATGTATATGGGAATTCCAAGCTTCTCGGAGAAAAATTTGTCGTCAAGTCCTGCCCGCGCTCTTTTATTGTGCGAACCTCTTGGCTGTATGGGACCAAGGGAGCCAATTTTGTTACCAAAGTGATAGATAAAGCCAAATCGCAAGGTCAGCTAACCATGGTCAATGACCAGTTCGGATCACCGACGTATTGCCTGGATTTAGCCTCCTTTATCGGGGAGCTGATCACGACTGAGAAGTTCGGCATTTATCATGCTTCTAATCAGGGCTCATGCTCAAGATATGAGTTTGCCCTGGAGATTATGAAATGCCTGCAAATGGATCATGTTCAGGTTTTTCCTGTAAGCGACGTTTACTTTCCTCTTCCCGCCACGAGACCGCAGTACTCTGCTTTTGAACATAAATCGATCCGTATTCATGGTATTACACCACTGAGGGATTGGAAATCTGCGCTTAAGTCTTTTTTATACGATGACTATCATTCATAACGAGACAAGGTGGGTAATGATGGCGAGAACAATCGTTGGAGCTGCTGCGGCAGGCTGGGAACAGGGCTTCCAAAGAGGCTGGGAGCATGGCATTCGAATGGGCGGATGCCAAGCGATCATGAATCGGATACCTGCAGAAACATGGACAATGAGGGATGTCAAGGTTTTATTTATTCCTCAAGGATTTGAAGCGCTTGATGAAGGTGTCATTCATGCTATGCAGGGTATGGTACGGGAGTTTCATGTCGCAGCAGCTGCTGAGATGGTAGAACGGGCGAATCAGCTAAGACCTGACTTCGTGCTTGTATTGAACGGACTTCACGTATTTCCAGAGGACCATGCTGCGCATGTGGAGCAAATAAGGTCAATGGGCATCAAAACGGCAATCTGGTTTGCGGACGATCCTTATTTTTCGGACTTTACAGCATCGCTGGCAACACACTATGACTATATTTTCACCCATGAGCTTAGCTGTGTTCCTTATTATCGGGAGCTGGGCAATCATCAAACCTATTATTTGCCGCTTGCGGTTAATACGAATATCTATAAACCTATGCATGTGGATATAAGCTATCAGAGCGATGTATGCTTCATCGGGAACGCTTTTCCGAATCGGATTGAGCTTTTTAACCGATTGGTTCCTTTCTTGGCCGATAAAAAAGTAATGATTGCAGGAGCCTTGTGGGAAAAATTAGACCGTTATGCTTTATTGAAGGACCGGATACGCTTGCAATGGATTCCTATAAAGGAATCGGTTAAATATTACAACGGAGCCAAGATTGTCATTAACGTTCATCGGCTAACATTCGACCCTGACTTTAACAAAAATAGCCGTAATTTGCCGGCGTATTCGATCAATCCACGAACTTTTGAAATTTCGGCTTGCGGGACGCTGCAGCTTACAGATATACGTCATGATCTTCATGATTATTATACGCCAGGTCATGATATCGAAACGTTTGCTTCGCCACAGGAATGCATATCCAAAATGCAGCATTATTTAACCCATGAAGAAGAAAGAAGAGGAATTGCTTTACGGGGACTTCGCCGTACCTTCACTGAGCACATGTTTGGCAAAAGGTTGGAACAGCTGCTGCAAATCGTATTTCCATAAAAGGAGGAAAACAAGATGGCACTTCGAAAATCCCAATCGGCAAAGCAGCTGGGAAGGGAAACCGGATACGGGCTGGGATTGTCGGATGGAACTTTCCTGGGCCGGTGTGAGGCGGTAATCCGCAAGGCAGTGAATGACCGGGGGGGTGACGGTTTTTGGGATGTTCGTGTTCTCTATGTCACCTCTGGAAAAGGTTATCCATATGCACCCATTGACCATGCAATCATAGAAAGCCTGCGGTTGATTGTCCGTGAGCTCATTATTGGGAATCCGGATAATGATCCGGTTAAAATTGGCGCTCCTGTCCACAACCTGGAAGGACTAATCAAGCTAAGCCGGCCTGATCTTGTCATTGTATTAGATGGAATGAATCTGTCCGTTGAGAGAATTAATTCATTAAGGCAGATGGGTATACCTGCTGCGATATGGCTGACCGATGATCCTTACTATACGGACATCACGATAAAGATAGCACCCCATTATGATTACATTTTTACATTGGAACGGAATTGTTTGTCTTTGTATCAGGAGTTGGGATGCAATCAAGTGCATTATTTGCCTTTTGCAGCTCAGTCATCTATCTTCAGGCCCAAACCGGTTTCCATATCCATGCGCAAAGATATTAGTTTTATTGGCTCAGCTTACTGGAATCGGATTGCCGTATTCGATCGCCTTGCTCCATACTTATCCGGAAAAAATGTTTCCATTTCAGGTATATGGTGGGAGAGACTCCAAAACTATAAACTGATTGCTTCTAAAGTTAGTCCCGGTACTTGGCTGAACCCGGAGGAGACCTCGAAAGTGTATAACGGTGCGAAAATCGTCATCAATTTGCACCGTGCTTACGATGATGAAGCGTATAACAGCAACAGCAGGAGAATTCAAGCCTTCTCGCCGAATCCGCGGACGTTCGAGATTTCCGGATGCGGCGTTCTGCAGATCACGGATGTGCGGGATGATCTGGGTCAATTTTATAAGCCGGGCATAGAAGTTGTGACCTATACGACGCCCGAAGAACTTAGGGAGAAGATGGAATATTATTTGCAGCATGAGGAGGAGAGAAGATTTATCGCCTTAAGAGGTTTGTATAGGACGATGCGGGATCATACGTATGTGAACAGAATGGCGCAATTGCTGCGGACCGTATTTGGAGGAGGAGGGTAACATGGCTATAAAAAGAAGAAAAACCGGTAAGAGAACTTCTGTCAAAAAAGTTGGCAGGAGGAAGAGTAAACAGGCAGTGAAAAGGAGACGACTTCGTCCTAAGCGGAAAGGAGTTGCAATGCGGATTCCGAAAAATCATGGAGCGGAATTTAATGCGGGCTTTGATCAAGGATATAATGAAGGATTTATTGCCGGCCATGCGCAAGGAATGCTTCAAGAAGAACAACAAAATTACGCATAAGTCCATGTTGATAAAAGTTGAATAACAGGGGGTGAACGCATACCTGTTTCTAATCGGTATGCACTGATTTGGTAAATAACAAACCGAAAGTCATGTTATTTTCTCATATTTGCTACACTTCTCATATCACAGGCGCTGAAAAAATGCTGCTCGTCATAGCCAGGGAGCTTCAGCCTTATTTTGAAGTTGTGCTGGTTGTCCCTAATGAAGGTGTTCTTTCCACAGAGGCGAGACATTTCGGAGTGGTCACAGTTGTTGAAGATTACTCGACATTGCATGAGTTATATCAACCTGTTCCCGATGTTGAGGAGCTTTTTCAAAACCTTGCAGCCGATCCAAAGTCCACTTCGTTATTGAATTTGCTTCACATTCATAGACCTGACTTGATTATGACGAACACTTGCGTCAATGTGCTTCCAGCTGTAGCCGGGAAAATGCTTGGCATTCCCGTTGCATGGATCATTGCCGAAGTGATTCAAGAGAACCAGTGGACTTCACTCTCCGTGGATATCATTCATCGTTATTCGGATTGGCTGGTCGGCATTTCACATGCTGCCTTGAAATCCTTCAACAGTCCTGATATGGAATCGAAAAAGATCGTGCTTCCTCCTTCATGGAGTATGGTAGAGCTTGCTCCAGAGACTTGGCAGGCACACCGGATCATGAAGCGGACCCAACTTGGCCTGAATGATTCTCATACCGTGATCGGTTATATTTCTTCTGATATATACGCTAATAAAGGACTGAAACACTTTGTAGAAATGGCAGTGACGCTGTGTCCGGAATTTCCTGAAGCCCGGTTTATGGTCATCGGAAAGGCTGTCGATCCCGATTTTTTCGCATCCTGTATGAACATTATTGAGCAAAACGGTTATACCTCGCGTGTTTTTATTCTCCCTTTCGAGCAAAACATCGTTTCCCTTTACCCCGCTATGGACATCGTTGTAGTACCCAGTTTATGGAATGAAGGTTTTGGCTTAACAGCCTTGGAGGGGCTTGTTTTTGGAAAGCCCGTTGTTGCTTATCGATCCGGAGGGTTAATTGAAATTCTCACCTCGACCGGAAATGGCCCATTCTTGGCGGAGCAAGGCAATGTTGCGGATCTTACGATGAAGGTTAAATCTCTCGTGCAGGATTCGGCGCTGCGCATGCAGGTAGGAGAGAGAAGCAGCAGGGCAGCGCAGGAAGTATTCGGGATAGGAGCATTCCGTGAACGGTTGAATCAGTTCCTGCCGCGTGTGATCCCGGTCATTGAAGCGAAAAAAAGTTCACACCAGGTGACACAGCTGAAATATCCAAACGGCTCCGTTATCAAGGGGAATGCCTCGACATTGGTGTTCTTGTTAGAGAATGGTGTGAAACGCCATATTGTAAACGAGGAAGTGTTTCAGTTTTATAGATGGAAGTGGGATCAGGTGATGGGGTTCCCGGATGTTGAGCTTCAGGCTTTTCCTACAGGCCGGCCGATCAGCAGGAATAAACCGCTGCGTCTTCATGCTCCTTCGCACTTTGTCGCTAAAGGCAGCGGACCTGCTATTTATATCATGCATAATGGCATTCGTCATCCCTTTTCGTCCGAGGCCGTTTTCCGGAAGCATCACCATTACGACCAGATCGTTGCTCTGACCGACCTCGAGCTGGAGGAATATACGCTTGGAACGCCTATTGCTGCATCCGGCAAAGCACCCTCAATCAAACGTCGTAAAGGTGCCAAACACATAGGCCGATTAAGGAACAAACGGATCAAGCACAAAGGCAAGCTGACAATCAAAAAAAGGAGTACCCGTACTCGTATCCGTAAATTGCTGCCAAGGAAAATGAAAGCATCGAAAAGGGTGAGAAGATGAAGATCATCACCATTCTGGGTACGAGGCCGGAAATCATCCGGCTGAGTCTTATTATCCGCAAGCTTGATGAGCTCGCTGAGAAACACCTGCTTATTCATACAGGGCAAAATTTCACACATTCACTAAGCGAAGTTTTTTTTCAAGACATGCAGCTTAGGCAACCTGATGTTATCTTGGGAACCCGGCAGCAAACGCTTGGCGGACAGCTTTCGACTCTATTTGCGGAGCTTGAGCCTATTTTTATGAGAGATAAACCTGACAAAGTTCTCGTGCTGGGCGATACCAACAGCGCGCTGAGCGCGATTCTGGCAGAACGGATGGGGATTCCTGTCATTCATATGGAAGCTGGCAACCGCTGCTTTGACCTGAGCGTACCTGAAGAGAAAAACCGCAAGGTGATCGATGCGATATCAAGCATGAATATGCCTTATACCCGTCAGAGCAAGGAAAATTTATTACGGGAAGGTGTTCCGCCCCAGCGGATCATCATATCTGGAAATCCCATCTATGAGGTGCTGAAACATTATGGAAATTTCATTGATGCCAGCCCTATTCTGGAAACCCTGCATCTCACCAAGCAGCGATATTTTCTGGTTACGGCACACCGGGCAGAGAATGTGGATCGGCCCGAGCATCTCGAGCAAATTGTAAAAGGGCTTAATCTAATCGCTGAAGCCTATCAGATGAGAGTTATTTGCAGCCTTCACCCGAGAACGGAATCGCAGCTTGCCAAGTATCCTTCCTTGTCTATCAACCCGTTAGTGGAGCTGCACGAGCCTTTCGGTTTTTTTGATTTTGTCCAGCTGGAGAAGAATGCGTTATGCGTGCTCACCGATAGCGGTACGGTTCAGGAGGAGTGCTGTATCTTTCAGGTCCCGACCGTGACGATTCGCAACAGTACAGAACGTCCGGAAACGGTTGATTGCGGAAGCAACGTTGTCTCGGGTCTTCAAGCTGAACAGATCCTTGAGGCTGCATCCATCATGGCGAAGCATCCTGCCGGTTGGCGCTGCCCCGAGGGTTATATGGACCCGGATGTATCCGCGAAAGTAGTTACTTTTTTATTAGGAGGAAAAAAAAATGTTCTCTAACGCAACGATCCTGGTCACCGGGGGGACCGGTTCCTGGGGACATGAGCTGATTCGCCAGCTGCTTCCTCAAAATCCCAGGAAGGTGACCGTATTCTCCCGGAACGAATCCAGCCAGGTAGCGATGAAAAGAGAGTTTGAAGATCCGCGGCTCAGTTTCTGCATAGGAGATATTAGAGATAAGGAAGCTTTGTTAAAAGCCTGTGAAGGCGTGGATTATGTATTTCACCTGGCAGCGTTAAAGCATGTGCCTGTGTGTGAGGAGCAGCCGTATGAAGCATTGAAGACGAACGTCATTGGTACGCAGCATGTCATTGAGGCAGCCATTGAAAACAAAGTGAAAAAGGTCATTAATATTTCGACTGACAAAGCGGCGAACCCTTCCAACTTTTATGGAATGACCAAAGCAATCGGGGAAAAATTGATCGTTCAGGCTAACCTGCTGCAATCGGATACCCGGTTTATCTGTGTTCGGGGGGGCAATGTGCTTGGGACTAACGGCAGTGTCGTTCACTTGTTCATCAAGCAGATCAAGGAGAAAAATCAGATTGGCATTACGGATAAGAACATGACCCGCTTTTTCCTTACCCAAGAGGAAGCGATCAGTCTATTGTTGAGGGGAGCCATGGAAGGCGTCGGCGGAGAGATTTTTGTCATGATGATGCCTACTTGCAAAATTATTGATCTGGCTGAGGTGCTGACCGAACATCTGGGGAAAACAGATGTGAGTGTGGTGGAATTAGGCATCCGCCCAGGGGAGAAAATTCATGAAATATTGCTTTCGGAATTCGAAAGCCACACGACGGTTACGTATGACGATCAGTACTTAGTCATTTTGCCTACCATAGATATTCCCAAGCTGAAAGCTCATTATTCCTCGTATCCAAAGGTCAAGATTGACAGTTTCTGCTCCAGCCACTCCCTTATGAACAAAGAGGATATTAAGGCTCTGCTTATGAAAGGGGGATTCTTGACATGAAGCTTATGGTCTTCGGCGGACAGGGAATGTTAGGTCATATGCTAGTTCAATACTTCCAAAAGCAGGAGGGGTATGACGTCTATTACACAACACGAAACAAGCAGGATTCCGACGGGCTTTATGTAGATGCCCGGGATCCGCTGTTAATGGAAAAGGTAATGGAGTCGGTATCCCCGCATATCACGATTAACTGCATGGGCATTTTGAACCAGTTTGCTCTAAATCAACCGCAGGAGGCTTATTGGGTAAACGGCTTTGTTCCCCATTTTCTCGGCAGAATGGCGAAAAAAAATGGAGGGAAGCTGATCCACATCAGCACAGACTGTGTATTCTCAGGGCTGCAAGGCGGGCATACGGAGAATGACCCGCCTGACGGCACTTCTGTCTATGCTATATCCAAGGCGTTAGGCGAGATTACCGCCGCGCCGCACCTAACATTGCGAACCTCGATCGTCGGTCCTGAAATTCGGGAGCGGGGAATCGGTCTGATGCATTGGTTTATGCAGCGGGAGGGAGAAGTCGACGGTTACAGTCAAGCCTTTTGGAACGGTGTGACTACGCTCGAGCTGGCTAAATGTATCCGGCACATCATTGAAAATGAGCCTATAACCGGCTTGCTGCATGTGACAGCTCCGAAACCAATCAGCAAGTTCGAATTGCTGGGTCTGTTCCGGGAAGTGTTTCACAAAAAGAACATCGCGATCCGTGAGAACGATTCGGTAAGGATAGACCGGACGCTCCGGAATACGCGCAACGATTTCCATTATTCGGTCCCTGACTATGCGACCATGCTTCATGAGCTTAGGGACTGGATGTGGGGACATTGACACGCCGTATTCTGATTACTGGAGCAGGCGGATTTACAGGACAGCATGCGTGTCGGCATTTTGCTGCAGCAGGCATGCAAGTTACGGCTGCTCTTAGGAAGAAAGGAGTTAACCCAGCTGGATGTTCTGCCGTATTTGGCGATCTGACAAAACGCGATGACGTGAAGAGAATGGTGGAAGAGTCAGAACCCGATTGGGTGCTGCACGTGGCAGGACATAACTCGGTGGCAGCTTCCTGGCTAGATCCCGCCTCCTTCCTGGAAACCAATTTGATGTCAACGATCTATTTATTGGACGCACTGCGCAATCATTCCCGCTGTCGTGTATTAATTGCAGGATCCATGCTGAATTTCGCATTGACGGATCCGCCAATCCCGCAGCACCCGTATAGTTTGAGTAAAACGCTGCAGGTACTGGCATCCCGCTCTTGGGGAGCTCTCTTTGGTCAGCAGATTCTTATTGCACAGCCATCCAATTTAATCGGTCCCGGCCGTTCCACCGGTATTTGCGGACTGCTTGCCAGGAAGATTGCGAAGGTCGAAAGGGGAGAGGATCATCAACCGTTTCGGTTATCATCTTTCGTTGAAGAGCGTGATTACCTGGATGTGAGGGATGCCGTAACGGCCTATTCCTATTTGCTGGAAAAAGGTGAATCTGGGCAGGTGTATGCCTTGGGTTCCGGCAGAAACCGGTCATTGGGGGATATCGTCCATGCCTTTCAGGCCATGACCGAATGTGATTTGCCCCTGGAAGCGGGGCAGATCCCCGGTTATGTACCTCCTCCACCGGTTCCTATAACCGCTATTAAAGCATTCGGGTGGGAGCCGAAAATTTCATTTGAGCAGTCCCTTGCAGACACTCTGCAGTATTACCGAAATGAAGTCTAAGCTCCAGAATGGAGGTAAACCGATGCGTCCGTTAGTATCTATACTCATCCCCTTTTATAACTGTCCGTATATCGAGCATGCCATTGTCAGCGCGCTAAGGCAAACGTATCCCCGTATTGAAATTATCGTTGTCGATGACGGTTCTACCATACACGCGGACAAAATTCGACCGTTTATGCCGCGTATCCGTTATCTCGGGAAAGCCAATGGAGGAACGGCGACTGCACTCAATCACGGGATCCGCATGTCTTCCGGGCAGTACATTGCTTGGCTGAGTTCTGACGATATGTTTTATCCGGATAAGGTTGAGAAACAAGTGCATTTTATGCTGCACCATCAGTCTCGATTAAGCTTTTCCGCTTATAACGAAATTGACGCCCACAACAATGTGACGAGAGGGCATGTAGCCGCACGTTATCCCAATACGTCAGAGTTTATCCGTGCTTTAGCGACTGTGAATCCGATTAATGGCTGTACCGTCATGCTAAGGAGGGATTTGCTGTCGGGGATTGGTCTATTTAATGAAGATTTCCCGTTTACCCATGACTATGAGCTATGGCTGCGGGCAGCTGCTAACGGTGTGCATATGCATTTCCTGGATGCGCCGCTGACCATGTACCGCGTTCACAGCGGGATGGGAACGCACAGACATTGGGATGCTATTCAGCGGGAAGTGGCGCATTTGCAGGCGCACTATCGGCCTAGTTTGTTCGCCCAGGCAGCTAGATTCGGAGGATAAACAGGTAAGCATTTAGTAGAATTCCACGTATCTACCAGGAGGTTTGTCCAATCCGATAGATTCGAGATTCATATAATAGGAATAGATTATGACAAGGAGGTGAATGGATAGGATAATAGCTCTATTCTCCTATTGTTGATCTGTCGGGTACCAGGTTGAAAAGCCCTGCGGTTGGGGCGGTACGGTTAGCGATAATCGTATTCAGCCGTAAAAATATGAATTAAAAGGAGAGATTGGATATGCCTAGATTTTTGGATCAGAATTCTTCTATGAATTTTTCAGGTCCTGTTGGTGTGGCATCAGCGGTTGCAGTTCCTACTGCTCTTGTTCTTACTGCTAACTGGGGAGGTATTGGACTTTCAACTCAATTCGTTCCCACTCCTACAGTAGACTTGGCTGGAACCATTACGGTGAGCGCTATTGCTACTGCTCTTGTAACAATCAATGTTGTCAGAAACCCATCGAGTTCCCCTGTAATAATTTATACACTCACTAAAACCTTTTTGGCTGCTGACAGTGGATCAGCAATTTCCTTTAATGCTCAGGATCTCGGAGCGCCAGCAGCGCAGCAAACTGCATATGCGTCTTATGTTACTGCAGCTGTAGCTGGCACAGCTACTCGAGTTGGTCCAGAGACTCTCTGGGGAATTGCTGCTGACCGCACTACTGGTTAATCACGGTTCCTCAAAAAAAGTTATACGGCTTTATGCCGCATAACTTTTTTCTTTGTGTCCAAACCCTGCAAGTCCGGGTTCCATATAATGTTTAGGGAACATGTTATGGAGGTGTATGAACCGTGATTACCATTAGTTTGTGCATGATTGTAAGAAACGAGGAGCTAGTGCTGGGTCGATGCTTAGATTCCGTTAAAGATCTAGTTGATGAGATTATCATCGTAGATACGGGATCAACGGATTGTACGAAAGAAATTGCAGCCAAATATACGAATCACCTATTTCATTTTGATTGGATCGATGATTTTTCTGCTGCAAGGAACTATTCTTTCAGTCATGCTACCCAGGATTATATTTTATGGCTGGATGCAGACGATTGGCTGCAGCAAAACGACTTGGAAAGGTTCAAAACGCTCAAGGAAACGTTAGATCCGAATGTCGACTCCGTTTGCATGGATTACTACACAGGTTTCGATGCTCTTGGGAAACCAACTGCTGTTATTAAAAGAAACAGATTAGTGAAACGTTCCAGGCAATTTCAATGGCATGATCCGGTACATGAGCATTTAGTGGTCGGAGGAAATGTCATATTTTCTGATATTGCGGTGAGTCATGGCCGGGTGCATACGAATAATAAACGCAATATGTTAATTTATCAAGGAATGCTTGGGAAAGGGGAAACCCTCTCGAACCGGCAATTATTGCATTATGCAATGGAACTATTCGCCAACGGCTATTATGAAAAAGCGATAGAGATCTATCAAACTATTATTGATGATTCAACAGGTTATTTTGAAAATAAATTAGAGTCTTGTGATCGAATCGCTTATTGTTATCGCGAGCTTGGCAATAAAGAGCAAGAACTGCAATTTCTGCTTAAGACGTTCAAATATGATATTCCACGCGCTGATTATGTATGCAGAATCGCCTACTTTTATCAGGAGAACGGCGATTTTGTGAAAGCAAAAAACTGGTATGAATTGGCGATAAGGCTGGAGAAGCCCAAAAACCGGTTGTTTGGCGTCAATAATGTGGCTTGGACATGGTTCCCCCATTTGCAGCTTGCAGTATGCTACGGCAAGCTTGGGCAATTAGAGCAAGCCTATGAACGAAATGAAATTGCTTTTTCGTATGCTCCAAATGACCCGAACATATTAAATAACAAAAAATTGCTGGAACAATTATTAAAGAAATGAAGGAGTGAGGATCATCGTGATTACGATCAGCTTGTGTATGATTGTAAGAAACGAGGAACAGTTTCTTGGCAAATGTCTGGAATCAGTTAAAGATCTAGTGGATGAAATCATTATTGTAGATACAGGTTCAACAGATGCAACGAAAACAATTGCCGCTAAATATACCGTTCATATTAATGATTTCGATTGGATCGATGATTTCTCCGCAGCCAGAAATTATTCCTTTAGCCTTGCTACCAAGGATTACATCATGTGGCTTGATGCTGATGATTGGCTTCAGGAATTGGATTATCAGAAATTCAAAGAACTGAAGAAAGTGCTAAACCCTAATTTTGATGTAGTGTATATGGATTACTATACATCCTTCGACATCAACGGACAGCCAAACGTTGTTATTAAAAGAGAAAGATTAGTAAAACGCAGTAAGCAGTTTCAATGGCATGAGAGGGTTCACGAATTTTTACAAGTCGAAGGAAACGGATTGTTAACGGATATTGCGGTAAGCCACGGGAAGATTCAGGAAAAAATCACCGATCGTAATTTGCAAATTTATGAAGCTGCCATATTAAGCGGAAAGAAGTTGTCAAACCGCGAGCTTTTCTTTTATGCCAAAGAACTAAAAAACAATGGTTACCACACCAAAGCCATATCTGTATTCCAACAATTTCTTGCTGATCCTGCGAGTTATATTGAGAATATATTAGAAGCTTATGAGCAAATGGCTGTCTGCTATCACGAGATAGGGGACAAGGAACATGAATTTATGTGTTTGTTGAAAACATTGGAATACGATTCTCCCCGCGCTGATTATATTTGCAGAATTGCTTACTTTTTCCAGGATGCCGGGGACTATGAGAAAGCAATCAGTTGGTACCAAGTTGCCATTAAGACTGAAAAGCCTAAGGATCGTTTTGGTATTGTAAATCACCTAGCTTGGACGTGGTTGCCGCACGTGAATTTAGCGATATGCTACGATAAACTCGGACAATTAGAAAAGGCATATGAGCATAATGAACTTGCTCTAAGGTTTATCCCGGATGATCCGAATTTACTTCGCAACAAACAATTGTTGGAGGAATATCTGAGCAAAGGAAAGGATGAAAGCTGATATGATGACGAGCATCATCCTTGTTGCCTTCAATAAGCTTGCATTTACACAGGAATGTATCGAGAGCATACGGGCATACACGGAACCGGGGTCCTACGAGATTATTGTCGTAGACAATGCTTCAACGGATGAAACAGCTGATTGGCTTCAGCAGCAACATGATTTGACCGTTATTTTAAATGAAAATAATGAAGGCTTTCCGAAAGGCTGCAATCAGGGGATAGCTGCAGCTCAAGGCGAGCTGATTATGCTGCTTAATAACGATACGGTAGTAACTTGCAATTGGCTTGATAATTTAAAAAAATGTTTATTCAGCAAAAATCAAATTGGTGCAGTCGGTCCTATAACCAACAATGCTTCGTATTACACAGCCATTCATGCACCTTATCAAACAAAGGAAGGAATCCAGCAATTTGCACAAAAACATAACGTGTCTAATCCGGCCAAATGGGAGGAAAGATTGAAGCTGATAGGCTTCTGTCTTTTGATAAAACGCGAAGCTGTGGAGGAGATTGGTCTCCTGGATGAGCGGTTTGGAATAGGCAATTTTGAAGATGACGACTATAGCTTGAGAATGAGAAAAGCGGGATATAGACTGATGCTTTGCAGAGACACGTTCATTCATCATTATGGCAGCGCATCATTCAATAGCGATACCGATCGATATCGTCATGTTTTACAAGAAAATGAGCGGAAATTTATTGAGAAATGGGGATTTAGCCCGATACTCGATACCATGATACGATATGAATTGGTGTCTCTAATGGATGAAAAGGGAGACGAAGCTGAGGATCTCTTTCGCGTATTGGATATCAGCTGCGGATGCGGAGGTACGCTTTTACAAATCAAAAATAAGTTTCCAAATGCAGAGCTTTATGGCATCGAATCGAATACACACGCGGGTTCTGTCGCTTCAATGATTGCCAACGATATCGGAAACTGTGCAGATGATCCTAGTCAATGGACATATTCGAAACAATCATTCAACTGGATTTTAATGGAGACTGCCATTTCTTCTAATTCCTCTATCGATTATTTATGCGCTTTAAGTTCTTTATTAAAGGACGAAGGTGTAATGATAGCCTTTTTCGAAAATATAGGAAACTTATCTGTAGAACAACTAGATCAATTTTTAAAGGAAGCGGGCTTTGAAAAGGCTGATTTGTATCCTATAAATGGAACGGATCATGAAAAGCATAGCACGCAGCATTTTCTGCTGAAAGCATTTAAACGGATAGTATGGGAAAAAGAGCTTTCTATTATTTGCAGCGAATTGGCAGATGGCATCAATAAAGAAATGCAGCTTTTAAGAGTGGCGGCACTGCTGTCCGGTTCGCTAGTCACTTATAACCATATCATTCAAACACCTATTCCAAATCCGCTTACGAAGGCGGCGCTGCTGGCAGAAATTGCAGAGTTTCTTTATTATCGCCGGGTGAACGATCCCGTTATCCCGCTATTGGAAGCGGCCTACGCGTTAAATCCAAAGTATGATGAATTATTGTACAATCTCGGTTTTATGCTTATGAAAGCGAATAAGCATGCGGAGGCACTTCGATATTTTGAAGAAATAGATGATAAGGATGAAGAGGTTATTGGATTTATCAATAAATTAAAGAGATAGATCTCAATCTGGAACAAGTGAGGGACATACTCGATGAATAATAGCAAAATAAGCTTTATCTATTGTGTGAATGATGAAAGGCAATACGCGGAGTCCGCTAAATCTATAGATTCGTTACTTGTACCGGAAGGTTTTATCATTGATAAGCTAGCAATAGCTGAAGCAGAAAGCATAGCTGGCGGCTATAACTATGCAATGAACCATTCGGATGCTAAGTATAAGGTATATCTGCATCAGGACACGTTAATTATTAACAAAAATTTTATATTTGATATATTGGCTTTGTTTCAGATATATCCCAAGCTTGGACTTCTAGGCATGGTTGGGGCCGATACTCTTCCGACTAACGGTATCTGGTGGGAAGCCAGGCAAAAATTCGGTAAAGTGTATGAGAGTCACACCGGAACGATGGAATTGCTGGCTTTCGAAGAGGTGCAATCGGATTATGTACAGGTTGCCGGCATAGATGGGTTTATGATGATTACACAGTATGATTTACCTTGGAGAGAGGATCTTCTGAAAGGGTGGCATTTTTACGATCTCTCGCAATCGGCTGAGTTTATGAAGGCTGGTTATGAAGTTGGAGTGCCGAAGCAAGAAGATCCATGGTGTATCCACGATTGTGGAGTCATTGACGTCCGTAACGGATTTGATGACAATAGAGTAATATTTTTGGAAGAGTACTCGAAGCAGCTCTTTCCCCTTGTAAGTGTAATGATTCCAACTTACAATAGACCCCGCTATTTTGAGCTGGCGTTGAAAAGCGTTCTTGAACAAACGTATAAAAATATAGAGATTATTGTTTGTGACGATAGTACCAACGACGAGACGCAGCAACTAATCCAGTCCTATTTACAAACCTATAAACACATTCGATATTATAAAAACGAACAAAACCTTGGACCAGTTCAAAATGATTTAAAGTGTATGGAGCTTGCTAAGGGGGAATATGTAAATTTTCTGATGGATGATGATTTGTTTCACTCCCAAAAAATTGAGAGAATGATGAATTACTTTCTTGATTATTCTGATATGAATGTTTCTCTGGTTACTTCGCATAGACAATTAATTGACGCACATGGAAACTTTCTTCAGGATATACGTTCAACCAGTAAACTTTTTAACGAGAATACAATAATCGATGGCTATGAATTCGGAAGCTTTATGTTACGATCTGTACCGTTTAATTATATTGGAGAACCTACAACAGCACTGTTTAGAAAAAGGGATTTGGAAGAACCTTTCGGCACTTTTTTAGGCAGAGAATATGGCTGCAATGTGGATATGGCTGCCTGGATTAAATTGCTATCTAAAGGTAATATCGTTTATATTGCTGAGTCATTGAGCTATTTCAGAATTCATGGTGAACAGCAGCAGCATTCAGAAAAAATGTTGGTGGCAGGTTTGCTCGATTATGCCCATCAAATCTTGAAAGCACCACAACTCGGTTTCTTTTCGAATGAAGCGCACTATGTGCAAGCTATCGGGAACTGCTTGAAATATATGAGTGAGATCGTAAATGGTATTAGTGAAGAATATAGGAGGAACTCGGATTTCCGGCAAATTGCATTCTTCCAGCAGCTATTAACTCAAAAACTTCAAGAATTGCTTAATAAGCAGCCATTAGTAAGTGTTCTCATTCCTGCTTATAATAGACCTCATTATTTAGAGTTAGCCTTACAAAGTGTATTAAACCAAACGTATAAAAATATTGAGATTATTGTTTGTGACGATAGTACGAATGATGAAGTGCAGCAAATGATTCAACCTTATTTAGAAACCGCAGCTAACCGCATACGATACTATAAGAATGAGTCAACTTTGGGCTTGGTGATGAATTTCCGGAAATGCTTTGAACTTTCTAATGGTGAATATATCAATTACTTGTTGGATGATGATCTATTTCATGTAAATAAAATAGAGAAAATGATGTGGTACTTTTTAAATGATAAGCAAAAAGAGATTTCATTAGTCACTTCATATAGACAACGTATTGACGTCATGGGTAATGAATTGCCTGATATTGAAGAAACCAAAAAAATATTTGTACAAGATACAATGGTAGACGGAATTAAATTTGGAGAATTTATATGTAAAAAATTGATGAATGTTATTGGAGAGCCAACCACAGTTTTATTCAGAAAAGAAAGTTTAAAAGAACCGTTTGGTGTTTTTGGGGGCAGACAATATAAAAATAACGTTGACCTTGCAAGTTGGATGAGTTTGCTTTCCGTAGGTAGAATGGTTTATGTATCTGATGCATTGAGTTATTTAAGAGATCATGCAGAACAGGTATCTAAAACAGCAAAGGCAAGTATTGAAGGCTATATTGATTTTGCACATCAAATATTAGAAGTCCCTAGTCATGGTTTTTTTAAAGAATTACAGGAAGAATACAAGGTAGCTGTAGAATCATGTTTATATCATTTGAAATATGCTATTGGAGCTAACAAGGACAATTCTCAAGATTATAAGGACTTAATGCTGAACTATTTAGCGGTTGAAAATAAGTGGTTTTCTCTTTTTGGTTAAAAGAATTGGTAATCATTTAGGGTGAGGTGATGATCATGTCCATACAACTATTTTCCCCTACATTTAGAATAGAAGAATGTTTAGCTGAAATAAGAGAATGTCTAGAAAAGGGATGGACTGGGCTTGGATTCAAAACGATTGAGTTTGAAAATAGATGGAAAGCATACACTGGTTTTGAAAATGCTCATTTTCTGAACTCTGCGACTGTAGGATTAAGTCTGGCACTTAAAATATTGAAAATGGAAAACAAATGGATTGATGGTGATGAAGTTATTTCTACCCCATTAACCTTTGTATCATCTAATCATGCCATTTTATATGAAGGTTTAAATGTTGTATTTGCAGATGTAGATGAATACCTTTGCTTAGACCCGCTTGATGTTGAGAAAAAAATCACGGAAAAAACGAAGGCTATCTTATTTGTTGGGTTGGGAGGCAACACCGGGCAGTATGAGAAAATCGTGCAGTTATGCAATAGGTATAACCTGAAACTTGTCCTTGATGCCGCGCATATGTCAGGCACCAGACTAAACGACGAAATTCCCGGAAAGGAAGCAGACGCGGTTGTATATTCTTTTCAAGCAGTGAAGAACTTGCCTACAGCGGATTCTGGAATGGTATGTTTTAAGGAGAAGAAGCATGATGAAATCTGCAGGAAATTATCTTGGCTGGGTATAAATAAGGACACGTACTCACGCACGAATGATAAAGGTGCCTATAAGTGGAAATACGATGTCGAATATGTTGGCTATAAATATCACGGAAATTCAATCATGGCCGGTATCGCACTCGTGCAATTAAAATATTTGGATCAAGATAATGCATATAGAAGACAATTAGCCAAATGGTATGATAACGGATTTAAAAATGTTAAAGACCGGATAAAAACAATAGCTGTAGCAGATGGCTGTGAATCTTCAAGACATCTTTATGTAATTGAAGTCAATAACAGGGACCAGTTACTTCTAGCATTAAATGAAAGTGATATATTTCCCGGTGTTCATTATCGTGATAATACGGAGTATAAAATGTATGCTTACGCACAAAATACTTGTCCTAATGCTCATAGATTGTCGAATCGAATTCTATCACTTCCGCTGCATTTGAAAATGACCAAACAGGATGTTGACTATATTTGTCAACAGGTAATTAAATATTGCTAGTTAACTTGATGTTTTTTCTCACTCCATAGCAAGGAGGAATTAAATGGACCATATTTATAATTTTGAAACTGACCGACTACTATTTTTACCGCTAAGCTGGAAAGACCTTGAGATGATTCGTGAGTGGAGAAATCAGAATCATATTAGGATAAATTTTATCGATCAAAATATTATTGAAACGGAACAACAGAATAAATGGTTCGGAAATTATCTGAAGAACGAAAATGATATCATGTTTGTAGCCTTTGAAAAAAAACAACATATTCCCATAGGTTCAGCTGGGTTATATAGAATAAACAGAATTTATAAAACTGCGGAATTTGGAAGATTGATGATCGGCAGCAAACAATTTTCTGGAAATGGATACGGTACTGAAATAGTCAAAGGAATATGCAATTTTGCGGGTGAAGAACTTGGTTTGACAACCATTTATCTGCAGGTCTTAGATGGTAATGAAAACGCAAAACACATATACCAAAAAATTGGCTTTAAAGTTACAGGAATTAACGTGGAAAGTGGTCTGGATTTAATTCAAATGGAGTTGAGCTTTAAAGTTCCCTAAACGGAACCTAGAGACGATAAATACATTTAAAGGTGGCGGATTACAACTTTGGACAACAATACAAAAACTAATCAAGATTTTTATGATGAAAAGCCTAGTTCATATTACCAAACGGCAAATCCTAATTTGTTAAGACGGATTCAAAGTGATGCCAATATGATGATATTGGATGTGGGCTGCGGCGAGGGGTACCTTGGAGCAACGCTGAAGAATATGTATGGTTCCAAGGTGTATGGAATCGAATATTTTCCTTCATCCGCCAAGGAGGCCGAGAAGAAACTGGATCGGGTATACTGTGCGGATATCGAAGATTTTGATTTTCCATTTGAACACAATCAATTTGATTATATTATTTTTGGGGATGTATTGGAGCATTTGAAAAATCCGTGGTTAACGTTAAGCAAAGTGAAACCATACTTGAAACCCCAAGGTTCAATTGTTGTCTCTATTCCCAATGTAGGTCATATTTCTATTCTGGCTGAGCTTATTAGTGGAACATGGACATACACGGAAGAAGGCTTGCTCGATAAAACACACTATCGTTTTTTTACTTTAAACGAGATTTACAAAATGTTTGTGGAAACAGGATATGTTATTAAAGAGATCGATGGAATTCCCAAAACGAATCCCGTCTATGAAGAATTGATTATAGAGATTGAGAGAATCCGTTCCAAATTCAATTTGAATTCGATTGATTTTTCAAATCAATTAAGATCATTTCAATACGTGATCATCGCAAAAAAAGTATAAATATGATGTAATGTGTCAAATGCAACAGTAAGAGCCTGCGGGCTCTTTTCTTTTCCCATGCCCGATTTTCCACATTCTCCAGCGTTTGCCCTGTTCCTCCTGCTTGATGACACTGTCGTTTTGCAGGATCGGATACAATCCCGAGCGAAACTGTCTATTCTGGCTGAGCATAAAACGCAAACATAACTATCTTATTTTCATTAAATCGCGACAACTATCTTGACAAATACCGGCCTATATGGGAGGTGGATCCACTATTGTTCAGAAGCATCTTGGACAACTTATTTCAGAACGTGATTCAGCATGACGGGTCGGGAAAAAAATATGTGTGCATTGAATCGTCCCGACGAAATGGAGTCTCGTACCTTATAGTGAAAGACAAGGGTCCGGATATGGAACACGATTCGCAAGCCAAAGGAGCAGGCATCGGTCTCCTATTGAGTCTTTGGTGTCACGACGATCTAGGAACAATAGAGAAAACGTGATATAGCAATTTTTCATCTACTTCAAGTCGTCGCAGCTTCGATGCTCCATGGTGAAAAATGGTTCTTCCCAGTTTAGCGTGACTATTTGCTGTCAATCATTGTAGTAGAACCCTGAAGGGAGATACCATTGATGACGGAAAATGAGATATTTA
>NZ_JAKGAP010000047.1 GCF_021532375.1 Paenibacillus alkaliterrae
GCGTTCAAATGCAGAAGGTTAAAGCCTTTTGTGTTCGGTTGACTTTGAAAATAGGTGTCCTTGTCCGCAGGGTCTGTTGCGATATTTAAATCCGAACCGTCAACGGCAAGTAATCGATACCCTCGGTATTCCTTGATATCCGTATACGACTCTGTAAATGCGTGAAACAAGAATTCCACAGCAGACGGCAGGATTTTATTCCTTTGCTGAACAAAAGCAGACGTCGTTGCCGTGTTTACGTCATAGCCCTGCGATTCCAAGAGTTCCTTATATAGGCTGTTGCCACCCATTGAGATCAGGAGTTGCATAACCGTTTCAAAAGGCAGCTTTTTCTTTCGGGTAAAATCTTTTTCAGGATTTTTGACATAGGGTGCTGTTGCAGATGACATTTCTCGTATGAGGGATGTCAGCGTTTCTTTTAGCGAATTCGCGTACTCATTCATTGGCGAAACCTCCTCGTTTTTTCAAGGGGCTACGCCACACAGTTTCATCTGCTTGTCAAGTCTTTTTTTCGTTTTTATACAAAAAAAGAGCGGGTTATCTTTTTGATAACCTGCTCTTTTTCTTGATATTTGGCTCTGCGCCTTATCTTAATGACATTGCCGCATGAGGCGCTCTTTCTTATCGTATTGGCGGAGGCGAACTACAGCCAACCGCTAAAGGGGGAGTGTCTTCGGACTAATCATCGCCTGCTCTATCTGTCATTTTGTTTTAAATACGTGACTATCGTGCTCATTCTTAAGCTGTTTGACCCTTTGATCAGAACAGTGGCGCCCGATTCTATCTTTTGAAGCAGCGCCTTTTGAAGTTGATGCTTATTGACGAAGCTCTTGATCCTGCCTGCGGGAAAACCGGATTTTCTAGCGCCGACCGCAATTTGCTTAGCAGCGCTTCCCAACGTATACAATCGGCTTACATCTTTACCGGCGGCATACTTTCCAACTTCCTGGTGGCCCTTGGTTGTAAACTTACCTAATTCCAACATGGAACCGAGTACGGCTATTTTGTTACTTGTACCAATGTTCGATAATACATCGAGAGCAGCCTTTGCCGCATCGGGATTCGAACTATAAGAATCATCGATTAACTTTACATTTCTTCTTAAACGATGAACACGCAATCGGCTCTTTGGTCTCGCATACGAATGGAGCCCGGCTTGCATTTGCTGCGGTGTAAATCCCAAACCATGAGAAACCGCAATGGCAAATAAGGCATTGTAAATATTATGTTCTCCGAACGCAGGAATATAAAAAGAACGCTCCATTTTGTCAAGCTTCACCTTAAAACTCATTCCATTATTTGCATATTTTACATGAAAGGCCCGATAATTCGCCTTATTCCATATGCCTACCCTAATGATTCTACCTGTGAATTCTTTTGTATGGAGTAATTCGGAATGAGGATCGTCTGCGTTCAACAATAAGGTGCCGGTCGGTTTCATGTAACGAATCAACTCTGATTTTGCCCTGGCCACCCCTTTAACGCGACCGCCAAAGTGACCCACATGAGCCCTTCCTACGTTCGTAATAACCCCAATGCTGGGTTGTAAATATAGACAATGCCTTTTTATGTTTCCATAAAACTGCATCCCGTACTCAACAACCACTGCCCGATGGGAAGGACGGAGTTGCCTGGCATGTCTTTTTGTGGCACTAGGTGCATTGTTATTATGAGGAGATTTGAATATTTTCCAACGTCTATTCAGTACTGCTGCAATCATTTCTTTGGAGGTCGTCTTACCTGCACTTCCGGTAACCGCTATGACAGGCCTGTGTTTCTTGGTTGTTTGTTCCAAAACGCTGCCCCCTCGAAAAAAGATAATGTCTTCCTCTGGTAAGATCCGCACGCTATTTTATGCTAGACGAACAAAGAAAGATTGGGGTGATTGCCTATTTCGGTAACAGTTCCATTCACCATGTATATCCTCACACATAATAGCCATTAACAATGTCCCGCCACCTCCGCGTACCAGACCCGTGCATCCCGACTCACCGCTCCACTAATTCCGGATACTGACCAGCCAAATTCGCGCGCTCCCCCGGATCCTTTGACAGATCAGACAGATGAATCCGATCCGGGCCCTCGCGATCGAAATCCAGCTTCCCATTCAATATTAACTTCCAATTCCCTTCCCGAACGGCCAGCTGACCTTGATACTCCCAGAACATTTGCTTATGCGGCGACGGTTCGCCTTCAAGCTGCTCCCATCGATCACCACATCTTGAAGCGCTCCTGCTGACGGGTCAACACCCGCAAAATCCAAGAAGGTTGGCACAATGTCCATCATCGCCGTCACTTCATCACTCACTCGTCCGCCTTCAAGTCCTTCCGGCCAGCTCAGTACTTTCGCGGGCCTCCTTGGAGAGGCAGAGCAATGAGATTTCCAAAGCCTCCTTTAGGCATTGTATCTTGATTAGGAAACAAGCGATCATAAGAATCAAGACCGATCTGATATCTTTGATTCATCGTAAGCGATAAAATAATCGTGCCAAGGCGCCTTGCCTGACTAGCGGCGATCGGTTCAACAAAAAATATCCAGATATGACCGCCATTCCCGGATCGTGATCGTTCCAAAGCAGCCGGAATATGGTTTCCGTCACACACATGCATAACCGCTGCCGCGTCTTCCTGCCAGTTTTTCTTATCGAAATCCATTGCAAGAAACCAACAGGTCTCATCCTGCAGCATTGGGTAAATTCCGATCGTTCTATCCGTACGCGCATCCAGATGTTTGGAAATGACTTCATCCGTTACGGGAAGGAAATTCTGATGTATGCAAGCCGAGCATTTCACTTTGGGTTTCTGACAGACGGCTGTCCACTCGTTGCCGCAAGACGGCGAATAGCCAGATTTGCCTTGTTTATTATTCCAACGGATAGGATATACATCTTCCCTGCCACGAAAGTAACTCCGGTATAGAGCAAGTTTTTCCTCTACGCTTGAAAATTGATGCACCTTTGAGGGCTGCTTATTTCCTTGTAATTTAACTCGCATTTGAATCGTTGAGATCTGTTGGAATGAACATGCTTCGCCTTTCGAATCTCTGTTCCCGATTTGGAGCTTGAGCTGTTTATTTTCTAGTCTCAGTCGGTCTATTTCGCGTAAAGCCGCCTCATACTTTTGATAAATATCGTCCATGTTACCTCACAACCTCGCCCTGAAAGTTATCAAGACTTCACTCTCCAAGCGAACGCCCATCCCGTCCCTCTGGATGATGTCTTCCTCGCTCAATTTCTTAAGCGCAGCATTATTGCAGGATGAGCAATTCGGGGCAACGATCCTCAATATATGCAACAGTGAAAAAACCGGGCATCCCTTTTACATTTTCCCTGATCCGAATGCTTTTTGCCCATTACCTTCCGTAACCAATCAGCGCGATTTACGAATTTTCTTATATTATTCCTATAAACTCATATTATAGGCACTTAAATATAAGTTTATGTATTCTTCAATTTAGGACCTCTTTGAATGCCACCTTCCTCTATTCTTTTCTCCGCATAAGACCAAAATGCACTGTTATTTTCTTTATTAGACTTATTTATATCATATAATACGATTGCCTCATACAAAGCAACTCTTGCATTAAAGCAGGTCTTTAAAGGAATTTCTCCTCCGTAATCTACATTCGCTTCAAAGATTATTTCACCTAAGAATGAAAAGAAAAAATGAGCCCTTGTATTAGGGCTCACAAATTTTGGTCTTATATCATCTTGCTTCTAAACAGGAATAATTAATTATACTCACTTTTTCTTTTAAGTGCTGAGTTCTTCTTTAGACCCTTATAACCCATATCGTAAAAGGCTTCAAGTACTTCAGGACGAACATTTTCGGGTAATTTCGATTTACGTACCTTCCGGAGCATAACGTCGCCTTCTTCATTTACGATGAATTCAATTTCATCTCCTTGAGTTATTTTCAATTGTTCTGCCAAAGCCTTCGGCAAACTTACGCCCAGACTATTACCCATTTTCCCTTTTTTACGTGAATAACGGTTTACTTTAGAATTATATCATCCTGCATCTTTATTTCACCATTCATATCATTGTCTCCTCCCATATTACAGTTATAACTTTATAACATATGTACATCTTAACAGACTTTTAATGGAAGTAAAGCAAAAACCCGACCTAGTACGGTCGGGTTTTTCATGGTATTGATGGAGGTGAGGGGATTTGAACCCCTGTCGGAAGATCACGCCACACAGGCTTCTACGGGTGTAGTCACAGTTTCGATGTCACCCGAGTATCACTCCGTAATAACCATTACTTCTTCGAATTGAAGTATTCCTTATCTACCTTCAGTTGCTGCTTCAATATCCGATTGAATAACCCTTTCCCAATTTCGCCTGTTCCTTTTGATACCGCAGTCCGCAATACCTCTCCGTCAGGCAGGGTCTTTTCATAGATTTTATCTCTGCCATTTTGCCTTACCATAACCCATCCATCACGTCTTAAGAAATTCTCTACATCACTCCAACTAGGCATGGAACATTTGTGAGACCGATTCAACATCGTCTTCCAACAAAACTCGTAAGACATAGGGTGCGTGCTTATGACGGTTAGGCGTACTGTAATAGCGGGAATAGTTATTCTCATAGTCGATTGCATATTCCACTAGGTGTCTTGCTAATTCAATCCTCAGCTCATCTATTGTCTCACCATCTGCAACAATGTCTTCAATTTGTTCGATAGACCCAGCATACCGTCCATCTTCATCTTGCTCATATTCAAATGTCAATTCATATACTGAGAGCAATTCCCTCATTTGTTGCTTAGAGAACGCCATAATGACATCTCTGTTGCGTTTTATAGCTTGCGGTTTTTCTCTCACAATGGTATCAATAAATCCACCAAAATTAGCTCTTACTTCGGTTGCATTAAGAACTGTTTGCATATTCACCCCTCCTCACCTCCATTGTACAGGGTTATGTACATAATGTACACTATGTAGTGTACTCATTCTTTGTGAGTACTATTCCTACAAAGCAAAAAAGACACCTGACACGGTGTCTTCTCTGATGAGATTGGTGGAGGCGAACAATGGCTGTGCAAAACTACAATTCTCTTTAGTGTAATGCTGAGGTTGTTTGGGATACTACAAACCCAACTTTTGACCTTTCTCTAGACGCTGAATCTGCTGTTCTCCGTTATCAGCCAGTTCTCTGAACTGATTAATGGTCTCACGCATTCTAGGGAGTGCCTCCTGCTTGTAAGTACTAATGGAATCTAAAGCCGACAGCACGTCAGTGAAGGCCTGTTTTAAAGTGTCTGCTGAAATACTCGTTTCAAGAGACTGCTTATGGATCGCCGCACCCTGATCTTTCAACATTCTTGAGGTACCGCTTATTAGACTTTCGGTGGTTTGATTTAGAAGTTCAATCTTTTTCAAGACAATCCTTTGATTATAGAGCGCACTTGCCACAGTAACTGAGATTTTCAGGGCTGAAACGGTAACATTCCTAGCTCTGTCTACTCCTCTGATCAGCTCTTTGTTATTCCTTATTACAACCTCGATTGCCATGATTCCCTGTTGATTAACGACCAACATTTGTTGCAAGTCCATCACACGCTGACGCAAAGGAAACAACACTTCTTCTGTAATGAACCGGATTTTATCTTCAGACTCATTACGTAATTTTGCCGCTTCAATCTGAGACTCAATTTCTTCATCCATTAACATACCTAGCTGGATTTCCTTTTGAAGTCTTTTCGTGAGCTCCCTGAGTGCATGCTGTTCAAACTCCAAAGTTGTATTATCATTCCTTAATACAGACTTGCCTTTATCCAAAGAAAGGATAATGTCCGAAATGACAGCGTCAGCTTTTTGGTACTTTGCAAAGTAACTGCGTAATGGATTAAAGAACTTGCCCAGAAAACCACTCTTGGCAAAATCCACTGCACTCGGATCTAAATCCTTCAACTGGAGATGCAGCTCCGTTAAACCTTTGGCTACTTGGCCGCCTTCATCGCCTGTTTTAGATAAATTCCCTACAGATACTTGCAAGAGGGAATTTTTATCCGAGGATGATCGCATAGAGCTCATGCCGAAACTATCAATAGATTGCAATACCTGTTTCCGCTTTTCTAAGGACTCGATATCTAACTCCAAGATCGTTGAGACATTGTTTAATGCCAGCTCTTTGAGTTGCGATACTTCCTCAGGCTCAGGTTTAACCTGCTCTTCTATAGCCGACTTAAGCTTCTCAGGACTTACTACTTCCATTGTAAATGACATGGTAACCACTCCTAAAAAGTTTTGTGAAGCAAAACTTGACTTCGGAAGCATTTGCTTAGAATATCATTTACATTTGAACGTTGAGTAAATTAGCGATCTTATACACAACATCGTCTGTATCTGCATTGATACTAGCTGCCTCATTAATATTTGAAATGCTTTGAAGTGCCTGGATATCGGCATTATAACCAATCGTGTATACTGGAATCTTATAGGTCTCAACTAACCCCCTGATATCCTTGAGCGAATGCCCTTCATTCGTTTCTCCATCACTTAATACAAATATTAAAGGTTTAATGTCAGGGTTATCAGCCAGCTCATCTTGAAGCATTTTCATTGCCACCACAATTCCATCAAATGTAGCTGTACCTCCGCCAGCTTGAAGGCTGTTGATAGCTCCAACAAACATAGACTGCTGATTCGTATCGTACTTCCCAATCGGAAGATTGATTGAAACGTTACTGGAGTAAGAAACAAAACCAATACTATTGTCCCTGCCCAAGTACTTTTGACCTGTTAACAACGACTCTTTCAATCGGTTTAGAGGTTCACCATTCATACTCCCCGATACGTCGGAAACAAATACCGCCGCAATCGGTTTATTCCCGTCTTTCTTTTCCTTCCACAACTTCTGTGCAGAGGACAAGAGACTGCCATCGACTACATCAAGCTCTGAATTGTAATCATTAAGACCATTGAACCCCTTTTCCTCCGCTAAACTCTGATATTTTTCTTGTTCAACAAACACAGCAAACTTCCCGATAATATCCAGCTTTTCTTGAGGTAAATCACCCAAAGCGTAAAGCGGGCTGTCATGCCTTACACCAAAAGGAGTGAACACGTAGCCGCTCTTCAGATCAGCCACATTTACATAGGTTTGGTACTCTAAGATAAAGGCATCAAGCATCCCCGACTTCGCTGCATCACGCATTTGTAAAGTTGTGGACGCAATAAAAGGTACATTGGCTTGGAATCTCTCAAACCCTTGAACCGCTTTTTCCCCAAGCAAATCAGAGCTGTCGAATGTCCTCAGGGCAGCCACTAGAAAGTTTAAACCCGTAGAACTAGCGAAAGGATCCGTGTAACCCATAGCCAACTCATTATTCACTATAGCGTCTGTAACCGTCTTGACGTTTATAGAGCCGTACTTCTCTACCAACTCATCGTATTTTGTCTTTGTTGATACAATACCAGCTACATTACCGACAAGACGCTTAGATACAAGCTGAGTGTCGATACCATGAGCTTTTACCATTTCTCCCCAGAACTCATTAGAAGGAGTGAAAGCATCCGGTACATACTTGCCAGACCTTATATAATCTGTGGCTGTGCCCGAGGCAATATTACGGATCTTGACAGATACAGGCTTCCCATTCACTACCATATTAGCATTATTGAAGTCTGTCGCAACTTCATTCAACCAGCCATCAATACCAGTCCCTGATTTCTCTGTGGAAGAGAAAATTTCTACGAAGCTGTCCGTTGTGTTTGCTACCGATATTGGAAACTTAGAGATATCGGGCAATGAATCCCCGACAGCTACAGGATCAAGGTCTATCTGACCCTTTATTTGCTCGGCAGCAGTGACAGAAATATTTTTGTAGATTTTATCCAATTTTTTGGCCGCATCTTCCGAAGTTACCTCTGTCTGGGTTTTTCCTAAATTAGATGTTAGGCTGATCCCTAAATACACAAGAACAAAAACGGCCACTGCAATAGTTCCCAACACCACAAACGCCTTACCTTTTCTAGCTATAGTCATCGCCCCCTCATTGCTTATAAAATTTTGTCTGTTTGATCAATGCATCTATTTCCTTCATGCAGGGCATCTCTTCGACATCTCTATAATTCGTACTGCCTAATAGAGATATCTCCAATAGCAATTTGTCTAGCTTCAGCAGTATTTCTTCGTTTGCACCAATATACCCTGTCAAGTAGTCTAAGTATTCTTTGTATAAATCTGTTTTTTCTTGTACCAGTTTATTAGAAAACTGCGTTGATCTTTGCTGACTAGCGAACATGGAGAATTCTGAAGCATCAAAAACACTAAGCTTATTAAGGATCCCCCTGATATTGAGGTAAAGAAGTTTTTCGACCTCATAAATGACAGAAGTAAACTTCTTGTAGCTTAACTCCGTTTGATCAAATCTCTGACTAAGAACTTCCAACAAAGTGTCCTTCTTCTTTACTATCCGACCTAATTGATCTAAGGCAAGAGAAATATCCTTCTTAAACGCCTTTACATTTCTGTAATGTTGAAGTGCAGCCATATAATCCTCGTGCGTTTTAATGTCTTTCACAAGCGTTACAACAGGAGGTTTTAAAAGTAATCCATAACTCCCGTAAAGCAGCACAAGGAGACTCATACACAATAGTGTTACGCCAGAAGCTGTCTCTAGAACACTTTCGCCTCCTATTTCCACACCCAATAACCCTGGTGACAGTATTATAATATTCAAGAGCACAACTCCAGAAACAAGTCCCAACAGCTTGATGAATTTCCAGCTATTCAACCTACACACCTCCTTCATTAGTACGATCACATACCACTGCGAAATGGTACATTCCATCTGAGTAAGTGACTTCAAAACAAGCCTACTCGATAGCTCAATTGAAGGTATAGTACTTAATACGCCCGTTATTCCAGATAGATGCATGTTATCTCTGTTATAGGCATGCTGATTTATAATTCGCATATAAGACTCCTCCGTCTCATACGAAACACGGCAGGCATTTCGCTGAACGTTACCGACTTTGACGCATTTGCCGCTACTGTCGCTAAATAGAGCTATTCGAGATGAAGCAGCATGTGGTTTGACCACAAAAAACGAGCCTGCCTCCTGTAAAAGGAGAACTGGCTCGTTTCATCATCAACAAATTCGCAATTAGCATAAATCCACAATCTCAATGCGGTGATAGATTTACATGTTGGAGGCGAGGGGATTTAAACCCCTGTCCCTAACTTCTCTTATCGGTTTATCACTTTTCATTAAATCCCGCGAAGCCTTATCCTATAAGGCTTCGTGGAATCTCATTGATTATCTTG
Source organism: Paenibacillus alkaliterrae (assembly GCF_021532375.1). Lineage (GTDB taxonomy): Bacteria > Bacillota > Bacilli > Paenibacillales > Paenibacillaceae > Pristimantibacillus > Pristimantibacillus alkaliterrae. The sequence goes on from NZ_JAKGAP010000047.1 coordinate 9,281, forward strand.
TCCCATTTTATATTACCGCGATTCACCCTGTATTATTGCGTTGGTCTACATTGTGTCTACAAAAATCGGACAGGAGTTTGGAGTAATAACGACTCCTTGTTAGCTTGTATTAACACATGCTACCTATTGAGCAGCTTATAATGACTCTTTAATCGGATTAAAATATGGAATCTGGTACCTCGCTAATACTTCAACAAAATCCTTATCATTATTGCTGATTAGTGTTGCATTTAGGCTTACTGCTGTTGCAGCAATCAATGCATCAGGTAATTTAATCTTTCGGCCAAATGCTTGATGGAAATACGACCTTATCTCTCCGGCATTAGCTCCAATCCGACGAGTCACTTCAACCACATCATCAGAATCATGTATAAAACGACTAATAGCGTTATTTAACTCAGGATTCCCATACACACTTGGAGAAGAAAACAGCTCCGCTTCTGTAATAACCGACAGCACCAGACTATTACGAGGGTCACGTAGTGTTTTCCTCATAAATTCAGTGACCGTTTGGTTACCTTCTAGATAGTATATACAAACGTTCGTATCGAACAGAAACTTACTCAAAGCTGAGTACCCTCCCGATCCTCTTCATCTTCGCGGCTGGCTATAGCGTGCAACTCTTTAGCGGCATCAGGATATTTCTTCAATATACCCGAAGTTTCCTCCAGCGTCTTGAGTAGACGTTCTCTCTTCTGCATTCTTTCCAATTCATCTTGTTTTTGCAAACGAATCACCGCGCCATTCTCATCTTCTTCTATATTCATATTCACAAAATCATGAGAGCTCACTAGCTTTTGAAATTCCGGAACAAACAACGAATAATCTTGAATATCCTTCATAATTATCACCTCGTAGTTCATCTTCTTACTCCCTTCATTATATAACAAACCGTCCATACAATGCATCGTTATTACAGCTACTCTTTTCTCCGTCCCTCTCGTAAGGCTTTACTCATCGCACTAACAGTATCTTTGTGAGTTTTATCAAAAATATGGGTTCGCTGTTTCATTTCTTTCAGTCGCAGATTCTTTCGGTGTCGGCTCATTTGGGTTTGCTCGGGGATTTGGATAGCTTGAGCGCCGCCGGTGATGGCACACCGATCGTCACCGCTGCCTATCCCCGCAGCAAACCATCTTGTAATTGTCGTGCCCTCGGCAATCGCGGATTGCAACCATCCTCGTCTTTACTCCCAGCCCGATTGCAACTCAGGCTGGGACAGCGCCAGAGAGAAGTACTATAACGGCTACCACCTGTACATGATCTCCGCGGCGGACAGCAAACACGATTTGCCCTTGTATCCGAGACTTCAGCCTGCCTCTCGGCATGATGCGGTTAGTCTCGTGATGAGCACGGTCGAATTCAAGCAAAGATTCACTTTGGGCACGGTAGACAAAATGCTCCTCGATGCTGCGCATGATGCGGAAGCGATTTATCTGCTTCTTGATCACCAGAACATCCAGCCATTCATCGATCTCAACAACGGAGCAAGAAGAATACGACGACGGACAGTGACATTCAGATTTCTCCAACCGGCATTCCCATCTGTCCAAAAGGTCGTGAAATGAAACCCAACGGATTCGACAAATCCCAGCATCGTCGCAAGTGTAATGCTCTCCGACCTGCGGTTGCTCCACTGCCAAGTATGGACGAACCTACCATACACACAGCAGGGATAACCCGCGTTTGTTTACAAAGACCGTTCGCGGTTCTGAGCAGTGGAAGTTGATCTACAAACGCCGTTCGTCCATCGAGCGTTCCAACAAACGAGAGAAAGTGGATTAAAAGCTCGAGTCCGGCCGGCACCGTTCGACGATGATGTGGTACATGCGCATCTATGGCATTATGATTTGCCAGCACATGGATGCGTGGTACGTGAGCCAGAAAGAGGATTGGGACAAGCTGAAATCCACCATTTGCCCTTCAGCCGCCTAAATTTTAAAAACCGCAACAAACAAACCTTCGTGCTTACTCTTAAAAACAACATTGAAGTACGGAGACTTCGGAGAGAGTCGACGATTGCTTTGAGCATCGGTCAGGAGAAGTGGCTTGATTTATCTCCCGATCAAAGTGGTTGGCACTGGAATTCGCTTCAATTCGCAAGAAAGTATTTACTAAAGATTTTGGTGATTTTATTGGCAGAAGCAGAATCACTGCAAAGCTTATACCGGAATCTCTAGTCGAAGAAGAATACCTCGAACGTGTTGGCTCAAAGCCTACCGATCCGAAACTACATTATAATTTAAAGCTCTAAAGTTGCTTGAAAGGAGCTCTAAAGTAACTCTAAAGCAACTTTAAAGCAGCTCTAAAACAGTTCTAAAACAGTTCTACGCCAAGGAACATTAACAGGTGTCTTTGGCTTTTTTATGTTGCCATAGGCAGGACTGCCTCTTGAAATCTCGCAAGATCCTATCTATCCATTGCCCCTCCACAACGTATCCCATCAGAGTTTCCTCGGATTCATGCCTACGATCGCCGCAAATCCAATAACGACGCCTTTTTCTAACCGCTACGTAATCCGAGAATGCAAAAAAGACACCTGACACGGTGTCTCCTCTGATAAGGTTTGGTGGAGGCGAACCGTGGATTAGCAAATCCACAATCCGCCGCAGCGTGATGCTTAGGTTGTTTGGGGAGGTGGCATAACAAAGTCCTTTTCCTTTAATTTACCAACCGGATACGCCTAACCTCTCATGAAGGGAAGTCCAGCTAAGGTTCGTATTCGTCATCCTCATCGGAAAAACCACCGTATTGATCAGGCGCCTTCCCTTTCGAATCCAGAATAACAGGGAGTTTCGTCCCTCTAAGATCCCCATCTTCCAAATATTGAACGACGAACCTCCACTCATCACCATAGTCGAATAACAGCAGCATCTTTTGCTTAGGTGTATGGAACACCTTGCTAACTTTAGCCTTCTTCACACCCGGGAAGTTCATCTTGTCGCCGATATCGGCAAACAGCTCGTATCCTTCCTCCGACCGGGCCCAGTTTTTCAGGTTGTCATAGAATCCGAACAAATGATCCATATCAAAATCAAACGCAGACAACGCAGCCTCCGCCAGATCATACAAGCTCGCGTTCTCTTGGACGGCAATTTTGCGGTAGGGCTTTCCACGAACAGCTCCATTCCAATCCGTCAAGGTTATCTTGAAAATTTTTGCCATATATACGTTCAAACACCAACCGATCCGCAGCACTTTTTGTACTTCTTGCTGCTACCGCATGAACATGGATCATTCCGCCCCGGGAGTGATGCTGAGCTTGCCGTAACAGATTGCTGTTTCTCCAGCATCGCTCGTTTACCCTCACGCTTCATGTCATCATAATGATTCGAGATGGTACGCCTTACCGCAGGATAAGCAGTCTCAAACGCCGCAACAAGCTCTTCGAGTTCCTTATTCGTTGTATAATTCTCCACAACAGAATAACTCCGCTTGTGGGTGGAATAGCCAACAACAAATTTGCTGGTTGGTTTACCGGGCTCCAATTGTACAAAGGTCAAGAGACCTTGCCGACAGTCGCAGGATGGCTTCATGCAGTACTGTTCATCCACCAGAATTTTATTCCCCCCGTGAGTGAAGACCAGTTGATCGACCGATTCCCCGAACACTTCGACATAGCCCATTGTTGGGGTCTTTTCCAGATCTATCGAAGGCATGGACATAGGTTCATATGATCGGGAATGTAATGCGGAAGTCGTAAGCAACGACCCCTTAGTCTCCTGTAATGAATCAGCCGGAAGCCTGACACTTTTTAATTCTCTCACATGATTGCTATGCTCCAAGATATAAGGCTTCCACTCTTCCGGTATACCCTGTTTAAACTCCTTATTCAGCTTTGACTGATAGACAGCCTTATGTTTCGCTTTAATCTCCTCAACCTTGAAATCGGGAATACTGAGTGAGATATAGCCAATGTTTTCGGTAGTACCGCTCGGCGTTACTCGATCAATATGGAGTATGACTGATTTGCATTTACACTCAGGATTGGTACAATAATATTCAATTGCTACGTAAGTGTCATGTGACCAAGAAAATCGAAAAGAATGGAAACCTGTATTTTTGTCATATTTCGATTCATTAATAATCGAGTAGTATGGATACATACTCACGGGAAAACAACTCCAGTCGAACGAATAGGGTTTATTCCGTTATTTTCTGTATTATAACGCTATGGATACACGGAGTACAAATCGCATGATCCTGCTGCCAAGTAAATATATGGGTTAGTATGTGATACTGCTAATGGAGGAACAGTTGAATAAGAGCAAAACGACAGTTTTTCAAGCGCAACCATATCGAACCCCTGTCCACAAAATCGCTAAAACCCTAATCAGAACCGTTGCTTGGGGAGGTAGCGTAACTCAATCCCTTGCTGCCACCGTCAATTCTTTGGAATCAATCACTAATCCGGCAGATTGGATGAAGTCAAAACCAAGAATGCCATCAATCTCCATGCCGTAGTCCATTTCTCCAATCTCCACTTCAAAGCTTTTCAGCGAAATCTCTCCCGCATTCACAAAATCAAATTTCTTGGAGTATACGACCTCTACTCCGCCCACACCTCTAATTTTGTTAAGAAAATCGCCCGGCTCAATCTTAACCCCAATGGCATCCACTACATCAGCATTGAAAATCGATCCCGCCGAGCCTGTATCGAGCAGTACATTCCTCAACTGAAGCTCTTCACCGCGGTAACAAATGATAACTTCAATAAAAGGCAATCCGTACCTCACATCAATATTCATCTGGGTCCACGTACCCCCGCCCACTTTTCTCGAAGCTTCAGTGTTTCACGGGATGTGTGAAAAAAGCCATACTCCCGGTAAGGCTGCTCCCGATGCAATTCATAGTAACGTTTCATGGCAACAGCGGAATCGTCAAAACGATCAATGAGAGCCACCTCGTCAATGAACCAGTACCCTTCCTCCGAACGAGACTTTAACGCTTCACAGACGACCCACTCATTAGGAAACTGTTCACGAACCTCTTCCCATCGCATCCTCATCACCTCCAAAAGTCCATTTACAATTACCTTCATTATAACATAAAAGCCTAACCATAGAATGCATTGGCTAAGCTTAGAAACATGATAAACCCCTGTCCACATTAACCATTGTGGTTTTGTATGGACAAGGGTTCGATTTCCCGAGGCGTGGCTGTGCCTATTTAGCCCCCTAGCAGACTTGGACAGTACACCCCTTACTTGGTTACAATAATATTGAGGCGGAGGGGTGGCAAGCTCATGAAATCCGGCTGATGAATGACGTCCAGCATCTGTTGTTCTTCTTCCTCGCTGAGCTTATGTGCGGGCACAGGTCGCTTGGCATGCGGACGCCCATCTTCACGGACGCCATGCTGGCGCCAACGTTGTAGGGTTCGCTGGGTCAGTCCAAGTTCCTTACAGGCAAGCTTCTCTCTTGCACCGGCTTCAACGGCTTCTTGAATCAGTGATACGGCTAGCTGACGATCTGAGGCACTGATCATTCGTCCCCTTGGTCCCCCCAGATCGCTTGGGCCTTTTTTCGTAACACCAGTAGTGCGGCCGTTTCCGCTAATGCTGATTCTTTCCGTTGAAGTTCTCGGCTCAAGGCTTTTACCTCTTGCTCTTTCGTTCGAAGATCCTTTTGCAGTTTGCTCGCTTGCGCGGCTATCCCGCCATTTGCTTGCATGCAAGCATCGCGCCAGGCCTTCACCTGCTCGACGAACAGCCCTCTGGCACGACAGTATTCCGACAACTCAATCTCACTTAACGCAGCTGTTTCCACCACTATGGCAAACTTATCTCGCGTACTCCATCGCTCTGCGGGTTGTGCGCCATCAGGCATGATCATTCCTTGCGCTTTGGCTGCCTTCTTCCACTTGTATAGTGTCGCTTCCGATAGTCCGCTTTCTCTGGCTATCTGACTGACGAGCTCATTATTTGGCGGCATCATTCGTTGCAAGATGCTCTGCTTCAATTCCTTGTTCACTTGGTTCATTGTCCTCCACCTCGGCCTCTTTTTCCTCACTATACTTTCTTTTGAGGGATACGACAACTATTCTGACACAGGGGGCTATCAAAGGGTACGTTTATGCGTATTCCGGAAATCATTGGTCATCCATTCCGAAAAAGATTAGCCACACTTCCCCCCCCTTAAGGCGAATCCATTCATCATGGCTAGGTGTAGCCTCCAGATTGTCGAATGTCTATACGACACCGACAGAAAGGAGTTTACACAAATGTCGAAACGAAGGAGGATTGCCTTGCCTAAAATTCTGGATGTACTGCGTCTTCAGGCAGAAAGCGGTTTAAGCGAACGAGCCAAAGCCGCCAATCTCACATGGCCGTTACCGCCAGAACTGAACGATACCGCTCTGGAGGCAATGCTGTTCCCCAAAACAAGGAGGCGGCCGAAAAAATGGAACGAGCCGGACTAGGAGTATATGTACCGGGAGTCCAAAAAGAAAAGCGTCACCTTGCAACTGCTCTGGTCGGAATACAAATCACAGCATCCGAACGGCTATCAGTACAGCCAATTTTGCGAGCGATACCGTCAATGGAAGAAGACGCTACAACTTTCCATGCATCAGGAACATCGCGCCGGAGAAAAACTGTTCATCGACTACGCAGGCCCAACTTTGCCCGTGGTCGATCCCGAGACCGGAGAAATCCGTGATGCGCAATTGTTTGTCTCCACCATTGGCGCCAGCAATTATACGTACGTCGAAGCCGCTTGGAATCAGAACCTGCAGTCGTTCATCCAAACTCACGTGAGAGCTTTCCAGTTCTTCGGCGGCGTCCCGGAACTGCTTGTGCCAAATAACCTGAAAGCAGGTGTACACAAGGCTGACCGATACGAGTCGGTTCTGAATCGCACGTACTACGAAATGGCGGCTCACTACGGCTGCGCGATCCTAACAGCCAGACCTAGGAAAGAAAAGACAAGCCCAAAGTGGAAAACCCCGTTCTCCTCGTGGAACGCTGGATTATGGCGGCACTGCGAAACCGGACTTTCTTTCATCTCCATGAGCTGAACGAAGCGATCTGGGATCTACCGAAGCGCCTGAACGACAAGCCGTTTCAAAAGATGGAAGGCTCCCGTTCCTCGCTGTTTCAGTCCGTGGACAAACCGGCGCTAAAGCCGCTTCCTACCGTACCGTATACGTTTGCACGCTGGCATATTGCCCGCGTTAACATCGACTACCATATCGCGATCGATCATGTCCTTTACAGCGTTCCATATACGCTCGTCAAGCGAGTTTATTACCGAAAAGGCGATTCCACTATTCAATTTGCCGGCGAAGCTCGCAAGGCTCTTGAATACGATAAAGGCAGCAGACATTACGAGTTGGAATCGGTGCCCGACTGTGGGATCACTGATCTCGACGATACAGTATTTCAGCAATATAAAGAAATTACCGGGTACAGCGGCAATTTACATAATCTTTTAACGAACCGCGGGCTAGCAGTTAATAAGGACGGACAACTGATTATGAGAGCAGCAGGAGTCCTCTTGTTTGCAAAAATGCCCACCATTTGTTTGCCACAAGCCTGCATTCGATTTATTAGATACGAAGGCATAAAAGCAAAAACCGGAACAAGAGCTAATGTAATTAAGGAATATACGATCGAAGGCCCATTAATTAAGCAAATTGAACGTACAAAAGAAATTATCCAAAGCCAGCTAAGAGATTTTACAGCATTAGGGCAAATGGGGATTTTTGATACAGTGCCTGAATATCCCGAATTCGCATGGATAGAGGCTGTGGTCAACGCCGTTACTCATCGTGCCTATAACCTTGGAGGCTTGGAGATTATGATCCGCATGTACGATGACCGGCTTGAATTTGAAAGTCCTGGGCGACTCCCTGGCATGGTTCGTTTGAGTAATATTAAAGACCTGCGATATTCAAGAAATCCAAGAATTGCGGTAATGCTCTCAGAGTTTAAATACGTCCGCCGATGGGGCGAAGGAATTGATCGCATATACGACGAAATGCAATTGTTCCATCTTGATCCCCCGGAGCTTATGGAGACAGAACAAACCTTCGTGCTTACTCTTAAAAACAACATTGAAGTACGGAGACTTCGGAGAGAGTCGACGATTGCTTTGAGCATCGGTCAGGAGAAGTGGCTTGATTTATCTCCCGATCAAAGGTTGGCACTGGAATTCGCTTCAATTCGCAAGAAAGTATTTACTAAAGATTTTGGTGATTTTATTGGCAGAAGCAGAGTCACAGCAAAGCTTATACTGGAATCTCTAGTCGAAGAAGAATACCTCGAACGTGTTGGCTCAAAGCCTACCGATCCGAAACTGCATTATATTTTAAAGCTCTAAAGTTGCTTGAAAGGAGCTCTAAAGTAACTCTAAAGCAACTTTAAAGCAACTTTAAAGCAGCTCTAAAACAGTTCTACGCCAAGGAACATTAATAGGTGTCTTTGGCTTTTTTATGTTCCATAGGCAGGACTGCCTCTTGAAATCTCGCAAGATCCTATCTATCCATTACCCCACCGCAACGTACACCATCCGAGATTCCTCGGATTCATGCCCACGAACGCGGCAAATCCAATAACGACGTCACTTTCTAACCCCCATGTAACCCGAGAACGCAAAAAAGACACCTGACACGGTGTCTCTTCTGATAGTATTGGTGGAGGCGAGGGGATTTGAACCCCTGTCCGAAGATCACGCCACACAGGCTTCTACGGGTGTAGTCACAGTTTTGATGTCACCCGAGTATCGCCCCGTAACCGGCTATACGTTGGGTCAGCCTGATTGTCTTCTTCAGCTCACCGCAGGCGGAGATGAGACAGCGTATTCCACTACTTGTTAGCCCCTATTCCAGTCACATGGACGATGCTGGGTAGAAGCACGCACACAGTTTCTTAGGCTGCGAAAGCGTAGTTTGTTTGTTGTTTGCCGTTTAATAGGCTTTAGCGTTGATGAAGCAGACGACTCCCTGCTACCCGCAACCCGCGCTCGTCCAATCCCCGTCGAATCCATAAACGCCCCCATTCTCGCATAAACAATTAGCTGCTGATCGAGAGATCGGCACTAACGTTTAGCATCAAATGAAGCTTTAGGATTAAGGAGCAGCTTCTAACAGATTCGAAATCTGAAAGGCTGTTCCGATTGTTTGGCACGTTCGCATATTTCAGTGTACTGCTTGTGCTGCCTTCGCTACTGCTTTAGTATACCACGAACGGACAGCCTTTGTGCATATTTGTTATTGGCAGTAATGGATGTTCTCACCCATGGAAAAAATCAGGCTAGCGAGCCACCTTCTGCTTCTCCCTCAGCGCACGCTGGATATCCCGCTGAGCATCGCGTTTAGCAGCCGTATCGCGCTTATCGTACTGCTTCTTGCCTTTACCAAGCCCGATAAGCAGCTTAGCATAACCGTTACGCACATAAATCTTCAGAGGCACAATGGCATATCCTTCTTGCTTGGATAACCCTAGCAGCTTATGAATCTGTTCCTTATGGAGCAGCAGCTTCCGTGCTCTCGTCGGATCGGTCGGATTATGAATATTGCCTTGCTCGAACGGACTGATGTGCATGTTATGGATAAAAATCTCGCCGTTGCGAATAGTCGCGAACGCATCGCTTATATTCGCTTTTCCATTTCTCAGCGATTTGATTTCCGTACCAAGCAGCACCATCCCCGCTTCAAACGTATCCTCGATGAAGTAGTCATGGGAAGCCTTCTTGTTCTGAGCGAGCTGCTTGCCGTCACTTTTCTTACCCATGCTGGTCACCTCGTCTTTATTACGCTAAAATGTTTATTATATGCGGTTCAGAAATTCATTGTAACAACTTTAAGTACAGAAATCAAGGATACCGTTCCGTCGTGCACCCAATCCATTAATATCAAAAAGGAGAATGCCCGTGTTGCTTGAAGTCATTGCTACTACTGAGGATGAAGCGTTTACAGCGGCTGCTCATGGAGCGGATCGTATTGAGCTTATTTCTGCATTCGAACAAGGCGGTTTAACACCAGACCGTATGGTCGCCGTTGCCGTTATAGAACGACTTAAACAGACAGAGCAATCCGATACTCAACCCTTTGCCAAAAAAATTCCCGTACACGCCATGGTACGCCCGCACAGCAGATCCTTCATTTACGACAAAAAGGATATTAGCGAGATGATCGCTCAAATCAGACAGCTTCGCCAGCTCGGTGTGCATGCGCTCGTCATGGGAGCGCTGAAAGCTGATCATAAAATCGATACAGAATCATTGCAGCGACTGCTGGATGCAGCGGGAGAGCTTCCAGTCACGTTTCACCGCGCGTTCGATGAGGTAGATGATCAAGAAGAGGCAGTTATCACCCTGAGTCAATATCCCCAAATCAAATGGATCCTCACCTCTGGAGGGAATACGAACGTTCTTCAAGCGGTTCAACGAATAAAAAGACTCGTTAAATTAAGCGAATCATTCGAACTGACTATTATGCCTGGCAGCGGATTAACGATTGCCTCATTGCCGGAGTTCATTGAGGCAACTAAAGCGCAAGCCGTCCATCTCGGTACCGGAGTAAGAATAGACGGTCGGATTGACGGCCAAATCGACGGGTCTTTGGTAAGACGGGCACGGGACATTTTAGATTGCAGACCTTATGTAAAATAAAAAAAACCGCCCATAACCTAAAAGGTTAAGGGCGGTTTTATCAACGTTCGTAAGCTATTACAGCTTTACAACGTTTTCTGCTTGTGGTCCACGGTTGCCTTGAACAACGTTGAATTCAACGCGTTGGCCTTCTTCAAGAGTTTTGAAACCTTCGCCAGTGATTGCGGAGAAGTGTACGAATACATCGTTGCCGCCTTCAACTTCGATGAAGCCAAAACCTTTTTCTGCGTTAAACCATTTAACTGTACCTTGTTGCATGTGTAAAAACCTCCAAAAAAATAATATTAATATGCGCCTGGTTTGTCTTTAAACAAAAAATTCACACATTGGAAAGGGTTTCATGACTATAATGACACCCTTTTCAATATGTGAATTCAGGTTCATATTATCGATTGCCTTGAGTGTACTATACCCAGAAATAAAAAGCAAGTGACAAGTTTAAATATATTTTCCCAGCTCGTCCAGAACACGGCGGCTCCCGCAATAACGTTCATTTGAAAGCCGCCGTACTGGCTAGTTACTTGCGATTTTTGCGGATGAATGCTGCCGTGGCGTCCTCTCCGCCTCAGCTGCCTTTCCGTTTCCTCTTCTTCTTGCCTTGTCCCTCTCCGCCGTCATCCGGGCTCGGCGCCTTGCTCTTCCGCTCACCCGCGAACACGCCGCCCGGCGACGTATTCTTCCGCTTCGCGCCGCCACTGCCGCCGCTCCGCCGGTTCCCGCCGCCTTCGCCTGCGCGGCTTTCACTGCCAGCCCCGCCGCTCCCGCGGATGGGCAGGCCCCACATATCCGTGCGCGGCCCGCTTCCGCCGCCGCGCATATCGCCTTGGCCCGGCGGCATGTCCGCCTCCTGCCACGGCCCGCGCTCCGCCGGCGCATTTCCGCCGCCGCCGTCGATCGCCCCTGCGCCGGCTCCGGCTCCGCCTGCTCCGCCCAAGCCCCCGCGACCGCGCCGCTTTCCGCCGCGGTCGCTCACAGGCGCATCGACGCGCCACGGGTTCCCCTGCTCGACGACGCCGAAATCGACTCGTCCCGCGCTTCCGCGCTCGCCGCCGGCTCTGCCCCTGCCGCGTCCGCCTGCTCCCGCCGCACTGCCGCGTCCCGCGCTTCCGCGTCCGCCTGCTCCCGCCGCACTGCCGCGTCCCGCGCTTCCGCGCTCGCTGCCGCCAGCTCCGCCTTTGCCGCGTCCGCCTGCACCTGCTCCGCCGCCAGCTCCGCGTTCATCACCGCCGCGCTTCTTGCCGCCGCGCGCGCCGCCGCCGAAACCTTGGTCGACTAAGCCCTTATAGCTGCTTCGAGGCTTCATATCGACCATCTCGAAGTCGATCGTATGCTCCGTCATGCTCACCCGGGATACGCGCACTTTCACCTCGTCGCCAATGCGATAAACCTTCGAGGTGCGTTCTCCAACCAAGATCATGTGCTGCTCGTGGAAATGGTAATAATCATCCGACAAATCGCTCAGACGGATTAAGCCCTCTACCGAATTATCGAGTTCGATAAACATGCCGAAGCTCGTCACACTGCTTATGATCCCTTCGAATTCCTCGCCGACCTTATCCAGCATGAATTCGCATTTCTTCAGCTGTTCCGTATCGCGCTCCGCATCAACCGCAACTCTCTCACGCTCCGAAGAATGCTGCGCAATATCAGACATTCTGGACGTTAAATATTCGTGCCGGGCATCCGTCAGTTGTCCGCCCCCTTCAAGAACCTCGCGAATGACGCGATGAATGACCAAGTCGGGATAACGCCGAATCGGCGACGTGAAATGAGAATAAAATTCGGCTGCAAGGCCGAAATGTCCAAGACTCTCCGCATCGTATTTCGCCTGCTTCATCGAACGAAGCATGACCGTCGAAATGACCGTCGCTTCCTTCGTGCCGCGAATTTCCTCCAGCAGCGTTTGCAGGGCGCGAGGATGCACCGAATTGCCTTTTCCTTTCACGACATAGCCGAAGTTAGCTGCGAACTGTATAAAGTTCATCAGCTTTTCTTGATTGGGATCCTCATGAATCCGGTATAGAAACGGCACGCGCAGCCAGTGGAAATGCTCGGCCACCGTTTCGTTCGCGACAAGCATAAACTCCTCGATGATTTGCTCCGCAACCGAACGTTCGCGCTTGATAATATCGACTGCTTTACCTGCCTCATCGACGATGACCTTCGACTCCTGGAAGTCGAAATCGATCGCGCCGCGCTTCATCCGCTTCGAGCGCAGCCGCATGGCGAGGTCTTCCATCAACTCGAACATACCGAGAAGGTCAGCATAACGCTCCTTCAGCCCGGTTTGCGGCTCCTCTTCGTCAGCGGTCAATATCTTCCGTACGTTCGTATACGTCATACGTTCTTTCGTACGGATTACGCTCGTAAACACATCATGTCGAACGCGCTTTAAAGTTTGTGCATCAAACTCCATTTCACACGAAAGCGTTAAGCGGTCAACCTGCGGATTCAACGAGCAAATCCCGTTCGACAAGCGATGCGGCAGCATCGGAATGACGCGGTCGACCAAATAAACGCTGCAGCCGCGGCGGAATGCTTCCTGATCCAGATCGGACTTTTCCTTCACGTAATAACCGACGTCCGCAATATGGACGCCCAGCAAGTAATTGCCGTTCTCGAGCCGCTTCACGTGGACCGCATCATCTAAGTCCTTCGCATCCTCGCCGTCGATCGTAACGATAACCTCGCCGCGCAGGTCGCGCCGGCCCTGCTGTACGATTTCCTCATCGGTAATCGAATCAGGAGCCGCTTCAGCCTCAGCCATAACCTCGTCCGGAAAGCCCTCTGGAAGCTGATGCTTGCGAATGATCGACAGGATGTCGACGCCCGGATCGTTCTTATGTCCTAAAATTTCGACAATTTCGCCTTCGGCCGCCGAGCGCCCTTCCGGATACGATACGATGCGCACGACAACCTTTTGCCCCGAAACTGCACCTTGATAGCCGCCCTTTGGTATGAAAATATCCCGATTAATCCGTTTGTCGTCCGGCATGACGAAAGCATAAGACTCATGATCCTCGAAGGTTCCGACGATCTGAGTGACGGCGCGCTCGACGATTCGGAATACCTCGCCTTCCATACGGCCGCCATGCTCGCTCTTTGACGTAATGCGGACGAGAATGATGTCGCCATTCATCGCGCTCTTTAGGTCATTCGCATGCAAATAAACGTCCGGGTGATCCTTTTCTTCGGGAATCAGGAACCCAAAGCCCTTCGCATGCGACTGCAATCTGCCGCGCACCAAATTCATTCGCTCCGGAACCCCGTAATGCTCGCTTGCCGTACGGATGATTTTGCCCTCGTCCTCCAGCTTGTTTAGCAATCTAAGAAATTGCTTAAACTCCTCCGCACCCTCAATTCCAAAATGCTTCTCAAGCTCTTGGTAAGTCATCGGCTTATATGCCGTCTCCCGCATAAAATCAAGCAGCTGCTGCTCGTAATTTATCATTATCGCTTTTTCTCCTCATGCACTTGCCACAGCATTCCAGCTTCGCTTGCAGCAGGTTGATAGATTATCATATACCATGTAGTATACACGAAATGAAAGCTGCCCATCCGCAATATTGCCGAAAATACAAAAAAAGCGAGGATTATCCCCGCTTTCCGCATGTTAATTGATTATTGTTTGACGAAGTAAGAAACAACCAACGCCAAAATGAAAAAACCTACTGCCAGAACAACCGTCAGACGCTGTAAGAACAAATCCAAACCGCGCGCTTTCTGTTTGCCGAACAAGTGCTCCGCCCCGCCCGTGATTGCTCCGGACAAGCCAGCGCTCTTACCTTTTTGCAACAATACTACAGCAATAAGGCCGACAGAGAATAGTACAAGCAAGATCTTCAAAAAGATTTCCATTTATTCCACCTCCAGCATAGGAGCTCCGTAAAAACACGTAAACCGATTGTATCATAGCTGGGTACAGATTACAATAGGACAACCTTTGAATTCCCTTCCATTAACAATACCGTCCAAAAAAAGAAGAGCATGCCCCGCTAAAGGACATGCCCTTCCCGATAAGCCGCAAGCAGAAACTATACGTCTTATTTGAAGTTTTTCAAGTTGTAAAATGCTTTTTTGCCGCCGTATTGAGCAGTCGAGCCAAGCTGATCCTCAATGCGGAGCAATTGGTTGTATTTTGCAACGCGGTCCGTACGGGACGGTGCGCCTGTTTTGATTTGGCCGGCGTTCGTAGCTACTGCGATGTCAGCGATCGTGCTGTCTTCGCTTTCACCGGAACGGTGGGAGATAACCGCTGTGTAACCAGCGCGTTTTGCCATTTCGATCGCGTCGAACGTTTCAGTAAGCGTACCGATTTGGTTAACTTTAACAAGAATGGAGTTGCCTACGCCCTTCTCGATGCCGTCGTATAAACGCTCTGTGTTCGTTACGAACAGATCGTCGCCGACAAGCTGTACTTTGCTTCCAAGCTTGTCAGTAAGCAATTTCCAGCCATCCCAGTCATCTTCGGAGCAGCCGTCTTCGATCGATACGATTGGGTATTTATCCACCCACGAAGCGAGAAGATCAACGAACTCAGCCGACGTGAACGATTTGCCTTCGCCTGCAAGCACGTATTTGCCGTCTTTGAAAAACTCAGTCGAAGCAACGTCCATACCGAGGAATACATCAACGCCCGGCTTGTAGCCTGCGCGCTCGATAGCGGAGATGATTGTTGTAATCGCTTCTTCGTTGGAACCAAGGTTAGGAGCGAAGCCGCCTTCGTCGCCTACTGCTGTGTTAAGACCTTTGTCATGCAATACAGCTTTCAGGTTGTGGAAGATTTCAGCGCCGATACGAAGCGCTTCTTTGAAGCTTTCAGCACCAACCGGAAGAACCATGAATTCTTGCACGTCGATGTTGTTGTCAGCGTGCTCGCCGCCGTTGATGATGTTCATCATTGGAACCGGAAGCGTCTTAGCGTTGAATCCGCCAAGGTAAGTGTAAAGCGGAACATCAAGCGCGTCAGCAGCTGCGCGGGCTACAGCCATCGATACAGCCAGGATCGCGTTAGCGCCAAGCTTCGCTTTGTTTGGCGTACCGTCAAGCTCGATCATTTTACGGTCGATAGCTACTTGATCAAGAGCATCCAAGCCGATAATTTCAGGAGCAATTTCCGTGTTTACATTTTCAACGGCTTTCAGAACGCCTTTGCCAAGGTAACGGGATTTGTCGCCGTCACGAAGCTCAACAGCCTCGTATGCGCCGGTGGAAGCGCCGGATGGCACGATTGCGCGGCCTTTGCCGCCGGACTCCAGGGAAACCTCTACTTCTACGGTTGGATTCCCGCGGGAATCCAGCACTTCGCGTGCGTATACATCAACGATAATTGACATGAGAGAAAACACTCCTTTATGGGTTTAGTTGTTTTACGTTCTGCTTACTTGTTGATAAGTGTCGTGCCTGTCATTTCCTTCGGCTTAGCCAGCTCCATCAAATCCAGGAACGTTGGCGCGATATCGGCAAGGATGCCGCCTTCGCGAAGCGTCTCGCCCGCTTTCGTAATGATGAGAGGAACCGGATTTGTCGTATGTGCGGTAAAAGGACGGCCATTCTCGTCGAATACCATATCCGCGTTGCCGTGGTCAGCCGTGATGATGCAAACGCCGCCTTTGGCAAGCACCGCTTCCACGACTTTGCCCAGACAATCATCTGTCGCTTCGACTGCCTTGATCGTTGGCTCCAGCATGCCGGAGTGACCTACCATATCAGGGTTAGCGAAGTTCAGTATGATGGCGTCATGCTTGTCCGATTCAATCTCGCGGACTGTAGATTCCGCAAGCTCGTACGCGCTCATCTCAGGCTGCAGATCGTACGTTGCGACCTTCGGCGAGTTGATCAGCACGCGAGTTTCACCAGGAAGCTCTTCATCGCGTCCGCCGCTGAAGAAAAACGTCACATGCGGATATTTTTCCGTTTCAGCTGTACGTAATTGCGTCTTGTTGTTTTGCGTAAGTACTTCGCCAAGCGTATTATCCAGGTTCTTTGGTGAATACGCGACGAACCCGCCAACCGTTTCACTGAATAACGTCAAGCAGACGAAATGCAGGTTAACCGGATGGTTTCCGCCGCGATCGAAGCCGCGGAAGTCTTCGTTCGTGAACACTTGCGATAATTGAATCGCGCGATCGGGACGGAAGTTGAAGAAAATAACCGCATCCCCGGATTCGACGAGACCTACCGGTTTGTTCTCTCCCTCAACGATAACCGTTGGCATAACGAATTCATCATAAACCGATTTCTCGTAGGATTCAACTACCGCTTGAATCGGATCGAAATATTGCGGGCCTTCGCCGTAAACCATAGCGCGGTAGGATTTCTCCGTACGCTCCCAGCGCTTGTCGCGGTCCATTGCATAGTAACGGCCTTGGACTGTTGCGATGCGGCCTACGCCAACCTCTTCGATTCTCGCTTGCAGCTGCTCCAGGTAGCCCTTAGCGCTGTCCGGGGACACGTCGCGTCCGTCGAGAAAGGCATGAATGTAAACTTCCTCAAGCTCTTCCTTCTTTGCCAGTTCAAGCAAGGCGAACAAATGAGCAATGTGGCTGTGTACGCCGCCGTCGGAGAGCAAGCCGTACAGGTGAAGCTTTTTGCTATTCGCTTTTACATGTTTGATCGCGCCGAGAATCGTCTCGTTATCGAAAAATTCGCCATCGCGAATCGATTTGCTGATCCGCGTCAAATCCTGGTACACGATACGCCCTGCGCCGATGTTCAAATGACCAACCTCGGAGTTGCCCATTTGGCCTTCAGGCAAACCAACCGCTTCGCCCGCTGCCGTCAATGTCGTATGCGGGTAAGTCGACCAGAACCGGTCGTAGTTTGGTTTATTGGCTTGTGCTACGGCATTGCCCGTTACATCATCGCGCAAGCCGAAGCCGTCAAGAATAATAAGTGCTACCGGTTTCGGTGAAGCCATCTTACTTGGCCCCCTCGACCAGTGCGATATACGATGCAGGCTCTAAGCTCGCGCCGCCGACAAGAGCGCCGTCGATGTCCGCTTGACCCATATATTCAGCCACATTGTTTGGCTTAACGCTGCCGCCGTATTGAATGCGAACCGCCTCAGCCGTTGCTTGATCGTAAAGACCGGCAACAACGCCGCGAATAAATCCGATAACGTCTTGTGCATCTTCGGAAGTCGAAGATTTGCCTGTTCCGATCGCCCAGATTGGCTCGTATGCGATAACGACTTCAGCTGCTTGCGCTGCAGAAAGGCCTTGGAAGGCCGCTTCCGTTTGCACTTTGCATACGTCCTTCGTTTGTCCCGCTTCGCGCTCTTCCAGCTTCTCGCCTACACAGACGATTGGCAGCAAGCCGTTTTTGAACGATGCGTGAACCTTCTTGTTTACGATCTCATCGGATTCCGCAAAGTAAGCGCGACGCTCGGAGTGACCGATGATCACGTATTTCACGCCAAGATCCTTCAGCATAACGCCGCTGATTTCGCCCGTAAATGCGCCGTTATCCTCGAAGTGAACGTTTTGAGCGCCGATCGCGATCGAAGTTCCTTTTGCCGCTTCAACCAGTGCAGGAAGCGTCGTGTAAGGCGCGCAGATTACGCTCTCTACGCCGTCCACCTCGGCTTTCCCTTTTATTTCGGAGAAAAAAGTTACCGCTTCGGAAACGGTTTTGAACATTTTCCAGTTGCCAGCAATAATCGGTGTTCTTGTGCTCATGTGTATTCCCTCCTATTATTTTTCGTTAAGTGCTACTACGCCTGGAAGTACTTTGCCTTCCATGAATTCCAGGGAAGCGCCGCCGCCAGTCGAAATGAAATCCATTTTGTCAGCTAAGCCAAATTTCTCGGCTGCTGCAGCCGAATCGCCGCCGCCGATAACGGTGTAACCAGCCGTTTCTGCAGTCGCGCGGGCAACTGCCAGCGTACCGTGGGAGAATGGCTCGATTTCGAATACGCCCATCGGTCCGTTCCAAACGACCAATTTCGAGTTTTTGATAACATCCGCATACAGCTCGCGCGTTTTCGGTCCGATGTCGATGCCTTCCCATTCAGCAGGAATGCCGTCAACGTCAACGATTTGCGTGTTTGCATTTGCGCTGAAATCGTCCGTTACGACGATATCAACCGGGATCAAGAAGTTTTTACCCAATTTTTTTGCTTTCTCGATGAACTCAAGCGCCAGATCAAGCTTGCTGTTATCTACCAGCGATTTGCCGATTTCATGGCCTTGCGCTTTGAAGAACGTATAAGACAAGCCGCCGCCGATAATGATGTTGTCCGCAATTTCAAGCATTTTGTCGATAACCGCAATTTTGTCTTTTACTTTCGATCCGCCGACAATCGCTGTGAAAGGACGCTCAGGGTTGTTAAGCGCTTTGCCTAGTACTTCAAGCTCTCTTTCCATTAGCAGACCCGATACAGCCGGCAGCAGGTGCGCAATGCCTTCAGTCGAAGCGTGAGCGCGGTGCGCTGCGCCGAAAGCGTCGTTGACGAACAAGTCAGCCAGCTTCGCGAATTGTTTCGCCAGCTCCGGGTCGTTTTTCTCTTCGCCTTCGTAGAAGCGTACGTTTTCAAGCAAGAGGACATCGCCGTTGTTCAAAGCCGCTGCCTGCGCTTCTACTGCTGCGCCGATCGCTTCGTTAGCCTTAGTCACTTGTTTGCCCAGAAGCTCGGAGAGACGCACTGCGGATGCCGTGTGGCGAAGCTCTTCTACGACTTGACCGTTCGGACGGCCAAGATGGCTCGCAAGAATGACTTTAGCGCCTTTTTCGATCAAGAAATTAATCGTAGGCAGCGTCTCGCGAATCCGTTTGTCATCCGTAATTTTACCGTCTTCAAGCGGCACGTTGAAATCAACGCGGACAAATACCCGTTTACCAGCTAATTCTGCTACGTCACGCACACTTTTTTTATTCATTGATGAAAACCTCCCGGATAATGGTTGTGGAAAGGTATAGATTAGGACAGCAAAAAAAGAAGGTCGTTCCTTCAAAGAAGGAACGACCTTTGGTCAGCGGCCTCTAAGAGCCGCAAACCAAGAACCTTAGCTCCGCACGCACAGAGCCGCGGTCCGTCCGCCTTCTTTGCTTACAGACCTTTGCTTGCGATGTAAGCAGCAAGATCAACTACGCGGTTCGAGTAGCCCCACTCGTTGTCGTACCAGGAAATCACTTTAACCATATTTCCTTCAACAACCATTGTCGACAGACCGTCGATTGTGGAGGAAGCTGGGTCGCTATTGTAGTCGCTCGATACAAGCGGCAATTCATTGTAGTTCAAGATGCCTTTCAAAGGACCTTCGGAAGCATCTTTGAATGCAGCGTTAACTTCTTCAACGGTTACGTTAACTTTCAGTTCAGCTACAAGGTCAGTTACGGAAACGTTAGGTGTTGGAACACGCATAGCCATACCGTTCAATTTGCCTTTTAGCTCAGGAAGTACAAGTGCAACAGCTTTCGCTGCGCCAGTGGATGAAGGAATGATGTTCTCAGCAGCTGCACGAGCACGACGCAAGTCTTTGTGAGGAACGTCAAGTACGGATTGGTCGTTTGTGTACGAGTGAGTTGTTGTCATCATACCTTTAACGATACCGAATTTGTCGTTCAATACTTTTGCGAAAGGAGCAAGGCAGTTCGTTGTGCAAGAAGCGTTGGAAATAATGGTATGTGCCGCAGGGTCGTACTTGTCTTCGTTAACGCCGATAACAACAGTGATATCTTCGTTCGTTGCAGGTGCGGAGATGATAACTTTTTTAGCGCCGCCCTTCAAGTGAAGCTCAGCTTTTTCTTTCGCTGTGAAAATACCAGTCGATTCAACTACGATTTCTACGCCGACGGATCCCCATGGAAGATCTGCAGGGTTGCGCTCTGCGAATACTTTGATTTCGCGGCCGTTTACGATAAGCGCGCCTTCTTTAGCTTCAACAGTGCCATCAAGCTGACCGTGAGTCGTATCGTATTTCAAAAGATGTGCAAGCGTTGCCGTATCTGTAAGATCATTTACGGCTACGATTTCTACGTTCGGATTACCCAGTGCTGCGCGGAATACATTACGGCCGATGCGACCAAAACCATTAATACCAACTTTAACCATTTGTTGTTTCCTCCTAAGCGTTTTTGAAAGATTGCTATATATATTTCAAGATGTCTTGCAAGTAAGGCCTAAGCCGCTGGCAATTCATCATGATTCCTCATACTCCAAGCTTGCCGCTTACTGCTTTTCTTGCCCGATCAGGGCTAGTATTTCCAGCGCCGCAGCTTCATCCGTTACCAATACATCGTTGTGTCCGAAGCGCATGACGGCCGCTATTGCCTCGCCCTTGCTTTTGCCGCCGGCAACGCCAATGACAACTTCAGTGTTCACAATATCCTCGAGCCGTAACCCCACTGTCTGCATTTTGTGCACGACTGTGCCTTTGCGGTCAAAATAAAAACCGAATGACTCCGCTAATGCGCCTTCCGCTTGCATCGCATCGATAATCTCGCCGTCTAACCGCCTGCGCCTTGCCATGACTATAGCGTCTCCGATTCCGTGTATAACGATGCGGGCACTGCGAATGACAGCCACAATTTCCCGGATGTTCGGCTCCTGCATAATAGAAGCGAAGGCTTCCTCGCCCAAATGGTCAGGCACATGTAACAGCCGATACTGCGCTCCCGTTCGCTTCGCCATCGTGGAAGCAATCGTATTTGCCTGATAATCCAAGCTTTCTCCCAGGCCGCCTCTGGCCGGCACAAACCAGTTCGTCTTGAGCGGCGTATTCGAAACCAATTGACTCGATACTTGAGCGGTTGTCGTACCGCCCGTTACTGCCACGACGTCGTTTGGACGCATGACCTTGTTCAGCACCTGGCAGCCCGCCCGGCCAAGCTCGCGCTTCGTCTGCGCCGACGTCTCGGAATCACCTGCAACGATAACGACCTGCGATAAGCCAAAATGGCTGCGAATCGTTTCCTCCAGCTCAGATAAACCAAACATCGTTTTGTAAAAGGGTTCAAGCTGTTCCAATAAAAGCTTGCCTGAATCGCTAATTCGCATGCCCCCCGAATGAATCTCGAGCAGTCCTTGCGATTTCAGAAAATCGGTTTCCGCCCGAAGCATGCGCTCCGTCATCGATAATGCCGACGCCAACGTTCGGCGCCCGATCAAATCCGAAAGCATTACCTGATGAAGGATCGAATACCGCTTCTTCATGACGTCGAGCAGATCCGGCACAAGCTGCTGCTGCAGTTCAACGATCTGACTCATTTCTTATCCTTCACTCCACCCGGCCTCTTGCGTATTCGATCCATACCTGCTGGACGATTTCTGTCCCGAGGTATCATTTCGAGTCCCACCAATAGTTTATCGGAAATGCCGGATTGTAGCAATAGCCGTTTTTCATTTGAAAACGGTTTCCGTCACATTTTTCACAAATTTTATTTTTCAAGTTTACTTGCATTAAAACCCGTAATGTCATATAATAATTTTTGCTACTGTTTTTGCGCCCGTGGTCCAATGGATATGACGTAGGCCTCCGGAGCCTGAGATCTAGGTTCGATTCCTAGCGGGCGCGCCATTATACTTACCCAACACCTATAATGATACAGACAAACCGTTCCTATACGCTGGAGCGGTTTTTATTTTTGGCATCTACAGACCTGTTTGACTATCTTTGACTTTTGAGTTTTCATCCGTTATTATGGGATTACGATTTAACCATTCATAGTTGTTGAGGAGGGGGCTTGCGTTGGATATGAATTTCGTTCCTATGGTTATTGAGCAAAACAATCGGGGTGAGCGTGCGTATGACATTTACTCTCGCCTATTGAAAGACCGTATTATTTTTCTCGGATCCGGTGTAAATGACGTGGTGGCCAACTCCATCATCGCTCAAATGCTATTCCTGGCTGCCGATGATCCTGAGAAGGACATTTCGCTCTATATCAACAGCCCGGGCGGTTCGATCACAGCAGGTATGGCTATCTACGATACGATGCAATATATTAAACCGGACGTGTCCACCATTTGCGTAGGCATGGCCGCTTCTATGGGTGCCTTCCTGCTTACCGCAGGCGCCAAAGGCAAACGATATGCGCTTCCGAACAGCGAAGTGATGATTCACCAGCCGCTGGGCGGAGCTGAAGGCCAGGCCAGCGACATTGAAATTCGGGCTCGCCGCATCCTCAAGATGCGCGACAAGCTAAACGGCATCCTGGCAGACCGCAGCGGTCAGCCGCTCGATCGTATCGAGAAGGATACCGATCGCGATTACTTCATGAGCGCCGAGGAAGCAAGAGAATATGGACTTGTGGACAAAGTCATCGAGAAGCTTATCTAATCGGCCACATTCAACAAAAAAAAGACTGCCTTCAAAGTCATCGACGATGACCAAGAGGCAGCCTTTTTTTGTTGTTAACTCCCCTTCTCATTTACAGCCTTTATTGATTTTCCAGCTCTTCTTTGCTGACTAAGGCGACTAAAGCGTTTACAGCCTGCTCTGCGTCCGAACCTTCTGCACTAATGGATACTTCAGTGCCGGAGCTGATCGCCAAGCTCATAATTCCCATAATGGATTTGGCATTTACTTTCTTGTCGTCTTTCTCAACAAATACTTCGGAGGAAAATTTGTTCGCTTCTTGTACGAATAATGCTGCAGGTCTTGCATGAAGTCCCGTCTTTAGACGAACGACAACCGGAAGCCTTGTCATGGAAACCATACCCCCTATATTTTACTAAATCATTATCATGCCATGTGAAAAAAAAGCCATTTTAAATTATTATATCATTATACCAGCTGATACACTAGGTTAAAAGGTCAGAGTCCGCGGATTTTTTCCGCGAGTTCGTCAATTTTGCGCAATCGATGATTTACGCCTGACTTACTAACCTTACCGCCAAGCATCTCGCCGACCTCCGTCAAGTTCATATCCGGATGCTGCAGTCTGATTTCCGCAACCTCTTTCAATTTGTCCGGCAAGCTCTCCAGACCCACTTCTCTTTGCAGCAGCTTGATATTCTCAATCTGACGAACAGCTGCACCGATCGTTTTGTTCAAGTTAGCCGTTTCGCAGTTGACGATCCGGTTGACCGAATTGCGCATATCGCGCATAATTCTGACATCCTCAAACTTGAATAACGCCTGATGCGCGCCGATAATATTCAGAAGCTCGATGATTTTCTCGCCCTCTTTGATGTAGAAGATAAAACCCTTTTTCCGTTCAATGCATCTGGCATTTAATTCAAATTTATTCGCAAGATCAACCAGCGCTTCGCAATGCTCCTGATACATCGACGATATTTCCAAGTGGTACGAGGAGCCTTCCGGATTGTTGACAGACCCGCCAGCCAGGAAAGCGCCGCGCAAATACGAGCGTTTGCAGCATGGCTTGCGAATAATTTCCTTATCGATGCCGAGGTTGAACATAAACCCCTCTGATACGATCTTGAGCTCACTTAATATTTCCTGTACGCCTGCCGGTATACGTACGATATACACATTATTTTTTTTGAGTCTCATTTTTTTGCGTACGAGCAGCTCTATATGCACCTTGTAATGCTTTTTGAGCAGGGAATAAATTCTTCTGGCAATGGCCGCATTTTCCGTTGAGATGTCCAAAACGACTTTGCGGCTGGATACGCTAACCGAGCCATTCATTCGTATAAGCGCCGACAGCTCCGCTCTCTCGCAGCAGCTATCCGCTTCAATTAATGTCAGCTCTTTTTTCGTTTGCGCCGCAAAAGACATCGTAAATCACCTCTTTCGTAACATCCAGTTCTCAACCAGTTTATATATATGATGGCTTAAACGTTCGGCATCATGCCGCAAAAAAGTTCGGAACAGCACAAGACGGTCAGCAATTACATTATAGCCCTTTTCGGTTACCGCATCCAAATCAAGATGAACGGCCTTCGCGCCCTTTTCCGCATATTTGCTTTCAATTTGCGGAGGGATTTCTCCATCGTTCACAATGACGTAATCGAATAAATGATGACCGATATGCGCATGAATCGCATCCAAATGATCGCCCACCGAGTAATTATCCGTTTCTCCTGGCTGCGTCATCACATTGCATACGAACAGCTTTACGGCTTCGGACTCCACTATAGCGGTCGCCAGCTTCGGTACGAGCAGATTAGGAATGATACTCGTATATAAGCTTCCCGGACCGATTAATATCGCGTCCGCTTGCTCAATGGCTTCGACCGCTTCCTCCAATGGTTCTACGTCTGTCGGCTCTAAAAACACCCTTTTTATCCTCTGACCAGCCTTCGGTATCATCGATTCTCCCGTTACGACAGAGCCATCCGCCATTTCAGCCTTCAGCACGATGGCCTGGCCTGCCGCAGGAAGCACCCGTCCCCGCACAGCAAGCACGCGGCTTAACTCGCGAATTCCCGTTACGAAATCGCCCGATATATCCGTCATGGCTGCCAGCATGAGATTGCCGAGGCTATGGCCTGCAAGCCCAGGCACACTCTTAAAACGATATTGAAGCACTTCAGTCAGCAGCGGTTCCGCATCTGCCAGCGCCATCAGAACGTTGCGAATATCTCCGGGAGGCGGTATTTGCAGCTCATTGCGGAGAATGCCCGAGCTTCCTCCATCATCGGCTACCGTTACGATAGCGGTAATATCGAGCGGCTTCTCCTTCAGACCCCGCAGCATGACGGATAAACCCGTACCCCCGCCGATCACGACGATTTTCGGCCGCCTCAATATTTTATTTCTATTCTGCATCGCTTCACCCCGTCAATGCTTGTCACGATCGGAATCACGATGGCTGACACGAACACGCTCCGTATCGCTGCTTCCGAGCATGCGTCCCAAATATTCGGCAATGGCTACGGAGCGATGCTTGCCGCCTGTACAGCCAATACCGATAACAACCTGACTTTTCCCTTCCTTACCGTAAAGGGGTATTAGGAAATGCAGCATATCTAACAGCTTGGTTAGAAACTGTTGCGTCTCAGGCCATTTCATGACATAGTCATATACATCAGGGTTTTGCCCGGTGTTAGGACGCAAATGCTCAACATAATGCGGATTAGGCAAGAAGCGAACGTCATAGATAAGGTCGGCATCAATCGGAATGCCGTATTTGAAGCCGAAGGATGTTACGTTAATAGAGAGACTATTCTGCTCTTGATTCGTAAAATGCGTAATAATCCGTTCCTTCAAATGAGCGGGCTTCAAAATGCTTGTATCGATAACCTGCGACGCTGAGCCTTTGAGATCCTCCAACAGGCGTCTTTCATTGCGAATGCCTTCAAGCGGCATGCCATCCGGGGCAAGCGGATGACGACGACGGCTTTCCTTATAACGCTGAACCAGCACCTCGTCGGTGGCATCCAGAAATAAAATTTCACAGCTGATCGTGTAGTGGTCTTTGATGTAGGTTAACGACTCCGATAACGCCGTGAAAAATTCTCTGCCACGTAAATCTATAACGAGCGCGACTTTTCCAATCTTACCTTTCGATTGCTCGATTAGCTCGGCAAATTTCGGTATAAGAACAGGTGGCAAGTTATCCACGCAGAAGAAGCCGAGATCCTCAAGGCTTTGGACAGCAATGGTCTTGCCCGCGCCCGACATCCCGGTAATAATGACAAGCTTCGCTACAGTTGCCGCCGTTTCCAAGAGAAAACCTCCTTCAGGTCTTGCGAATGCAAAACCAGCTTCATAAGCATCATTTTAACGTTTGCGAATGCGAAATTACTTTGTCAGCCTCTCAAAATAAGACCAGCCGCGCCTACTACGCCAGCGTTATTGCCTAGCGTTGCCGCAACGATCTTCACGTTTTCTTTCGCTTGATCCTGTGTATACTTCTCGAATACTTCGCGAATTTGGTCGAACAAGAAATCGCCTGCTTTCGACACGCCGCCGCCGATGATGAAGTATTGCGGATTAAGAATAATCGCGAGCATAGCCATCGACTTGCCTAAATAATAAGCGGCGCGGTTAACGATGCGAGTCGCTACCTCATCGCCAGCCTTAGCGGCATCGAGCACATCCTTCGCCATAATGTTCTCCACCTGCGAAAGCGAGGTTCGGTCGCCGCGTTCTACCGCATCCTTGGCCATGCGAATAATTCCGGTCGCTGAAGATACCGTCTCCAGGCAGCCCATTTTGCCGCAGCCGCATTGAATGGCTTCCAGATCCGGCACAATTGCCATATGGCCAAGCTCCCCTGCCATCCCTGCAAAACCCTCAACAATTTTTTCATCTATAATAATTCCGCCGCCTACGCCTGTTCCAAGCGTGTAGCATACACAGTGGGCGACGCCTTTGCCCGCACCGCCCCAAGCTTCGCCTAACGCTGCAACGTTTGCGTCATTGTTGACCTTGACCGTCTTGTTCAGCGCTTGCTCCAAATACGCTTTCAAATTTACGTTTTCAATTTTCAGGTTAGGAGCAAACTTTACGATACCGTTCGGAATATCCAGGAATCCGGCAATGCCAACGCCGATGCCGTCAACCTTCTCCCAATCGTAATCGGATTCCTCTACGATTTGCTGCGCGTACTTTGCGATATTTTGAAGGATAGTGTCCGTTCCTTTACTCGCTTCCGTCGGTCCTTCATACGTTTTGAGCAATTGCCCGTCCGCATTGCAAATGCCAACCTTAATAGCCGTTCCGCCGACATCGACTCCAACGTAAATCTTTTCAGACATCACTAGTCCACCTCATCAATATGTTAATCTTCTCTGTAACACTATAAGCTTTCCTTTACCCTGCGGTCAAGATAGCGAGATTCGGGCAAATCGGGCATTCCAAGCTATTTAAAAGGCTATACCTTCAAGCCATAAAGCTTTGCCGGTATAGCCCCTTCTGTATCGTTATGATGCGGTCCGCCAATTATTAAAGCGATTTGCTCCAGTCATGCGTAACGGCGCCTTCCAGAAATCTTTCACAATCAAGCGCGGCCATGCAGCCGCTGCCGGCTGCCGTAATGGCTTGGCGATATTTGCTGTCCTGCACGTCGCCGCATGCGAATACGCCCGGTACATTCGTTTCGGAGGTGCCCGGTTTAACGATTATGTAGCCGTGTTCATCCGTATCGATTTGTCCGCCAAGAAATTTCGTATTCGGCGTATGCCCGATGGCTATGAAGATGCCGTCGGTTTCGATGACATCCTCCTCGCCCGTCGCATTATCGCGAACCTTAAGTCCAGTAACGCCCATGCCGCTTGCTACTACCTCAACCGGCGTACGATTCAGGCTCCAGCTAATTTTCTCGTTCTCGCGGGCGCGGTCCTGCATGATTTTTGAAGCGCGAAGCTCGTCGCGACGGTTAACAAGCTCTACTTTGGTCGCAAATCGAGTCAGGAAGCTAGCTTCCTCCATAGCGGAGTCGCCGCCGCCTACCACGATAATTTTTTTGCCGCGGAAGAAGAAGCCGTCACAGGTAGCGCAAGTACTTACGCCGCGCCCTACGTTTTCTTTCTCTCCAGGTATGCCGAGATACTTAGCCGATGCGCCGGTGGAAATAATCAAACTTTCGCCAACCAATTCACCATGGCCCTCCACTTGAAGCTTGAACGGGCGTTCGGACATATTCACGCTATTTACCCAGCCTGTAATAAACTTCGCGCCGAAGCGCTCGGCTTGCTTGCGCATATTTTCCATGAGCTCCGGACCCATGATGCCTTCTGGAAAACCGGGGAAGTTCTCCACCTCGGTCGTTGTCGTCAGCTGTCCGCCCGGCTCGGGACCTTCAATAATAAGCGGGCTCATGTTGGCGCGGGCTAAATAGATAGCCGCAGTAAGACCGGCTGGGCCGGTACCGATAATAATCGATTTGTACATGCAGTTCACCTCGTAAATAGTTTAATCATCTTGAATTTCCTCCGCGGAGAAGACGGAGCTTATGGACTTCATCTTCTCTTTAATGCCGCAAACCTCATCGATTGTCTTTACGTTTTTGCTGACGGTAGAGATCGATGTGCCGTAACGTACCGACACCTCATGATAGGAAATCGCCCGCCGATGCATCTTAGCTGTCAAATATTCAAGCGCGGCTGCCCAGCTCTCCGGCTTCGTAAGCTTCGGAACGTCCGGATACACACGCGACAGAAACTCTACCCAAAGCGTCATTAAATCATGCTGCTGAACAAGATCGTACTGCTTGCTCATGCATCCCAGCGCAGCCTCCACTACTGCCTGCCATTTATCTTCCCATACCGGCAGCCGCGACGGCACGCGATTCGGCTCGATAATCGCAGCCTTTCCTTCCAGTACGGCATGCAGCGGCTCTTGAACTCCAATGGTCCGCAGAACGAAAATCGCTATCCGTTTTAAATAATCATCCTCGTCCTGTTCAAGCAGAAACGTTCGTAATACGTCCTTCACTTCGTTATCGGCGATCATGCCAAGTGCCTGAATAACCTGCAGCTTCGTGTGCTGGTCGCCATGGCGAAGCGCCCAGAAAAAGGACGATCGAACGAGCGGATCGCGCTTCAAATGATCCGGGATGCCGTCCGATGATTTTTCCCACAGCTTGAATTGCTCCTCAAACGGCAAATGGTAGTGATAACTAATCGAAGCCGACTGCTCGCCGTTTCGAACGAGCTCGAGCTGCTCCATATAATAGTGCGGAATGCCGGATACCGGATCGAGCTTGATCGTCTGCTTCCATAATCGCTCCGCTTCCTGCAATCTTCCGATATTGCAAGCCGCGACCGCTGCGTAGTGATATAAGCAAGGATCCTGATGAAGCTCGGTATCCTTCAGCAGACGAATGAAGTGCTTATAAGCAGCTCCATGTTCTCCTAAGATGCCCATTGTTGTCGCTAATTTAAACACATGCTCTTGATGGAACGGCGCCGTCTTGCGCAGCAGTTCGAGCAGCGGCTTTAAGCTTTGCTGGTCGTTCGCATGCTGATAGAAGATCGCAAGGTTGCAAAGCGCATGCAGGTTGCCCGGTTCGAGCTCCAGCACCTCTTGAATCGTCTCCATCGCTTTCTCGAACATGCCCATGTAGTAATAGGCCAGCGCCAAGTTGTTGCGGGCTGCCAGAAATTCAGGCTGACTTTCTATAATTTGCTCCAGAATGCGGACGGCCTCTGTAAACTTGCCTTCCTCGAGCAGCGTCCGGGCCTGATCATGCTCGACCATGCCCTCGCGGGACTTAATATTGGTTAGGCGCGTAGGTCTCTCTAATTCAAAATGCAGCAGATCCATCATTTCTTCGGCTTCATCAAGAAATTGGCCCTCCGCATCCTCCTCCAAATATTGAATAAGCGAGCCCTCGGCCGCTTCGTATTGCTCCATATTGGCAAAATTGTTCGCCATGTAAAAATGACATTCCGTCATCGTCGGATCGAGCTCGCCGACGACCCAGCCCAAAATCCGATTCGATTCCTCGTAATTGCCCATTTCAGAAAGAATGCCGGCCATGTTGCAATGGTTTACCGGATTGTCCGGTTCGTATTCGACGGCGCGACGAAAATATTTAAGTGCCTTGTCATAATGGAATCGATCCAGCGACCGAACCGCACGCTCGAAAAAAAACGTGGCGTCCCATTGAACCGGTATGACTTTCGTCTGTTGATCTACGGCAACACGTTTCTTTCCCTTCATCCGCAAGGCACCTCCCGTTACTTCCGATTTTCTACGATTATACCATAGCAGCGCCCATCCTAACACGAAAGAATATGTGGGAAAATCGCGAACGGCATATGCACCGCCCGCGATTTCCCGCAGCATAACTATTCAATTCCAAGCCATGCGGCAGCCGGCAGACGATTAAACACCGCTGCTTTTGAACAAGGTGCTGATGGAGCCGCCTTCCAAAATGATGCGGGTTGCTTCCGCAAGCAGCGGCGCGACTGAAAGCACTTTAAAGCGTTCCGGCGTTGAGTCCGGCAAGCTGATCGAATCGGTAACGATGACTTCTTTAATATTTGGATGATCCAAACGCTCAATGGCCGAGCCGGAGAACAGCGGGTGCGTCGCGCATACGTAAACATCCTCTGCGCCGCGTTCCTTCAGGCTTTCCACAACATTGACGATCGTCGAGCCCGTGTCAATCAAATCCTCGATAATAATGGGAGTTTGACCTTCAACGTCGCCGATGACATGGGTAATAACCGATTCATTATGCGCAGGACGTTTCTTGATCATGATCGCGAACGAAGTATCCAAGTAGTTCGCAAGCTTCTCTGCAGTAGAAGCGCGGCCTGCATCCGGGGATACGACAACCGGATTTTTAATGTTTTTCGATTTCAGGTAATCGCTGATAAGATCAAGCGCCGTCATATGATCGACCGGAATGTTGAAGAAACCTTGAATAGCCGGAGCATGCAGGTCGATTGTAATGACGCGGTTCGCGCCGACAGTCGTGAGCACATCCGCCAGCATTTTCGCTGAGATCGGCTCACGCGGTGCCGCTTTGCGCTCCTGACGCGCATAACCGTAATAAGGCATGATAATGTTGACCGTTCTAGCGGAAGCACGCTTCGCCGCATCGATCATGATGAGCAATTCGACAAAATGCTCGTTAATCGGATGAGAGAAGGATTGTACGAGAAACACGTCGCAATTCCGAATCGTTTCCTCGTAATGCACGTAAATCTCACCGCTTTTGAAACGGGACATCTTGATCGCACCTAGCGTCAGACCAAGCTCTGCACTAATTTTCTGAGCCAATACCGGATTAGACGAACCCGAAAAAATACGCACCTTGTCGCTTAACATGATACCCTCCTGAGCGTTAAACCAATTAATTTAACTGAACCTGTGTTCTCGTCCTTGTCACATTTTTCGACAAAGCTTGTTTGATCATCTATATTATACATTGATTTTACAATAATTCAAAAATCAATTAGCATTAATTTTCGACAATTAAATGTCGCCAGCTGCGTATATCCGACTTCTCTCAGCAGCGCACGCGCTTGCTCTAAATATTGACCGAGTCTTTCGGGCTGATGCGCGTCCGAACCGACCGTGAGCGGAATGCCCAGCTTATGCGCATATTCCAGCATCCGGCGGCTCGGGAACATCTCCGCGGCAGGCGTCCGGAGGCCTGAAGCATTAAGCTCGATCGCGAGGCCATGCCGCTTAACCGCCTCCAGCGCCGCATTTTCCAAATGCGTCACATTGCCCTCCGGCTGAAAGCCGAACCGCTTAATCACGTCGATATGTCCGATGTAATCGTAGAATCCCGTTGCAGCGGCTTTGCAAACCGCATCGTAATACTGCTCGTATACGGCCATACGGTCACGGCTTTCCCAGCCATGCGTTTGCCTGAAGTCCGTAATGTCCCACTCCCCCAGAAAATGCACCGAGCCAATGACATAATCCCACGGGTATGCTTTCACGATAGCTTCGATCTGCTCCTCGCAGCCTTCGATATAATCGCCCTCAAGCCCGATACGGACATCAATTTGCCCTTTATACTTTTCCTTGAGGTTTAAACACTCCTCCACGTAACGGGGAAGCTCCTCCATCGGCATGGCCATTTCCGGATAATAAACGGCAGGATCGACATGCAGGAGAGGCATATGATCGGAGAGTCCGATCTGCACGAGGCCGATCTCTATGCCCTTTCGTACATATTCCTCCAGCTCGCCGACAGCGTGGCCGCAGCGGGCATGATGGGTATGATAGTCGATAAACATATGCGTACCGGCCTTCCTCGAAAATTTTATAGCGCGGCCCTAGAGCGGCTTTGGCCGCGAACATGCGCCTCTATCTCATTTTGTTCGTCGTCGGTTTGCCGTGGCGGCTTTCGATCTCGCCGATTACATCGTCAAGCGGAAGCCCGCGCTCGCGGAGCAGCACCATCAAATGGAATATCAGATCGCCGGTCTCGCTGCGCAGCTCGTCATTATCTTTATTTTTGGCTGCAATGATGACCTCTGACGCCTCTTCGCCGACCTTTTTCAAAATTTTATCGACGCCTTTATCGAATAAATAGGTCGTATAAGAGCCCTCCGGACGTTCCGCGTAACGCTCTGCAATTACGCTTTCCAGCTGGCCAAGCGTTTCGAAGCGGTCTGCTTTCATTTGATCCTCGTCTGCAGCCCGGTCGATCACCTCGATCGGATTAAAGAAGCAGCTGTACCGCCCCGTATGGCAAGCCGGCCCCTTCTGCTCCACCTTAACGAGCAGCGTGTCGCCGTCGCAGTCATACGCCATCGAAACGATGCGCTGCGTATGGCCGCTGGTAGCCCCTTTGTTCCAAAGTTCGTTGCGCGAACGGCTCCAAAACCAGGTCACACCGTTTTTTACCGATAATTGAAGCGATTCTTTGTTCATATAAGCCATCATAAGCACTTCTTTGCTTTGCGCATCTTGTACGATGGCCGGGACGAGTCCGGCGTCATCCCATTTTATTTTTGACAAAAGCTCGCTTGGATTGGTTTCCGTCAACGCACCTCTACTCCCTTCAGCCGCAAATCATCCTTCACTTCACGGATCGTCATTTCTTTATAATGAAATATAGTAGCCGCCAGCGCCGCATCCGCATGTGCATATTTGAATACATCATTAAAATGCTCGATTCGTCCCGCTCCGCCGGAAGCGATAACCGGGATGCCCAGCGAATCGGATACCGCTTGCGTCAGCTTAATGTCGAAGCCGTCCTTCGTGCCGTCCGCGTCCATGCTTGTCAGCAATATTTCGCCGGCTCCGAGTCGTTCAACCTCGCGCGCCCATTCGAGCGCACGGATACCCGTCGTCTGGCGTCCGCCATGCGTGTATACCTCCCACTCGCCCCACTCCGTATTGAACTTCGCATCGATCGCAACGACAATACACTGCGAGCCGAATTTGCGCGAGCCTTCTTGTACGAGCGACGGATTTTTCACCGCGGCCGTGTTAATGCCGATTTTGTCCGCGCCTGCCCGCAGCAGCCGCTTCATGTCGTCGACATGGGATATGCCGCCGCCAACCGTGAACGGTATCGTAATTTCGCCTGCCGTCCGCTTGACGACCTCAATCATCGTAGCGCGTCCCTCGACCGAGGCGGATATGTCCAAAAATACGAGTTCATCCGCGCCCTCCCGGTCATAGGTGGCCGCAAGCTCGACAGGATCGCCCGCATCGCGCAGGTTAACAAAATTAACGCCCTTCACCACGCGGCCGTCCTTCACGTCGAGACACGGAATGATACGTTTCGCCAGCATGTCGCCCTCTCCTTTTTTGCTCGTTTTACGGAGCTTGATCCATATTTATGAGGCCTCCGGCTCACGTCCGAGGCGTATTATTTTGCGGTTAGCGCAAGAAAATTGCCAAGCAGCTGCATGCCGAGCTCACCGCTTTTTTCCGGATGGAACTGCATGCCGTACAAGTTGCCGCGGCCGACGATCGCCGTCACCTGCTGTTGATAGTCCGTTGTGGCAAGCAGATCGCTTTCAAGCTCAGGCTTAACGTGGAACGAGTGAACGAAATACACATGGCCTTCCGTCAGACCGCTGAATAACGGCGATTTTTCCTGTAGAAACGATAGCTTGTTCCAGCCCATATGCGGCACTTTGTAGTCGCCTTGGAATCGGCTTGCTTTCCCCGGCAATAAATTTAGTCCCTCATTCAGGCCGTACTCCTCGCTTTCACTGAAAAGCAGCTGCATGCCGAGGCAAATGCCAAGCATCGGCTTGCCGGAGGCGGCATAAAACTTAGCCACTTCGTCCAGCTTCGTTTCGCGCAAATTTTGCATCGCATCGCCGAACGCGCCGACTCCCGGTAAAATCGCGCCGTCCGCTTCTACGATCGTTTGCGGATCAGCGGTAATAACCGCTTCATAGCCAAGCCGTTCGACGGCCTTGCTCACGCTGTGCAGATTGCCCATGCCGTAATCGATGATCGCGATCATATTACAGCACTCCTTTCGTTGAAGGCACTCCTTGTACGCGAGGATCAATGCTCGTTGCTTCATCAAGCGCGCGTCCCAGCGCCTTGAACACCGCTTCGATCATGTGATGCGTGTTTTTGCCGTAATGAACGATAACATGAAGCGTAATGCGCGACTCCAGCGCCAGCTTCCATAGAAACTCATGTACAAGCTCCGTGGAGAAGCTGCCAACCTGAGCAGACGGGTACTCTGCACGGTACTCAAAATGCGGACGGTTGCTGACATCAATGATAACCTGCGCAAGCGCCTCATCCATTGGTACGAACACGCTGGCATAACGCTTTATTCCGCGTTTGTCGCCAAGCGCTTCACGAAGCGTTTGCCCGATACAAATCCCGATGTCCTCTACCGTATGATGATCGTCGATATCGATATCGCCGCGCGCTTCTACGTTCAAGTTAAATTGGCCATGCTTCGTAAACAAATCAAGCATATGGTTAAGGAAAGGCACATCCGTATCAATCTTCGCCTCTCCCGTTCCATCAACTGCAAACGTAAGCTTAATATCGGTCTCATTCGTCTTACGCGCCACTGTCGCTTCGCGCACTCTATTCTCCGCCACTTTCATTCCTTCTTTCTTGATAAGTAATATATTGACTAACTTTCTTTCTCCAACCGGATCTCGATTGCGCGAGCGTGGCCTTCCAGTCCCTCATGACGCGCCAGCGTCATGATCTTCTCGCCGTTTGCAAATAACGCTTCTTTGCTGTAATAGATCAAGCTCGATTTCTTCAAGAAATCGTCGACATTCACCGGCGATGAGAAGCGTGCTGTGCCGTTCGTTGGGATAATGTGATTCGGACCGGCAAAATAGTCTCCAACCGGTTCCGAGCTGTAAGGTCCGAGGAATATAGCTCCGGCATTCTGAATGAATCCGAGAAGGCGCATCGGATCGACCGTCAGTATTTCAAGGTGCTCGGGCGCTAACTGATTCACAACGTCGATTCCCTCGTCAAGCGAATCGACGAGCAGCACCGCGCCGTAGCTGTCAATGGATTTGCGAGCAATGTCCTGCCGCGGCAGCGTAGACAACTGCCTCTCCACCTCCGCAGCAACCGCTTCCGCAAGCTGCTTCGACGGCGTGATCAAAATCGCCGAAGCCATCTCGTCGTGCTCGGCTTGCGAAAGCAGATCCGCGGCTGCATACGCCGGATCTGCCGAATCGTCGGCAAGCACGACGATTTCACTCGGGCCGGCGATGCTGTCGATATCGACGGCGCCGAACACGGCGCGCTTCGCCAGCGCCACATAAATATTACCCGGTCCGCAAATTTTGTCGACCGGAGCAATCGAAGCTGTGCCGTACGCAAGCGCGGCTATCGCTTGAGCCCCCCCGACCCGGTACATCTCCTTCACGCCCGCCTCAGCGGCAGCTACGAGAATATACGGGTCGATGCCCTCCTTGCCGCCGGTCGCTGGCGGCGTCACCATTACGATCTCCGGCACGCCGGCCACCTGTGCCGGAATGACGTTCATCAGCACGGACGACGGATAAGCCGCCTTGCCTCCGGGCACATAAACGCCGACCCGCTTCAGCGGTCGCATAATTTGCCCGAGCAGCGTTCCGTCCTGCTGCAGATCCATCCACGAAGTGCGCATCTGCTTCTCGTGGAATACCCGGACATTCACGGCCGCCTCGCGGATTGCCGTGAGAAATGCGGCGTCGACCTGCCCATACGCCGCCTCGATCTCCTGCTGCGTCACGCGGAGCGACGCCGCATCCAGCTTCACCCGGTCATGCTGCTCCGTATACCGCAGCAGCGCCGCATCTCCTTCGGCCTTCACGTCTGCGACGATCCTTAAGGCCGCTTCATTTTGCTCCGGTGTCCCATACTCCACCTCGCGCTTCAAACCAAACTGCTCTGCACGCATTATCCGCACATTGCCCACTCCTTCCGCCTAATCGCTTTGCCTAAAGCATCCGCTCTATTACGCTTCAGCCGATAAATTCACCCTGCCCATTCGTTCTTGTTGCGCTCTCCCATCCGTTATGCAACTTTCGTCTACACCCGCGCCGCTAAAGTCTCCTGCAACCGATCGCACAAGCCTTGAATCGCTTCGTTCTTCATCCGGTAACTTACGCGATTGGCGATCAAACGGCTCGTAATGCCGAAGATCGATTCCATCTCCACCAGTCCGTTCTCACGCAGCGTTTGGCCCGTCTCCACCATATCGACAATACGATCGGCAAGTCCGATCATCGGCGCGAGCTCGATCGAGCCGTTCAGTTTAATAACTTCAACCTGCTGCCCTTGCTCGCGGAAATACGCCGAAGCAACGTTCGGATATTTCGTAGCGACGCGCGGATTAATTGTCGGTTTCCAGTCCGGCATGCCGATGAGCGACATCCGGCATTTGGCGATACCGAGATCCAGCAGCTCATAAACATCCTTATTTTCCTCCATCAAAACGTCCTTGCCGACGATTCCGATATCCGCTACGCCATATTCCACGTAAGTCGGCACATCGACCGGCTTCGCCATAATAAACTCCATGCCTACCTCAGGCAGCTCAATGATCAGCTTGCGCGTATCATCGAAATCGCTCGGAATAGGCAGCCCCGCTTCGCGAAACAACTTCGACGCCTGCTTGTAGATGCGGCCCTTCGGCATCGCCACTTTCAATATGTCTCTTGTCTCTCCGCTCATCTGGCGCTGCCTCCTTTCATTCCTTTTCCGGTAAACGGCAGTAATGCCCCGTAATTCACACCCTTATACGCAAATGGCCTTTGCACGTCAGTATCCACCGACAAGCCATTCCATTCATTCACCCGCTCCGTTACCACGTTTACGCCTTCTGCACGCAGCTCCTGCGCTCTCGCAAGCGCCTCAGTCCGTCCAGCCGCATCATAAACGACAAGTGTCCTCACCGTTTCGTTCTCCGCATTGTCGCCAAGCAGCTCCAGCACGCGGGTCGTCTTCAGCGCGAAGCCTGTAGCCGGCGCCGGTCTTCCGAACTGAGCCAGCAGGTTATCGTATCGTCCTCCGCTTACGACCGGGAAACCAAGATCCGCCGCATAGCCCTCGAACGTCATCCCCGTGTAGTAGGAGAAATCCCCGATCATCGTCAGGTCAATCAACACATACTCGCTTACCCCGTAAGCCTTCAATACATCCCAAATTTCGCACAAATGGCGAATGGACGCCTGAGCCGTAGCATCCGCGCTAAGCTGCAGCGCCTGATCGCAAATCTCCTGTCCGCCGCGCAACCGTAGAATGCCTTCCAGCTCGCGCTGTACCGGCTCTTCCAACGAAAGCTCACGTAATTGCTGACGGTACCCGACATAATCGCGACCAAGCAGGCAGCCCTTCAGCTGCTCCTGCGCCTCTACGCGGCCTGGCAGAGTCTCCTCCAATAAACCGTTCAGGAACCCGACATGCCCGATCGCAATCTTGAATCGGTCCACGCCGGCTGCCTTCAAGGAAGCAATCGCCAGCGCCACAACCTCCGCATCCGCCTCCGCCGACGAATCGCCAACAAGCTCTACGCCCGTTTGAAAAAATTCAGCCTCGCGGCCAGCTTCCTCTTCGATCGCCCGAAACACGTTCGAATGGTAAGAAAGACGCTGCGGGAAATCGGATTGCTTCAATAACGAAGACACGACACGCGCGATCGGGGCCGTCATATCGGAACGCAGCACCAGCGTCGTTCCGCGATTGTTCAGCAGCTTGAACAATTTCTGATCCGACGTAGAGCTCGCTACGCCCACTGTATCGTAGTATTCCATCGTTGGCGTCATAATTTGCTCATAGCCCCAGCCTTGCATGCAGGCAAGCACTTGACGCTCTATGTGACGCAGCTTGGCGACTGCACCCGGCAAATAATCTTTAACGCCTATCGGCTTCTCAAAAACTTTTGGTTTAGACATTCGTTATCACCTTCGATTGCTTTAGTATATTAAAGTGCTACCATGTTACCATGCTAACAAATTAAAGAGTTTAGTCGTAATATTATCATGAAAATCGCGCCTTCGTCAAGCGAACATCCGTCCTTCTCTCCCCAAAAAAGAAAGCCCCATCCCGAGTAAAATCACCTCGTCCGGATGAGACTCTTTCCTGTTTAGTTAATTATGTTTCTCACATGATCGTCGAGCTCTGCAGGCACAACCATTTCGCTCCGCCTAATTTCCCGCATCGGATTTCCGCCTACGAAGGCGTAGGCCGGAACATCCTTATGCACGAGCGAGCCTGCCGCTACCACGGCATGATCGCCTATTGTGATACCTGGCAAAATCGTCGAATTGGCGCCGATCATTACATTCGATCCAATCTTCACATCGCCAAGCCTATATTCCTTAATCAAATATTCATGCGTCAGAATCGTTGTATTATATCCAATGATCGAATTATTGCCGACCGATATACGCTCAGGAAAGAAGACATCGACCATAACCATTAAGGCAAATGCGGTATGCTTGCCCACCTTCATGCCGAGTATACGGCGGTAAATCCAATTTTTGAGCGGAAGAATCGGACAATAGCGCGCCAGCTGTATAAAAATAAAATTGCGAACCGATTTCAATCGGCTCACAGTCGAATACACCTGCCACAGCGCGTTCGGCCCCTCCACTGGATATCGTTCAACTTTTCGCAAGCGTCTCCCGCTCCAATCCTACGAAAGAATAAAGATCGCGCATATCATGAATGACGTGATGGGCTCCCGCGGCCTTCAGTTTCTGCTCGCCCTTTAGCGACCAGGCAACCCCAACCGCAACAGCGCCCGCAGCAACGGCGGATTCAATATCCACCATGCTGTCGCCGACCATGATCGTCGTGGCCGGATCCGCCCCAAGCAGCCCGATGGCTTTACTGACTGGCTCTGGATGCGGCTTCGGATTCACGACATCGTCAATCGTCACGATGGCGTCAACATAGTCGTAAAGTCCGACGAATTTCAGGCCGCGCTCCGTTGTCAACCGCATTTTGGTCGTCACGACGCCGATTTTAATACTTTTCTCATGCAGCGTTGCAATAACCTCATTGACGTAGTCGAATGCTTTGACATACTCATCGTGCAGCCGCAAATTGACCTCGCGATAAGCCGCTACGAGATGCGTTACATCCTCAAGTCCGGAGAACAGCCTCATTTGATCGGTAAGCGGATTTCCCATACTCGGGATAATATGGTCTCTTCCGAAATCTTCCGGCACATAGCCTTGCAGCGATTCTATAAATGACCGAATAATCAGCTCATTGGTGTCTATGATCGTGCCGTCCAAATCGAACAGCATCGTTTTGATATTGCCCGTCATCGTGTTTCCCTCCTATACTACTCTCTTCCTTTGCCGCTTTCATCCTTTTCAATGATTTCGGCTGTTTCATTTAAATCCGCGACCGCACCATTTGCGCCATCGTTTTTCTCCGGCTTGCTTGAAACAATCGGATCATGATAATACGCGAATGCCAGACCAGTTCTGCGTCTTACGACAATCAGCACGATCGCTCCTAAAATGAGCAGCAAGGCCATTACCTGCGAAATGCGTACATTGCCATATGCCGGGTCTAAGTACCCTTGAAGGAACATGACTTCCATTGGTGTCCACAGCGCGTTAACGAAGGATGCCAACCACTGCGGTCCCATAAATGCCAAACTATCCGTACGCAGCGCTTCAATAAAGAAGCGGCCGATCGAATACCAGATGAAGTAAGCAGCCACCAACTCGCCCGCACGCAAAAACTTTTGACGGCGCAGCACGAACAAAATTCCGATACCGACTAAGCTCCAGAGCGATTCATACAAAAATGCCGGGTGTCGGTATGCAGCCTCCTGAGTTACTTGATCGACAATATACATATTGTCGACGATAAACACAGGAAGATTCAGCGTATTACGCAAAAAATCTTCGCTGACCGGTCCGCCGTAAGCCTCCTGGTTCATGAAATTGCCCCAGCGTCCAATCATCTGTCCAGCCAGAAGTGAAGGTGCACATATATCTGCGATGCGCCAGAAATTATAGCCCTTGTAGCGGAAATAGAAAAAACCGCAAATAAATGCCCCGATAAGAGCACCGTATATTGCAATGCCCCCATTCCATATCTTGAACACATCGAGAAGATTCCCTTTGTAATCTTCCCATTTAAACGCCACATAATAAATCCTGGCTCCTATAATAGCGGAAGGAACGCCAAGCAACAGCAAGTCCATGAAGAAGTCCGGCTTAATCCCGAACCTCTTCCCTTCCTGGACGGCAAGCAGCAAACCGACTAAAGCAGCCGTTCCCAAAATAATACCGTACCAATGCACCTCAATCGGTCCGAGCGTGAAGGCAACGGGATTTAACGAAAATGTGTTCACTATTCATGTCCCCTTTTTGGTTCAATCGTAATCGTCCATATCGTCGGCAATCGTTTCCGTCAGCTTATTCGTGAATTGAAGCGCCGCATTGTAGCCCATCCGTTTCAAACGGAAGTTCATTGCGCCCACCTCGATAATGACCGCTAAGTTGCGGCCTGGGCGGACAGGCACGGTAACGAGCGGAATATCGGTATCGATAATGCGCGTCGTTTCCTCATCCAGACCAAGGCGGTCGTATTGCTTGTCCTGCTGCCAGTTTTCAAGCTTAATGACGAGACCGATCCGCTTCTGCGTGCGCACCGCTCCCGCTCCGAACAACGTCATCACATTAATGATGCCTAGTCCGCGAATTTCGAGCAGGTGACGGATAAGCTCGGGCGCGCTGCCGTGCAGTTGACCGTCTGACGTTTGACGAATCTCAACCGCATCGTCGGCTACCAGCCGATGGCCGCGCTTCACAAGCTCCAGCGCCGTCTCGCTTTTACCAATACCGCTGCCGCCTGTAATGAGCATGCCTACACCGTATACGTCGACCAGAACACCGTGAATCGTCGCCGTAGGGGCGAGCTTATGCTCGAGGAAATCGGTAATCCTGCTCGATAGAATCGTCGTGGCTACGTTACTGCGCAGCACGGGAATTTGCGTTTCGTTCGCTTGATCGATAAGCTCCTGCGGCGCTTCCAAGCCCCTGGTCAAAATGATGCACGGCGTATCCTCATTACAAAGCCTTACCATGCGATCCTTCCGTTCTTCGCTATCCAGCATGTTCAGAAACGATATTTCGGTTCTTCCGAGAAGCTGAATCCGCTCGCTCGGGTGGTAATGAAAATAACCAGCCATCTCAAGTCCAGGCCGATACAAATCATCTACAGTAATCGCACGCTTCAGTCCGTCTTCTCCGGCAACAATTTCAAGCTGAAATTGTCGGATAAGCTCAGACACTTTCACTTTCTTCGGCATCGTAGGGCCTCCCTCATATGGCAACTGCACTATATGTATGTTTGTTTTTATCTAATATCTTCATCGTAAAGGAAAAAAGCGCCGAGCGCAACGTTTCCTGCGTCTCACGCACGAACCCCAATACGGTTTTAGCCGCAAAAAAAGGACTGCCGGCATAAACCGACAGTCCTCTTCTATATAATCTCTTAACCTTCGAAAATGTTAAGTTCTGTTTCTTTGTCGAACAAATGTGCTTTGTTCATA
Organism: Paenibacillus alkaliterrae; assembly: GCF_021532375.1. Taxonomy (GTDB): domain Bacteria; phylum Bacillota; class Bacilli; order Paenibacillales; family Paenibacillaceae; genus Pristimantibacillus; species Pristimantibacillus alkaliterrae. Next base: position 51,187 of record NZ_JAKGAP010000047.1, read on the forward strand.
TCAAGAGCAAGCTTAACAGTTGAGCCGTCACGAACGCCGGAGCGGCCGTCCACACGAGCAATTACAGTGTCATTACCGATACCATTCAGGTAAAGGTACATTTCGTGACCAAGATTCTCAGCAACTTCAACATTCGCGTTCACAATTGTTTGCGGGGATGCTTCAAGGAATACTGGCTCTTCGTGAAGATCCTCTGGACGCATACCAAGAATAACTTCTTTGCCGATATAGCCTTTCGAGCGCAGCACTGCTGCTTTGCCTTCTGGAACAACTACGTCGACACCGCTTGCTTTGAAACGAAGCGCGCCGCCTTGCTCTGTAAGCGAACCGCTAACGAAGTTCATCGATGGAGCGCCGATAAAGCCAGCTACAAAGATGTTTACAGGGTGGTTGTAAAGCTCTTCCGGAGAAGCCGTTTGTTGAATGAAACCGTCTTTCATAACAACGATACGGTCACCCATTGTCATAGCCTCGATTTGGTCATGCGTTACATAGATTGTTGTTGTTTCAAGACGTTTTGTAAGCTTGCTGATTTCCGCACGCATTTGTCCGCGAAGCTTCGCGTCCAAGTTGGAAAGCGGCTCATCCATCAAGAATACTTGCGGCTCACGAACGATTGCACGTCCTAGAGCGACACGTTGACGCTGACCACCGGAAAGTGCTTTTGGCTTACGCTCAAGCAAATGCTCAATATCAAGAATTTTAGCAGCTTCACGAACGCGTTTGTCGATGTCTGCTTTTTTGAATTTACGAAGTTTAAGGCCGAATGCCATGTTTTGATAAACGTTCATGTGCGGGTACAACGCGTAGGATTGGAATACCATCGCGATGTCGCGGTCTTTAGGGGCAACGTCGTTTACTAAACGGTCGCCGATAAACAATTTGCCTTCAGAAATTTCTTCAAGACCTGCAATCATACGAAGAGTTGTCGATTTACCGCAACCGGATGGTCCGACCAATACGAGAAACTCTTTGTCTTTAATATCTAAGTTAACGTCAGTAACCGATGCTTTGTCAGTACCCGGATATTTTTTGTAAATGCCTTCTAAACGTACGCCTGCCATGATAATTTTCCCCCTAAAAAGAAATTTCGATATGCCTATATCTTATCCCACACAGGAGGCTGTGACTATGCACATACTTTACAAAAAAACTAATTTCTTTTCGTAACTTTGTACAATAGTAATATAATTTTCACTAATACTGCATCTTTAAATTGACGAACATCCAGCCCTGTCTCTTGTTTAAGCTTGTCTAACCGATACAATAATGTATTACGATGAATGTATAATTTCTTTGCCGTTTCACTAACATTGCAATCCAGTGTAAAAAAAGTCTCGATCGTGCTTAGCATTTCCGATTCTACGAATAGATCCGCACGCTTCATCGACTGCTCCAAATATTTGGAGCGCTGCGCCTCCGGAATCGCATTCAACAATCGCTCCAGCTGCAGCATCCAAGGCAAATGAATATTTGTTCCTACATGGAATTTACGACCCAGATTAACCGTTTCGCGAAGCAGCACCGTCGTCTCGACCATACCTTTGGCAGGTGTCGTAGGATGAGCGACCGCCAGATGGCATTCGCCAATCCATTCGCTTGCCAGCATTTCGTGCAGCCCTAAACCAATCGACGCCAAGCTGTCCTCGAGCGTCTCTTCTTCCTGTTCATTGAATGAATCAGCATCCTCATCCCGCAGCAGCGAGACGGAACCCCAAATGAGCCACTCCTGGCTTTTAAGCGGAATAAGCACGACATCCTCCGACAAAAACGAGCGAAGAAGCTTCTCCAGATCCGAATAGGTCGCTTGCTTCGTATTCGTCTGTTCGGTTACGAGTAAGAATGGAATCATATCATTATACAGCCGGCTTCCTACGGTCAAATGATCAGGTAATGAATACGCAGGCTCATCGGATTCAAGCTGCTTCTGAATCCACTCGCTCAGCTTTAAAGCGCTTCTTTCCGTTTCGGAGAGCGCAGATGTGTTTTTCGGAGCGGATTGTCCCCGGTCCAGTTGAAGCGTCCAGCTAATCAGCTCTTTCTCAGAGGTTTGCAAGGAAGGATGATCTATTTCAATCAGCTCCACTATGGAATCGGCTCTGCCCGCCACGATCCATGTCTTTCCGCCTTTATCCGCGCGTTGGCCTTCCCTGGGAGTATCCTTCGTTTGTTCCCCAAGCCATGTCGAATCGGCATTCTTGACTAGCTCATCCCATTCGGCTATCGATTTCGAAACTACATGCACCGGACAGTTCAAAATGTGCTGCAGCGTCTTCAACCAGTCTGTCGTGCTCATTTTTCTATCTCCAATCTCCACAAGCGTTTGCGGCTGGCGCCATCCTATTGCGATGCAGAAAAACGCTTTTTTTCGTCATTGTACCATAAGCGCCTCCCTAATTCAGCCTATCACCAGTAAAAGTATGATCGATAGGAGCGCAAACAGAGCGGCAATTAAATACATAAATGAAACCGTTTGTACCTGATTCAGTCCCCATTTCATTAAAATGTGATGCGTATGCAGCTTGTCCGCGCGGTGGAGGCCCTTACCGCTTATAAGTCTGCGCAGCATGACGTATGCTGTATCCAGTATGGGTAATCCAAGCGCTAATAGCGGAACAAGCAAGGTTATGACCGTTGCCTTTTTGAATGCGCCGTCCACCGCAATAACCGCTAAAGTATATCCGAGGAAAGTAGCGCCCGCGTCTCCCATAAATATTTTTGCAGGATAAAAATTATGAAGAAGAAAACCAAAGGAAACTCCCGCTAAAATAACGGCCAAAATCGCTGTATCCGACTGACCCTTAATCAGAGAGATGATAAGCATGGTAAGTGCCGAAAGCGTGCTTACGCCTGAAGCAAGCCCATCGACACCATCTATAAAATTAATCATATTGATTAACGCGAACACCCAAAGCATTGACGCAAGCCATGAGAACCATTCTGGAAATGGAATAAAAAAACCACTTAAAGGATTCGTTATTCCTGCAATCTTAATATGAAATATCGCTGGGATCAAAGCGGCGCCCAAATAGAGAATAACGCGAGGCCATACCGGGAAGTCTTTCCCCTTCGACTTTGCGGCATCGTCAAGCATGCCTATAGTCACAAGTAATAAACCACCCGTTAAGATCGTCCACGTTAACGGTGTAAGCCCGATGAATAAAAGCATCACGATCACACAACCAGCGTAAATAGCCGCTCCACCCATAAGAGGAATCGGCTTATTATGTATTTTCCGGGAAGTCGGACGATCAACAAAACCAAGTCGAAGCGCAAACATCCGAAGTGGGGGTACACTTGCAAATACAATAGTAAAGCTTATCAGAGCCGCTGCAACGTATACCATGTCCGATTCTCCTTTTTTCTGCTCCCGTATGTATACATTGTTCCCATATATCGATAAAATACAAGAAACAAATCATACCTGTAGAATGAGGAGAAAGAGAGTGCAGCACATGTCCAGAATCGTTATTATTTCCGGAAGTCCGAATGCATCATCACGGTTGAACGGAGTTACCCAGTTTGTGCAGCAGCAGCTATCCATACATAAACTGTCAACCGTCCTTATCGAGGTTGTCTCGCTGCCTGCTGAAGATCTTATTCATGCACGCTTTAACAGCCCTGCGATCCTTGAAGCAAATGCATTAGTTGAGAAGGCTGAAGCCGTAATCATTGCAAGTCCCGTTTATAAAGCGTCTTATACCGGCGTGCTCAAAACGTACCTGGATCTGCTCCCGCAAAAAGGCTTAGACGGAAAAATCATTGCCCCTTTATTTATCGGCGGCACGATCGCTCATTTGCTGTCGATCGACTATTCCCTAAAGCCTGTGCTTGCATCCATGGGGGCCAAGCTATACGTAAGCGGCGTATATGCCGTCGATTCGCAAATCAACCGTACACAAGGCCCGAACGAGGAGCCCGTATTCGAGTTGAATGAAGATCTTAAAGCTCGTCTTGCCGAAACCGTAAATGAGCTTGCCCGGGAGCTGTCGCTCCGCAGTCATAAACAATAGCACAAAATAAATGAAGGACTACCCTTGGGAAAGCATCAGCTTTCCTTAGGATGGTCCTTTTATGAGTAATTGTAACATCAAAAAAACCGAAGATTCTAAGATCCTCGGTTACGTATTTGTTTTGAGTAAAAATGGTGAGTCATGTAGGATTCGAACCTACGACACCCTGATTAAAAGTCAGGTGCTCTACCAACTGAGCTAATGACTCTTGATGTGTAGAAAAACTGGTGGAGGATGATGGATTCGAACCACCGAACTCAGAGAGAGCAGATTTACAGTCTGCCGTGTTTAGCCACTTCACTAATCCTCCATACTATTACCTATTTTTCGTAGCGACGAAAAATAAAGTGGTGGCTCGGGACGGAATCGAACCGCCGACACGAGGATTTTCAGTCCTCTGCTCTACCGACTGAGCTACCGAGCCTTACTTAAGAGAAAATGGCGGAGCTGACGGGATTCGAACCCGCGGTCTCCTGCGTGACAGGCAGGCATGTTGGGCCACTACACCACAGCTCCAAATTGTAATAAAAAAGTTCATGGTGGAGGATGACGGGATCGAACCGCCGACCCTCTGCTTGTAAGGCAGATGCTCTCCCAGCTGAGCTAATCCTCCAAAATGGGTTGATAAGAAAGGTAATGGTAGCGGCGAAGGGGATCGAACCCCCGACCTCACGGGTATGAACCGTACGCTCTAGCCAGCTGAGCTACACCGCCACGCTTGTCCCCCGAATAATTGTCACTCGCAGCGTTCGGGGACGCATGCAAGATCAGGTGATGACATCGCCAAATGCCTCTGCAAACAAGCTGTATTAAGTGCACTAGGCAACTTTCCACAACAAGATTTGCGCCCTGAAAACTGGATACGAAAGTCAGGTTTGCTGAAACCTTATTAGCTGTTGTCTGCCGGATGTATGGGTCCAGGCAAACTTATTTAGGAT
>NZ_JAKGAP010000048.1 GCF_021532375.1 Paenibacillus alkaliterrae
CAGCGTTCGTCCTGAGCCAGGATCAAACTCTCCAAATGGAAGTTTTCGCATCGACGCGATGTCGATGAGAAAAGCTTCATGTGTTTGACTTGCTCATTACTTTTTATCGCTTTTCTCACAATCCGTTAGGATTGTAAGGGCAGTTTCACTCGTTGTTCAGTTTTCAAAGAGCAATCTTTTCTTTCGTTTGTTTCGCTCGCCGTCCGCTTGTTTCTCTCGGCCGGAATTAGAATATATCATGTATCCGCCCAACATTGCAAGTGTTTTTATAAAACTTTTTAAAATTAATTTGAAAGCTACTCTATATCAATGCCGAACACGTCTGTAATATCCGCATCCTTCATAACTCTGCGGCCTTTCTTCTTCGATTTCTCGAGCAGCGTTTTCGATTGCTTAGAAACGGTCTCGGAAATAAGCTCGTCAACATTGACATTCCGAAGCCTGAAAAATAACGCCGTATCATCATCCAGCCGTGCGCCAATACCGTAGAGCACCGCAGCTACGTGCTTGCACATGTTGGCAGAGTCCGGACAGCTGCAATGCAAGGAAATGTCCTTCGGGGCCGGAAACAAGCCCGTTCCCTTGGCAGTAAACAAGCTGGAGAGCGCTTTGGGAAACTTCCCTTCCATCAGCTCCTGCAGCGAATCCATTTTGCCTGCGCATTCTGCCACTAACGCTTGCCACACTTCCTGTGACAAAGGAACAATTCGAACCGTTACCTGATAAGGCTTAGAGCCGCTTCCCTGTACGAGCGCCTCTATAACGCCTTGCTTCAATTGAAGATCAAGCACCGCACCGTGGCGAACGTAGCTTCGTCCCCGATCAATGCGATTCGAGTAGTCGGAATACCTTTCCAAATTTTCGCACCAGGACATGCCCCACCAAGTCTTCGCGATTTTCTTACCCGTAATAACGACGGGAGAAATATTCGGGTTTTTCTTGCGCAGCTTTTCTATAGTGTTCTGGGCTAACCTGCGTTTCTCCGCTACAGGGACATATTCCGGAAAATAGTCAAAACGCGCCATGGCGGGCACCTCCTCCAATTATACGGACAGCTTGAACAAATTCATCAGCTGCTCGTTATCCAGCTCCGTTATCCAGTTTTCCTGGATGTCGGGAACAATTTCATTTGAAAGCTTTGTTTTCTCCTCGATCAATTGATCGATCTTCTCTTCAATAGTACCTCGCGTTATAAACTTGTGCACGATTACGTTTTTCAACTGCCCGATCCGAAAAGCCCGATCCGTCGCTTGATTCTCGACAGCCGGATTCCACCAGCGGTCGAAATGAATGACATGGTTCGCATTCGTTAGATTCAGGCCGACTCCGCCCGCTTTAATGGACAGCACCATGAACGGAATATAATCCTCTCCTTGAAACCTGGCGACAAGCTCCTTCCGCTTGCTCACCGCCGTTTCACCATGCAGTACGAGACCTTTATGCTGGAAGACCTGCTCCAGAAAGGCGCTGATCGCTCCGGTCATTTCTTTGAACTGTGTAAAAACAAGCACTCGTTCCCGCTTCTCGCATATCGTCCCGCATATTTCCCGCAGACGGTCAAACTTCCCGCTCTCCTCTTCCGCGAAGCCGCTCTGACCAAGGTATTGGTCGGGATGGTTGCAGATCTGCTTCAGCTTCATGAGCGATGCAAGCACCAGCCCCTTGCGCTCGATCCCCTCATCGGCCGCTTCAAGCTTCTCCGTCAGCTCCTTTACGAGCTTATTGTAGAGCACGATCTGCTTCTTGTTAAGCGAAGCGTAGGTTTTCATCTCAATTTTGTCAGGCAAATCGGAAATAACCGTCTTGTCCGTCTTCAGCCTTCTCAGAATGAACGGGCTCACCGTCTGCTTCAGCCTGGCGTAGCCATCCGGCTTCTCCTTCAGCTTTTTCGTGAATTCCGTAAACTCCTTCGCCGTGCCAAGCAAACCCTTATTCAGAAAATCGAATAAAGACCATAAATCGGACAGCCGATTCTCGATCGGCGTGCCGGTCATCGCTATTTTACAGCCGGCCTTTATTTGCTTGACGACTTTTGTCTGCTTCGTTCCCGGATTTTTGATGGCCTGTGCCTCGTCCAAAATCAAGTTATGCCAGGTCATGTCTCTCAGCCAATCATATTTAAGCAGCATGCCGTAGGTCGTAATGAACAAATCATGCTCCTCCAGGCAGCGGCTGCCCAGCTCCTCCGACAGCTTATTCTCTGAAGGGTGGAGGACGTAAGCTTTTAACGAAGGAGCGAATTTCGCAATTTCACTCATCCAGTTGCCAATCAGCGAAGCCGGAACGACGAGCAGCGTTTTCTCCTGCTTGTTCGCACGGATATAATTGAGCAAAGCAATAATCTGCACCGTTTTTCCAAGCCCCATATCGTCGGCGAGACAAGCTCCAAGCCCCAGCGATTTCATCAAATAAAGCCAGCTCAAGCCGCGCTCCTGATAAACCCTTAGGCTGGCGTGAAAATTGTCCCCCGTCGCGACCCGCTCTATCGTATCCGGTCTCGTCAGCCTGGAGAGCATCGATTCGAGCCACTCTCCATTACTAACCTCAAGCTCGCATACATCCTCCGGCACATCCAGCAGCTTGTCCGTATTCAGTCGGAAACGCAGCGCTTCAACTATGCTCATACCGGAATGATTCGTCAATGCCTGCACCTGCTCGTAAGCCTTCAGCACTTCCCCCAGCTTATCGTGGTTAACTTCTACCCACTTTCCTTTAATAAACGTGAGCCCTTCCGCTTCAGCGAGCATGGCCTTCAATTCTTCAATCGATAATGCATCGCCGCCAAGCAGCAGCTCCGCATCGAAATCAACCAGCTGATCAAAGCCCAGAAGAGAAGGCGGCTTCTCGCCTACGCTTACCGATATTTTCAAGGAATCCGACTTGCTCCGCCACCACTTCGGTATGCGGCAAACGATTCCGGACTCCTCATAGAGCTTTATTTCCTTCAAAAAGATATAAGCTTCTTCAGCGGTCAGGCCAATCGGATGAAAGATATCTCCAGACTCGACAAGCTCCGAAATAAACTCGCTTTGCTCCGAAGCCTTATTTACCGTCGCGAGCAATTCCAGCAGCTTGCCGCTATTCTCTCCATATTCAACGAGTGCGTTAAGCAGCGGCAAATGTTTGGACTTCACTTCCTTTGCCGTTTGCGCCGCATAGGTTGCAAGGAAAGAAAAGGGGTATTCCGCCTCCTTCTTGCTCTCGACCAAGTGAAAAAAAACACGTCCCGCCAAATGGATCCGGGGATTCATGGACGTCAGCAATTGCTGGACGCTGCCTTCATAGGCCGCAATCTCTTGGCTGAAAGCGCGCTGAAGCTTTGCCCATAGCTGCTCGATCCATTGCCCATCCAGATGATTGGAGCCGATCAGGAAGGGGGCGTGAAGCAGCAGCGCCTCTCGCTCCTGCTCCTCCAAATCAATTAGAGTCTGTTCACGCAGCCATTCGATATCCGGATTCGCAGCAAGCCGCTTAATGAAAGCAGAAGCAATTCGAACGATATAACTAAGTGATTCGGACAAACTTTGCGTCTGTGCCACGAAGCCTAACGCGAACAGAGTTTTCTCCGTATTATCCCGATATTGCTGGTATAACTTCCGCTGCATAGCGAGCCGACTTTGGTCCAGCTTCTCGTCCGTCGCCTGCCAATCCAGCTCGAACTGACCATCCGCTCTAAGCACCGCGATAAGCTCCTTGTTCTTCGTATCTCCGGCAGCTTCCGCATATTCAAGTTCCAGCATGAGCGGCATCTTCCTCTCCGTAAGTCAAATTCAAGAAACTGCTTTCGTTTCGCATTTTAATTACATTGCTCTGTGCCAATAATACCATGGAGCTTAAAGAAATTCACTAAATTAGGCAGGAGAAGGAAAGCACCACATATTCGCCGAGCACACCTACTTCTGCGCTAATCAGACCGCTTCTCTCGTTTACCGCACCTCCGACATAGATTCAGCCGTCTCGTGCAGATGCTATTGAATGAAACGGTCATAGTCGAGCATGCAGAAAGCGCTTTACAATTCATTAACGATCATATACAATCATAAATAAGAATGAATGAGCAATATTTAAGCTAGAATTTATGAATCGATCACAAATGAGCACAATATAAACAAATGAATGAGGATTGGAATGAAGGAGGAGGATGAGCATGCTGTTCGAAGAGGAACGCAAGCGGCTAATCGCCGATTATGTCCAACAGCAAGGACGCGCATCAGTACAGGAGCTGGCCAACCACTTTCAAGTGTCGGAATCGACCGTAAGACGAGACCTAAGAGATCTTGAGGAGCTGCTGCATCTGCGGCGTACACATGGCGGTGCGGTCGCTATGCTTCAGAATGACAACATGGAGCCAACCTTCGTTGAGAAGGAGGATCGCTTTCAACAGCAGAAGCTGGCCATTGCCCAAGCAGCTGTGTCGCTCATTCGCGAAGGAGACACTATTCTGCTCGACTCGGGAACGACGACCTATCATTTGGCGAAGCTGCTGAAGGGCTTTAAGCGGTTAACGGTCGTGACCAATTCGGTCATGGTCGCACAGGAACTTGCAGATGAGAAGAATATGGAGCTTCTGCTTACCGGCGGCACCCTCCGCCCTGAAACACTAGCCATGGTTGGGCCGTTCGCCGAACGAGCCATTGCAGACGTTCATGTCGACAAAGTCTTCCTGGCTACGAACGGCTTCGACATACAAACTGGATTAACGACGCCTAATATGATAGAAGCCTCCACGAAGAACAGGATGATCCGCTCCGCTCAGAAGGTTGTTTTACTTGCCGACCACAGCAAGCATGGACGAATATCCTTCTGCCGCTTCGGAGATATGACAGACGTTACAACGTTAATTACCGACAAACTCCTCCCTTCTGACGCGGTGCAGCAATTGGAAAATGCCGGGCTAGAGGTAACTCTGGCCGATCTTGGGGGTGTACTGTCATGAAGCCGGCTGAACCAGTCATCACGGTTACGCTTAATCCGGCTCTTGACAAAACGGTCACGCTCGAGAAGTTTGAGTACGGGGGCTTGAACCGCATTAAGGAAATACGTACCGATGCCGGCGGCAAGGGGATCAATGTCGCTAAGGTGCTGAGGCACTTTGGGGTGAATGTCAGCGCCTTAGGCCTGGCGGCCGGCTATCAGGGACAAGTGATTCGCGATAAGCTGCATGGGCTTGGTATCCGCTCCGTCCTGCTGGAAGCAATTGGAGAAACCAGAGTGAACCTAAAGGCCGTCGACGAATCCACGAAGCAGACAACAGAACTCAACGAGCCGGGCTTTATTGTAGACGACCTGCTCCTGGGACAATTTCTCGATACCTACAAGGCTGAAGCTGCCGAATCGTCAATTGTCGTCCTTGGAGGCAGCTTACCGCCCGGTACACCGCCGGATTACTATCGCACCTTGATCGAAAATGCGCGCAGCAAAAGCATTCGTACCGTCCTCGATGCGGACGGCGTGGCGCTGGCGCTAGGCATCGAAGCGGCGCCGTTCGCCATCAAGCCGAATATTCATGAGCTGGAAACGCTGCTTGGGGCAACGTTTGACAGAATCGAACATGTAATTGATGCCGCAAGATCTCTGCTTGACAGAGGCATTGAGTATGTACTGGTGTCCATGGGTGCTGAAGGCTCCCTGCTCGTCAATAAGGATAAAGCCGTGAGAGCCAGCCCCTTCCCGATTACGCCCCTAAGCACTGTCGGGGCAGGCGATTCGATGGTTGCCGCCATGGTCTACAGCATACTCAGCGGCAAATCCTTTGAAGATATGGCCAGATGGACCTCGGCTGCAGGGACGATAACCGCTTCCAAGCCGGGTACACAGGTATGCACGCTTCAAGAGGTGCAAGATTCCATTCCTATGGTTAAGCTTACGCATTTTTAGAAGATCTTTTGCTCAATTTAAGGAGGGTCATCATTTATGAAAAAGTTACTCGCCGTAACAGCTTGTCCAACAGGAGTTGCCCACACTTATATGGCAGCTGAATCCCTGATCAAAGCAGCTAAAGAAAAAGATATACCATTGAAAGTGGAAACCCGCGGCGCCGTCGGCGTCGAGAATGAATTCACCGAGCAGGAAATTGCAGAGGCTCATGCCATCATCGTCGCTGCGGATACCGATGTACTTGAATCCCGTTTCGCAGGCAAGCCCGTCGTAAAGGTGCCTGTCGCCCAAGCGATCAAAAACCCGGCCGGACTTCTGGACGAAGCGCTCAGCAGGCAAGCATCCGCTCCCGGCGATTTTGCCCAGCAGGTCGAACAGTCGAAGGCGCAGCGCAGCTCGTCGCGCAGCGGTCCTTATAAGCATCTGATGACCGGGGTATCGCATATGCTGCCGCTCGTTGTTGCAGGCGGATTGCTTATTGCCTTGTCCTTCGTCTTCGGCATCGAAGCGTTCAAGGAAGAAGGAACCTTGGCCGCAGCGCTGATGCAAATCGGCGGAGGCTCCGCTTTCGCTTTGATGGTACCGATTCTAGCCGGCTTTATCGCCTTCTCTATTGCCGAAAAGCCGGGTCTGGCTCCCGGACTTATTGGCGGCATGCTGGCATCCAGTATCGGGGCGGGCTTCCTTGGCGGTATACTAGCCGGATTTCTGGCAGGATATACAGCTTTTGCCTTGAAGAAATATATTAAGCTTCCGCGCAATCTGGAAGGCTTGAAGCCCATACTGCTTATTCCGCTCCTGGCATCCGCAATTACGGGCCTTCTCATGATTTATGTCATTGGTGAGCCGGTGAAAGGCATTATGGATGGACTAACGAGTTGGTTGACTGGACTAGGTACAACTAACGCCATTCTGCTCGGTCTGCTCCTTGGCGCTATGATGGCTTTCGACATGGGCGGTCCTGTGAACAAAGCCGCTTATACCTTCGCGGTTGGACTTCTGGCGAGTGATGTATACGGCCCGATGGCCGCAGTCATGGCTGCTGGTATGACACCTCCGCTTGGTCTATGGCTTGCAACCTTAATTGCAAAAAATAAATTCACGAAGGAAGAAAAAGATGCCGGCAAAGCCGCTTCGGTCCTAGGTATCTCCTTCATTACGGAAGGTGCGATTCCATTCGCTGCCGGCGATCCTTTCCGGGTCATCCCTTCTATTATAGCCGGCTCGTCAGTAACCGGCGCATTGTCGATGGCATTCGGCGCTACACTGCGCGCTCCGCACGGCGGCATCTTCGTGCTTCCGATACCGAATGCGGTAGGCCATGTCGCTCTATACGCACTCGCTATTATCATCGGAACTGTCGTAACAGCTATCCTGCTCAGCCTTCTTAAAAAACCGGTTGAACAACGTCTTTCATAAAAATAGCTCAGGAGGAACAGAACATGAACATTAATGCCTTGCTTGATGAGAAATCCATCTTTATCCCTATGAACGCAAGTGACAAAAACTCGGTTATTTCCAGCATGATTGACGGTCTTGCAGCCTCCGGATCCATATCGAATAAAGAAGAATATATGAATGCGGTGCTCACTCGCGAGAGCACCGGCTCAACGGGCATCGGTTTCAACGTAGCCATTCCCCACGGTAAATCCAAAGGCGTCTTGAAGCCCGGACTTGCCTTTGCCAAGCTGTCTGCGCCAACGGACTGGGATTCGCTTGACGGACAGCCGGTAAACATTGTATTCATGATTGCCGTACCCGAGGAAGCGGCCGGCAACGAGCATCTTCAAATCTTAATTGCCTTATCCCGCAAGCTCATCGATTCCGATTTCCGCGATAAACTTATGCGCATCGAGCACGCAGATCAATTAAAAAACCTGCTCGCTGCTATTTAAACTTAGGAGGAAACAAGCATGCATGCACAGCAAGTAACTATTCAGAACGCCTCCGGCTTTCATATCCGTCCTGCCCAGCTATTTTCTGAGAAGGCCGTATTGTTTCAATCTACCATTCTCATCAAACCGGAAGGTACGACCACGGTTGCAGATGCGAAAAGCATACTGAACCTGATGACGCTGGGGCTCGACAAAGGCTCCGTCATTACGATCGAGGCCGAGGGTTCCGATGAGGTTGAAGCTGTACAGCAGCTATCCGAGCTTGTGCTAAGCGGCTTTGGAGAGAACTAGTCAGCAGCTTCTATAAGCCTGAACAAGGAGGAACACGAATTGATGACAGATACGAAGAGTACATCAGAGAAAAGAATAGTTGGATTAGGTGTGTCGGAAGGCATACGAATAGGCAAAGCTTTCGTCTATCATCCTGTAAAACTTGAGCAGATCGCCGAGAGCAAGGCTGAGCTGCCTGAGCACGAGCTGGTAAGGCTGGAAAGAGCAAAGTCGTTATGCATCGAGGAGCTAAACGTTCTTGTCGAACACGCCAAGCAGACGCTTGGCGAAGAAAAAGCAGCGATCTTAAAAGGCCAGGTCAGCTTTCTGAATGACCCGGCCTTCTATCCTCCGATGCAGAAGCTGATTCAAAATGAACAATGGTCTGCCGAAACCGCCGTACTGCGAACGGTGAAACAAGTCGCTGGCTTATTCGAGAGCATGGCCAGCGAATATATGCGCGAAAGAGCCGCCGACGTACGCGATGTCGGCAGCAGGCTGATGACACTCCTCGTCGGACACCAAGGCGCGCGACTGACAGACATTAATGAAGAGGTCATTCTTATTGCCGATGACCTTACCCCTTCCGATACGGTTCAACTCAATAAACAATATGTGCTCGGATTCGTGACACGGATCGGTGGAAAAACATCCCACACCGCTATTCTCGCCGGCTCGCTCGGCATTGCAGCCGTACTTGGCGTTGGCCCGGCTATTGAGACCATCCAACACGGCGATGAGCTGATCATCGACGGCTCCACAGGCGAATGTGTGCTGCAGGCTGATGAAGCAACAAAGTGTTTATTTGCGGAACGGATGGCGAGAGAGCAAGCCGAACAGGAAAGTCTGAAGGCTTACTCCTCCCTCTCCGCAGTGACGAAAGACGGCTTCTCCGTAGAAATCGCGGCGAATATCGGTACGCCGCAGGAGACTGCCGGGCTGCTGGACAAAGGCGCCGAAGGAGTCGGCTTATACAGAACCGAGTTTTTGTTCATGAGCGCAGCCGATATGCCTTCTGAGGATATGCAGTTCCAAGCCTACCGCGGAGCGGCGGAAGCGATGCAGGGGCGCCCTGTCATTATCCGTACGCTGGATATCGGCGGCGACAAGGAGCTGCCTTATCTCGCGCTTCCGGAAGAGATGAATCCGTTTCTCGGCTACCGGGCGATTCGGCTCTGCCTGGACCGCAGGGAGCTGTTTCTCGCGCAGCTGCGGGCGATTATCCGCGCCAGCGCTTACGGCCAGGTGAAAATCATGTTCCCGATGATCTCCGGCATGGAAGAATGGCGCGCGGCCAAAGCGCTTTATGAGGAGGCTCGACAGCAACTGATTGCCGAGGGCGTAAAAATCGGCGAATCGATCGAAGTCGGCATTATGATCGAGATCCCTTCCGCCGCCCTTTTGGCTGATCGACTAGCTAAGGAGGTAGACTTCTTCAGCATCGGAACAAATGATTTGGTACAGTATACCGTCGCCGTCGATCGGATGAATGAGAAGGTCGCATACTTGTACGACTACTTCCATCCTTCCGTCCTTCGGCTCATTAAGCTGGTCATCGACGCCTCGAACAAGCATGGCAAATGGACCGGTATGTGCGGCAGCATGGCGGGCGACCCGCTTGCTGCTCCCCTGCTCGTCGGGCTTGGCCTCCATGAATGGAGCATGTCGACCTCGGCCATTCAACGAATCAAACAAACGATTACGGGTCTTGAACGCAGCTCCTGCGAGCAGCTTGCCGAGAGGCTGCTCGAGCTGGATACGCCAGCGGAGATCCGCGCGGGGCTTACCGCTTTTTTACAGCAGAATTGAACTATCAAGAGAAGACGCGTCGCTTTGCCGCGATCTTCTCTTTTTTTGCGCTTCCACATTTAAGCGGTCTTAACGCCGCAGATTCCAGCCGTTCGTTCCGTATTTCTGCCGTACAAGCCGGGCCGCAAGTGCTTCCTCATAGTCGGACAACGTTCCCGGCAATAATGCCGCGCCGAGGCCTTTGGCAAAACCGGCTCGAAACGCTTCTTCAACAACTGGGATGTCGACAGGCGGTCTGTTATTTACTTTCAAACATGCGTTTACAGCAATCGCCTTATCCTCGAATTGGTTCATCATCCGGTCTTTCGATTGGTCATCGGGAAACCGGAGCAATTCAAACAGCAGCCCGATATCGAGATCGAGCAATACAGAACCGTGCTGGAGAATGACACCCTTTGACCGCATCTGCGCGCTGCCGGCAATTTTTTTGCCCTGGACAACCAACTCATAACGTGAGGGAGAATCAAAACATGCGGAAGAAACAGCCCCAGCGCATGCTTTCGATTCTCCATCCGAATTGCCCAGTCCGGTCATTTCCGCTTCCAATCCAAGGTTGCGAAAGCCATGCAGCAGCCCCGCGCTCAGCACACGGTAAGCTTCCGTCACACTTGCAGGTATCCCGGGATGGGACTGCGATACGATAAGACTGTACGTCAGCTCGCGATCATGGAGCACGGCCCGTCCTCCGGTAGCCCTCCGAACGAAACCGATGCCGCGCTGATGCAGCGCCTTCAAGTCCACTTCCCGTTCCGCCCGTTGAAAATAACCGATAGAGAGCGTCGGCGGATTCCAGCCGTAAAATCGAACCGTAGGGGGCGTTCGCCCCTCGTAATGCGCAATCAGCATCGCTTCGTCAATGGCCATATTTTCAGCCGGAGAGCGGCTTCCAGTGTGCACGTACCTCCAAGACATCCGATTCTCCCTCAGGTTTAACATCCCCCCCTGTCGCCCCCCTGCATTGTTCGACTAAGTTAACGACCGGTATCTTTCCGCTGTCAGCAGCTTGTCAAGCGCATCCTTGACACTTCCTTGAACTTCCACTTCTACAATCCAACCGCCCTCATAAGGTTCTTCATTTACAAGCTCCGGCTGATCGATGAGCGTTTCATTCACTTTCGTCACGGTTCCGGAGACAGGACAATACAGCTCGGAAACCGTCTTGACCGACTCGATCGTCCCTATACTTTCCCCGGCGCTAACCGCCGTTCCAGGTTCTGGACATTCAACAAAAACAATGTCGCCAAGCAGGCTTTGCGCATAATCGGTAATGCCGATCCGCACGATTTGTCTTTCAACCGCCAAAGCCCATTCATGTTCCAAGGTATATGCCAACTGCTCTCTTATCTCACTCACCGCCAACCGCCTCATTTCATTGAAATTTGAAAGATAATGCCGGCTCCGCATGTTTGACTACCTGTACCGCATACTTATGTAACAAAGGCTGAATTACCTTACTGAAACATACGCCCGTTGCGGCAAAGACATGCTTAAGCGGAGCATTCTATCCCGAGCAGAAACTTTCTGGATCACTAAAAAAAGAGGTGATGGAATGAACTTATTAAAACGTACGCCTTTGTTCCACCTTTATGACAACCATCCTTCCGTCCGCTGCATCGACTTTGGAGGCTGGGAGCTTCCCGTACAGTTTTACGGCATTCAGCGGGAACATGACGCCGTCCGCAGGCAGGCCGGATTATTCGATGTATCCCATATGGGGGAATTTCTTATAACCGGGAAATATGCGGAGTCTTTCCTGCAGCGAATGACCACGAACGATGTTTCCCGTCTTGTCGATGGCCAGGCCCAATATACGCTGATGTGTTATGGAGACGGCGGCATCGTCGATGATCTGCTCGTATACAGGCTGTCCGCAGACCAATTTCTTCTTGTCGTCAATGCGTCCAACATCGATAAAGACTTGCAATGGCTGCAGGATCATTTAAACGGCGATGTAATGATTGAGAACCGATCGGAGGAAACCGCGCTGCTTGCCCTGCAAGGCCCCCTCGCGGCAGCAATCTTGTCGAGGGTATCCGATGTTCCCGTTCAGTCGCTTCCTTGGTTTCATTTTATTCACAAAGCTTCGGTTTGCGGAATATCCGCTCTTGTTTCCCGCACCGGCTATACCGGAGAGGATGGGTTTGAAATCTATGCCGCAGCAGAGGATGCCGAGCAAATATGGACTGGCCTGCTTCAAGCAGGCGAAGCGGACGGCCTGATTCCCGCGGGACTGGGCGCACGCGATACGCTCCGCTTTGAAGCCAGGCTGCCGCTGTACGGACAAGAGCTTTCGAATCATATTTCACCGCTGGAGGCGGGCCTTGGTTCCTTTGTGAAGCTCGATAAAGGCGAATTTATCGGGCGAGAAATGTTAGCCAAGCAGAAACGCGAGGGAGTGACCCGAAAACTGGCCGGACTCGAAATGGTAGAGCGGGGCATCCCGCGGGCCCATTATCCCGTGTTCGCGGACGGAGTACGGATCGGTGAAGTTACTACAGGAACTCAATCGCCTACCCTTAAACGCAATCTTGGGCTTGCGCTTCTGGACATCGGCTACACCGAACCGGACACCGAAGTTTGGGTGGAAATTCGGGGGAAGCAATTAAAAGCCTGTATCATCAAAACCCCTTTTTATAAGCGGGAACGACTGTCGCCATAACAGGGAAAAGGAGCGAATCCATGATGAAACATCGCTATTTGCCGATGACAGAACAGGATCAGAACGAAATGCTGCAAACGATTGGCGCTGACTCGATCGGACAGCTCTTTGCAGATATTCCGGAATCGGTAAGATACACAGGCAAACTGCCGATGTCGGAAGCGCTTGACGAGGATGCACTGCTCAGGCACATGAGCAGCTTGTCGAATCAGAACGCGGATTTCGACCGTTACACCTGCTTTCTTGGAGCGGGTATTTATGATCATCATATCCCCGTTGTCATCAATCACATCATTTCCCGATCTGAGTTTTATACGGCTTATACCCCTTATCAGCCTGAAATCAGCCAAGGTGAGCTTCAAGCGATATTTGAATTCCAATCCTATATTTGCGAATTGACCGGCATGGCCGTCGCCAATGCCAGTATGTACGACGGTGCAACCGCTCTTGCGGAGGCGGCCGCTCTTGCCGGCGGAGCCACAAAACGCAGGCAAATAATCATTTCCCGTACCGTGCACCCGGAAGCCAGGGAAATCGTAAAAACCTCGGCACACGGTTTAAACATGAAAATAATTGAGATCGGTCATTCGAATGGCGTTACCGACTTGTCCGAGCTGGAAGCGGCAATGTCAGAGGATACTGCAGCCGTACTCATTCAGAGCCCCAATTTCCTCGGCTGCATAGAGGACGTCCGCTCAATTGAACCGGTTGTGCATGCCAAGGGAGGGCTGCTCGTCATGAGCGTCAATCCGCTTTCGCTCGGTTTGCTGGAGTCTCCCGGACAGCTTGGAGCGGACGTTGCCGTCGGGGATGCTCAACCGCTGGGCATCCCGGCAGCGCTCGGAGGACCGACCTGCGGATTTTTCGCTGTTTCCGAACCGCTGATGAGGCGTATGCCGGGTAGAATAGTCGGCCAAACCGTCGACCGGGACGGAAAACGCGGATTTGTCCTGACGCTGCAAACGCGGGAGCAGCATATCCGCCGTGAAAAGGCGACCTCGAATATTTGTTCCAACCAGGCGCTGCTTGCGCTTTGCGCTTCGGTCTATATGTCGGTAATGGGGAAAACGGGCATACAGGAAGCCGCCCTTCTTAATCTGCGCAAAGCGCATTACGCAGCCGACAGTATTCGCGCTTCAACCGGAGGAGCCATGACCCTTCCTTTCTTCTCCTCCTTCTATAATGAATTTGCCGTCAAGCTTTCGGATGGGACGGATGTCAAAGCTTTGAACGCCAGGCTTCTGCAGGCCGGATTTCTCGGAGGATACGATTTGGGAGACGCTTATCCGGAGCTGAAAGGACATATTCTGATCGCTGTAACCGAAAGAAGAACTAAGGACGAAATCGACCGATTCGTCCTTGAACTGGAGGCTTGCCTGTCATGAAACCCGAAAAAGCGTTAATCTTTGAACTAAGCAAACCGGGACGCATCGCTTACTCCCTGCCGGAATGCGACGTTCCTGATGTCGAGCCGTCCGAACTCATTCCTTCACATCTGCTTCGCAGCAAGACGGCTGAATTCCCCGAAGTGTACGAGGTTGATGTCATCCGCCATTATACGGAATTGTCGCGCCGCAACTTCGGTATCGACAACGGTTTTTATCCGCTCGGCTCATGCACAATGAAATATAATCCGAAAATCAATGAAGATGTCGCTCGTTTCTCCGGCTTCGCCAAAATCCATCCTTATCAGCCGGAAGAAAGCATCCAGGGTGCGCTCGAGCTGCTGTATACGCTGCAAAATGATCTCGCCGCACTAACCGGCATGGACCAAGTGACCCTGCAGCCTGCTGCCGGTGCGCACGGCGAATGGACCGGGCTCATGCTCATTCGCGCTTATCATGAAAGCAGAGGCGAACAACGCACGAAGGTCATCGTTCCGGATTCATCCCATGGAACTAACCCTGCAAGCGCAACGACCGCCGGCTTTGCAACGATTACCATTCCATCGAACGAACGCGGAATGGTCGATTTGGATGCGCTGCGCGCCGCTGTAGGAGCCGACACAGCCGCACTCATGCTCACCAATCCGAGCACGCTTGGTTTGTTTGAAGAACAAATCGTCGAGATTGCGGAAATTATTCATGAAGCAGGCGGACTGTTATATTATGACGGAGCCAACTCCAATGCCATCATGGGAATCGCCCGACCCGGCGACATGGGCTTTGACGTGGTGCATCTGAACCTGCACAAAACGATGAGCACGCCGCACGGAGGCGGCGGTCCCGGTGCGGGGCCGGTTGGAGTCAAGAACAAGCTCATCCCGTTTCTGCCGAGGCCCGTCGTCTGCAAACAAGCAGACGGGACTTTCGCTTGGGATTTCGACCGGCCGCAGTCGATCGGCCGCGTTAAAGCCTTTTACGGCAATTTCGGCATCCTAGTCCGCGCCTACGCTTATATACGCACCTATGGACCGGAGGGGCTTCGCCGCGTTTCGGAATGCGCCGTGCTGAACGCCAATTATATGATGAACAGGCTTGCTCCTTATTACGAGGTTGCCTATCCAGGCGTATGCAAGCATGAATTTGTCCTGTCCGGCAAGAAATTGAAAGCCTTTGGCTTGCGAACGCTTGATGTCGCCAAACGGCTGCTTGATTTCGGCTACCACCCGCCAACCATTTATTTTCCGCTAAACGTCGAGGAATGCATCATGATTGAGCCGACGGAAACGGAAAGCAAAGAAACGCTGGATGCGTTCATCGACGCTATGATCCAAATTATAGAAGAAGCCGAGCACGATCCCGATCTTGTTCGGAATGCTCCTTACACCACTGTCGTTAAACGGCTCGATGAAGCGACAGCCGCCCGAAAGCCGGTGTTAAATTGCAACTGCGGTTGATTAACACAGCTGTCTAACAAAAGCGACGATCCCGCTAAGCGGAAATCGTCGCTTTTGTCCGTTAACAATAATCCGATTCGTTGCCTGTTTTTCCGCAATACTGATGTGAATGAGGGGTCAAACCGCTGAGCGTTGTACAGCCTTCGAAATAATGGTAGTGTCCGCCTCCCCGAAGCGGTATGGCGGGTCCGGTCGTTCCTTTAATGATATGCTTATGATCGTTATCCACGGACGTAAAGGTACAATAATGATGAACATGTTGAACTCCCGAAGGCGCTAGTTCCGTCCTGCCTGCATACCGGTGATCGTGGCCAACGTCAAAAGAAGTGACTCCCGAAAACTCATGGGAATGAATTAATATATGACCGATACGGTAGAACGTTTTAAGTTAAAAGTGGAATTGGAGAATAATATTACAACATAAACCATAACGATCCAAATCTGTTTTTCATTGTATCCCTAGGATGAGCTCCAGGCGTTTTAATGGAACAGATGATTCTCCGAATCTCTCCCTCCTACCGCCTATTAATCAAGATTTGCGAACGAACAAGCTATCCTCAAGATAACAATCGGAAGAGCTGCCAATCCGCACTAAAAATTCTCCTTCTTCGACGACAGGCTGCATCGACGCATCCAGTAGTTGCAAATGTTCCGCAGATAAAGTAAAGGTCACAGTCGTGCTCTCTCCCGGCTGAAGCACAATTTTCTTAAAACCTTTCAATTCCTGTTCAGGTCTCGTTACGGAGCTTACAAGATCCGATATATATAACTGCACAACTTCCGCACCTTCAACCTCGCCAGCATTCATCACATCTACACTCGCCTTGGCGATAACGTCATCGGTTAGGTCAATTGGCTGGATACGTAAATGTTCATATTTAAATTCGGTGTAACTCATTCCATAGCCAAATGGATACCGGGGTTTCATGTCGGTTTCTAGATATCGGCCTCTCGTCCGTTTGTTGTTGTACACCAGCGGCAATTGTCCCGCATGCCGTGGAATGGAGATTGGCAATTTCCCAGAAGGGTTGGCATCACCGAATAACAGATCGGCAATCGCATGGCCGCCTTCTTGACCTGGATACCACGCTTCAAGAATGGCATCTGCATGCTCATCAACCCAAGGCTCAATGATGGGCCGACCATTAATATAAACAACGACCAGCGGCTTTCCGAGCTTGTGTATTGCTTGTGCCAGCTTCAATTGTACGCCGGATAAATGGAGATCAGCGCGGTCTATACCTTCACCGCAATCCATATCGCTTGCAGTACGGTCAGTAACCAGCGAAGCGCCGGTCCTTAAGTCAATTGTTCCTTCTCCAAAATCACGTGCACTGGAGCCTCCGAGCACAAGAACTGTAATATCCGCTTCAGCGGCACAAGCGACGGCTTGATCGAAGCCCTCCTCCGATACATCCTTAACCCTGCAACCAGGAGCGTAAAGCACGTCTCCCTCCGAATCGGCCAATTTGGCACGAATGCCATCCAGTACGGTTACGACCTTTTCCCGTGGCTGGGGTGAGGTGTAGTCGCCAAGCTGATTGTAGATCAGATCGGCGTTCGGCCCGATAACCGCAATCCGCCTCCCATCCCTCGCAAGCGGAAGTAAACGCTTGTCATTCTTCAGCAATACAGAACCTTCTGCCGCTACCTTCCGAGCTATTTCCTTATGTTCGGCAGCTCCAATCAACATCTCTGCCTGTTCGGGATTAACATACGGATCATCGAACAATCCTAGTCGAAACTTCACGGTTAAGATTGAGACCACCGATGCATCGATCTCCTCTTGCGTAATTAGCCCGCGATTCAGCGCCTTAAAAAGATGACCGCGGAACATTACACCGGACATCTCCATGTCCACGCCCGCACGCAGCGCCATTGCAGCAGCGTCCTCTCCATTAGCCGCTACATTATGTCCGCGCTCAAGCATATTTATGGCGCCGCAATCGGTAATGACGAAGCCGTTAAAGCCCCAATCCCGTCGCAGCACATCCCTGAGCAGATACTGGTTCGAGGTACATGGCGTACTGTCAATCTCATTGTAAGCGGTCATAATCGACACTGCCCCCGCTTCCACGCCTCGGCGGAAGGGCAGCAAATCAATCTCATGCAGCTCCCGCAAGCCCATATGAACCGGTGCCCCGTTCCTGCCCCCTTCGGAAGCCCCGTATCCAACAAAATGCTTTAACGTCACACCAATGCTATCCTTACGATCAAGTCGGTCACCCTGCATTCCTCTTACTGCGGCAACGGCCATCTCCCCGACAAGGAACGGGTCCTCCGAAAAATTTTCTTCTGTCCTTCCCCAACGAGGGTCTCGTACAATATCCAACACCGGCGAGTAAGTAACGGCTCCGCCTTGGCTGCGCGTTTCCACGGCCACAGCTCTGCACATCCGCTCATAGAGCGCCGGATTCCAAGTAGATCCGATCGAGAGAGGCACCGGAAAAACCGTCGCTCCGATTGCCATGTGACCGTGGGAGCATTCCTCGCCGAACAGAATGGGTATGCCTAACCGGGAATGTTCAACAGCATACTTTTGAATCAAGTTAACTGCCTCTGCCCCTTCGCGGGGTGACATCCCTGTCTCCAGGGTCACCTCTGTCCACGGATCGGCTCTTAATGTTCCGTATAAGGATCCGACCCCATATCGTTTCACTTCTTCTTGAAAAAAATCGGACAGTGAGACGCCGCCTCCGTTTTTATGAAAGGTTTTCCATCCAAAAAGCTGAATCAACTGACCGATTTTCTCCTCAATTGACATCAGACCGAGCAGATCGGCGACCCGTTCCGCTGTCGATAACGAAGGATTCCGATAACGCATGCTTGCACTCTCCTTGCTGCTCATGCTTTTTTTTGTAAAACTAGGTTGTCACCTATCAACAGGGAACAACCTCGTTTTATCCATTCACTATATTTCAGAGCCTTATTTCGATGCGAGCCAAGCTTTGAATTGCTTCTCGTATTCTGCAACAACCTTATCAAGTCCAGCCGCTTTCATATTGCTTACTATCTCGGCATGGGCTTTATCGTAACTGACTACACCGAAGGTAAGCGGATCAACACTCGTTTTCATTTCCGCTACAACGTTCGCATACTCAGCCGCAACCGGAGTAGGGTCAAAATTGAAGCCGATGGTGATACTGTTAACTGCATCGTCTGCGATGGTCGTTCTCCGCGTAAGAAAGTTTATATCATAATTCGTCGGATAGCGGTTCATTTCGACATGTCCAAGCAGCCAAACAGCCAATTCATAAGCCGAACCGCCGTTCTTGTTGAACTTCAGCGTTTCCTTCAGATTTTTCCCCGTATCCTTCCAATGCTCGCCTTCAATCCCGTTCGTCACTAGATCAAAGTTTTCCTGGCTTGAGTATACCCAGTTCAGAAATTGTACACCTGCCTCTGGGTGAGGGGATGTAGCAGAAATACCGTTGGAATTACGGATCGCGTAAGACCTGAATTGCGTTTTATCCCCCAAATAATAAATGTCCGCTTCTGCGCCAGGGAACCGCTCTCTGACTTGATCGTCAATACTCACATCACCCGGACGGTAAAGATAACGTCCCGCTTTCTCTTCCTGACTCATAACCTCGGTCGGAACAGTCAGTACATCGGGATGGATCAGTTTGCGTTCGTAAGCTGTTCTCATATATTCGACGTCGTTCTTAAATTCCTCCGACTCGATCCACGATTTAACATTGCCTTCTTGATCCACATAAATCATATTGTCTACGACTGTGAAAGGAAAAGATTCATACGTATTGTGCAAGTAGTGTGCGGGCTCATCAAGCATCTTAATAAAGACATTCTTATCGTCTTCCGGCCAGTTCTTCTTAATGGTTTCGGCAGCTGTTAACAAGTCGTCAGGTGTTGCCGGCGGTTGAAGCCCATTCTTCTCCAGCAAATCGGAACGCATCGTCACCATGCCGTTGCTGAACGCGGTATCTATCCAGAAATTCGGGACATAGTATATCTTATCGTTGATGACTGCTGACTCCCATATCCAATCCGGCAGCATTTTTTTCAATTCAGGGCCATGTTTCTCTAACAAATCATCAATAGGAATAATGCCCCCGTTACCGACAAGAACATTCGGGCTTTTCAGATCGTGCATGATCGCGATAATTTCGAATTCTTCTCCAGTGGACATCATCAGATTGGTTTTCTGATCCCATACATCCCACGGAATATAGATCGGTTCATAAGTCAACTGCAAGCCATCAGCTTCAAGCTTCTTATTAATTCCGGCTACAGCTGCAGCCAAATCTTCCGGAGCGTTGCCCGGCAGCAAGTATCGGACAGGCAGCTTTTGACCGGGATCCTTTGATCCTTGGTTGCCGGCAGCATTTCTTTCATTTGATGTTGCGCAGCCTGACAGAATAGCAATTACGAGAAACAAAGCAGCCATAATAACAAAGCTTTTTTTTCTTGCTTTCATTCGACCATCTCCCTTTTTCACGTAGAATTGATGCCCTTGTAATTCGGCACAATCAGTGTAAGCGATAGAAAATGGTGGAGTAAACTTCAATATTGAGTAATATCCAGATTTGCAATAAAATCCGACCTCCATTATTTGATACTGTTCTTTAATTTTTTGCTCATTTGAATGCGATATTGCGCGGGTGAGACGTGATAACTCTTTTTGAAGAGCGTATAGAAATAAGTATTGTTATAGATCCCGATTTTTTCACTGATCACTTGGACCGATTCATCCGTTTCCAGCAGTAACAACTTTGCCTGCTCCATCCGGACAGTGTTAAGATAATCATTAAACGAAACTCCAATTTGCGCTTTAAACAGCTTTCCCAAGTATCCTCGCGATAGCTTTACCTCTCCGGCCATCCACTCCAAAGATAGATCCGGCTTAGCATAGTTCTCCTTAATATACTTCCGGATATCTTCTACCACTTCTATATTTTGATGATTCGACGTTTCTTTAAGTTGATCGCACAGATGATTTACGATGTTTATCAATTCCTCATTAATCTCAGCAAGTGTCTCGTAAGTCGGAAGCGTTCTGAATAGATTCAGCAGCAGATCGGAGCCCGCATCGTCCTTTCGCATCCCTGTATTAAATTGCTTATATAATGAAGTAACTAGCTGATTAAGAAAAAATAGCGCTTGCTGATAATCGCATTGATACAGCTCTTTTATGAAATGATCGACTTCACTAACGGCTCTATGCTTTCCGTTCATCCTGATCGCATCAACCATTTTCTTCTCCTGCTTAACGGGGTATTCCCGATCCTCATCAGATAAATCATTAACGATATGACTGGATTCAAAAATTTTTCCTTTCCCCTCGAAAAAGCGTCCTCTCACGCTTTCTTTAGCGATTGAATAGGATTCCTTTATATGGTAAACCGAATCAACAGCCGGTCCGATCCCAGCCGTAAGGGACAGCTTGAAATAAGAAAGCATTTTACTTTGGAGTTCTTGTAACAATTCGACTAAATCCGGCGGATAGTTGTCCTGACTGTGTTGGACCAAAACACCAATTTCACCTTCTTCGATGATGAGCAAGTTCATCTTAAAGAGCTTCGATAAGAGCTCCTCTGCCATGTTGCAGATTGCAAAATGCGTCAAGGATTGCGCTTTAACAGAATGCGCTCTTCTAAATTGCTCAAAAGAATCAATCGTAATAACAATGACTGAGAAATAAGGGCCTTCCCAGTCCTGCGCAAATTTATTGGAAAGATCAAGCTGGCTTCCCTTGAAGTATTTCAGCAATTCCGCGCGCTGTGCTGCGGGCATGGCTGATTCCATCGCAGATAACTGCTCGATAATATCCGAAAATTTCGTATCCAATAAATCAAATTCGTTAATTTTTAGGTTATTCTGCTCGGCTGCAAATTGCCCGAAAATCTTATCCATGAGATTTCGAATCGGATTGTATGTACGATTAGTCAACCAGACAGAAACAATCATGCTAAGCGCGAACATAATGAGAGCAATGACGAGTGTCGACCATTTTAAAGTGTTCATATTAAACAACAGATTGTCGTACTTGCTCACATTTACAAACACCCAGTTCATTTCAGGTGATTTCACGTAACTGACCAAGTTTTTTTGCTTTTCGATTTCTATGTTAAAGTACCCCGCATCTTTATCCTCAGAGAGAATCCGCTGCGCATATGATTCCGATGAAAGATTTTTCATGAATTCCTCTGAATTAGAGTGCGTAACGACGTTCCCGTCAAAATCCATGACATATAACGAGTTTGTACTGTAATTTTTGTATCCGCCGATCAGCTTCTGAACATAGCTTTCATCAATATTAATAACGATTATGCCGCCGGGAGGCAGCTGCGAATAATAGCTCGGCAATAAAATAAACGTTAATACATTTGCCGTTCTGCCGCCCTGCACAGGGTCTATTACTTGACGCGGAGTAAAATTAAAATACGCCTTACGGCTCTCCTTAATTAACGATAAGCTTACTCTTTCCTGTTCAAACGAAACGCCTGTTGTGTTGATATATTGTTCCGTGGAACCGTTATAAATTCCGATCATCTGAATAAACGGATAATTAATTTGAATGGATCGGAGCGCATTGACCGCATGATATTCTTTTACAAGGTCCCGTTGCTTGTCCAACATCGCCGCGACAATTTCTTTATCATTTAGTAGTTGGTTGCCCAAATTATACACTTGGTCTTTAATGACTTTGGCAACATAGCTGTTCTGCTGCAGCATAGATTCGGAAATATTTCCCACTTCCTTGGCAGTACTCCATGAGAAGAGTGTGAATAACACTGCGCATACAATCGCTATTATGACTGAAGTGAGGAGGAGAAAACTGAGAAACATATTCCGATATATCGAATAACGAATTACCCTCTGTCTAATCTGCATCGGCCTTGGCCCCCCGTTTTTTGATCTCATTTTACTTAATTATATCTACATCATATATAAAAATTGAAGTCCATCCCCCATATTCGAAGGAATTACTAATTAATGAAATGCGATTTCCGTTGATTTATAAAGAACTTACAAATTTCATAGTTTACCTTCCTCTCCCCTTATCCCTAAACTAATCAGTAGAGCCAACATCCAGTAATACGATTAAAACCTATGAGAGGACGTGCATCTATTTATGAATGAGGCAAGGAAAAGAGATTCCATCTTTAGAGAACTTCAAAAAAATTTTACCGCCTATATCCTTGTTCTGCCTGCAGCTGTATACACGATCATTTTCGGATACCTGACAATGCCTTATATGCTTATTGCATTCCAGAAGTTTAATTACAAGACCGGTATATTCGGGTCACCCTGGATCGGGTTCGATAACTTCAAATTTTTCTTTTCTTCTTCACGCGCCTGGCAGATTACGTTTAATACCATAAAGCTGAACCTTCTGTTCATTGTATTCGGTACGCTAGTCGCTCTGATATTGGCTATTTTGTTTAACGAACTTCGAAGTCGTCTGTTTTCAAAAATTACACAATCAACTATTCTATTCCCACATTTTTTATCATGGGTTGTCGTTAGTTACATTCTTTACAGTATCTTTTCAACGGATTATGGCATTGCCAACCGTACCTTAACATCGCTAAATCTAAGTTCTGTTAACTGGTACTCCTCACCTGAGTATTGGACGGCCATTTTGGTCGGCTCTAGCGTTTGGAAAGACATCGGTATTTCACTAGTTATTTACTTAGCTGCGATTACAGGGATTGATGGCAGTTATTATGAAGCAGGCAGAATTGACGGCGCGAATCGTTGGCAGCTCATTCGACATATCACCATTCCGCTTCTGTTTCCGACCATTATTATTCTTTCTCTGCTAGCGCTGGGCAAAATTATGTATGGTAGCTTCGACATGATCTACGCCATTGTTAAAGATAATGGTCTGTTATATCCAACGACAGACGTTATTGACACCTATGTATTCCGTTCTCTAAGAAATATCGGTAACCCCGCTCAAGCCATGGCAATCGGGCTTTACCAGGCTGTGGTAGGTTTCATTCTTGTGTACGGCAGCAATAAAATTGTCAAAAAAATAAATCCGGACAATGCATTGTTTTAAAAAAGGAGTGAATTCTTATGCCTAAAAACCGCCTGTTTGACACTTTAAATGTGATGTTTATCAGCATCTTCTCTATATTGTGCACTTTGCCATTAATCTTGATTTTTATAGTATCGTTCACAGATGAGAAAATGATTCAGATGAACGGCTATCAATTATTACCTGAGAAGTTCTCCTTCGAAGCATACAACCTGCTTTTATTCGGCAATACGCCGCTTTATCAAAGCTATTTCATCTCGATCCTAATTACGGTGATAGGGACAACCATCGCCGTTCTCATTACAGGCTTAGCCGGTTACACTTTATCAAGCATGCATATTAAATATCGGAATCAGCTTGCGATGTTTTTTTTCATCACGATGGTGTTCAACACTGGAATTGTGCCATGGTATTTGATCAGTTCAGGCCTGGGCCTCCAGAACACGATTTGGGCATTAATTATTCCTTCCATGCTGTTTAATCCATTTAACTTGTTTCTAGTGCGAAACTATATGAAACAAATTCCGAACACGTTAACCGAGGCGGCCAGAATTGACGGGGCCAATGATATTTACATCGCTTTTCGTATTTGTTTTCCGCTCAGTCTGCCGGTGCTCGCCACAATAACTCTGTTTTACGGCATTGGCTACTGGAACAACTGGTTTAATGCAATCATGCTGGTTGACAATGAGAAGCTCTATCCGCTGCAGTACCTGCTATTTAAGTTAAACTCTGAAATCAGCATGATTCAGCAGATGCAGAGTATGATGAATACGAGCCCAACTACGGTTTTGCCGAGTGAGTCCGTAAAAATGGCAACTGCTATTCTGACGATCGGACCGATCGTCCTATTCTATCCTTTCCTTCAGAAATATTTCATCAAAGGCTTATTAATCGGGTCGGTCAAGGAGTAAGACTTTCTCGCAACCTTTAGAGGCCTTTTTCATGCAATACAATCGTTAGCGTACGTTTTTCGCGTTTTGCTGTCTGAACCCCAAGAAGTGGACTTACGCCGGGGCAGTATCAGAAGAATTATATGGCGGAGTGAAGTAAAAAAACAACGATCGCATAGTAACATGTGTTCTATCCGCATTTCGCGAAAAAAAGCAGCCCCCGCCCAATTTTGGGAGGGGCTGCTTTTTTCTCACGCTTTCGTATTAGTCATTGAATAGCCGTATTAAACCATTAAGCTCCTTTCAGATTGGTGCCGTCTCCTTTGACGATGCCGTTCGCCACGAGGAGAGCGGCGCTGGCTCCTTGTTCATTTATTATTCCTTATGATTCCAGTTTGAACTATTTGAAATACAGCTCCAAATGTTCGACCGCCTTAACAATCCCCTGACGTTCCGATTCTATGGAACCCCAGTAGCGATGGTCCTCCAGCTCGATGCTGATTGCCCCCCGGTAGCCTATTCGTTCCAGCCTCACTGCAACCTGATCCCATTTTACTTGACCGTGACCGACCCCCTCTCGTTCCGCATGCCGGATCAGATCCGGGAACGTATCTTTCCAAATGGCAAAGCTCTCGCGCCGAGGCAAGCTATGGTCTTCCGGCACAAGACACATAAACATCACCCGACCGCCTAATGGAGCCATTTCGGTCATTTGCTTTTTAACTTCTTCAACCGCATTCGCGCGGCGGGAATCGTCTTTGCTCAGCAATTGACTCATATGTACGGCATCGACAGAACCAATCCCGATCCCGGCTGTATCGCAATTCCGTTTGACTTCCGGAGTAAGCGCCGGCACATCCAGTACATCCAACTGTATACCGGAAGCCCATTTTGCCGCCTTTTCAATTCCTTCTGAACCGATTTTTGGCGGAATTCGCATACCTAATTTGAAATTCATAGGTTCTATCCCTCTCCTAATAAGG
The DNA here is from genome assembly GCF_021532375.1 of Paenibacillus alkaliterrae. Lineage (GTDB taxonomy): Bacteria > Bacillota > Bacilli > Paenibacillales > Paenibacillaceae > Pristimantibacillus > Pristimantibacillus alkaliterrae. Next base: position 25,234 of record NZ_JAKGAP010000048.1, read on the forward strand.
TTTATAGCCTGCTGATTGGTAAATCATCTCTGTAAGACTAACCACTTTTTTCGCGAAAATACCGGGTACCATCACTTCATGGCGTCCTAAAATGGCGTCGACGAAGCTCTTATCCTGATTCGTCGTTTGCTCCGGAAGTTTCGGAATAATCGGTTTCTCCCCCAAACGCCGCAGCGTAATCTTTCCGTTATCGTAAAAAATAGCGCCGTCCTCACCGCAAAACACAAAGGTTTCATGCCAACACGGAGCGAAACCTATAATGTTTAACCCGGCTATAGCCCCTTCAGCAAAGCGTATCGACGTAAAGGTATCGATTTCTACAGGCGCCCCCTGCTGATGAAGCTGCGGCTTTACCTCTACAGGAGTCATACCTGTCGTCCAAAGCAGCATGTCAACAATGTGGCTGCCGGAATCCATCAGCATCCCCCCGCCCGATAAACCTGGCATTTGCCTCCATGTACCGACTGTTCCCTGTTTCCATTCCTGATAAAGAGTAGCGTTGATTGAGGTTAGCTTCCCTATTAATCCATCGGTGATCGCCTGACGGATATAGAGGAATTCCGGCAGGAAATGCCGTTGGTAGGACACCTGCAGCAGCTTTTCCGCTTGTTCAGCTGCAATGATCAATTGTTCAGCTTCTTCGGAGGAACAGGTCATCGGCTTTTCGATTAATACATGGCAGCCGCTTTCCAACACATCCAACGCTTGCTGAAAATGAAGCGTATGCGGGGAACAAATAACTGCCGCATCCATATCGGCTTGAGCCAGCATCTCTTTATAATCATCAAATTGCTTCACATCCTGCAGCTCAAACTTCGAAACAAACGAATCCCGGCTGGCGGGATTCGTATCCGCTATAGAAATAATTTCAACCTCATCCAATTCCAACAATTGACGCATGCAAATGGGAAATGCCGCCGGTTCCGATCATCCCTATCCGAACTTTGTTCAACACCTATCCCTCCAATTAACTGCTATTATCATTTTTTCATTTAATACCTGAGAAGGTTATCCCTTGAATAAAGGATTTTTGAACCAGAAAGTAAAGAATGATAATCGGAAGTGTAACTAAGACAGAAGCGGCCATTAACATTTGCCATTCAGCCCCGTGCTGGGTCTTAAATGCCTGCAGCCCTAACATGATCGTATACTTACTCTCATCCGACAAATAAATCAATGGTCCCTGATAGTCCGTCCAACTTCCCATAAACTGAAATAGAGCAATTGTTAACAAAGCAGGTTTACATAACGGCAGCATGATCTTCCAATAAATTAACAGTTCCGACGCCCCGTCTATCCGCGCCGCATCCTCCAATTCCCTCGGCAGTCCCATAAAAAACTGCCGGAGCAAAAAGATAAAGAACGGCGCTCCGAAAAATGCAGGCAGCCAAAGCGGAATGTTTGTCCCCACCCAACCGAAATTTTTAAATAAAATAAAGATGGGAATCATCGTAACTTGATAAGGCACCATCATGACGACCAACGTTATGGCAAAGAGCGGCTTCGCGCCTTTCCAGGGGATACGGGCAATCCCGTAAGCTACCAAAGGACAGGCAAACAAGACGCCGAGAGTCGCCAATCCGGAAATGGTCAGTGTATTCCCCAAGTAATTGAAGAATGGCACGTAGTTTACCGATTCGGGATAGTTGCTCCATACAAGCAGACCGGGAATCCATTTGGGCGGCCAAAGAAATAACTCATTATCCGGTTTCAATGAGGTGGATACCATCCAAATAAACGGCAATAAGAAGAACAAACCGACTATAATAAGAAATGTATGCGCACTTGCATTTTGTATTCGCTTAACGGATTGCGGAGATTTCATCGACTATGCCCCCTAATCTTTTCCTTGATAGTAGACCCAGCGTTTCTGAGAAATAAAGATTAACGCAGTCAGTATCACTACGATCAAGAAAAGAATCCACGCCATGGCGGACGCATATCCCATCTTCAAATAGCCGAAACCATTCGTATAAAGATACATGACATAGAACATCATCGAGTTCGCCGGTGTTCCCTGCCCGTTCGATAAGGTATAGGGGAGCACAAAGTTTTGTAAGGCTCCAATCGTTCCCATAATGAGGTTGAAAAATATGACAGGAGTCAGAAGAGGCAATGTGATATTCTTCAAACGCTGTATCATGTTGGCTCCGTCGACATCAGCGGCATCATAATAATCCTGAGGAATGTCTTGCAATCCCGCAAGATAAATAACGATGGACTGTCCTACACCCCATAAGCTCATCAGAATGAGCGACGGTTTAGACCAATACTCGCTTCCCAGCCAAGCCGGACCCGGAATTCCGACCTGTTCCAGCCAATGATTGACCAGTCCGAACTGCGGATTGAGCAGCCACAGCCAAATAATCGTCGTCGCGATCGGCGGCACCAGGCTTGGCATAAAGAACATCGTCCGATAAATGCCTTGGCCGCGGATTTTCAAGTTTAAGATAAGAGCAAGACCTACCCCGAAAATAATGCTGATCGGAACGAAAAAAACAGTAAAATAGAGTGTATTATAAATACTTACCCAAAAGACATGATCTTTGAACATCGTTTGATAGTTCTCTAAACCAACCCACTCCCCGGGGTCAAGGATGCTGTAAGAGGTGAAACTGTAATAGATCGACATGATGAGCGGATAGGCATGGAACAGCAGCAGCCCCAGTATCCAAGGCAAAGTAAAAATAACTCCGTACAATGCCATCTTTCTCTCAAATCGTGTTTTCTTGGGCTTGACCAATAACATTCCCTCCTTTTAAGAGCAGATGATAAGAGCGCAGCAGGTGAGAAGGGGATGAGCAGCCTCCCCTTCCCTCATTAGCGTTTGCTATTTGTTAAGCTTAGCCAATTCAGCATCTACGTTCTTTTTGACTTCATCCAGCAGTTGCTGAGCTTCGCCTTTGCCGTTTATGGCCAAATCTTGTACACGCATCGTTTCATTCCATAAGAAGGAACCCACTGGCGTTACCGGTCTTGCAAAAGCATTAGGCATCATATCTAAAAATATTTTGAGGTTGGGGTTTTCAGCTAATTTCAGCTCTTCGTTGACGGAAGGCATAACGCTAATATCATTGCCTGCCGTCGGACGTTTGTTCCATAACAGTGTACCTTCCTTATGAGCAACAAATTTCACAAATTCCCATGCTTCATTCGTATGTTTTGCACCCTTCGGAACAACATATGACCAACCGCCGGCCCAAGTAACAGATGGATAGCCATCAGCAGCCGGCATCGGCGCCACACCCCATTCGAATTCGGGCTTATATTTGCTAAGATCGTTCAAAACCCAGTTGCCGTCGAACACAAAGGCCACTTTCCCTGTCCAAAAAGGATTCATTCCCGTCTGGCCGATCGCGGTCGAGAAGCTGGTTAAATTTTCAATATCGTATTTCTTCGCATATCCGGCCATCCAATCCAAAGCCTTTACGATTTGCGGATTGTTCGGCGTCAGCTCACCGTCCTTCTCCCACTCGCCGCCCCAGTTCCAGCCTTGCGTATATAAGAAGCCTTGATTCATCCATGGTATGAAACCAATTTCATCATATTTGCCGTTTTTGCCTTTGACAAACGTGGCTTCCGCCATTTCATCCAATTCAGCCATTGTCTTCGGCGGGTTGTTTGGATCCAGTCCTGCTTTTTGCATCATCGTTTTATTGTAATACATGGCCCGGTTATCGGTGCCCCAAGGCAAAGCATATACCTTATCCTCATAAACACTCTCGTTCCAAACGCTTTTATAGTAATCATTAGACGCTATCCCATCCCTTTCAACAAATTCAGTCAAATCTGTAAGGGACTCTTTGGCAGCCCAAGAACCAACTAAGAAGCGGTCAAACAGCGCTACATCCGGGGGATTGCCTCCGGCGATTGCAGTCAACAGCTTGTCCGACGATTGTGTTTGGCCGGACGCTTCTACAAACGTCATCTTCACTTTAATGTTAGGGTATTTTTTCTCAAACTCATCGACAACGTACTTTTTAAAATCTTTCTGATAATCTCCGCCCCAAGGAAACCAAAAATCAATGGTAACCTTGTCAGCGCTGCCGGGTTTTTCAGGCTCCGATGCGTTGTCGGCATCGCTTTCCGATCCTGCGTTCTTGCTGCTGCAGCCCGCCAATACCAAGGTGAACACTAAGGTGAAACCGAGAAGAATTGAAGTCCATTTCCTGTTCCGCCAAGCGTTTAGACCCGTCTTTCTTTTCATTAGTTAGCCTCCCTGTCATTAAATTAATAATTATGCAATCTCTCTCGGGTTAACTAAATTGTATACGTTTTCATAATAATCAAGTAAGGAGAGCACTTTTGTTTTTTGTGTGTTTTTTGGGTGTTTTTCGGCTTAACTTAATGGTAACATCAATGTCACCTTCGTGCCGCCTGTAAGTCCGCTTTCCAAATCCAATCCGTACTGTTCGCCGTAAGCAAGCTTGATCTGACTGTTAATATTTTTAAGCGCAAAATGGTCCTCCTGAGTAAAATCATTACTTTCAAGCGCTTCTTCAATCTGCTTCAGCTTCTTAGGAGTGATTCCGACGCCGTCGTCAATGACCTCAAAGAAGAGAAGACCGTTCTTCTGAATCCAACGAATATCGAGGCGGCCTGTTCCCTTTTTATTCTCAATTCCATGGTAAATCGCATTTTCTACCAGCGGTTGAAAGATGAATTTTAAAACCGGATAATCCAATAATTCGCTATCCACCTCCAGATTCACCTCAAACTTGTCCTGGTAACGTACCTTTTGGACCGATAAATAGCTCTCTACTAACGATACCGCCTCCCTTACCGTAACCTTGTCCCTTCCATCACTTAAACTAATCCGCAAATAATTAGACAGACCGAATATCATCGTACTGATATCATGCACCTTGTGAATGCGGGAAATCCAATGAATCGAATCGAGCGTATTGTAAATAAAATGGGCATTAATTTGGGAAGCCAGCATTTTTAATTGATTTTCTTTTTTCAGAAGCCGCTGAATGTACAGTTCATTGATCAAGCTTTTGATCCTGGATACCATTATGTTGAAACTATCAAATAGAATACCGAATTCATCTTTGCGATGATTCGTGATCTGAATTTCGAAGTCCCCTTCTTTGGCTTTACGCATCGACCGAAGCAGGATCTGAACGGGATGATGCATTTGACGGGCGATTGTCCAAGCCAAGATGACAGCTACGACCGTAAATCCAATAGCAAGATAAAAGGTATACAACCGAATCTCGCGCGAATCTTTCACTAATTGCCCAGCCGGAGCCATCCCGACAAGCTTCCAATCGTTTTTATCCATTTGATCATAAACAACCACCATCTCTTTTCCGTCAAGCACCTTATTTGTTATACCGCTACTTTCAATTTCAGCGGCCAGTTCCAGAGCGAAAGGACGCATAAGGCTCCGGCCATCAGAGTCTCCGACAACGTTGTTGTCCCGATCAACAATAATAGACGTACCCAATGCTTTAAAATCAATTTCCGATAAAATCTGTTGAATTTCGGACGGGTCGATCTCAATTAACAATACACCGATGATTTCGCCATTGCCCCAAATATCTTTCAAAGCCCGTCCATAGCAAAAAACAGGCTTGTCCTCCTCTGATGATTGATTTTCTTGAATAAAAGAAGGACGGATCCCAAACCAGACCATTCGACCGTCAGCATCTTTTATTTCCTTATACCAATCTTGCTCCTGTTTCATTTTATCGATGGGAGACCGAACGGAGAAAGTAGGGCTGCTTGTCAAAGAATAGTTATAAGAGGAGGCATATTCCCCAAAAATAAATACATTCGCTGTATCGTTTTTTGAATTCGCAAAACTGGATAAAAACTTCGAAATTTGCTCGGTATTCTGCATCCTTTCGTAATTGTCCCTAAATTCCCCCAAAATCCCTTTCTGCAATTCCCTGTAACTGAAAACGAAGTACGATCGACTTTCATATTCATCCATTATCATTTCAAGTCGTTTATTTGCTTGCTGAACCGTTTGCAGGGCGACCCCGCCCACATTCACTTGAATAATTTCTTTTGCTTTATTATAGGAAAGATACCCCATCACCATAATGGAAATCGTCATACTTACAAAATAAATAATAAACATTTTAAAACCGACAAACCGCCACTTCGATTGATTATTCATCTTTTGATGCCGCACCTCCAATGCTCTATCGATAGGATGGATGAATTAGATGCCAAGATCACGGTACTTCCCAGGTGTCAATCCTTCGATTTCTTTAAACGTTTTGGAAAAATGGCGGAAATCGGTATACCCGACTTTTTCGGCGATTTCATAGACTTTGAGCGTGGACGTCTTCAGCAGTTGTTTCGCCTTATCCATTCGCAATCGTATAAGATATTTACTGTATGTTTCCCCGACCTCCTCGTGAAACACTTTACTGAAATAGGAAGGGTTAAGGCAAAGATGTTCGGCCACATCGTTCATCGTTATCCCTTTCATATAGTGCAAATGGGAATAATGCATCCCTAACTCGACGATTCTTTTATGATTGCCGGTACCTCGCGATTCGCAAGCGCACTGCAGGAGGACAACCGGCAATTCTTCTCTAAGCTGCGCTAGAGTGAAATCCTTGTTTAAAATGGTTTCGTTGAAAATGTCTATACCCGGCGCTTTCATAAACGGATGCGCCGCCTCCCACTTTTTCACTACACTCTGGAGCAGTACCCTTAAACCGCGAGAAACATTAAGCGGTGAACTTTGTTCACGCGCAGATTGCAAATGCTCGATCAATTGCCCGGCCAATTCATGGATAGCTCTGTTATCCCCTAGCCTCATGGCTTGATTAAGCCTTGTTTCCCACGAACCGTCAGGACCGTTATAAGCGTGAAGCTTGTTTTCTATTATAGGAAGCCGTGCCGAATCGTACACTTTCCCGAAACCGTCATAGAAGGCAAAAGAGCAGGCATTCAGCGCTTCCTCAAAGCATTGTGCCAGTTTCATCATGTTCCCTGCATTACTGATTCCTATGCTTATGGTTATGCCTAAATAATGCTTCGCTGCATGAACCAACGCTATCATTCCATTTGAGAAGGCATCATTGATACAGCTTACCTTGTCGTAAGCGCTGATTCCGTGCGAAAACAACACAGCCAGTTCCGTATCCGCGTTATTGTCTAATGGACAGGCAACAGCTTGTCCCCAGTTCATGGAAATTTCCTCGGCAATATTGCCAAGAGCAAAACGAATCAATGAACGGTCTCTTTCACACTCAGCCCTTGACCCCCAATGATGGATTTTAACCGTAAGAACAGTCAGGCAATCCGGATTCAAGGCCATATTTAAGGTCTGCCACCTAGCTTCTTGATCCCCTATTGTATCGGTAGTACGACCAAGCAGCAGCATTTCCAAAAAATGCTGACGGGCGAGAGGCAAACTTTCACGGATACGCCCTGACATCTCCTTTAGATGCAGGTGACGTTTGTTCTCTTGTTCCAGATCACCTACACACCTGCGTACCACTTCGAGCAGCGCCGTTTCCTCGATTGGTTTCAAAACATAATCGTATGCACCGTATTTCAAAGCTTTTTGAGCATAATGGAAATCGTTGTAGCCGCTGATAATGATCACATGTGCTTTCTTTTGCTGATTCCTTAATGCTTCAATTAACTCTAATCCATCCATCCTGGGCATCTTAATATCCGTAATAATAATGTCAGGCGAATCCATCTGTATTCTATGAAGCGCTTCTTCTCCATCCTCCGCTTCCCCGATAAGCTCAATTCCTTCCGCCATCCAATCAATGGTTAAAGAAAGGCCTTGCCGAACCCATTTTTCGTCGTCCACGACAAGCAGCGTATACATGTAATCCCTCCTTTAATAGGCAAGTTTGTCCGGAATATTCAAATCCCAAATATATCTTTCGTGACGCCATTTGAATATCCTTTAAATGAATGTGAAAGAGCTCACGCTATGTCAGCATGAGCTCTTTCAGTTTCGTTATATAACTAACGATCAATTTCAGGTACCCTGTCATTTTAATGAATGATGACTTAAAGGAAAATGACACCTAATATAGCTACAACTATAATGCCCACAACTCCTTGTACAAGCGTAGCCATTGTCTGCGCCCGATAAGCGGTATTCAGCTTCATGCCGGAGAATTGGGTGACGACCCAGAAATAGGAATCGTTCACATGGCTGACCACCATCGCGCCGCAGCCGATAGCCATTACAGTAAGCATTTGTCCGATTGGAACTGTTCCCATCATTTCAGTCAACCCCAGCGACGGAAGCAAAGGCATCATAATTGTCGATGTGATAACGAGCGATGCGGTTGAGCTGCCCTGTGCCGTTTTAAGAACAGCTGCGATAATAAAGGCAAGAATCAATGCGCCTACTCCTACGAATGCTGCGTTGCCGTCGATCAGCGATTTCACATAGTCGGCAATTGGCGTCGCTTTAATGACTGCTCCCAGTGCGCCGCCTGCTCCTGTAATCATAATGATGATAGCGGAATCCATCAAGCCTTCACCCATCAGCTTCGTCAAATTTTCTTCGTTGCGCTTCGGAAGCAAGGTAAAGATCGCTAACAGAACGCCGATAAACAAGGCATTAACCGGAGAGCCAAGGAAAGTAAACAGTGTGTTGGAGAAGCCGCTCATGAGCAATATTTTATTGCCTGCGGCGTCAACTCCGACCGGGAAATTAGCTAAAGAACCTAGTGCGAGCAAAATAATCGGTACAACGATCGGTCCGAATGCAGCCCAAGCGGAAGGCAGCTTGCCAAAGCGCTTTTTATATTCCTCAAAAGTTTCTGTCGTCTCGTCAAGGGTAGAAGGCAGCTTATCCGCTACTTTTCGGGCCCATACGTAACCGGCAAAAGCAACAGGTATGGACACGATTAAACCGATAACAATGACCCAGAACAGCCCATCGGGTCCGATACCTACATTTGTCGCAGCCGCAATCGGTCCTGGTGTAGGAGGAACAAGAGTATGCGTAGCATACAACCCCGTAGATAAAGCAACAGAAAGCGTTACGACGTTCACGCCTGAGCGCTTTGCCAGCGACTTTTTCAGAGAAGACAAAATAACGTACCCTGAATCGCAAAACACGGGAATCGAAACAATCCAACCGATAATGGACATGGCAATCGCCGGATGCCGGTCACCGAGCAATCGGAGCACGACCTCAGCCATCTTGACTGCAGCGCCGGTTTTCTCCAAAATTTTACCAATGATCGTACCGAAAATAATAACAAGACCGATACTTGTTATAATGCCGCCGAAGCCTCCGGAAACGGTTGCCCCTATATCTTTAATAATCGGGGCTTCGACTCCGTTAATTTCACCAATCAGGTTCGTTCCGAGCGCAAGGATATAGGTTGAACTGATGATGGATAAAAAAGGATGAAGTTTCCATTTCGCCGTTGCATACACGATAAAGACGATACTGAAAAGCAATAGTACTAAAATAACAGGTCCCAGTTGAACAATTTCAGGGCCAAATCCTGCTTGGTTCATAGTAATCCCCCTCGTATATTGTAAATGCGAACGACTTGCTCTGCCGCCTGCTCCAACAGCGTTTCGGTCAGCTCCATAGCCTCGTCAAGCGGCATCGGTCGATTCAGAATGCTGATTACCGCCGATACTCCATGCTCATACAAGCTTTCGATACCTTGTCCGATGGATCCGGCCAAAACAATGACAGGCACTTGGTGTTTCCTCGCTGCATGCGCAACTCCACACGGCGTTTTGCCACTTGCAGTCTGAAAATCAACCTGCCCTTCCCCGGTAATGACAAGATCCGCATCCTGAATGGCCGATTCGAGATCCGTCATTCTAGTAACAATCGAGATGCCTGATTCCAATTGGCCATCCATAAAAGCAAGGATTCCGCCGGACAAGCCGCCTGCCGCGCCTGTTCCGGGAATATCATGTATCGCGATACCTTTCGCGCATTCAATCAAATCGGCAAAATGCTTCAAGTTCAGATCAAGCTGCCGCACCATCTCAGGCGTCGCGCCTTTTTGCGGTCCGAAAACGGCCGATGCTCCGCTAGGGCCGACGAACGGGCTATTTACATCGCAAGCGATGATGAACTCGCTTTCAGCAATACGCGGGTCCAATCCTTCCAGACGAATTTCTGAAATCTTGCCTAATTCGCCTCCCCCAAAACCTAACGGCTGGCCATCCTGGTTAAGCAGTTCCGCTCCCAAAGCTTGCAGCATTCCCGCCCCGCCGTCATTCGTCGCGCTTCCGCCCAGGCCAAGTATAAAATGCCTGCAGCCATGGTCGAGGCCGGCTTCGATGAGCTGACCGAAGCCGTATGTCGTTGTATACAATGGGTTCCTTTCGTGCTCCCCGATCAAATATAATCCAGAGGACATGGCCATTTCGATGACACAAGTATTGCCGTCTCCCAGTATGCCGATTCCCGATTTGATGTCCCGGCCTAACGGGTTTTTCGCTATAACTTCCAAGAAACGCCCGCCTGTGGCATCAATCAGACAGTCCATCGTGCCTTCGCCGCCATCGGCCATCGGAACAACGACGGTGGTAGCGCTTTCATTTATTGCCCGCTTAACTCCCCTTTCAATAGCGAGCCCAACTTCTTTGGCCGAGAGGCTGCCTTTATAAGAATCCGGTGCAATGACAATTTTCATGTCGATTATGTTCCCTCCTTTTTAACCTATTGTGATTATATAGAACATTGCCTCACCGCTCAATGTGTAAAGCATACGAGTTCAAGTCTAAATTTTCGACATTTTTAGTGCACTGTGCACAAGTATTATCTATTGCAACCTCTTACAACTTGTATTTATACAGCATAAGTGCTAATTGGATCCGCACCGCCTGACGGAACTGCTTTGGATTTGCATGGATTAGACTCTCGATCCGGTCGAAACGATACATAAGCGTATTTCGGTGAATCCCCATCTTGCGGGCTGTTTCATTAAGGTTCATGTCACTGTCATAAAACGACTGCAGCGTATTCAGTAGATCAGGATATCGCTGCAGCTCCCCTAATGTTTCGCGAATGATCCGTTCCCCGGACGTCTCGGATATCTCCCCCAAAATCAACTCAAGCGCAGCATCATCGATATGCATGACCTGCCCTTTTTCCGGATACTTATGAATAATCTTCAATAAGCTTAGCGTTTCCTGAAATGATTTCGCGAGCTCATCTACATTTTTACAACCTTTTCCAATTGCAATTTGCGCATCAGTTTTAAACCGGCTCGAAATGAAAGCTGCAATTTTTGAGGAAATGTGAAGCAATTCCTCCTTGGCTTGCTTTTCATTTTTGCAACCTGCAATTTCAGGAATGACAACCCAGTGGTCGAGGCCTAATTGAGCAAGCAAGGTCTGCTTTGGGTTGTTGAACAAACGGGTAATTTCTGAAAAGCGATAATAGCTTTGATCGAGATCGCTTGTCATATTATCGTTCACTTCAACATGGATAACCATCATGGACCGGGGTAAAGTAAGATCGATACCGAGCAGCTGCCCTCTGGCAAGCAATACATCCTTCGATGTCTGCTCCGAGGGTGAAATCATCTCTTGCACCAGATATGCCTTGGCTCGTGCCTTCATCTCGATTTGTTCCGTTAAATACGCCTGCTGCAGCAGCATTTCTGTCATCATTTTCACAGCCCGGCCGAACGGGATGACTTCCGCTTCCTGTCCGGTAATCCCGATGACCCCGACAAGCTCATTTTGAAAAAAAATGGGCATATTGATCCCAGGCTTCGTCCCCGCCCACCTCATTGTATCTTCCTGCGAAATGATTATTTCATCCTCGGTTCTTATTACTTCAATAGCCCCTTTATGAAGTGTTCCAATTCGCTGCGGATCGCTGGAGCTGATGATCATTCCATTCCTGTCCATGACATTCATGTTCATCAGGGTCAGTTCCTTCGTCTTTTTAACAATGATATCAGCAAGCTGCCTCGTTATTCTCATGCGCCTTCGTCCCCCATCGTGTCTAAAAAAGAAGCCCCCTAGGCGGTTGAACACCTTGTGAAGCCTTATCATTTACTTTACGTTTTAATTTACCGAATTACAATGCCGCCCTTGCAATCGAAATGCCATGCCAACCGTTTCCTCCGCTTGATGGACTAACATAATAAGGAATTTGGAGAATGCGGGAGAATATTTCAGAATAGTCCGACTTCTTCAGGATGTATCGCAAATAAACCATTTATATCGGTTTTGCTTTCTCCAAATAGAGAATGATATGATAGTTTTGACTCGTCTACATCTCGTTACACCGTTATGCGGGCTCCTCATTATTTAAAAAACAGTGAAGGAGGAACAATGATGAAGTGTAAACCATGTGATGGAACCGGGAAGTCAAAATGCGCCGACTGCAATGGTGATGGATTGGGCTATGGACATGGAAAGTGTATGGCCTGTAATGGAAGCGGTTTAATTGAATGCACGCAGTGTGATGCAACCGGCAAAGTGAGCCTGTTCCGATGGATGAATCTCAAAAAGGCCGAGTAATTTCTATGATCCCCTCTATAAAAAAAAGCGAGCGTATGATTGACATACACTCGCTAAGACTGTTGACTAGCCCCGTTACTCGGGGCTTTTTGTTATTCGTGCAATGTCGGACGTTATCACGCCAATTCCCGAATACCCGTGTTCGCTTTCACTAATATCTCGTCAAACTGCTTGACACGACACCAACGGTCACCTGAACGCTGCAGGATTTAGGCGACGGAAAACAGCCTTTGAAGCATTGACGCCGGGACGGCAAAGAGCATACATTTTTTATTTTTCTGAACCCAAACAATCCAAAACTCGAGAGTCAAGGGTTGAAAAATATTTGCCGCAGATTCTGGGTGGAAAGGGATTAAAAGATTAGTATATTCGATGGTGTAATGTTGTCGATAGTTTAACATAAAGGGTCCACATATTAGTTAGGAATAATATGTAGAACCCTTTATGTTATTTGATTTTCTTAAATTTTGGTCTTGATAATTTCTAGTCTAATACTTTATTTTATTGCTACACCAATAACGATTAATGCCCTTGCAGCAGCCGGATCATTTCTTTGGCCGCCACACAGGTTGCAGCATGGGCCAGCTGCCAACATCAGGGGTATACGCGCATCTCTTTGTCCCGTTATGCGCTAGGGATCAAAGGTGACTTTGATTTCCATTCTGCAGGTTCCCCTTTCGTTACTCCGGAATGCTGCAAGCAACAAGTGTAAGCAACATCCCGATCAACACGTTAAGAAAATACTCATCCCCTGTTTTTGCCGAGGCGGATGACATGCCAGGAATGCTTCGGCAGCGATGCCTGGAGCAAGCCGTCAATAGCGGCGGAATGGCCATTGTTATGCGGCTTCACCGCTTCTTTACCAAACGTATTTACAGCTTTCAGATCATCGTTTTCAAGCACGATATGCTCGATTACGCCAAAACCCGGGTAACTGCGGATATCGCATTCCAGAGTCATTGCTTCCTCCAGACTCCGGTTGAGGGCAAACACGGTAACTTCCTCGCTATCCGGGTTGTACACGGCTACGCTGTCCAAGTAAGGAACATCCGTGAATTGTCTGGAATCGTATTTCGGTGACGAAATGACGGGCTGCAGCGCAATGCCTCTGCCGTAAACAGATGCATGCAGATACGGATAATAGATCGTTTGTTTCCAAGAACCGCCGCCGCTCTCCGTCATGATCGGAGCGATAACGTTAACAAGCTGTGCCAGACAAGCAATCTTAACGCGATCCGAATGTTTGATCAACGTAATGAGCATGCTGCCGACAAGAAGAGCATCCTCGAAGTTGTAGACGTCCTCCAGCTGTGGAGGCGCAATGGACCACGGCTCGATCTTTTTGTCGGCTTCGTTGGAATGGAACCATACGTTCCACTCATCGAAGCTGAGATTGATCGTCTTCTTGCTGCGTTTCTTCGCTTTAATATAGTCACATACCGATTTGATCGTTTTGATGAAGTGGTCCAAGTCAAGTGAATACGCAAGATAGCTGGCCGTATCGTTGTTGCGGTTACCGTAATACTGATGAAGCGATACGTAGTCTACCGCTTCGTAAGTATGCTCAAGCGATGCCGCTTCGTATTGCGGGAAAGTAGGCATGCCCGTATTGGAGCTTCCGCACGAGACAAGCTCGATCGTCGGATCGACCCACTTCATGACTTTCGCTGTTTCAAGCGCCAAACGGCCGTATTCGTCAGCCGTTTTGTGCCCGATCTGCCAAGGGCCGTCCATTTCGTTGCCTAGGCACCAGGTTTTGATGGCATGAGGCTGCGCCCAGCCGTGCTGCTTGCGAAGGTCGCTCCAATAGGTTCCGCCCGGATGGTTGCAGTATTCGAGAAGATTACGGGCTTCGTCGATCCCGCGAGTTCCGAGATTGACCGCCATCATCACTTCTGTGTTTACGCTGCGCGCCCAATCGACGAATTCGTTCGTGCCGAATTGGTTTGTTTCGGTTACGCGCCAGGCCAGATCAAGCTTTCTCGGCCTGTTTTCTTTTGGACCTACGCCGTCCTCCCAGTTATAGCCGGACACGAAATTTCCGCCGGGATACCGGACGATCGGAACCTGAAGATCGGTGATCAGCTTGCTGACATCCTGGCGAAATCCGTTCTCATCGGCTTCGGGATGTCCAGGCTCATAAATGCCGCCGTATACCGCGCGGCCAAGATGTTCTATAAAGGAACCATAAATACGATTATCGATTTCGGATATCATAAAATCTTTTTCAAGTGTCATTTTCGCTTTAAGTGTCATAAAATCACCTTTCTTCTTGTAGGAATATTAGTTTGAACCGAAAGCATATACTGGTAAGTTATCCTTTGACGCCGCCTGCTGTCATCCCTTCGATGAAATACCGTTGGAAGAACAGGAATACCATTAGAATTGGAATGATCGCCATAACGGCCCCCGAAATCAGCATGTCGAAATTATTCCCGTAAGGCGTCAGCAGCGTGGCGAGACCAATCGGAATCGTCAGCTGTTCATTTGTCCGCAGTACAATTAGCGGCCAGAGGAAGTTATTCCATGCAAACAATGCCTGCAAAATCGCCATGGATGAGAAAGCAGGCGCCATTAGCGGCATCATGATGCGGAAGAAGGTACCCAGCTCAGTAGTACCGTCCACACGCGCCGCATCCAGAAAGTCCTTAGGCAGTCCGCTCGCATACTGGCGGAAGAAGAAGATCGGCAGCGGCGCTACTACAAACGGGAGAATAACCCCCCACATACTGTTGATCAGTTTCAGCGAGATCGAAAGCTTATACAAAGGCAAAATGATGATTTCAAGCGGCACCATCATCGTTACGAGCACTAAGGCAAAAATGACGTTGCGAAACTTAAAATTATATACGGCCAAACCATATCCGACCATGGATGACAGAAACAAACAGAGACCCGTAAATACTGCGGTGATGATTAAGCTGTTCGTGTACCAGGTTAAATACAGCGACTTGCCTGAGAACAGGTAAGTATAGTTCTTAAATGAAAAAATTTCCGGACTGATCTTCAAGTTCAAACCGAACCTCATCAGTTCCTGCGCCGGTTTAAAGGAGGCGATCGTCAGCGTGACAAGCGGAAACAACGCGAATACCGCAAAAACGATAAACAGGAGAAGAAGCAGTACCGTATTGAGCGACCATTTGGTTTTCTCTTCTTGACCCATCGTTTACTCCTCCTTCTTGAACATGCCGAAAAATTTAAGCTGGGTGATCGTGATGATAAACGTAATGACAAGCAATGCGATACCGACAGCCGAGCCGAGGCCCAAATTGTTCTGCTCCAGACCGTTGCGGTACAGATAGCCGACTATGGTCAACCCGATATCGTTCGGCGAGCGGTTTCCGGCCCACAGCATGTAACTCTCCGTAAACATGGAATAGCCGCCGTAAATGCTGATCGTGAACACATAAATGGTGATTGGCTTCAACAGGGGAACCGTAATGCGGAGAAACTTATCCCAAGTTGAGGCGCCGTCGATTTCAGCTGATTCGTACAATTCCTTAGAAATGTTCTGAAGTCCCGCCATAAAATAAAGCAGATTGATCCCGATCCAACGCCAAGCGGCAAGGGTAATGAGCGTGATCATAGCCAAGTTTTCCTTGCCGAGCCAACGCTGCTTCTCAATGCCGAAGTAGGAAATGATCGTATTCATAAGTGAACCTTCCAGCTCGCCGAAAGCAAGCCGAAAGATGGTGCCCGCAACAACAACGGAAGTCAGCGCGGGAACAAACAGGGTGGAGCGGAAAAAGTTTTTGGCGACCATCACCTTGGAATTCAAGAATACAGCCAGAATCAATGGTATTGGTATGAGAATCAGCAGCGTATAAAAGGTATATTTACTGCTGTTCATCAGCGCTTTCAAAAAGGTTGGATTCCAAAGCTTCTTATAATTATCGAGACCGATATATTCGACTTGTCCGGGAAGAACGGACTGAAAGCTCATATTAATGGCTGATAGGACCGGGGAGGCAAAAAAAATGACAAATGAGATAAGAAAAGGCAGTACGAACACGTAAGGGGCGATCTTTTGATTATACAAAATACCTGAAATCTTCTTCGTGGTTTTCGGCGAGCTGTTTTCCATCACTGGCCCTCCTTTCGAATAACAGTGTCACTAGCCCAATTGGGCCAGTGACACCTATTAAGTCATATTATTTCAGTTGCCCGGCAGCTTCCTTCAGTACTTTCTCAGGATCTTCGTTGTCAAGGAGTATGCGTACGAGTACCGACGTTCTGAAGGCGTCCGAGATCATCGGCGTCGTTTCGTTGATGTTTACGCCTTCGATTTCCTCTTTCACTTCATTAAGCACGTCAAAGATGTCGGGTCCGAAATATTCCGTAAATTTATTAGACTCGCTGAGCGCCGGATCTGTCCATACGTCGGAACGGATCGGATCAAAGCCCAACTGCTTCCAAATCTCGATATTTCCTTCTTTGGAAAGTTTTGCGAAAGCAAGGAATGCTTTTGCCAGTTCTGGATGTTTCGTCGTCTTCGTTACTGCCGTACCTGTACCGCCCATACCTGCGGAACGCGGTTCGCCGGCTTTCCAAGCTGGCATAGGTTTGATAATAATTTTGCCTTTCAGATCAGGCATGTAATCCGTGAAGCGTCCCATATACCACATCGGCATCCAGAGAGAAGCCGCGCCACCGCTGTTCATCAGGCCGTAATATTCCTCTTTGTGGTGGTTGCCGCCCGGTGCAGGAATCGCAATGCCGGATTTCAGCAGGTTTTGCTGCCATTTCAACGGTTCAAGAACGAGCGGGCTCGTGATGTTCACTTGTCCGTCAGCCGTTTGAAAATCGTCATTGCCAGGCGCTTGGGAAACTTGCGGCCACAAAGACCACAAGTCGGCTGTTTCCAGCGTAGTCATTGGAACGCCGGTTGCGTCCAGAACTTTTTTGCCCGCAGCTTCGTAGTCAGCCCATGTTTTGATATCATCGGCGTTTACGCCCGCTTTGTCGAGAATTTCTTTGTTGTAATAGATAACGGCAGCTCCGACGTGGAAGTCAATACCGTAGTACTGACCGTCTTTGGCGTAAATATCCATCCTTGACTGGACCAGGTTATTCAACTCCGGCTCTACTACATCATTGAGCGGAAGAAGCTGCGGCTCGCCTTTAAGGAAATTCGGGAACTTGTTAAGCTCGATATCCGTGATATCAGGAGCGCCTGTTCCGGATTGAAGCGCTACCAAAAGTTTGTTATGCATATCGTCATACGGATAAGTATTGGCTGCCAGTTGAATTTTTTGATCAGGGTTCACTTCATTCCAGCGTTTAGCCATATCCTCGTAGAACGTCTGATGAAGCTCATTGAATGTCCAGAATTCCAATTTCGTCGCGGTGCCGTCTGTCTTAGTGTTTGTCTCTCCATTCTTCTCACCTGTGTTTCCGCTGTTGTTGCCGCCACAAGCCGACAGTATAGCGGTTAGCATTACTAGAAGAGAAAGTACTGTAAGCAGTTGCTTTTTCATTTCTTTTCCCCCTCAAAAAATTGGTTGTTATACTTAATCCCTTTCGGGATTGAAGCCGGCAAGCAGGGTGAGCGTATTCATTTTACACATTGGAACCATTTAGTTTAAATAAATATAAAACATTTTATACTTACATAATATATACTGCCATTTTTTCTGTCAATAAGAAATTGAATACGCTTTCCGTAAAAGTTTTGTTTACTAACCAACCTTTTTCTTCTCATCTCTATTATTTTGATTTATAATAAATTAAAACAATTACAAGCTAGAGAGGATGCGTTCCGATGATACAAATTAAAGAACTGCGTTCGGGCTTGAGCATCTTCAAAGCATTGAGTTCTGAAATCCGGATTGAAATTTTGGAGCTATTGACGAAATACGACTGCTTGAACTTAAATGAGATCGCCGAGAAGCTTGGACTGACCAATGGCGCGATTACGATGCATATCAAGAAGCTTGAAGAGAGCGGCCTCATCGACATAACGACCGCAGTCGGACGGCACGGCATCCAGAAAATCTGTTATTTGAACGAAGAGATGCTTACCGTTGATTTGAGGAACAAAAGCACAGAAAATATAAACGTTTACGAAGTGGAAATTAAAGTCGGCCATTATTGCGACTATTACGCGGAAGCGACATGCGGACTCGCCACCAAGGACAGCATAGTAGGCGAATTCGACAACCCGCGGTATTTTGCCGATCCTCAGCATATCAACGCGGGAATCGTTTGGCTGACGAAAGGTTACTTGGAGTATCGGATTCCAAACTACCTAAAGTCGAACCAACGTCTCAGGGAGCTTCAATTCATTATGGAGCTTGGTTCCGAAGCGCCCACTTACAATGACGATTACCCTTCGGACCTCATATTCAGTGTCAATGGCGTCGATCTCGGCGTGTGGACGTCGCCCGGCGATTTCGGAAGGGAACGCGGAACCTACAACCCGAAGTGGTGGCCGCCCCATTTGAATCAGTATGGACTGCTGAAATTGTTGCGCATTAATGAGAACGGCACCTTTATCGACGGCTGTCTAATCTCTAAATTAACGATAGCCGATATTCAGCTGAAGCAGAATGCGGATATCAAATTCAAGATCGGCGTGTCCGAATCCGGCCGTGTCGGCGGTCTTACCATTTACGGACAAAGTTTCGGAAACTATAAACAGGATTTAATAGCCCGGGTCATTTATGATGTCGCGGAGAGAACATGAAGACGTGAACGAAACAAAAGATAAGGCTGCCGAGCGATGCCCGGCAGCCTCATCTTTTGTGCTCAAAGCCCAGATGCTGCGGCTCCCAATGCTCAATAAATCCCTCCAATTAGTTATGGTTTCGGATCCAGACCGTCATTTCGCCAGGTGTACGGTTGCTCCAAGCAAAGTAAGGGATGGCTTTGAGAGGTGCAGCAACTTTATCAAAGGCTTGTGTGGTATAAAGCTTGTGCTCATCCCCGGCTTGGACTTCGCTGCGCAAGCCGCTGCCCGTCAAGACCGAAACACCTCCGAACAGCCCTTTCTCAAAATGAACATCGAATTCGGCGTCGCTCGGAAGAACGATGTCCTGCAGATTCGGGCCGTTGTCTTCCTCCTCCAGGCAATAGACGACCGGTCCGCGCTGCAGCGCGACCTTCCCGGCGTTTTCACGCAGATTCGGATGCGGGTGAACGATCTCAACCGGCATATCCATCACTAATTCAATCCGGTCGCCGTTTTGCCAGGTCCGTTGGATTTTCACATATCCTTTCTCCTGCTGCGAAATATCCGTTTCTTGACCGTTTACGGTAATGGCGGCATTTCTGCACCAGCCCGGAACGCGCACAGCTACGGCAAAATCAGCGGATTGCTCCAAAGTCAGTTCCAGGGAGACCTGACCGTTCCACGGATAGTTTGCTTGTTGGGTCACCTGTACGCGGTGACCGTCGATTTCCAGCTCAAGCTTGCTTCCAATGTACAGGTGAACGTATAATTCACGGTCACTATCATTTTTGGAATAAATGTATTGACCCAACGATGCGATCAATCGGGCGATGTTTGGCGGGCAGCAGGCACAGCCGAACCAAGGCTGCCTTGTCACCTTCACGGTTGACATATCATGACGGAAATTTGCGGTTGCCGGCCACACCTCAAGCGGGTTGACATAGAAATAGCTTTTGCCGTCGAGCGAAATGCCGCTCAACACTCCGTTGTACAAAGCCAGTTCCATCACATCGGCATATTCGCGGTCCTTTTCGATTTGAAGCATGCGCTGCGCCCAGAACATCAAGCCGATCGCGGCACAGGTTTCCGTGTAGGCGCGGTTGTTCGGCAGGTCGAAGGGAACTGTAAACCTTTCTTCGTATTCGGAGGAACCGATGCCGCCGGTTACGTACATCTTCCTGCGCACCACATCGTTCCACAATTGTTTACAAGCTTGAAGCAGCGAGTCGTCGTTATAGTCAACAGCCAGATCCGCCATAGCGCTGTAAAGATAAACCGCTCTAACGGCATGTCCTTCCGCCGTTTTTTGTTCCCGTACGGGGAGATGAGCCTGGAAATAATCATATTCGCGTTTCTTTTTGCCTCTGGCGGGAACTTCCGACTCGTCTCTTTCGTTTGCCTCTTGATCGAAGAAGTGGGGTTTTTGTCCCCGCTCATCGATGAAAAACTTGCTAAGGTCTAAATATTTTCTTTCACCTGTTGCTTGATAAAGCTTCACCAGCGCCAGTTCAACTTCAGGGTGACCGTCGTAGCCGCGTTTCTTGCCGGGCTCGTCTCCGAAGACCGTTGCGATGTAGTCCGCATACCGGCTCATAATATTAAGAAACTTTCGTTTTCCCGTTGCTTCGTAATAGGCTACAGACGCTTCCATCAAGTGCCCGGCGCAGTAAAGCTCATGATTGTCCCTGAGATTGGTCCAACGGGCGTTCGGTTCTTTGACGATATAGTACGTGTTCAAATAGCCGTCGGGCTGCTGCGCACGTCCGAGCAGATCGATCACGTTATCGGCAATACTCTCAAGCTCCGGATCGCGGCGTCCGGAGAGGACGAAGCCTACGGTCTCCAGCCATTTGCCAAGATCGCTGTCCTGAAAAACCATTCCGTAATATTCACCCTCCGCTTCCCCCGCCGCGAGACGGAAATTCTCGATCGTATGGCTCGGCTCGGCACCGGGAATCTCGTCATTCAATGCTTTCCACTGATAAGGAACAACCGTTTCGATCACATTCTTCTCGCGGGAAGACCAGAAATCATCCTGAATCGTCACTTGTTTCAAACTTACGGCTTTCAAAGGTAAGTTAAGCTTATTTTCCAATTTGCTCATGTTCATTATCCTTTCCGTTTTCCGTTATTCGCCCTTCAGACCGGAGAGCGTTACACCTTTGATAAAGAAATCCTGAGCCAGCAAGAAAATAACAATCAGCGGAGCGATGGACAGCACGGTGCTTGCCATCAATACCGGCCAATCGGTTTTATACATCCCCTGCATAGCGGCAAGCCCAAGAGGCAGCGTCATCATTTCCTGGGTATTGATATAGATCAGAGGGTGCAAAAATTCATTCCACATGCCCATGAACACAAACACGGCGAGGGTTGCCATAGCCGGTTTCGACAGCGGAACAAATACCCGCCAGTACACGCCGAACGGCGAGCAGCCGTCTATTTTGGCGGCTTCCTCCAGCGATCCGGGAATATTCATGAAAAATTGGCGCATCAGGAACGTGCCGAAGGCCGATACCAATGCCGGTAAAATGAGCGACCAGTGCGTGTCGATAAGATTGTAGTTGCGCATGATGATAAAGTTGGGAATCAGCGTAACCTGCGCCGGGATCATCATGGTGGCGAGATACAAGCCGAACAGCGCTTCACGATATTTGAACTTGAGCCGGGCAAATACAAATCCGGCCATAGAACTGGTAATAAGCTGGGCGATGACGACGATAACGGTGATTTTCAAGCTGTTCAGGAAATACGTCTCAAAAGGAAACCGGTCCGATATCCGCAAGAAGTTTTCCCACATCAATTTCTCTCCAAAAAGCTTGGGAGGAAAGATGAACACTTCACTGAGCTGCTTCAGCGAGGTGCTGATCGTCCATAGGAAGGGAATAATCATCGTGATGGCCCCAAGCATCAGGATGGTGTGCGCAATAATCTTGGTTGGTAAGCTTTGTTTCACGGTTCTTTCCCTCCTCAGCTTTCTCCCCATTTTCTTTGGCGCCAGAATTGAATCATCGTAATGACGAACATCATGAAGAACAAGACATAGGCCATTGCGCTTGCATAGCCCATATTGAAATATTTGAAGCCGTGCTCATACAAGTAATGAACGATGACGGAAGTGGAACGCGCGGGTCCGCCTTGGGTCATGAGGAAAATGGTATCGAACACCTGGAATGAAGCGATGAACGACATAACGGTAACGAAAAAGGTCGTCGGCGATAAGAGTGGCACGGTGATGCAGAAAAATTTCTGATACGTATTTGCTCCATCAAGGTCCGCCGCTTCATAGTAGTCATCCGAAATGCCTTGAAGCCCGGCCAGGAAGATCAGCATGTTAAAGCCGAGATTTTTCCATACGCTTGTCAAAATGACAGCAGGCATTGCCCATACGGTGCTTGTCAGCCAGTCGGGACCTTGAATGCCGAACCAGCTCAATACGTAGTTCATAATCCCGTATTCAGGATTGTAAATGAACTGCCATACGACCGCGATGGCCACCATAGAAGAGACCACGGGCAGAAAATAGGCGGCGCGGTAAAACTTTTTCAAGCTGATTCGGTCCAGGGCAACGGCGAGCAGCAAGGAAATGACGATGCCGAGCGGAACGGATACACCGGCGAAATAAATGGTGTTCCAGAACACTTTGATAAAGGTTTCATCCTTCATCAATTCCGCATAATTGCTGAGCCCTATCCATTTGACCGGGGTAAGCATATCCCAGGAAGTAAAGCTGAGAAAAAAGGACGCAAAGACAGGAATCAGAGTAAAAGCCAAAAACCCGAGCAAGTTGGGCAAAAGCAGAAGAAGCGCCCAGGTGCCGTCTTTTTGGAAAAGTTTTTTCCATGTACTGGTCTTAACGGAACGATGCGTTGAATTTGGTATATCGACCCTGGGTTCCATCAGACTGTTCTCCGCATTCATCGAATCACCCCTGGGGAAGAGCCCCGGAAACGTACCGGGGCCTGTCCGTTTTTATTTTGCGAGCTCCGCATTTGCCCGGGTTTCTATATTTTTCATCGTGTCGTCCACCGATTGCCCGGCATACCAGAGCTTATCTGTTTCTTCCGTAATGATATCGTTTACGATGTTTTTGGTGATCAGCGTGAAGGGATAAGCTTCTGCATCCGCAAAGAAAGTCACCATTTCCTTGAAGCCTTCGGGATGAACGGCTTCGTTATACCACTTGGCGATGCCTTCTTCGGTATACAACGATTTGCGGTTCGGCATCCAGAGACCTTCTTTGATCAATTCGACTTGGTATTCTTCAGATGAGAGGAATTTGATAAGCTCCCATGCTTCCGCGGGATGCTCCGTTTTGGCTGAGGCGGCATGTACATGCGCTTGGCCGTGTGTTTTGGCTTCGAGAAAGCTTGGAAGAGGAGCTACTCCAACCGGGAATCCCATTGTAGCAAGCTCTTGCAATGCCCATGAACCGTCGATTACCATGGCGACTTTACCGGTCTGAAGCATTTGGTTCGGCTTCATACCGATGCTCTCCAGTGTTTTTGCCGTAGGCGTAGCGCCGTCTTTTAACCGAAGATCCAGAATGCTCTGCATAACTTTTTTGGCTTCCGGTGTATTGACAGCCATCTTTGTGCCGTCTTCGTTGAAAACTTGTCCGCCGTTGGAGTAGATTTCAGCGGTGGTCATATAGAAGTTTTCGAGACCGAAAGCGCCGTATTGAGATACCTTGTTGCCGTCTTTAACCGTCAGTTTCATGGCCGCGTCCCTAAACTCATCCCAAGTCCATGCTTCAGCGGGATTGCTGGGCGGATATGGAATCTGTGCCTTGTCGAAGATATCTTTGTTGTAATACAGGACAGGCGAAACGGTACAGCTGCTGACGCCGTAAATATTTCCGTCAATTTCCATGATTTTTGCAGAGGATGGAATAAAATCGCCGAGTGTCATTTCATTATTGAACATCGGGGTTAAATCGAGAAGGACATCACGCTGCTCGAAAGAACGGTATTCCGTAGCGCCTAAGAAGAAGACATCAGGCGCAGCGTTGCCTGCAAGCATAGTCAGTATTTTTTGTGCATACTGCGCGCCGCCGGGAACCGGTTGATACTCCACTTTGATATTCGGATGCTGTTCCATGAACGATTCAAGCCCTTTTTTCACTGCGGCTGTCTCCAAGGGGCTGGCTTCCCAACCCATAAACTTCAGGGTAACTTGTTTATCGCTGCTTGCGCCCCCTGTATTGGCATTGCTGGCAGCGCCATCGCTGCCTTTGTTACCGGCGTTGCCGGTGTTTGAACCCCCGCCGGAACAGGCGGAAAACACGAAGGCACACATTAAAGCGATAAGCAGAAACTTGGCTTTTTTCAATTGACAGACCCTCCTCAAATAATGTTGAAACAGGCTGCAATTCCAGCTGAGCACATCACTTTGCAAACGCTTGCAAAAACATCATATCATCTGGTAAGGTGAATGTAAGTAGTCGTCCAACAACATTAGGTGGACAAAAATGACTAAAAAATGTTGTGCTTCTTAGAGAGGATATAGAAACGGAGAGGGTATCGTGAAATATATTCGAACGAACATCGGGAAGCCGATTGAGTTTCTCTCCTGCGGCCATTTTGTTACAGACGTACCATGGACCCATAGCAAACGTTGTCTCGATTCCTTTGAAGTTATTATTGGAATAGAGAAATGCCTGTACATTTCGCAAGGCGAAGAGAAATATGAAGTAAACCCCGGGGACGTACTCGTCCTGCTGCCGGGACTCGTCCACGAAGGCTACCGTCCATGCAAGGAGGGCGTATCCTTTTTTTGGTTTCACTTCCTTACCTATGAATCCTATGATCGTTTGGACGAGGATGCCTTGGCGAAGGAACTGGATAAATTAAAAAACCCGGATTCCCCCAAATCTTGCTCTGATATTTATCTTCCTTTATTCTACGCGCCGGCCAGCATCGAACGGGCCAATATCTTGTTTCAGCAGCTTCAGCATATAGGAATGTCAAACTACTATACCCGGCAGGCAGCGCATTATATCTCAACCTTGCTGCTGATCGAACTCTCCGATCAGATGATCAACCATTATCAGATCTCTCCGGATAAATCGCAGGGAGACCGGAATATTGCCGAAATCATCGAATGGATCCGCATTCATGCATTGGATGACATTTCACTCTCCGATATCGCAGAACATTTTACGTACAATAAAAATTATCTCTCCCGCTATTTTAAGAAGAAAACAGGGTACAACCTGCAGGAGTACATTAATCTCATGAAGATTTCAAAGGCGAAGGATTTGCTGACGAGAAGCTCCCAAAGCATTCAATGCATTGCGGATAAAGTGGGGATTCATGATGAAAAGTATTTTATGAGATTGTTTAAGAAATATGAAAGCATGACGCCTACCGAATATCGTAAAGCTTTTTACCGCATTCACCTTAACAACCATTGACGCTATTTTAAAATCTCTACCCGCAAATCAACCTGTGCTCACCTGCTTTGTATTATCCCCGGCCGTTCTTACATACGATACAACTTACTGCAAATTTGAACGATCCTTCGTGAGGGTAGGTGAATCCATGCCGGATCAGCATGGCTTCAGATCAGACCATTTCAAATGGATTTTGAACATGATCGATATCGGCGTGCATCTTATCGACCGGGACGGAATCACGTTATTCTATAATAATAAGATGGCGGAAATCGACGGTTTGAAAAGGGAGCAGGTCATCGGGAAAAAGCTGTTTCACCTCTACCCTTCGCTGACCGACGAAACCAGCACGCTTGTCCATGTCCTGCAAACGGGCAAAGAAACGGCCGAGAAAGTACAAACCTATGTCAATCTGAAAGGGAAGCGAATCACGACGATAAACCGCTCTTATCCGCTGTTCGATAACGGCCGTCAGATCGGCGCTTTGGAGGTCGCGAAGGATATTACGAGCATCGTCCATCTTCATGATCAAATCCTGGACCTCCGCCATCAAATCTATCAATCCCATCAAAAAGATAAAAAGCACGGCGGGTCCGCGCACTATCATTTCAGCGATATCATCGGGACGAGCGGTACCACTCCTGCAGCTGAAATTCTAACAAGTTCTGTGTAAGGAATTGAATGGTCCAGAAGCGTTCGATCCCTTTAAGCGAAAGCAACTGGTATTGATCAAATCCAAGCAGTTCTTTGAAGTATCGGTACCCAGTTTCAATATACCAGCGAACACGGTAGTAACTCAGGATGGTTACGAGATCCAGGCTGCGATCCGTACACAGGATACAAAATGGGGTACGTGAACCATCGGAACAGTGGGATGCGGGTCAGTATAGACATAAAGATCAAGAGCATCCCCATTCGCTCGAACAAGACAAACGCGAGCTGTTCCACAAGCACCCCTCCCGTCGCATAAACTGTAAGCCCTTTTATATAAAGCGATAATAATCTATTACCTATTTTAGGAAAAAGACTTATTCTCGTGCGTGCAATCTTTTAAAGTAAATATCATCATACGGTTTTGTTAATGAAACAGGCCGCCGAGATCGACAGCCTGTTTTTCAAAGTTGATTTAATACATCAGCCAGTGCTTAATATCAGGTATCTGCCACCTCAATAAGGTAGATCCGTTTCTTAAAACCCCCGCGCTTCGCAGTCTTCTCGGTACGAACTGTTTATTGCATAATGAAATAGGACAAAGTTGCAAAAGAAAATCCCCACTTCTGCAACCCGGAATTCCCCACTTTTGCAAAAGGCCATTGCAGGCGACCACCCATTAATTTTATCCTTGTAACTGGGAATTAGGAAGGTTACAAGGAGGAATGGAGGTTGCTCACAATGACCCAAGTACAGGATATCAGAAAA
>NZ_JAKGAP010000049.1 GCF_021532375.1 Paenibacillus alkaliterrae
GACTTGCTCATTACTTTTTTATCGCTTTTCTCACAATCCGTTAGGATTGCAAGGGCAGTTTCACTCGTTGTTCAGTTTTCAAAGAGCAATCTTTTCTTTCGTTTGTTTCGCTCGCCGTCCGCTCGTTTCTCTCGGCCGGACATACAATATATCACGATTCGATGCATTCTATCTACAGGTAATTCTTGTCATTTATTCGTTTTGTACTTCTCAGCCTTCTGTCTTGCGGCCAGAATAAGAATATATCATGTAATCTATTGTAATTGCAACTATTATTTTATTTTTCCCCAAAATAAATAGAATAGCAGGAATGCATTATGCTGCCGCTTACTCGAAAATGAATACATATCTGATTGTATGCAAATAATTAGGTGTCAGTTATAATGCGACCCGACCACGACGGATATATTTCCGGTACATTTCCATAAGAGGAGCGAATACCATTGGAAAAGACCAAATCACGTAAGCTGAACATAACATTCAAGAGCGACATGGACTTACTTGATCTAAATGAATCAAAAGGGAAAAAATCGAAATCGGACAAAGGTTCTAAAGGACGTATTTGGGAGTTCATTGCGATAGCCACCATCCCGATGGTGCTCGTATTTGGCAACTCGATGCTGGTGCCGGTACTCCCCGAAATGCAGAGGGAGCTTGATATCAGCAAATTTCAAAGCAGCTTGATTATAACCATTTTTTCCTTAGCCGCCGGGATTTTCATTCCAATAATCGGTTATTTATCGGACCGCTTCGGCCGAAAGGTCATTATCATTCCAGCATTGATCATTTATGGAGGAGGAGGGGTATTGGCCGGGTTTGGCGCCATATGGAGTTCCTATTCAATCATTATTACTGCTAGAGCGATTCAAGGTCTTGCGGCCGCTGGAACGGCACCGATCGCCATGGCGCTCGTAGGCGATTTATACGATGGCGGGACAGAAAGCAAAGCTCTTGGCTTGACCGAAGCTTCTAATGGGGCGGGGAAAGTTTTAAGTCCGATTATCGGTTCGTTGCTTGCTTTGATCGTTTGGTACGCTTCTTTTTTCGCCTTTCCGGTGTTTTGCGCCCTGTCGCTGCTAGCCGTGCTTTTTTTGATTAAAGAACCGAAGCATAATCAAAAACAGCCATTAAAGGAATATGTCAAAAAAATTAAACATCTGTTCAAGGAAAAGGGCCGATGGCTTATCACTTCTTTTTTTGCAGGCTCATTAGGGCTTTTTATTTTGTTCGGCGTGCTTTTTTATTTGTCCAATATTCTTGAAGAGAAACCTTACAACATTGACGGCGTCAGAAAAGGTTTGATATTAGCCATTCCATTGCTGTGCATGGTCATCACTTCTTATACGACAGGGAGCCTGATCAAGAAAAATGGCGTTTTGATACGCTGGCTCATGAATATCGGGCTGGTTGCCATGACCATTTCTCTAGCCGCCACTATTTTCTTTTTTAAAAATATTTACGTATTTATCGGACTGTTAACGATCAGCAGTATCGGTATCGGACTGCTTCTCCCGTGTCTAAATACAATGATCACAGGTGCCGTTCAGAAAAGTGAACGCGGAATGATTACTTCCCTTTATAATAGTTTACGATTTTTAGGGGTAGCCGCCGGACCCCCTTTATTCGGTTGGATGATGGACAAATCGGATCGGATTGTTTTCATCACCGTATCCGCACTATCTTTGCTTTCACTTGGTTTGGTGTTTTTCTTGATCAAACCACCGCGCGAAGTCAGCTGATTGGCCGTGAAAATTTTTGAAGATATAACCAGTGCCGATTTTTAAGCGTTGATCGTTAAATGATTCGAATCTGTTAAGTTACGGGCACACGCCCGGAACTGTCCGCATATGATACTCAAGTCATTCGATGACGCGAGAACACATATAAGAATTGAGGAGATAACAGATGAAATGTTCCCTACCTGCAGTTTGGCCCGCAGAGTTGCATGACCCGAGCGGAATTCGCAAAGCGTCCGAACTTGAAACCGATAATCGCAACGCGGATCGGATTGCCAGGCGCGGTCATACAATGGTCATCGATAAAGGTCTCGGCAGAAACGCATTTATGGATTTAATCGAAACAGCCGCAGACTATATCGATTGCGTAAAATTCGGCTTCGGAACATCCCCTCTCTATAATACTGATCTGCTTCTTTACAAGATCAAATTAGCAAAACAGCATGGCATTATGGTCATGCCAGGCGGTACACTGCTGGAAATCGCCGTTCAACAAGATGTGGTCAATGCGTTCTTCGATACGATAGGCTCCTTCGGTTTTAATGGTATTGAAGTGTCCGATGGCACGATTGAGATTTCTCGCAAAAAACGGACAGAACTGATCCAAGAAGGTTTGAAGCGCGGTCTTCGAGTCGTAACGGAGTATGGCAAAAAGCTGTCAGGCTCGCTCATTGATGCAACGAATTTGGCCGTTACAGCCGAGGCTGATTGGGATGCAGGCGCTGAACTTGTAACTCTGGAAGCCCGTGAGTCTGGTGTTGGCGTCGGTATCTTCGATGAGAATGGAGAATGCCGGGATGAGATTCTCGATGACGTCCTCAGGTTTGTTCCGGATACGAAACGACTGATGTGGGAGGCGCCGCTTAAACATCAACAGATCCTGCTTCTGCGCAAATTTGGTTCAGACGTGCATTTGGGCAATATTCCAACTTACGATACGCTTGCCCTCGAAACGTTGCGACGCGGACTTCGTTCAGATACATTTGAATTTGGAATTCGGGAGAAACAGGCCAATGCTAATTATTACATGATATAACGGATGAACTTGCTGAATAATTAGAAAAATGGCGCTCCGTTATGAGCGCCCCTTTCCATTTAACTATTTTTCAAATCAAAGCTCCCGCATTGCGGACGACTTGCATCGCTTGCTCATGATCCTCTTCCTCAACTACGACGGTCAATAAAATATCGCGTCCCGTTACTTGATTATCCGCCCCTCCGGAACTCATTCCACTAGCGCTCACGCTGGCGGCGCTCAATATACCAGCGTTACGATCTATAAAATCGCCTCCCAGCGTCAAATAGCCCAAGCCCGGAAAATCGCTGGTCAGCGGGTTCTCAATATGGTCGCTTCCATCCCCTGTATATCCATCGAATCGGTTTATCGAAGTGTCAATGATGCGCAGCGATTTTAACTGCGTCAAGGCTTCTTCCGCTTGCTCTGGACTTTTGAAAAAAGCAAGAATGTTTTTTTCAACCATCTTAAACTCCCCCTTTAATTAGGTATCCGCCGTAGTTTACCAGAGTGTGAAGCGATTTATGCACTTTCCTAAATTACTGAGCTAGAAATCGATTAACCGCATTAAAAATACAGCCAAGGGAAAATATATGGATGAGCGAAAAGGAAGCATATATTGAAGAATAAGAGGTGTGACCCATTATGGAAAACGAAAAAGTAATAAGCGGCACAAACGAAGGAGCGAAAGGCGCTGTTCAACAGCCCAAAATCGTAGCGGAGATGCCTCAGGATAAAAAACTTAAAAATCCGGAAGAGGCTGCACAAAACGACGGTTTCCCCGGCTCTTGCCAGCTTTAGCTGTCCGCCCACGAGAGGGCGCTTATTTTACAGCGTCCCTCCAATGAAGTGAATGACCTCCACAAAAAAAAGCTGTTCACACCTCTGCCCTCTCAAGGGTTAGGTAACGAACAGCTTCGCTTACATAAAAAGTTGTGTCTAGACTAATGCTTTTGCAGCAATGTCAGTGCGGTTTTGCTTGCCTTCGAATTGGATGACGCTGACCGCTTCGTACGCCCGGGCGCGCGCCTCCGCGATATCGCGGCCGCGGCCGACGATGCCGAGCACGCGTCCGCCGCTTGTTACGAATTGACCATCCTTCTCAGCGGTACCCGCGTGAAATACAAGCGCACCTTGTGCTTCCGCTTCTGCAAGACCGGTAATAACGCGGCCTTTAGGATAGGAGGCCGGGTAGCCCTCAGATGCGACAACGACGCAAACCGCCGCTTCTTCGCTCCACTGAATGTCCAGCTGGTCCAAATGACCGTTCATCGATGCGAGTACGATATCGACGAGATCGGTTTGCAAGCGAGGCAATACGACCTGCGTTTCCGGATCACCCATACGCGCATTGAATTCGATCGTTTTCGGGCCATCCTTCGTAATCATAAGTCCCGCGAACAATACGCCGCGGAAAGGCCGGCCTTCGCTAACCATCGCTTTAGCCGCAGGGATAATAATGTTGGCGATGGACTCATCAATGATTGCTTGATCGATGTGGGGAAGCGGCGTGTATGTGCCCATGCCACCGGTGTTCGGCCCTTTATCGCCATCAAAAATCGGCTTATGGTCCTGTGCAGGCACCATCGCGCGAACGGTCTCGCCGTCAACGAATGCCAGAATCGACATTTCTTGTCCTTCGAGAAACTCCTCAATTACGATTTGGTTGCCCGCCTCGCCAAACACTTTATCGACCATCGCATCGCGCAGCGCTTGCTCCGCTTCCTCAAGCGTAGCTGCAACCGTTACGCCTTTGCCTGCTGCCAAACCGTCAGCCTTGATGACGATCGGAGCGGATTGCCCGCGCAGGTAAGCGGACGCGCTTTCGTAATCGGTGAACGTTTCGTATTTGGCCGTCGGGATGTTGTATTTTTTCAGCAAATTTTTCATGAAAATTTTGCTTCCTTCAATTTCCGCCGCGTTTTTGCGGGGACCGTACGCTTGTATTCCAGCTGCTTCGAAGGCATCTACGATTCCATCCGCTAGCGGATCATCCGGGCCCACGAAGACGAGATCGATAGCTGCATCCTTTGCAAAACGGATCAGCTCATCGAATTGGCTGACCGGAATCGGCACACATTCGGCAAGCTGCGCAATACCGGCATTGCCCGGCGCGCAAAATATTTCCTTTACCTTCTCGCTCTTCTTCAGAGCCCAGACGATTGCATGCTCCCGTCCGCCGCCGCCTACTACCAAAATACGCATAACAATTAACCCCCTTAATGACTATATGAAACAGATACAGCCGCCGCCCTCGCCAGCTCTTTGTCGTTCACGCGCGGCTGTATCTTTGCAATTTAGTGCTTAAAGTGACGTACTCCTGTAAATACCATAGCGATGTTATTCGCGTTAGCTGCTGCGATCGACTCTTCGTCCTTGATGGAGCCGCCTGGCTGGATGATCGCGGTGATACCCGCTTTGGCAGCCAGCTCAACCGTATCGCCCATTGGGAAGAAGGCATCGGAAGCAAGCGCTGCGCCTGCCGCTTTCCCGCCAGCTTGCTCGATTGCGATCCGAGCCGCGCCTACGCGGTTCATTTGGCCTGCGCCAACGCCAACCGTCATGTCGTCCTTGGCAAGCAGAATCGCATTCGATTTCACGTGCTTAACGACTTTCCAGCCGAACAAAAGCTGTTTCAGCTCTTCCGCTGTCGGCTTGCGGTCCGTTACAAATTGCAGGTCTGCTTCAGCCAAGCTGTGAACATCGCTTTCTTGTACAAGCATGCCGCCGTCAACCGATGTAACGAGCCACTCCGGTTTGCGTTCGCCAGCTGCAGAATGCTCGCCCAGCTTAAGCAGACGAATGTTTTTCTTCTTCGTTAATATATCAAGCGCCTCAGGA
Source organism: Paenibacillus alkaliterrae (assembly GCF_021532375.1). Taxonomy (GTDB): domain Bacteria; phylum Bacillota; class Bacilli; order Paenibacillales; family Paenibacillaceae; genus Pristimantibacillus; species Pristimantibacillus alkaliterrae. The sequence continues at coordinate 5,593 of NZ_JAKGAP010000049.1, forward strand.
GTGAAATCCGGAGCAATGATGATTTCGAGGAAAATGCCGCCGAGCAGCTCAGCCGTATCCGCGCCGAGCATGCGGTTAGCGGCAACGATCCCGCCAAAGATCGATGTCGGGTCAGCCGCATAAGCTTTCTCGTACGCCTCGTGGATCGTTGTGCCGATACCTACGCCGCAAGGGTTCATGTGCTTAACCGCGACAACGGCAGGCTCATCGAACTCTTTAAGAATCGCAAGCGCAGCGTTCGCATCGCTGATGTTGTTGTAGGAAAGCTCCTTGCCGTGCAGCTGCTCAGCAGTCGTTACGTTACCGCTTGCTGCCAGCGGCTTGCTATAGAAAGCAGCCTTTTGGTGCGGATTTTCGCCGTAGCGGAGATCTTGAACCTTTTCATAAGTAACCGTGTAAGTCTCAGGAAGAGGCTCGCCCATTTGCTTCGAGAGGTAATTGGAGATCAAGGAGTCGTAAGCAGCTGTGTGACGGAATACTTTGGCAGCAAGACGTTTGCGTGTTTCGAGCGTCGTATCGCCCTGCGCCTTCACTTCTTCCAGAATCGGGCCATAATCGCCGGCATCGACGACAACCGTTACGAAGGCATGGTTTTTAGCAGCCGAACGAAGCATGGTAGGGCCGCCGATATCGATATTCTCGATTGCATCCTCATAAGAAACGTTAGGCTTTGCAATCGTTTCTTTGAATGGATACAGGTTAACGATAACTAGGTCGATGTAGTCCAGACCAAGCTCCTTCATCGCTTTTTGATGCTCTTCATCGTCACGAACGGCTAACAGGCCGCTATGTACAGCCGGGTGCAGCGTCTTAACGCGTCCATCCAAAATTTCCGGGAAGCCCGTCACGTCGGAAATGCCGATAACTGGAACGCCTTCCTTTTGCAGCAGGCTGAATGTACCGCCCGTTGAAATAATTTGCACGCCCTGGTTTGCTAACTCTCTGGAAAACTCCACGATTCCCGTCTTATCCGAAACACTGATTAACGCTCTGCGAATAGCCATGCACATACCCTCCTTCATTTATTTGACCAAAACTTGTACTTGTTATGGATCGAAACTTCACAAAACCGCCTGTTGAACTCTCATACGCCTCAGCCGCCAGCCATAGGGCTCTTTTCGCCGTTTCCGCCGACATTAGTTCTAATTTCTAGATCAAATCAGCCTTAACTAACCCAAATGTGATGAATAGAGCTAATTTTCAGCTCTATTCAGTCAGCGTGCTAGCGGCGCACGGTCACGCGGCGGCCATCCAGCGAGACGCGTCCCTGCGCGATTTGCTGGATGACGGCCGGCAGAAGCGCCTGCTCCGCTGCGTGAATCCGCCCGGCCAGCGAGGCTTCCGTGTCCTCGTCCGCCACCTCGACCGCGGTCTGCGCGATGATCGGCCCGCTGTCCATGCCGCCGTCCACGTAATGGACGGTTACGCCAGTCAGCTTGACGCCGTATTCCAGCGCCTGGCGAATGCCGTTCACGCCGGGAAAAGCCGGCAGAAGCGCCGGATGAATGTTAATCATCCGCCCGTAGAACGGCTCGACCAATACCGTCGTGATAATGCGCATGTAGCCCGCAAGCACGATCAACTCGACGCCGCGGCGCTCAAGCTCGGCGATTATTTCCGTCTCGTACGCTTCGCGGGACGGGTATTCCTTCGGCGTGAACAGGAACGTGTCCACGCAGGCTTTCCGTGCGCGCTCCACGACCGGAGCGGCAGGCTTGTCACAAACAAGAAGCTCGATGGTTACATCGAGCTTCCCCTCCTGCACCGCATCCGCAATCGCTTGGAAGTTCGTACCCTGTCCCGAAGCGAAAACGGCGATGCGAAGTGCTCCCATTATACGTCCGCTCCCGTAAACGTCACGATGCGGCTTCCTTCCGTAACCGTTCCGATACGGTAAGCCTCTTCGCCAAGCTCCGCCGCAATGCGCAGAGCCTCGCCAGCCTGGTCAGCCGGAACGACAACGACCAGACCAATCCCCATATTAAAAGTCATGAACATGTCGCGGTTCGTAATGCCGCCCTTATTCTGCATCAAATCGAAGATGGGCAAAATCGGCCACGAGCCGTATTCCACGTCAACGTTAACGCCATCCGGAAGTACGCGCGGGATGTTCTCGATAAAGCCGCCGCCCGTAATATGCGCCATGCCTTTCACTTCTACCTTCTCGATCAGCTTAAGCGCCGATTTCACATAGATGCGGGTCGGCTCGATCAGCACGTCGCCAAGCTTCGCGCCGCCAAGCTCTTCAAGCTGCTGGTCCAGCTTATAGCCTGCTTCTTCAAGCAGCAAGCGGCGGACGAGCGAGAAGCCGTTGCTGTGAATGCCGCTGGACGCGAAGCCGATAACGGCGTCACCGGCTGCAATCGTGGAACCGTCGATCATTTTTTTCTTGTCGACGATACCAACCGTGAAGCCCGCGATATCGTATTCGCCGCCTTGATACATGCCCGGCATTTCCGCCGTTTCGCCGCCGATCAAGGAGCAGCCCGCTTGCACGCAGCCCTCCGAAATACCGGCAACAATCGCTTCGATCTTCTCAGGCACGACCTTGTCGCATGCCAAGTAATCGAGGAAGAACAATGGCTCCGCACCCTGTACGATAATGTCGTTCACGCACATCGCAACGGCATCGATGCCGATCGTGTCATGCTTGTCCATGGCAAAAGCAAGCTTCAGCTTCGTGCCGACGCCATCCGTACCGGATACGAGCACAGGCTCGTCATACTTGTCCTTGTTCAAGCTGAACAATCCGCCAAAGCCGCCAAGCTCTGCCAGCACCTCCGGGCGGTAAGTCCGCTTTACGTGCTTCTTCATCCGTTCAACCGCTTCGTTACCAGCCGCAATATCGACGCCGGCTTTTTTGTACGCTTCTGACACTCTCGGTCAACTCCTTAACATGTATTCAAGCTCATTACTTTATGCTATTAACAACTGCAGCTTTTGTCCGATTCCTCATTGACATAGGTCGGATAGTCATTATCGAAACATGCCAGGCACATGCCGCGATTGTATGCTCCGTCATTACCGCCAACCGAATCCACAAAGCCTTCCTCGCTCAAAAAGGATAAGGAATCCGCGTTGATTTGCTTCCGGATCTCCTCGACCGTCCGGCTAGAAGCGATCAGTTCCTTGCGGTCAGGCGTATCGATGCCGTAGTAGCAAGGATTTTTGAAAGGCGGCGATGTAATCCGAACATGCACCTCCGTTGCCCCTGCCTCGCGAAGCAGATTCACGATCCGTAGGGAGGTCGTGCCGCGCACGATCGAATCGTCAATCATGACGACGCGTTTGCCTTCAACGACTTTACGGACGGCGGACAGCTTCATCTTTACGCCCTTCTCGCGAAGCTCTTGAGAGGGTTGGATAAACGTCCGGCCGGTATATTTGTTTTTGATCAGGCCAAGCTCGTAAGGAATGCCGGTTTGCTCCGCATAACCGATCGCCGCCGATATACTCGAATCGGGCACACCCGTTACGATATCCGCATCCACGAACGATTCCTGCGCAAGCTGGCGGCCCATCCGTTTGCGCGCCGAGTGAATGTTAATGCCATTAATATCGCTGTCCGGACGGGCAAAATAAATATATTCCATCGCGCACGTCGCGCGGCGCTCTACCTTGGCATATTGATCCTCTCGCATGCCGTCCGCGTCAAAAATGAGCAGCTCCCCCGGCTGAACGTCACGCACGTATTCCGCTCCGATCGACTCGAATGCGCATGACTCGGACGAGAACACATAGCCGTCGCCTATGCGACCCATCACGAGCGGACGAAGCCCGTTCGGATCGGATGCAACGAGCAGCTTGTCGTTCGTCATAATCAGGAAAGCGAAGCCGCCAACAATACGCTGCAAAGCTTCCTTCGCAGCCGTCTCGAATTCCTTTGGCGAGCGGGCAATGAGATGCGCGATAACTTCCGTGTCGCTGGACGTTTGGAAAATCGAACCCGACATTTCCAGCTCCTTGCGAATTTCCGGCGCATTCACAATATTGCCGTTCGTAGCAACCGCCAGGTCGCCGTCCCGATAGCGGAAAATAAGCGGCTGCGCATTGGCCAGCTTGCTCTCCCCTGCCGTCGAATAACGAACGTGACCGATGGAGCGGTCGCCTGCAAGCATATCCAGCTTATCCTTATCGAATACTTCCTTTACGAGGCCCATGCCGCGGTGGTAGGCGAACTTATTGCCGTTCTTCGTATCTACCGTACAGATGCCCGAGCTTTCTTCACCGCGATGCTGCAGCGCATGCAGGCCGTAATAGGAAAGATTAGACGCGTCGGGGAGATTGAATACCCCGAACACGCCGCACTCTTCACGCAATTTATCGAAAATATCGTCCCGGCCAATGCCCTCGTTATAGTGGTCTCCCGTCCATAACAATGGCTCCTGTCTTATTTCATCAGACATGGAATCGCATCCTTCCAGACCTTCTCCAGTTGTTGTACCGGCGCCTGAATGCCGGCTTTTCCGTTTACGTTAATGGTCAGGCTGCTGCCTTGAACAGTTCCTATTTGTGAATGGACAACGCCTTGCTCCGCAAGCAGAGCTTGCAAAGCTGCCGCTTGGTCCGGTTTCGCCGACAGCAAGATACGCGATTGCGATTCGCTGAATAACAGGTGATCGGCACGCAGGTCAGTCGTCAAAGCAACTTCCGCGCCAAGGCGGCCGCTGATGCAGGATTCCGCGACAGCAACCGCGATACCGCCCTCGGACAGATCATGCGCCGATGCTACCAGACCTTTTTGGATAGCGCCTAGAACAGCATCAAGTACTTTCTTTTCCGTCGCAAGGTCAATCTCAGGCGGACGGCCTGCTGCCGCGCCTTCCAGCACGTATTGCAATTCGCTTCCGCCCAGCTCCGCTTTCGTCTCGCCAACAAGAATAATAATGTCGCCTTCCGCTTTAAATCCTTGCGTCGTAATGTGATCGATGTCGTGTACGAGTCCAACCATACCGATAACAGGAGTCGGGTAAATCGCACCCTTCGCGTTCTCGTTGTACAAGCTTACGTTGCCGCCGATAACCGGCGTATTCAATATCACGCAGGCCTCGGACATGCCGTCGGCCGATTTCTCCAGCTGCCAGAACACTTCCGGCTTCTCCGGGTTGCCGAAGTTCAGGTTATCCGTAACGGCAAGCGGCTCTGCGCCGGAGCAAACGATGTTGCGGGCCGCTTCCGCAACCGCTATGCGTCCGCCAACCTCAGGATCAAGATAAACATAACGTCCATTGCAGTCCGTTGTCATCGCAAGCGCCTTACGCGTGCCGCGAATGGTTACGACTGCCGCATCGGAACCCGGTTGAACGGCTGTCGATGTGCGAACCATGTAGTCATATTGGTTATATACCCACTCTTTGCTCGCAACAGTCGGAGAAGCCAAAACTTTCTCCAAAGCGCCAGTCAAATCGGTTACTTCCGCAAAAGCCGCCGTGTCTACTTTTGCATTCTCGCTATAGTAAGCAGGCTCTTTCGATGGCTTATCATATACCGGACACTCGTCTACGAGCGCTTTGACCGGCATATCGGCAACCTCTTCTCCTTTATGGAACAAACGAAGACGTCCGTCATCGGTTACTTTACCAACTTTGGCGCAAATAATGCCCCAACGGTCAAAAATTTCTTTCGCCTGCGCTTCATGCTGAGGCTCTACGACGAAGAGCATGCGCTCTTGCGACTCAGATAGCATCATTTCGTAAGGCGTCATGCCTGTTTCGCGCTGCGGCACCTCGTCGAGGTAAAGCTCAAGGCCGTTGCCCGCTTTGGAAGCCATCTCCGCGCTGGAGCAAGTAAGACCCGCCGCTCCCATATCTTGAATGCCGAGGACGATGCCGGAGTCGATGAGCTCAAGAGTAGCTTCCATAACGAGCTTCTCCATAAACGGATCGCCGACCTGTACCGCGGTACGTTTCTCTTCGGATTCTTCAGACAATTCAACGGAAGCGAAGGTTGCGCCGTGAATACCGTCGCGGCCGGTTGCAGGACCGACATAGAATACCGGGTTGCCTACCCCTTTAGCGACGCCGCGCTGAATTTTATCGTGATCGATAAGGCCTACGCACATCGCGTTCACGAGCGGGTTGCCCTCATAGCTTTCGTCGAACATGACTTCGCCCGCAACCGTCGGAATGCCGATACAGTTGCCGTAGCCGGCTATACCGCTTACGACATGCTCGAATAAATATTTAACGCGTTCATTCTCCAGGCGGCCGAAGCGCAAGCTGTTCAGCAAAGCAACTGGACGAGCGCCCATCGAGAAAATGTCGCGAATAATGCCGCCCACGCCTGTCGCCGCGCCCTGGAAAGGCTCAACCGCCGATGGGTGGTTATGCGATTCGATTTTGAATACGACCGCTTGATTGTCGCCGATATCAACGATACCCGCGCCTTCGCCCGGTCCCATCAGGACGCGGGGTCCGGTGACCGGGAATTTCTTCAGGATCGGCTTGGAGTTTTTGTAGGAGCAGTGCTCCGACCACATCACGCTGAATACGCCAATTTCCGTATAGTTTGGCTTACGGCCCAGAAAGCCGCAAATTAGCTCATATTCATAATCGGATACGCCAAATTGGCTGTAAATTTTCTGATCGGCTATTTGTTCCGCCGTCGGTTCCTTAGCCGTTAACTGCTGCGCCATGTTGTTCCCTCCATGCATTCAAAATCGATGTAAACATCCGTTTGCCGTCTTCCGAGCCCATCAATTGATCGACTGCGCGCTCAGGGTGAGGCATCATGCCTACCACGTTGCCCGCTTTGTTGCGAATACCCGCAATGTTCTCTATCGAGCCGTTCGGGTTCGTGTCGCCCGCATAGCGGAACACGATTTGGTTGTTCGCTTTAAGCTCAGCCAGCGTAGCGTCATCGCAATAGTAGTTGCCTTCGCCGTGCGCGATCGGAATATTTATCATTTCACCTTGCGAATATTGGTTTGTAAAGGCTGTGTTGTTGTTAACCACTTCAAGCTGCTCCTGCTGGCAAACGAATTTTAATCCGTTATTGCGGATCAAAGCGCCCGGCAGAAGGCCTGCTTCCGTCAAAATTTGAAAGCCGTTGCAGATGCCAAGAATATATTTGCCGGCTTCAGCCGCTTTTTTCACTTCATTCATGACATTCGCGAACTGAGCGATCGCTCCGCAGCGCAGGTAGTCGCCGTAGGAGAAGCCGCCCGGCACAAGAATCGCGTCATAAGCGGAAAGATCCGTAGTCGTATGCCAAACATAGTCAACGGACTGGCCGATGGTGTCCTCTACTGCTTTGTAGCAGTCGATGTCGCAGTTGGAGCCGGGAAATACGAGTACCGCAAACTTCATCGCCTTATCCCTCCAGTTCAAAACGGAAGTCTTCTACAACCGTGTTCGCGAACAGCTTCTCGCACATCGCTTTGATGCGTGTTTCCGCTTCTGCGCGGTCAGTCGTGTCAAGCTCAACTTCCAAGTATTTGCCGATGCGTACCTTTTCAACTTCGGAGAAGCCCAGCGTGTGGAGCGCTCCTTGTACAGCTGTTCCTTGCGGATCCAAAACGTTTTGCTTGATGGTGACGTAGACGGTTGCCTTCATAATAGCCTCCTGGAAATGTAAGTTTTCTCGAAAGGCAGATTATATGTGATAATCGCATTGCCGCGGGGGTTATTGTCTACGTCGCATTCGAAGCCAGGAAATTTGGATTACACGCTTTGCGGTAATTTCCCGGTCTTCAAGATGCGATCGCTGTCGCTCTACGACAACAACCCCGCACGCTTTGCTCATCCACATATTATAAAAACCTTTGCGAGTATGGTCGGTGAAGCAGTGGGAGCAGCCGCGCTTTGTGCGCTGGCCGCCGGGCTCTCGTTTCTATAATTCAACGCCGGTTAAGCGGCGGTAGATGTCACGGTAGCGGGCCGTTGTTTCGGCTACTACGGATTCGGGTAGCGGCGCCGGCTTGCTGTCGCGGTCCCAGTCGGAGCCGAGCAGGTAGGTGCGTACCGGTTCTTTGTCCATGCTGTCGATCTCGATGTCGTAAGCATAGTTCCCCTCTGCCCAGAAGCGGGAAGAGTCCGGCGTAAAGATTTCGTCGATTAGAATAACTTTGCCGTCGATGAGTCCGAATTCGAATTTGCAATCGGCAAGGATGATGCCGTGCTCCGCACAATAGCCGTGAGCGAACTTATAAAGCTTGATGCTGCGGTCGCGAAGCTCTTCGGCCAGCTCGGCACCGACCATTTCAGCCATTTTTTCGAACGGGATATCCTCGTCGTGGCCGACGTCGTTTTTCGCTGCCGGGGTGAAGATTGGAGCGGCAAAACGCTCGTTTTTGCGCATGCCTGCCGGAAGCTCGATGCCGTTAATCGCGGACGTTTGTTGGTATTGTCTCCAACCTCCGCCCGTGATATAGCCCCGAACGACACATTCGATGTCGATGCGCTCCGCTTTGCGGGTAACCATGATGCGGTTTTTGAGCAGCTCGGGCTCCGTTACGATATCGCCAAGCTTCTCAACATCGGTATGAACGACGTGGTTGACTTGAATATCGTCCGTTTGCTCGAACCAGTAAGCGGACAGGCGGTTAAGCACGTTGCCTTTGTCCGGTACGGCCGGGTCAAGCACATAGTCGAAGGCGGAGATGCGGTCGGTTACGACGATCAGGAAATGCTCTCCAAGGTCGTAGAGCTCGCGCACCTTGCCTTTGTAGATAAGCGGAGCCTTAATATAATCGACAGCCGTCGATAGAGCTTGCGCTTGTGCAGTCATTCAGGCCAGCCTCCCCTTAAATCAATCCCAACCGGGTGAAAATCGTATTCACATGCTTCAGATGCCACGCCGGATTGAAGCAGTCGTCGATTTCTTCCGTCGTCAGCACGCTTGTAATTTCCTCCGTCTCGCCGATGATGTCACGGAACTGGCGCTGCGTTTCCCAAGCCTGCATCGCGCGCGGTTGAACTGTGTCATAAGCTTTCTCGCGGCTGAAGCCTTTGTCGATCAGCTTCGTCAATACGCGGCCGGAGAAAGGTACGCCGTATGTCGCCTGCATGTTGCGCTTCATGTTTTCCGGGAACACGGTCAGGTTGTTGATGATGTTGCCCAAACGGTTCAGCATGTAGTTAAGCAGCATCGTTGCATCCGGCAAAATAATACGTTCAACAGACGAGTGGCTGATGTCGCGTTCATGCCAGAGCGGCACGTTCTCGTAAGCTGTAACCATATGTCCGCGAATAACGCGGGACAAGCCGGAAATGTTCTCGCAGCCGATCGGGTTACGCTTATGCGGCATGGCCGACGAGCCTTTTTGCCCTTTGGCGAATGGCTCTTCAACTTCACGGAACTCACTCTTCTGCAAAGCGCGAATTTCAGTTGCGAATTTATCAAGCGATGAAGCAACTAGCGCAAGTGTCGCCATGTATTCGGCATGACGGTCACGCTGAAGCGTCTGTGTCGATATCGGAGCAGCTGTTATGCCGAGCTTCTTGCAAACGAACTCTTCAACAAATGGATCGATGTCTGCAAAGGTACCGACAGCACCGGACATTTTGCCGAATTGGACGCCGTTTGCCGCATGGTGGAAACGTTCCAGGTTACGCTTCATTTCCTCGTACCAAAGCGCCATTTTCAAGCCGAAGGTCGTTGGCTGCGCGTGAACGCCGTGCGTACGGCCCATCATCGGCGTATCTTTGTATTGGATGGCTTTATCGCGAAGAATCTCGATAAAACGTTCGATGTCCTTGACTAGAATTTCGTTAGCTTGGAGAAGCAGATAGCCGATCGCCGTGTCCACGACGTCCGTAGAAGTCAGGCCGTAGTGTACCCATTTGCCTTCAGGACCAGCCTTCTCGGATACGGCGCGCGTGAACGCGATAACGTCATGGCGGGTATCCTGTTCGATTTCATAAATGCGGTCGATATCGAAGTCGGCGGAAGCGCGCAGCGCTGCAACGTCTTCTTTCGGAATAACGCCGAGCTCGGACCAAGCCTCGCATGCGCAAAGCTCAACCTCAAGCCAAGCTCTGAATTTGTTTTCCTCTGTCCATATGGCTCTCATTTCCGGTCTGCTGTAACGCTCTAACATCAATTCTTCACACCTTCCAAATAGTTGTTTCTTCAATCCAGTCAAGCGCAGCGTCCGTGTCCGGCGCCAAAACGTTGACATGGCCCATTTTCCGCTTCACGACCGCTTCCTTCTTCCCGTACAAATGCGCCTTCGGCGAAACCTTCAACCGCTCCGCCGCTTCATCCTGACGCGACATCCGTTCCAGCAGCGGCTCGACATGCTCGCCGAGCACATTAACCATCACGACCGGGCTCATCAGCGCCGTATCGCCCAGCGGCAGGTTGCAAACCGCGCGTACATGCTGCTCGAACTGCGAGGTTCGGCAAGCCTCCATTGTGTAGTGGCCGCTATTATGCGGCCGCGGCGCCAGCTCGTTCACGAACAGCTCGCCGTCAGCCGTATAGAACAGCTCGACTGCGATAAGCCCGATAACGCCAAGTCCTTCAGCGATCCGCATCGCCAGCCGTTCCGCCTCGCGCTGTACGTCCACGCTGACTCTTGCGGGAACGATGGATACATGCAATATATTATCGACGTGTATATTTTCCGCAACGGGGAAAGCTTTTATTTCACCCTGCGGATTTCTCGCCGCTATAACCGATAATTCTTTATCGAAACGGATGAATTGCTCAAGCACCAGCTGGACGCCGGCAAGGGAGAGCGTTTCATAGGCTTCCTCAATTTCCGATTCGCTGCGGATGACCCATTGGCCCTTGCCGTCGTAGCCGCCCATCGCGGTCTTCAGCACGCATGGCGTACCGAAGCGGCTCACAGCCTCGCGAAGCTCGTCTACGCTGCGGATCTCGCTGTACGGCGCCACTCTCACGCCTGCCGCTTCGATCGCCCGCTTCTCGCGAAGGCGGTGCTGCGTCGTGTACAGCAGCTTGCTGCCCTGCGGCACGTACGATTCTGCCATCAGCATCGCCGCTACATCGGCATCGACGTTTTCGAATTCGTACGTGATGACATCCGAACGCTTCGCCAGCTCGCGCGCCGCCTCGCGATTGTCATAAGCCGCGACGATCTGCTCCGCTACCTGCCCGGCCGGCGCATCCGGCGACGGATCCAGCGCTACGAACCGGTAACCCATCGCGCTGCCTGCGTTCGCCATCATGCGGCCCAGCTGACCGCCGCCGAGAATGCCGATCGTACTGCCCGGCAGCAGCGTCTTCGGCTGCTGCTTGTCCGCTTCGCAACTCATAGCGTTTCACTGCTTTCCAATACTTCCTGCTTCACGCGCTCGCGCCGCGCTTCCACGCGCGCTTGCACCTCGGGATCGAATGCTCCGATCATTTGCGCGGCAAGCAAGCCTGCATTCGTACCGCCCGCATTGCCGATCGCTACAGTCGCGACCGGAATGCCGCCCGGCATTTGCACGATGGAGAGCAGTGAATCCAGCCCGCTCAAATTCGATGATTTCACGGGAACGCCAATAACCGGCAAAATCGTCTTCGCAGCGACCATGCCGGGCAAATGCGCAGCTCCGCCGGCTCCGGCTATAATCACCTTAAGCCCGCGCTCTACCGCAGTTTCCGCGTATTCAAACATTAAATCCGGCGTCCGATGCGCCGAAACGACCTTTTTCTCATAAGGAATTTGCAATTCCTCCAGAATGTCGCAGGCTAGTTTCATTGTGTCCCAATCCGATTTGCTGCCCATGATGACGCCCACCTTCGCAGACATGCGATCAAACCCACTTTCGTGTATAAGATTAAAATTCACTTCAATGAACATAACAAAGCGGTGCGGCAATAGCCAAAGAGACAACAGAAGGCTGCCCCGTAAGAGAGGCAACCTATGTCCAGTCCGTAGGGCATCAAAAGCTGCGCTTATGCTTTATGGCGGGCCGAACCGCGTCGTATACATCTCGACATGAGGCTCGATTCCGCTTGTCGAATCATTTTCGCTCGTAGTCCGAAAATTAAAGTTTCCGGGTAGAAACATTCGGCCTTATCCCAAATAAATACGAGATCATTTTTCTTTGGGCGGCATGCTCCGCCTCAAACCTTCTCTAGTTTATCGAATCGCCAATCTACTGTCAATAAAATACGAACATTAAATTAGGATGCTTTTATAAAGGTTCGCTTTTCTGACTTAATGAATCGGAAAATGAGAACAGTTTGCCCAAAAACAGGTGTTTCGACCGCATTTATTTCCAACCCCCCCCGTATGCTAAACCTGTTTTCTTATTGTTCCCATTAATCGGCATTACTTCCGCTGAAGTTATGAGATTATGACTCATGCATTTCACTGAATTAATTGGTAATTGTGAGAAACTATGCTCGAATGTACTGATCAAGTCTTAACGGAGTCAATTAAACAGTAAGGTGATTGGTGTAACAGGCAGTAATGGCAAAACAACAGTTAAGGACATTTTTGCTTCAATATTAAGTACTAAGTATAAAGTTCATAACTTAGCAAAAACCAGCCTAACACTCTTCGTGTTTGTGACTGGTTTTTGTTTTAGTTCAATACCGCTCTATCTTTGGTTCCACGGAGCAGTCTCGCTTTCCGTTACTCCACCCAGACCGTTTTCGCCGTTGCCGGAATGCGCTGCGGCTCGATTGGCGACATATCCGGGTAGCCAAGGTACACAAACCCGACGAGCTGCTCATCCGCCGTTAATCCAAACGTTTCCTTCATGAGTGGATGATACATCGGATCGCCCGAGCGCCAAATAGCGCCGAGCCCGCTGGCATGCGCGGCGAGCAGCAGATTTTGCACCGCCGCCTGAACGGCGGCCAGCTCCTCCGCAAGCACCGCCCGCGGGTCGTTCGAAGGCGCGCATACCGCCGCAATCACAACCGGCGCCCGGTATGCCTTCGCCCGATCCTTCGCGAGGCGCTCCTCCAGCGGCTCGCCGCTAAGCTCCGGCACGGCGGCAGCCGATACGCGCGCGTAACCTTCAGCCAGCCTCGCCCTGCCTTCGCCTGTCATCACGATGAACTTCCATGGCTGCGTGTTGTGATGGCTTGGCGCCCACACCGCAGCTTCCAGCAGCTTCTCAATAATCGCTCGGTCAACGGGATCCTTCTTCACCCTCCCGATCGTTCTCCGCGTTCGAATCGCCTCTTCCACGTTCATTCCCGGTTTTCCCTCCACTCCATCTATTTTGAATCGTACACTTTCATTCCGTAAAACAAAATCAATAGAAATTCATCGTTTCAACTTGCCCGTTAATAGCAGCATAAAGAAGGAGATAACGATTGTACATACCGTCCATGCCCATGCCATAGTCAAATTGCCTGCATCAACCGCTACATAGATTGCAGTAGGAATCGTCTGCGTTTTTCCCGGAATATTTCCTGCGATCATAAGCGTTGCTCCAAACTCACCCAATCCACGGGCAAAACCAAGAATATAAGCCGACAGCACCGATCGCGATACAAGGGGGAAGGTGATGAACCGAAAAAGCTGCCACTCATTTGCTCCAATTGATCGAGCCGCTTCTTCAAAATCCCGATCTACGGAGTCGAAGCCAACTCTCATCGTTTGGTAAACAAGCGGAAAAGCTACAACGATCGAAGCAATAACCGCTGCCCACCACGTGAAAATAATGGGTGCTGTAAACAACCATTCAAAAAATCGGCCAACTGCACTCTTTCGCCCCAATATGACCAGCAGCAAGAAGCCGATTACAGTAGGCGGAAGCACCATAGGCAGCATAAATATCGTTTCAAGAATGAGCTTTCCGCTGAATTTTTTTCTGGACATCCACCAAGCTACTGCAATCCCTATGACAGCCGTCAGCACACTCGACAAAAAAGTAATTTGCAGCGACAATCTTATTGGAGGCCATAGTTCAAACCAGTCTATATTTATAATAGTCATTTAGGGATTGAAAACCCGTATTTCACAAATACGTCCAATGCTTCATTAGTTTGAAGAAACGCATAAAACTCTTCCGCTTCTTTGGCATGTTTTGTTGCTTGCACAATACCGACAGGATAATGAATTGGAGAATAGCTGTCCGGATCAACTGTGAATGCAATTTTTACTTTATCAGAGGTTAGAGCATCCGTTTTGTACACAAACCCCGCATCCACATTTCCTGTTTCTGCATATTGCAGCACTTGCCTGACATCTTTGGCTTGTACGATTTTTGTTTGCAAACCATCCCACAAATTAGCGTTGGTTATCGCTTCTTGGGCATATTTACCTGCAGGTACACTCTCCGGAATACCGATAGCGATTTTTTTCACTTCTTCTTTTTTCAAGTCCTGTTCGTTGCCAATGCTCAACTTGCTGTCTGAAGGCACAACGACGACAAGCTCGTTTGACAACAAATTATGCTGCTCTGCGGAATCGATCAGTTGTTTATCAACCAAATCTTTCATGTTTTTGGATGCTGCCGATATAAACAAATCCGCAGGAGCGCCTTGCTCGATTTGCTGCTGCAACGCTCCCGATGCGCCAAAATTAAAGACAAGCTTAATGTTATTATGTTTCGTTTCGTATATAGTCTGAATCTCATTCAATGCATCTGTCAAACTCGCACCCGCCGAGATGGTCAGCTCCACTGTTTCAGCCGAAGACTCGCTCGCTTGATTCGCAGCTGGGGATTGCGTAGAAGTTGCCGTTTGCGATCCGGAACCCGCTCCGCACGCAACCAATAAAATCGACAAGATTAAAACCACAGATAAAATCATATTCCTTTTAACTAATTTTAACATCAAGTTTCCTCCACATCTCTATTTAGTTATGTTTTAATATATCCAGTGTAAATTATACTTGCATTCCATAGGAAATGTAAACTGAAATCAGGCCTGTTCTAGCGCTTAACTCCCAAAGGTATGCTACAATATAATGAGTTTGTTTTTGTTAAATCTTTTTACAAAGGAGGCAGACGATGTCGCAAGAAATATCTTATACAACAGAAGAAATTTCGAAACTATTGAAGATTTCCAAACTTACGGTCTACGATTTGATCAAGAAAGGCGAGCTGTCCTCGTACCGTGTAGGCAAACAAATGCGAGTAGACGCCTCTGACTTGGAAGCATATAAGCTTAAAAGCAAAGGAACCCACACTCAGGTCCAACAAGAACCGCAAGCTGTCATATCCCCATCATCCTCCATGGTCAGCCAGGGCATTCGCCCCCTTGTCCTGACAGGGCAGGATATAAGTCTCGACATTCTAGCCAAACATTTGGAGAAAAAAACGACGGGCTTAAGGCCGCTGCGCTCCTATGCAGGCAGTCTCGACAGCTTGATCAGCATGTACAAAGGCGAATCTGACATTGTCAGCACCCATCTATTGGATGGCGACACCGGCGAGTACAACCTGCCTTATATCCGCAAGCTTCTGGTCGGCTCCTCGTATCTCGTCGTCAATTTGCTTTCCAGAAACGCCGGAATATATGTCGCACAAGGAAATCCGCACAACATTAAAAATTGGTCCGATTTAAGCCGTCCAGGCTTACGCTTTGTCAATCGGGAGAAAGGCTCAGGCGCACGCGTTCTGCTCGATGAACAGCTTCGCCTGCATGGGATCAAGACCGATCAGCTCAAAGGTTATAACTACATTCAGACCGATCATTTATCTGTCGCTGCCAAGGTAGCCTCAGGAGAAGCCGATGTCGGCGTTGGAATAGAGAAGACGGCCTCTATTGTCGATCAAATCGAGTTCATCTCATTGATTCAAGAACGCTATGATCTTGTAATGATCAAAAATGCGGAAAATCAATCATGGATTAACGCGCTAATGCTTATCCTGCAATCCAAAGATTTCAAGCAAGGGCTTCAGGCAATCGCCGGTTATGATTTGTCCCGTACAGGAGAAATCTTATTCGAAACCTGAACGATCAAGCGAATCGGCGAGCTTCTATCAAACGCAAAAAAGCCACTTCACAATTGAAGCGGCCAATATGCAGCACGTAATTACTGGACTATTCCTTAAATAGAGAAGCATACTCGCCATAACCTTCCATTTCCAACTTATCTTTGGGGATAAATCTGAGCGAAGCAGAGTTAATGCAATAGCGCAAACCGTTTGGGCCGGGACCATCATTAAATACATGTCCTAAATGTGAGTCGGCTTTGCGGCTTCGTACTTCTGTGCGAACCATACCATGCGTTGTATCAACTACCTCTTTTACATTGAGATTTATGACTGGTTTTGTAAAGCTAGGCCATCCGCAGTTAGAATCAAATTTCTCTTTCGAGGTAAACAAAGGCTCTCCCGACACAATGTCCACATAAATTCCATCTTCTTCAAAATCCCAAAATTCATTCTGGAAAGGTCTTTCCGTTGCATTATTTTGAGTCACTTCATACTGGAGCGGCGTTAGATTTTTTTTGAGCTCAGCACTATCTTTTTTTATAGCCCAGTGTTCATTAAGGAACCTGTCCCTTCCCGAGCCGCTGCGATATGATTTATAACGATATGGATTTTTCTTATGAAAATCTTGATGATATTCTTCAGCTTCATAAAACTTCTCCGCGTTAACAATCTCTGTAACGATCGGCTTTGTAAATTTACCGCTTTTCTCAAGTTCTTCTTTGGATTTTTCAGCTAAAATTCTTTGCTCCTCAGAATGATAAAAAATAGCTGTTCTATAAGAAGAACCTTTATCAAAAAATTGTCCTTCAGGATCTGTTGGATCAATCTGTTGCCAGTAGATGTTTAGAAGGCTCTTATACGGCATAATATTAGGATTAAATTCAATTTGAATTGCCTCAGCGTGACCTGTAGTTTCAGAACATACTTCTTCATAGGTAGGATTAAGCGTGTGTCCTCCGGTATAGCCAGAAACAACTCGAATGATGCCAGGCATATCTTCAAAGGGCGTTACCATGCACCAAAAACATCCACCGGCGAACGTAGCAAGCTCATTATTTTCCGTATTCATTGTTTCATCTCCCTTATAATAAAATGATAACCAAATACTCAAAACTTATTAATCCAATGATAACAAGTATCTCTATTATAACATGACAGGATAAGCGATCCACAAAAGGACGTCCGAATGTTACAATAAAATGGCATCCGCAACTATTGGGAGCCCGTTGATGTCTAATAGTATGAAAACATGCTTGCAGTTCGTTCATCCAATCTTCGGTGCAAGTGACCCACATGAGAGGTGAATGAATAAAATGAGTGATTTAATTTTGGAACAACGCACTGCCAGCCAATTCGAAAGCAAGACCCGCAAAAAGAAAGGAAACCGCGCGTTTCTCCTGTTCGTCTGCGTATGGATGATTATTTTATGCTCCGGCATACTAGGCGCCAAATGGTATGCGGATCGTATACAGCAGACGCTCTCCGCCGATCTGGAGCGGCAAACCGCCAGCCAGATTACAGCCATGCAGGAAGCTTATGAGGCCCGTATGCTGCAGCTTGAAACAAGCTATGCAGCCGATCTGGCCGAGCTCAAGACGAAGGTCGATGCCCTTAATGAGCTGCTTACGTTCACGAAGGATAATGCCGATTCCAAAACGGACAACAGCAACAAGCTGTACACGCAATTGAACGAAGTGAAAAAGCAGCTGGACGAGCTGAAGAAAAATCTGGATGTGCTCAAATGAACATCACCGTCAGAGCGTTAAACCGAACGGCGCTGCTCGCTTGCGCTCCTTTTCTAGGCATTATGATTTGGCTGCTATTATCCGATATGGTCATAGAATTGTCCGAAGAAGCGTTCCCGCAGCCGCTAACGGAGCAAGCGCCGCATCCGGCAGCCGATATAGAGCCCGCTTCAGCCGGCCTCGATCAGGCTCAGTCGACGGCCTCGCAAACGAGTCAATCCATTCAAAAGCAAATCAAGCTGTATAATCAGACCAATGCCGATATGGCGAAAATATCCGCGATGGCCGCCTCTCAGGCGATGAGACCGCTCGTCATTTACGATCGCAATATAACGGGCAAGCTGGGCAAGCCTGCCCGAACGGTCGACTCGGATAACATTCGCGCCCAGCTGTTCTATATCCAAGCGGAAAATTTCAAAGCCTATGCGCTGAAGGTTAAGCTGAAGAGCGCTGACGCTATGACGATGACCTTAGGCGGAGACCAGGTGGGCAAAGCGGAAACGACGCTCGAGGCCGCGAAGCGCCACAAAGCCATCGCCGCCGTTAACGCAGGCGGATATGCCGATGGCGGCGGCAAACGCTATCCTCTGAGCACAACGGTCGTGGGCGGTAAATATGCGACGGGCTTCGAGTCGTCCTATTCGGATTTGTTTTTTGTCGGATTAAATGAGCAAAACGAGCTTATCGGAGGGAAATACCTGACCAAGCAGCAGCTCGATGCCAAGAAACCGAAGTTTGGCGCATCCTTCGTACCAGTCCTGCTTCGGCGAGGAGCGGCGCAGCCGATTCCTGCCAAATGGCAGACAAGCCCGATGCGGGCTCCCAGAACGGTTATCGCCAACTACAAGGACGACCAGCTTCTGTTCCTCGTCACCGATGGATACAACGAAGCGGGAAGCAGCGGCGCAACACTGGAAGAAATGCAGATTCTGCTGAAGAGATACGGCGCGGTCGACGGCTATAATTTGGATGGCGGCGGCTCCTCCTCGCTTGTTTTTAATGGCAAAGTCATTAATAAACCGTCGGACGGCCAGCTTCGCAAGCTGCCTACGCACTTTTTGTTTTTTAAATAATTAAGCTGGAATAGCGCGATGCCGCCCATTTCGGAATATACTATACCGAGCTCCCGAAATAAGACTCCTACTATCGTTTTTCCGGAAAGGAGCAATACGGATGGGAATCGGATCGAAATGGTACCGCAAATCGTTATTGACAATCACGGGCATCCCGATGGTGGAGAAGCTCTCGACGACCTATGGCAAAGGGCTGGCAAGCCGGTTTATAGCTGGAGAGACACTGGAGGAAGCGCTGAAGGAGGTTGAAGAGCTGGGCAAGCTCGGCATCATGGCCACGCTCGACCATCTTGGCGAGGGCATACGCCAATTAAGCGAAGCAGCCGCCTACAAGGACCAATATATAAAGCTAATTACCGGAATTGCGGACTGCAAGGCGAACTCTAATGTCTCTCTAAAGCCGACGCAGATGGGACTCGCCCTTGACCCGGCCGTTTGCTATGCGAATATTCGCGATGTCGTCAAACATGCAAGGCGCAACCGAAACTTCGTTCGCATCGATATGGAAAATACGCCTTACACGCAAGCTACGATCGATATCGTAAGACGGCTTCATAAAGAAGGCTTGACGAACGTCGGAACCGTTCTGCAGGCTTACTTGTTCCGATCCGAGCAGGACGCGGCCGAGCTGCTCCGCGAGCGGATCAGTCTCAGGCTCGTCAAAGGCGCGTACAAGGAATCGGACGAGGTCGCTTTCCAGAAGACGTCCGAGATCATCCGAAGCTTCAAGCGAATCATCGGCCTGCATTTGGAGAACCGCGCATATACGGCAATCGCTTCCCATGACGATGAAATCATCAGCTGGGTGAAGGCCTATGCGCGTACCAAGGGCATTCCGAAGAGCGCCTTTGAATTTCAAATGCTTTACGGACTCCGAATGAACGAGCAGGCGAAACTTGCGAAAGAGGGCTACCGCATTCGCTGCTACATCCCTTACGGGGTAATGTGGTATCCATACTTTACCCGCCGGCTTGCCGAGAAGCCGGTCAATCTGATGATGGTGCTTAAGCATATGTCCGGACGCAAGCGCTGACGAAGCCTAATGGCTGCGCCGGTATCAACACATCGTCAGGTTGTTGCCTTTCGCAAGAGCTCCACATCAAGCTCGTAATTTTTACGCTCGATAGGCTCATTGTTGATTAAGCGGATCAAATAGTCCATCGCGGTTTTGCCGATAGAGTAAATTTGTTGGGATATGGTCGTAATTTCAGGGTAAACCATATCCATTCGAATCCCGTCGAAGCCGATTAGCTTCACTTGCTCCGGTACCGCAGCTCCCAGTTCGATTAACGCCTTCAATGCTCCGGCGGCCATCAGATCATTGCCGGCAAACACACCGTCCACATCAGGATGCTGCTTATAAATTTCTTTCATCGCCTGATAGCCGCCTGCAACGTTGAAGTTGCCGTAACCAATCAGACTAGGCATGAACCATGGCAAATCCCTGCATGCTTTCTCATAGGCAAGCGTCCTCTCCCGTGAGGCGTGCACATGCGAGGGGCCCGAAATATGAGCGATTTTGCGGCTGCCTTCAGACATAAGATGCTGTACAGCCATTTCACCGCCATGACGGTTTGCAGCTGTAACCGAAAGTATTGGATAATCAGAAAATGATTTGTCGATGACTACAATCGGAATAGAGCGGTCCTGCAAGGCAAGAATCTGCTCTGGCAGAATCGTATAAGATGAAATAATAATGCCATCTATTTGCTTATTAATAAGCGTTTCTATATACTTCTTTTCTTTGTCCGGATTATTGTCCGTATTGCATAGAACGAGCGTGTAGCCGAGTACTGCTGCGGCATCCTCGGCAGCACGGGCTATTTCGGGAAAGAAGGGATTTAAGATATCAGGCACCATTAAAGCAACGGCAGCGGTCTTTTTGCCTGCCAAGCTTCTTGCAATATTGTTAGGCTTATAATTCAGCTTTTGTATCGCAGACATAACTGCGATTTCTGCTTCCTTGCTGACATATCCGCTTTGATTAAGCAGGCGGGATACGGTGGCGACGGACACGCCGGCCAGCTTGCTCACATCTCTAATTGTAGTCATATATAACAAAATCCTTTCACGAATCAGCCTAGCCTTTGGTATAAAGTATACGGAATTATCTATTAAAAAAACAAGCGTGTCTACGTTTGCGAGTACGCAGACACACTTGTATGACTTGAAGCTAATCGTTACTTTTTAGCAGAATCTTTCGTAATTAGCTCCAGCTCAACAGGAATCGATGCCACCACCGTTTCGCCTTTGGCAATCTTTATAGCGGTTTGTACTGCCAAAATACCCATCATATCAGGCTTTTGCGCCACAGTCGCACTCAATTTCCCTGCGAATACTTCCTTCACAGCATCATCAGTCGCATCGAAGCCGACAACAAGAATTCCAGCTGCACCAGCTGCTTCAATAGCCTTGAGAGCGCCGAGCGCCATTTCATCGTTATGAGCGAAGACTGCTTTTATATCCTTGTTTCCTTGCAAAATGTTTTCCATAACGGTCAAGCCTTTGGCGCGATCAAAATCTGCTGGCTGCTTGGCTGCTATTTGAATACCGCTCGAATTGGCGATTTCTTCATTAAAGCCGGCTCCGCGCTCGCGAGCTGCGGAAGAGCCCGGAATACCTTCCAGCTCGACAACCTTGCCCGTTCCGCCAAGCTGCTCAGCGATAAACTTTGCAGCGAGTACGCCGCCAGCTTTGTTATCGGAAGCGATATGAGTCATTACTTTACCGCCGTCGGACGTCCGATCGACCGTAATAACCGGAATACCTGCTGTGTTAGCGGATTCCACTGCGGGAACGATTGCTGCCGAATCTGTAGGGTTAATAATGATGACATCTACCTTTTGTTGAATTAAATCCTCGATCGAAGAGGCTTGCTTGGCGGCATCATCCTGCGCGTCAACCGTAATCAATTCTGCTTCCCCAGCCGCAGCCGCTGTTTGGGCGCCTTCTTTCAAGGTAACGAAAAACGGATTGCTTTGCGTAGATACGGCAAGTCCAATCTTAATTCCCTCTGTTTTTGAACCGCCTTGTTCAGCTTCATTTGTTCCTGAACCGGGAGCCGTTGTTGAACAGCCCGCAAGCAACAGCGCAGTAATCATTCCAATGCTTACTAATTTCGTTGTCTTTTTCATGTTGAACCCGCCTTTTCTTTGTTTAGATTATATGATTTAGCTATTGGCTTTCTTGCGATCCAGCAATACCGCCAACAGAATAACCATCCCTTTAACAACTTGCTGATAAAACGATGAGACACCGAGCAGGTTCAAGCCGTTGTTCAAAACGCCGATGATGAGCGCACCCACAAGCGTGCCCACGATCCAGCCCCTGCCGCCTGACAAGCTGGTACCGCCTAGCACGACAGCTGCAATCGCATCCAGTTCATAGCCAAAGCCTGCGTTTGCCTGCGCTGAGTTAAGTCGCGACGTAAGAATAATTCCTGCGAGCGCCGACAGCAGGCCGGTCAAGGCATACACATAAATTTTAAAGCGTCCGGTCTTGATACCGGAAAGCAGCGAAGCCTCTTCATTTCCTCCGATTGCGTATACATTTCTTCCAAACGTCGTTTTACGTAATATGAAAAATAATATGGCGAAAATAATAATGGTAATAATAACGGGAACGGGTACTCCAAAAAAGTAACCTCCGCCAACCAATGTGAATAATTCGCTTTCAAATCCAGTTATCGGTCTGCCATCCGTATAGACGAGCGCAAAGCCCCGGTAGATGGTCATCGTCGCCAGTGTCGCGATAAACGGTGCGATATTCGCCTTCGTAATCAAAAGTCCATTGACCGCTCCCATTACTCCACCGGCAACCAGTCCGATAATAATCGCGGTCAATGGATCCATACCGCCATTCAGAAGTCCTGCGGTTAGCGCCCCCGACAGCGCAAGCGTCGCGCCAACCGATAAATCGATGCCCCCGGTTAATATAACGAAGGTCATACCAAAAGCTATTAAAGCATTAATCGATACCTGTCGGAACACGTTCAATATATTGTTGACGGTCAAAAAATTCGGACTTGCTATAATTAAAATGACGGTAATAATAAGAAGTCCGATGAGCGGACCCAGCTTTTGCAAGGTTGATGCTAGTTGTTTTTTGTCAATGGCCATTGCTGCTTCCCCCTGTCGCCGCAAGCATGATTGCTTCCTGATTCATTTGCGCTTTGTCCAAAATGGAGGAGATACGCCCCTCATGAATAACAATAACGCGGTCGCTGACACCTAAAACCTCGGGCAAATCTGATGAAACCATAATAACAGTGACGCCTTGCTCGCTGAGCTCGTTCATCATGCTGTAAATTTCTTTTTTCGCCCCTACGTCGACTCCTCTGGTTGGCTCATCCATAATAAAAACTTTAGGCAGCTCGCCCAGCCATTTTCCGATGGCAACCTTTTGCTGATTGCCGCCGCTTAAGGATTTAACCGTTTGCTCGGGATCATGCGTTCTAATATTAAATCGCTTAATCATTTTATCCGACAGCTCATAATCCTTCTTGGCAGAAATAACGCCAGCACTCGCAATACGCTTATAATTGGTCAAGGATAAATTTTCACGGACAGACATGCCGAGGACAAGTCCCTGATGCTTGCGGTCTTCCGTTACGAACACGATACCCGCTTCAATAGCTTGCGACGGGTTGGTGATCGCCACTTCCCGCCCATCCATATAGATTTTACCTTTCTTTTTCTTGTCGGCTCCGAACAGCATACGTAC
Organism: Paenibacillus alkaliterrae; assembly: GCF_021532375.1. Classification (GTDB taxonomy): domain Bacteria; phylum Bacillota; class Bacilli; order Paenibacillales; family Paenibacillaceae; genus Pristimantibacillus; species Pristimantibacillus alkaliterrae. Next base: position 28,933 of record NZ_JAKGAP010000049.1, read on the forward strand.
AATCTCCGTTCGTCCGGCTCCCATAAGTCCGGCGATACCGACGATTTCTCCAGCCGCTGCGGAGAAGCTGATTCCGCTCAGCTTCCTGCCGTCGCTTAAATTCTCGACACGAAGCCGCTCCGCTCCGATCTTGCTGCTGCGCTCCGGATAACGCTCACCAATCTCGCGGCCTACCATTAAACGGACAATATGCTCAACCTTGGTATCGGCTGTCTTCTCCGTTCCGAGAAACGCTCCGTCGCGAAGAACTGAAATACGATCGCACATCTGAAATATTTCCTCCATCCGATGTGAAATGTAGACAATACCTACACCTTCGCGGCGCAGCTGATCCATCATTTTAAACAACGCTTCGATTTCACGATCCGTCAGTGCAGCAGTCGGCTCATCCATAATAAGAACCTCAGCGTTTTTAGATAGCGCTTTCGCAATCTCGATCATTTGCTGCTGTCCGATAGACAATGTATCCGCCGCGGCCTCGGGATCAAGCTCAACGCCAAGCCGCTGCAAATATTCACGCGTCTTTCGTTTCATTTCCTTATCGCGCACAATTCCGGTTTTGCCATAGGTAAGCTGCCTGCCGAGAAACATATTCTCGGAAACGGACAGCTTCGGAATAATGTTCAGCTCTTGATGAATGATCGCAACTCCATGATCCTCAGCCTCCTTCGGATCAGCGAACATAACATCCCGCCCCTTAACCTTAACCGAGCCTGAGTCAGCCTTGTATATACCTGTCAAAATTTTCATCAAGGTCGATTTGCCAGCGCCATTCTCACCCATCAAAGCGTGAATTTCTCCCGGCTTAAGCTGAAATGCGGCGTTCTTCAATACTTGCACAGAGGAAAAGGATTTATGAATGCCAGACATTTCAATAAGAAACTCCATCTTTGCCACCCCTTTGCTAAACAGCAGCCCTTTATTTGAAAATAACGCCCGATTGAAGAATGATGTTCGCGTATGGTGTTGCTTCGCCTGTACGGATCACCGCTTTAGCTTGCATGGTTAGCAATTTAAGCTCCTCATGCGGCACTTGCTTGATAGGAATATCGTTCAACAGCATCCTCGTGCTGTCATAAATCGAAGTATTTTGCTCCTTCATTTCAATAGCGATAATGGCTGATTCAACCTCCATATCGGCAAGCACCGCTTCTAACGTATCCGGATAAGACGGGAGTCCCGGCTTTATAGCCAGATCGATTCGCTTAACCGAGTCGGGAATCGGCAGCCCGCAATCACCAATTACGATACAGTCGGTATGGCCCATTCGGGCAATAACTGCTGCGATATCACTGTTTAATATGCCGTTTTTTTTCATCTGTAAATCCTCTCGAAGTAAAATAGTAGGGTTATATTTCCATAAACCGCTCTACATCAGACCGTAAAGGCATACCGCTCTGAGCGCCAAGCTTTGTGACCGACAATGCGCTGGCAGCGACTGCAAACCGTACCGCCTCCCCCAGCGTCGAGCCTTCGCTCAGCTTAACGGCTAATGCGCCGTTAAAGGTATCGCCCGCGCCGGTCGTATCGACCGCCTCTACCTTTCTCCCCAGCTCATGCCTGATTTCGCCATCCGGCGTTTTGTAAAATGCGCCCTTACTGCCGCCGGTCATGACGATGGGATGCGGGTACAGCTCAATCAGCTGCTCGTAAGTCAGTTCCTGCTTATTGTCCAAACCAAGCAATATAGCGAGCTCGGATTCATTCGGCGTAATCAGATGAACCCGTTCCAGCAGCTCCATTGGGAGCTTAATGGCGGGAGCAGGATTTAAAATAACCGGAATGCCCAGCTCATTAGCCAGCTTAATTGCCGACTCCACTGTAACGAAAGGAATTTCCTGCTGCAGCAGTACCATATCCGAGCCCGCAATGATTTCCTTCAAAGACAATATATAGTCTGGAAGCAGACAATGGTTTGCGCCAGGGATAACAATAATCCGGTTATCGTTGTCGCATACGGTAATAGCAGCTACGCCTGTCGGTCGATGAGAAACCGTTTCCACATATTGCGTATCGACGCCTTCCTTCTCCAATGCCTCGATTAGCTGCTTAGCGAAGTGATCCTCGCCAACACAGCCGACCATCGTCACCTGTGCGCCAAGACGTGCGCAGGCAACAGCTTGATTAGCCCCTTTTCCACCGATAAAGCTAGAGAAACCGCTGCCAAATATGGTCTCGCCTTGATTCGGCATGGTCTCAGTTTCCGTAACCATATCTATATTCATGCTTCCAATAACGGTAATTTTCGGCTTAGTCATTAATGCACCTCTTTATCAGCATCAGATTTAACATTCGTTATGTGTAATCGGTTACATATCGTTTTTTTATTATATTGCCCGTTTTAGCGAATGTCAATAGGGTAAAATGAAGGCACCTAAAACTTAAGTGATACAGCCGCTTTCAGAATCTGTATGTCCCGCTCACTCTCTACTAATAGCTGCTCAGCCTCTTGCTGCGTGATGGCCTCAAATCGGAAGCGGTCGCCGGGCTTCAACTGAGCGAATACCGGGATGTCCACCGAAGCGACATTTGCTATTCGCGGATATCCGCCCGTTGTCTGTCGATCGGCTAGCAATACGATAGGATTACCGTCCGGCGGTACTTGAACCGTGCCAACCGCTACCGCCTCCGATAACAACTCGACTGGCGAAGACAGCTTCAGCTTCCGGGAGCCCTCCAACCGGCAGCCCATCCGATCCGACTGAACACTGATTTGAAACGTTTGGCTAAACAAGCTTTGCTGGCTTTCCACTGTAAACAAAGGATAATGAGAGCCTGTCAGTACACGAATTACCGGATCCGACAAATGAGCCGCAATGGCAAAATGACTCGCATGCCAGCCCGCAGCCGCAAAGCTGCCATTTCCCTTGGCAAGCAAAGACTGCTTGATTCGGTCTGACAGCTGACCTTCATTCTTAACGCGCAGCACATCTCCCGTTTTCAACGCTCTGCCTTCAAAGCCGCCGAACGCTCCTCGCAAATACGTGCTTTTGCTCCCTAGCAGATCCGGCACGTCCAGTCCGCCTGCGACAGCGACATACGTTCGGCAGCCTGATCGGCATACTCCAAATGTAACGGTAACGCCTTCTCGAACCAATACCGGCCTCCACAAAGGCAGACGCTCACCGCCCGCTGTTGCCGTAATATCCGCGCCGCAAACGGCAATCAACGTATCCTTCTCTAACCATAGCTCCGTTCCCGCTAGCGTCATTTCTATAACCGCTTCGCTTTCCTTGTTGCCGACTAGAAGATTGGCTGCCCGAGCTGCCCCAGTATCCATTACGCCGCCAACGGATACGCCGTATTTTTGCGAGCCATGTCTGCCAAGATCTTGTACGGTTGCAAACAGGCCTGATTTAATGACATTAATGCTCATCATACACCTTCTCTATAAAGCTCATATTGTTCCCGAGATATGGGCTTGAATCGAACGGAATCACCCGGACTCAACAGGCTTGGGATGGATGCTTGCGGCTGAAAAAGCTGAAGCGGAGTCCTTCCTATCAATTGCCAGCCTCCCGGCGTCGCAATCGGGTAGACGCCCGTCTGTTCACCGGCTATGCCGACGCTCCCCTGAGGAATAATCGTTCGCGGCGTCTGAAGCCTCGGCGCGGCAATTCGGCCTGACATACCGCCTAAATAAGGAAAGCCCGGTGCAAAGCCAATCATATAAACGAGGTACGTGCCGCGCGCATGAATGGCAATGACTTCTTCCTCCGCAAGTCCGTTGTGCTCAGCAACGAAGTCAAGGTCAGGGCCCAGCTCTTCTCCATAGCAGACGGGTATTTCAACGGTTCTTGACTTTCGTGACCCGTTGCTTAGCTGCTCCATCGATAGCAGCGACTGTATTCGTGAGCACACGGTATCATAGATCGTCGTATGTTGAAGCTCCGTGCCTATTCGGCTTTTCTTCACAAGGAACGGATCATAGTGAACAGCTATTGCCGCGAAGGACGGGACGCATTCGAGCAATCCCGCAAAAGGCCGAGCCTCCAACCTTGCTATTAAAGCCATCACTCTGCGATGCGTCTCCTCCGTAATGGTGCTGCCGAGCCGAAGCATAACAGCGGAATCTCCTAGCGGCGATAGCTGTACGTTCAAGTGTGAATCCGACATCGCCTCACTCACCTGCTCTCTGTACCGAAATTCCTTCTTGCGCAAGCATTGTCCGCAATTGCATGACATACTCGAGCGCATCGGGCGTATCGCCGTGCACGCACACCGTATCCGCCTTCAAACTAAAATCACTCTGCTGCCGCGTCCGTACAACGCCTCTCTTAATCATCCCTGCCGCTTGCTCCGCAGCAAGCTTAGGATCTGTAATGACTGCCCCTTCCGTTCCCCTTGGCGTAAGCGTGCCGCCCTCCTCGTAGGAGCGGTCCGCGAACACCTCATTGATCGCCCTGAGTCCGATCGCATTAGCCGCGCGAACCAGCTCGCTTCCTGCTAATCCGAACAGCATAAGCTGCGGATCGACCTTATACACCGCCTCCGCGATGGCTTCCGAGAGCGGCTTGCTCTTGGCAGCCATATTATAGAGAGCGCCGTGGGGCTTGACATGCGAAACATATCCCCCCTCCGACTTGGCAAAAGCATAGACCGCCCCGATCTGGTATACGGTCATCTCGTAGGCCTCCTGCGGCGAAATATTCATCTTCCGTCTGCCGAATCCGGCCAAATCCGGCAATCCGGGATGCGCGCCAATAGCCACGTCATGCTCCATCGCCAGCTTGACTGTCGCCCGTATGGTCGCTGCATCTCCCGCATGAAACCCGCACGCGATGTTCGCCGAAGTAATATGCTTCATCAGCTCGTTATCGGGGCCGAGACGATATGCGCCGAAGCCTTCTCCCATATCGCAATTCAAATCTATCCGGTGCATATGAGTTCTCCTTTACTCTTTCGAATGAACCTCTCCCGAAATTATAACAAATTTCTCGCTCCATGCCCCCTCGCCAGCCTCAATGCTGCATGGTCGCAAAATGCAAAAAAAGAAGCAGCGCCGGTCCAGCGCAGCTTCTTAGCTTATTTCATACTATAAGGACGGTATTAATGCCCGCCCATAAACACATAACGGCAGATAATGAGCACCGCGAGAATCCACATGAGCCAGTGTACGTTATATTTGCCTTTACCCGAAGCATTCGCAACCGATGCGAGTACAACGTACGATACGATACCGAACGAGATGCCGTTCGCAATGTTGTACGTAAATGGCATCAGCGCAAGCGTGAAGAACGACGGAATCGCGTACACCATATCGGAGAAATCGATTTCCTTCACAGATTGCATCATCAGCACGCCGACGATGATCAGAGCCGCAGCCGTTGCCGAGCCCGGAACGAGCGCTACAAGCGGCGATAGGAAGATCGCAAGCAGGAAGCAGATACCGGTCGTAACGGCTGTTAAGCCCGTACGTCCGCCCTGTGCGATACCGGCAGAGCTTTCCACATATGCAGTAACCGTGCTCGTACCGAGCACCGCGCCGCCGCCAACGCCGATCGCGTCAACGAACATCGCTTTGCCGATGCGCTTCTTGCCTTCCTCCGGGTTCTTCATAATGCCGGCACGGTTAGCCGTACCTACCAGCGTACCGAACGTATCGAACAGCTCAACGAATGTGAACGTCAGAATAACGGTGATCAGGCCCACCTCGAATACGCCCGCAAAGTCGAAATGCCATACGTTCATCGTCGAGAAATCCGGCATCCATGTTTGGCCGGTGAAGGCAGCCTTCGCATCGACATGGCCCGTGATCAGCGCGATGGCCGTCGTACCGAGAATACCGAACAAAATGGCGCCCGGTACGCGAAGCACCATAAGAATAGCAATCAAGAACAGCGCGATAACGGTAAAAGTGACCGTTTCATTCTCGAAGCTGCCGAGCTGGATAACCGTCTCAGAGCCGCTTACCGGCGTGAATGCGCCAGCCTTTATGTCCGCAAAGCTGGACACCGCGACCGTCATAAGGCCGCTGTTTTTCAAGCCGATAATGGCAATGAACAAACCGATGCCGACCGTGATCGCATGCTTCAAGCTGTCCGGCACAGCAGTTATAAGCATTTGGCGAATTTGCGTTATCGTCAAAATAATAAAGATAATACCCGAGAGAAACACAGCCGTTAAGCCCATTGCAGGACTTATCGGCGTATCCGTCGCCGCCGAAGCGATAATGACGGAAGCGAAGTAAGCATTGAGCCCCATGCCCGGCGCAAGCGCTACGGGGAAGTTAACGAACAAGCCCATTGCGATCGAGAAAATGCCTGCGGCAAGCGCCGTTGCGAGAAATACCGCCGTCCAGTCAAGGCCAGTCGGAGTAAGTATGATTGGATTGACGGCCAATATGTATGCCATCGTCATGAAAGTCGTCAGCCCCGCCATAATCTCTGTCCTGACATTTGTTCCGTGTTCCTTTAAGCGAAAGAAACGTTCCATTTTGATTACTAACCTCCCAAAATTGTGGTGGAACAAACAAAGAAGCCTAGAAAAAAATGCATATCATGCATTTCTACTAGGCTCTGCAAAAAGGGGAAAAGTATACACGCTGGACCGCTGCGCGCTTTTCCGCTGATTTCGTAGCCAGGCCATTTACGGTGACCGAGTAGAGACTCTCAAGCCGATTCTTGAGATTATACGAAAAAATATGCTGTTGTTGTTTTCCGTTTACAATTTTATAGAGAAGCAGCCGGTTTTGTCAATATTGCCGAATGCATTTATGGCTGTTTTCAGGAGGATGCGCGCTCTTTAATTTTTGTAAAAGCGAGGGAGATAAGCTTTGTTCGCTTCGAGCATCTCCTCGAGCAGCGTCTTGGCGACCGCGACGCTTGGAACGAGCGGATGATGCGCCAGCGCTTGCAGCGCGATGCCTCTATCACCGCTTATGGCAGCTTCGATCGTCAGCGACTCATAGGTTTTGACGGCATGCATAAGCCCTTTTATTTGCTCGGGAACGCGCTGCAGCGGCAGCGGGATCGGACCCTGCGCCGTCACGACACAGTTCACCTCGATACTGGCATCCGCCGGCAAGAAGTCGATAATGCCGCCGTTTCTGACGTTCAGCGTCTGAATATCGCGCTTATCCGTGTACAGCGAATGCATCAGATTCACCGCAGCCTCGGAATAATAGGCGCCGCCGCGCTTTTCCAGCTGCTTCGGCTTCTCGCTCAGGTTCACGTCCTTGTAGAGCTCGAACAGCTCCTCTTCGACCCGGCTCACCACATCCGCGCGCGTGCCGTTTTTCTCCATCGACTCCTTCATATCCTTGAACATCGCATCGGTCATGTAGAAGTAACGAAGATAGTACGTAGGAAGCGCACCAAGCGAGCTGAGGAAATCCGCATCCCAGTCAAAAGCGGTCACATTGGCCGCCGAATAGTCGCGTCCGCCGCCGATCATCTCCGGCAGCTTATCCTCGCCGTTCACGTAAGCGGCCGTAACCCAATGCAGGTGGTTGATGCCGACGAATTCAGGCAGCACGTCCCGTTCGCTCACGCCGTATTCCTTAGCCAGAAATTTTTGGAAATTGATCGGTGAGTTGCATAGTCCGACCGTCTTCACGCGGCTGTGCTTCTGCACCGCTTCCGTCACGATGCCCGCCGGATTTGTAAAGTTCAGCATCCATGCATCCGGTGCAAGCTCCTCGATATCCTTGCTGATGTCGAGAATGACGGGCACGGTGCGCAATGCCTTGAACATGCCGCCCGGACCGGTCGTTTCCTGCCCGATCACACCGTGGGAAATCGGTATATGCTCGTCGCGGCGCCTCGCTTCAAGAAGGCCGACCCGCATTTGCGTCGTGACGAAATCCGCGCCGGCAATCGCTTCGCGGCGGTCCAGCGTAAGCTTCACCTCGATCGGGACACCGGCTTTCTCGACCATGCGCTTAGCCAATTCGCCGACGATCGCCAGCTTGCGGCGGCCTTCCTCAATATCGACGAGCCAAAGCTCACGGATCGGCATTTCGTCGTATTTTTTGATGAAGCCTTCGACGATTTCCGGCGTATATGAGGAGCCCCCGCCAATGACGGCTACCTTTAACGGTTTTTTGGACATATGGATTACCTCCTAATGGTAGATGATATGCTCACGCTAAAATGTAATTCTTCTTAATGCCGCATCCGTCGCGTCATCAATCTTCATGCCGCTGCTGTCCATCGCGCTCATGACCGCACCGATGACCGGATCGACCGTCAGCTTAACCGTTGTCGCCAGCGGGGCTGCCGCATAAACGGCTTCCCGGATGGCGTCAATCATATGCGGCGTGCTGCCGCGCGACAGCACGCTGCCGGTCAAGACGACATCGAACGTTTCGTTTTCCATGCCCAGGCGCCTGATAAGCGCATTAACGGCATTTCCATGCTCCTTGCCCGCCTCCCGCAAAATACGGATGGCAACCGGATCGCCTTGGGCTGCCGCCTCAAACATCACCTTCGCCAGCTCGCGGGGAGGACGTATCCCATTATCGAGCGCATCGTCATACATTTCCTGTATGCTGCTGTATCCGAGGCGCTGCGGCACCAGCTCGCTTAGCAGCGTCGGCTGCTCTCTTCCCTCCCAGGCGCGCACCGCGCTGCGGAAGGCATGAATCGCCAGATCCGAGCCCGAGCCTTGGCCGTCTCCGAACAAATAGCCGAAACCGCCATACTGCAGCTCCTCTCCTTGCGCATTGCGGGCCGCAGCGTTAAAGCCGGTGCCGCTAATGATGACCGCGCCATAGGATTGCCTGGTGCCGGCGCGCATGCCGATCATTGTATCGCATGCGATGGCATGCCGTTCATAATGAAGGGAAGCGAACATCGGACGCAATATCGAGTAATCGCGCTCCCGGTCCGCGCCTGCGAGACCAAAGTAAGCAAAGGTCACATGCTCCTTCGCCGCTCCCGCTTCCCGCAGCGCCTGCTGACAGGCAGCATCAATATGATTTCCCGCTTCCTCAAAGGCCGTTTGATGGTTGCCGTTGCCGCCATGCCCGCGGCCCAGCACACGGCCAGCTTCGTCCACAATTAAGGCATGCGTCTTGCTGCCTCCTGCGTCTACGCCTAGAAAAATCAACTCGCTCACTCTCCTTCAGGAATAATCTATTGCTTTATTTTAAAACAAAAAAACACCGTTCTTCTAATGATAAAGAACGATGTTATGATACAATCTTACTGTTTTAGGAGCGGAGCTCGGATGGAAGCTTGCCAATATGCTGCTTGAACAGCCGGTTAAAATTGGATAGATTGCGGAATCCGCATTCCCCCGCCACTTCGATAATTTTATGATCGGTTGATTCCAATAAATGCGCAGCCTGCGAAAGCCGGAGCTGGATTAAATAGTCCATGGGCGAGGTGCCTACTGCTTGCACAAACAACGCGCTAAACCTTGAAGGGCTGAGATGCGCCGCTTCCGCCAGCTCCCTGAGCGTCCACGGATACGCAATATTGGCCTCAATCGCTGCCAACACGCCGCGAATCGTCTCCATCCCGCGGGCATGCTGCGGCCATCCCGCTTTATTTTTAGCGAAATAACGATTGACGTACGCAAGAAATTGAATAAGCTGCGCCCTGATTACCATCTCGAAATGCGGTTCCTTGCGTTCAAATTCGGCAGCCATTTGTATTATGATTTCTGCTAATCGGGTATGCTCGGGATGTCTCCGGTCCAGCACATTGTCAAAGCGCTGACCCATCTCGCGAAAAGGAACGAGCAGCTCCGGATCATAGCGCTGTTCCAAAGCGAGATAGGCAGGGTCGAACATGACAATAGTCATGACCAGATCCTCCGCTTCGAATGCGCGGTGCAGATCGTTAGAGTTGATCAGAATCAGATCTCCCTGCCGGAAATCGTACCGGGCTCCGTTGATCAGATAATAGCCGCTGCCTTTTTGTATATAGTTCATTTCGAGCGCTGTATGCCAATGCAGCCTTTGAAAGGTTGGCGATACACCCGCAGTTTGCGAAATCTTCATCGGAAAAGCTTGCGGGAGCTCGATTTGGTCTTTGCTGATGGAAGGAAACAGCTTCATGCTTAGTCCTCCTAAAAAGTTTGCATTCGCAAAACTTTGCATGTACATGATTTAATACATTTTTTCAGCGTCCCTCGGTAAACCTTGTACATGCCTAAGATGTGCAGACACTCTCTCGTCAACGCCAATCGAATACTCATAACCAAAAAACTCTGCTACTTGGACAGCAACGGTATATGTCTTTGACAACATATATAATATCATAGTCTTGAAAACAATCTTTCTTCACATTCGGATTTGTCCGGGAGCCATTCATAATAACCGCACGAATTCGTTCATCCGCTATGGCGGTGTTCAAGATTAAGTCCATCATTTCCTTTTCATTCCTCATTTTAGCCCCCTAATTCATTCTTGATTTTCATACGAGCGAAATTCCTGAAGGCAAGAAGTTTGGCTTGATCCCATTCCTTGCCGCCTGTTTTTCTATGTTCCTCCGTTACTTTATCCGACGAACGATAGACGTCAAGCGCTAGTTGGATAACGGTATGATATTCCTGAGGCAAATGTCCCAGTCCCCATTCACCGCCTTCATCTTTGCTATGTACAGACTGACAGTCTTCGCTCATTAGTTGAAATACACGGCAAATGTTCAGCACGCTGTAAAAAGGAGTCTCTAGAATATGCTCATCTTCAAGAATCCAGTCAAGGTCATCCATAACTGCTTCCATAAAATGCTGCCAATTCACTTGACCGAAAATCTCCGATATCGGTTTGCCATATAAGCAGACACCGCGCTGCGCTACATACGCTAAGTGTGAGGATAAGTCCGTATCGGTCCGCTCTTTGCTGTAGTCTACTTCAAGATTAAGGATCTTGTCATGCCACCCCGAACTGTAATGCACTTCAAAAGGCGTTGGTACGGGTACTTTCTTTGCGACATCAGCTGTGATAACACTTAGCTCAACGTTCCCAATCATAGGTCTATTGGACGTCACTTTAGCGATTGCGATTCCAACTGCTTCGGCCAAATCGGCTTCTAATTTGCCGTCAACAACCACAATTAAATCAATATCGCTTTTAGGCCGATAGTAGCTGCCCATGGCTAATGAGCCGTGAAGGTAGATTCCTGTCACCTTTTTACCTGCCTCGCTTTTCAGCCGCTCCATAAGATTTACGACAAATCGCTTTATATCTTCATCACAGTTGGGCCATGCTTGCGGTCCAGTCATAGATATCACTCCTAAAGCAATTTTAAAAAAGCTGTTTGAACATATTGGTCATGCCAATATGTCAAGCAGCTTTTTTTATTGATTTATTCGTTTATTATTCCCACTCAATTGTAGCAGGCGGTTTCGATGTTACGTCATAGACGATACGGTTCACGTTGTCTACTTCGTTAACGATACGTACGGAAATTTTCTCGAGCACATCCCAAGGGATACGCGCCCAGTCAGCCGTCATGCCGTCGATCGAAGTAACCGCGCGGATACCGACCGTGTAGGAATACGTACGGGCATCGCCCATTACGCCTACGCTCTTCATGTTCGGAAGAGCTGTGAAGTACTGCCAAATTTCACGATCAAGGCCGGCCTTCGCAATTTCATCGCGTAGAATTGCATCGGATTCACGAACGATATGCAGCTTGTCCTCCGTTACTTCGCCAAGGACACGGATCGCCAAACCCGGACCCGGGAATGGCTGACGCCATACGATCGCTTCAGGAAGTCCGCATTCCTCGCCGACTTTACGAACCTCGTCCTTGAACAGCGCTTTTAGAGGCTCAACGAGCTTGAACTTGATATCCTCCGGCAAGCCGCCGACATTGTGGTGAGATTTGATCGTTTGCGCCGTAGCCGTACCGCTCTCAACGATGTCGGTATACAGCGTGCCTTGCGCCAGAAATTCAAAATCGTCCAGCTTGTCCGATTCTTCCTGGAAAGAGTAAATGAACTCGTTGCCGATAATTTTACGTTTTTGCTCGGGATCGTCAACGCCCTTCAGCTTGCCGAGGAAACGCTCCTGCGCATCGATTTTCAAAACCTTCATATCGAACTTGCCGACAAATGTGTCCATTACACTTTCCGCCTCGCCTTTGCGCAGCAAGCCATGATCGATGAACATGCAAGTCAGCTGGTCGCCGATCGCTTTGTGAAGAAGAATCGCCACAACGGAGGAATCTACGCCGCCGGAAAGCGCGCACAGCACCTTTTTGTCGCCGACTTGGTTGCGGATGTCTCGAATCGCATCCTCAATGAACGACTCCATCGTCCAATTGCCGTCGCAATCGCAAACATTGTACAGGAAGTTGCGGATCATTTCGTTTCCGAATTCGGAGTGACGCACCTCCGGGTGGAATTGCACCGCATAGAAATGACGATCCGGATGGCTCATCGCCGCAACCGGAGCATGCTCCGTGCTCGCGTCGATCTGAAAGCCTTCCGGCAGCTCGACGACATGGTCGCCGTGGCTCATCCATACATTTTGAACCTTATCAAGTCCGAAGCCGATGCGGGTGCCATCCGCGAATACAACCTCCGCTTTGCCGTACTCGCGTTTGCCCGCGCGCTCGACCTTGCCCTGAAGCTGGTGGGACATCATCTGCATACCGTAGCAAATGCCGAAAATCGGAATGTTCAAATCATAGATAGCCGGATCTACAAGCGGTGAATTTTGTTCGTAAACGCTCGCCGGTCCTCCCGAGAATACGATACCCTTCGGCTGTAATTCGCGGATCCGTTCCACCGACGTGTTGTAAGGCAGCAGCTCGCTGTATACTCCTAAATCGCGAATACGGCGCGCAATCAGTTGGTTGTATTGTCCTCCGAAATCGAGAACAACGATGATTTCATTTTGCTTAGTCATTACCGAGCCTCCCTCAATAGATGTAGTAATTATATATAAGGCGGTTTGAGGGAGTCAAGGCGAATAAGCGGTACTTTTCGCTGGAAGCCGTGATTGGAGGAAAATGGTAAAGCACTCCCCGCAAAACCAGCATGCGGAGAGCGCTTCATTTTTCAAGGCTGATGGCGGGATTCGGGTGCATTTATGCACTTGGTGCTGCCGGGGCTCGAATGGTGCGCTATAGTGGATATATCCAGTAACTTCGGGCTGTTGAGGCTCGAATGAATCGCTATAGTGGAAAGATCCAGTTACTAAGTGCTGTCGAGCCCCGGATGGAGAAACTATTGTGCGTTTCATTTTCTTGGAAATTGGTTACTTGGGAGATTTGAGCGCATATTTGCGCTCATCCTGCTCCTTTTGGTCCGATCGGGCCGGCTGCTGCGTTTTGTAAACCGGGCGTTTGCCCAATACGCGGATGACGCTGCGAAGCGCCGAAGGCGTAGGGGCAGCCGGCCATCGTCCGGGTGCGGCGAACTGCGCTTCCTCGATCCAGCTGACAAGCCGGCGGAGCGCATCCTGCTGCTCCGCCGCGAGAGCCGGTTCAGCGGCGAGCGCGTATTCCCGCGCGGTCAGCCGCGGGGCGTGATCGCCGAAACGGCGATGAAGCAGCGGCGCCAGCGCATCCGCGACAGCGGCGAAGCTGGCGCGCAGGCGCGCATCCGCGCCGCGCGGCGCGGCGGCATAGCCGCGTCCGCGTGCTTTGGCTCGGCGCGGCGGCATAGCCGCGCCGGTTTGTCGCAAGCGCGAGTCCGCGGCTTGCGGAGCGGGGTCGGCTCCGCCGACGAGCTTTGCGACGTCGGCGTGAGCCGCGCCATAGCGGCGCAGCGCCAGCGCCAGGCGAAGCCGCTGGCGCTGCGCCGCGGCAATGGCCGCGCCCGCGAGCGCTAGCGCGGCCGCGCCTGCGGCGCCTGCAGCGGCGGGCGAAGCCGCCGCCGCGCCCTTGGCGGCGCCCTGCGCCGCCTGCGCGAGGGCATCCGCCCCGCGCGCCACGGCAGAGGCGGCATAGCCCGCCGCCGCCTCAAACCAAGCCGCGAGGCCCGCGAAGCTCGCCTCGCCCAACCGCCAAGCTCCGCCGGCTTCGCCCGCTTCACTCCCAAGGTCCGCGGCTGCAAGCTTGGCCGCGGCTCCGTCTGCGCCGTCCGCAGAACCGGCGGATGCGATATGGACGACGCCGTTAAATCCCGGCGTCGGATCGAAGGGCACCCAGCCTGCGCCTGGGAAATAAACCTCGACCCACGCATGCGCATCTGAGCCGCGCACCTCGTAGGCCACCAGCTCCGCAGCTCTCTCGCTGCCCTCATTCCGGCTCTCACTATACTCGCGCTCGCTGCCCGGGCTGCCCTCATTCCGGCTCTCACCATACTCGCTCTCACTACTCGAGTTGCCCTCATTCCGGCTCTCACCATACTCGCTCCCACTACTCGAGTTGCCCTCATTCCGGCTCTCACCATACTCGCTCTCGCTGCCGCGCTGGCTCTCCTGATTACCAGCCACATTCCCGCTAACAGCAATCTCCCCAACCGGTGTCCCGGCAGTAAAGCCCTTCACCCATCTGGCAGGGATGCCTTGCGAGCGAAGCAGCACGACCATCGCGCTGGAGAAATGCACGCAATAGCCTTGTCGCTTATCAAACAGGAAATAATCGACGAAATCGCTGCCTTCCGGCGGCACCGAGCTGCCGGCAAGCGTATAGGCGTAATTTTCTTTCAAAAATTGTTCAATCGCCTTCACCTGATCATAACGGCTGGTCACCCCTCCGCCGGCGACCTCCGCCGCTAATGCAGCCACGCGTCCGGGAAGCGAGCCCGGCAACTGCAAATACGGTTCCAGCTCAGCCTCAAGCTTTTCATCCGAAGACAACGAAGCTGCACTTGACCCTTCATCTTCGAAGTCCGCCGTCAATCCGCCTTCCGATTCTCCGTCCAAAAGCCGCAATTGCGCCTCATCCGTAATCGCCATCACGCTTTCCACCGTGTATTGCTCCACCTTCGCCGTTTCCGAAGGGGCATACATAGCGCTTGAATCTTCATCGAAAACGTAGCTGCCCAGCTTTCGGCGGGGATCCGCGGCGACGAGATCGGTCACTCGGCCGAATAGTCCGGACGTAAACAGCGGCATCGCTGCCGTCGGATCCTTCCATACGACCGTTTGACGAATAACGGGTCCTTGCAGTCCATTGCCCGCTGCCAGCGCTGCTTCCCCGGATGCCTTACCGTCTGCACCGCGAATGGGAAACAGCACGGTGCTGCTCCAGTCATCGCTCCAGCCGCGTCCGTCGTACAGCCGTTTCGATTCCCCGCGCCAATAAGCTTTTACCGCAGAGCTGCCCGTAAAGATAACCCGATTATCCTTCTGCACGGGAGCGCCCAGCTCCCTGTCGTCAAAGCCATAGCCGGTAAAAGCGCCGCCCAATCGTCCCGCGCTCGCTTGTCCCATAACAGATGCCGCTTCCGACTGATTTCCAAGCGAGCGAACGGCATTTTCCAATCGGTCGTTCATGGACGCCGTCCAGCTCGCGGGCGGCAGCGCGGATTCCCGTCCGTTCGAGAACAATAAGCTGCAGCCGATAATCGTCAGCACGACAAAAGCCGCCCCGAACAGCCAGCGCATATCCAGCCCCTTGAGCTTTCCGATTCCTGTCTCGAATATACGCTGAACGCGCGGAACGGAAACAATCGCGCCCAACAGAAGCCCTTCGGCCGCGGTTCGCATTAAGCTGCCCATTATGTCAAATCCCAGCCATACGTGCAGCGTAATTAAATAAACGACCGTTATGCAAGCAAGGCCGAGCGCGGTCTGACGCATCCATAGCAGCGCCTGCAGAGCCGGCGCCAGCATCGCCCAGCCAATGAACAGGAGCATCGTCCGCAGCTCGCCGGACATGGCCCAAAGCCCATTTTTAACAAGGAGCAGAAGATGATCCTTCAACATGCCGGGAAATGCTATTATCCATTGCATGCCGCTTTGGTCCGGGCCTTTATACAGCCACATGAGGCTCAGCACGCAAAGCACCGCATTCATCGACAGGGTAACGCCCATCGGCATTCGAAATATGCCGAGCATCAGAATGCAGCCGATCACGAGAAGAAGCGGTCCGGGATGATAAATAACCGACCATTCGCCGGCATTCACCCAAGGCAGCAGCCACTCGGCCAGCAAACCGAATAATAGAGCGCTCGTAACGAATCGGTAGGCAAAAGATTCTTCAGCCGCTTCACCGCTTATCAGCCCTTCACCCGCCTTCGTGCCGAGCCGGCCGCTCTCCGCGGACGCCTTCCCTTTATTGCCGCCGCCATTATCATTAAGCGTATTCATGCGCATCGCCTCCTTCCTCTGCGTAAGGAAGCTCGCTCATGCCAGGAGGTACATACAGCCACGTCACCTTGACTCCGCCGGCTTCAAGCCATTTTTGCTGCTCACGCATCGCGAAGGAAGGCACGCTGTTTCTTGTGACGATAAACAGCTCCTGTCTGCAGCCTTGCTCAGCCGCATAGCCGGCCAGCTCTCCCCAGTTCCGTCCGCCTCTCCAATCCGCCGTAAATACGAGGATCGTTCCGCCGCGGGTAAGTGTATAGCCATCCTTCACGAGGCTTCCGGCCATGGAACCCTTCCCGTCCGCACGCAGCAAGGCCATTCTGCGCAGCATAGCGGATGTGCCTCCGCGCATTTCCCCGCAGGCAGATTGCTCCGTCACGGTCATGCCTTCTGCTGTCAGCAGCGTCACTGCACTGCCCAAAGCGGCCGCTTGCTTGACTGCAAGGGCTGCCCAGCCTACGCATGCATCGAACAAGCGGTCATCAAGGTCATAAGCAGAGACGGCCGAATCAATCGCAATAAACGTTATATTGGGCTGCTCCAGCGAATGAATCCTCGTGTACAGTCCCCTACCTTTGGCCGCGCTGCGCCAATCCAAATGCCGCAGTGAATCGCCCTCCCGATAGGGTCTGCTGTCCGGTCCGATTCCCGCGGCTCTGACCGCTGCGATGATCTCTTCGCGGCCAGCCGCCCCGCGTGCATCGGGAGCCGCTCCAGCCAATCGCGACTCAGGCGAACCGGCGTCTGCGTCCCCCCTCCGGTCACCAAGTCCGATATCCCCGGTTTGGGGCAATCCCGGAAGAACGACAAACTCCGCCCTGCTTTCTATTCTTTTATGAATCGCTGTCAATCCCAGCCAGTCGCCTACCGTAACCGAAACATGGCTATACGGATGCCGGCCGCGGTATAATTTACGAAGCGTATACCGAATGGTCGACTCCTTCCGCAGCAGCGATCCAAATACGGTACGGAAGCTAATGCCGCGTTTTGCGATCGAGCTCTCGTTCACCGTTTCATCCCGCAAAGCGACCCAAACCAGCGGAACGCAATAGGAACGCTTGAGCGTTAATTGAACCTCTACCTGCCCGCCCTCGCCCGTTTCCTGACGCGTCAGCGACCGGACGGCCGTCAAGCCGGCAGCCGCAATAACCGGCGCTAGTCCGCTGGTGATGATAATCCCGCTAAGCACCGCTGCCAAAAACCATTCAACCGCGCCGCCGCGCAGCACTGTGGCGGCTATGCTGCAAATCCAACCCGCAGCGATTACCGTCCAAGCGATCCATCTCGTGCGGTATATGCCGCCAAGCAGCAGCTCCCCCGTTTCCGAGGCAGCTCCTTGCTTAACGGCATGTGAACCGGTGCGGTTCCCGCTTAGCCAAATACCGTTATCCAAGCGCTGCGTATTCGTCCGTTCGGCAACTTGACCGTTTTCTGCATCATCAATACGGCCAGCTAATCCCTCGTTCTGAACCGTTTCATCCTGATTAAAAGCATTCATCGGCGTTTCCCGCCTCCAAAGCCGCTTCCTGCGGCAGCGGGCAGCGGGCATTCGCGAATCGTCCGGCGAATGACGGCAGCGGAATCGGCGCCGGCCGCGGCAGCGCTGTAGCGGAGCAATAGGCGATGCGGCAGCACAGCGTCCGCCGTCGTCAGTAAATCATCCGGCACCGCATAGCTGCGCCCTTCCATATAGGCGCTCGCCTGCGATGCCCTCAGCCAATCGCGCAATGCGCGGGGGCTAAGCCCAAGCACCGCCTCCGGCGCCCGGCGGGTCGCATCGGCTACCTGCACCATATATTCGAGCAGCGCCGGATGCATATGCGTCTGCCGCGCCTCCGCCTGCATTTGCAGCCATTCCTCCGTTGCAATGACGGGGCGAAGCCGCTCCGGCTCAATCCGACAGCCCCCCGCGTATTGCTCCAGCATCCGTTTCTCTTCAGCAGGTCCGGGATAGCCGATCGTCAGCCGCATCATAAAACGGTCAAGCTGCGCTTCCGGCAGCGTATTCGTCCCCTCGAAGCTGAGCGGGTTTTGCGTAGCGATCAGCATAAACGGAACCGGCAGCTTGCGGGTTTTGCCCTCTACCGTAACGCGTCTCTCCTCCATCGCCTCAAGCAGCGCCGACTGGGTTCGCGGCGACGTGCGATTGATTTCATCGGCCAATACGACATTGCCCATAATAGGGCCGGGGCGGTAGACAAGCTCGCTGGAGCGGGCATCAAGCACAACGCCCCCGACGATATCGGCCGGCAGCATATCGGACGTAAACTGAATTCTTTTGAAATCGCCGCCCACCGCTCTGGCAAAAGCTTGCGCAAGCAGCGTCTTGCCGACGCCAGGCACGTCCTCCAGCAGCACATGGCCGCCGGCCAGCATCGCAATTAACGTATTTTTAATGACCTGCTGCTTGCCTAGCAATACGCTCTCTACCTTTACTAGTAAACGATGCAGCAGCACCTGCGGCGCTTCCGGCCAATGACTATAGCGGTTTTCTTGCACATCCTCAGAAAATTGGGGAGAAATCATAATGTCTTTCGCCTCCTGAAAAATAAATCTATCTACTTTTCAGTGTCCCCAGCTTTCTCTCTCTTTAGACCTGCTAGAAGCCTTTCTATTATTCGGCTACCCAAATTTCGCGCTGACGGTCATTGTAAACGAAACCGGCAATGCCGATCCCGAAAGCTTGCAGCGTTGCCCGTATAGGGACGACTGCCTGCTCCGCCTGCCCGGCGGTCGGCTTCCCGGTCGTATCGAACAGCCACACCGCGCGTTTTCCATTCATTTGCGCCTCAATCACGCCTTCTTCCAAATCAAGCTCCGCGCTGCCGCCGATCCACGCCATCAGCTTAAGCAGCGGCACCTCCGTCGAGCCATCGCGGAGCCCATACTCGCCGGGATTAAGCTCCAGCCGCTCCTCCCCCCGATGCAGCACAAGCTTCGGTTCCGCCAGCTGCGTTTGTTCCGCCAAATCCGTTTGTCTCGATGACTTTGTCTGCTTCGTCGGTCCAGTCTGTTCCGCAGGCTCCACTTTCACCTGGCCGACGCTCCGTCCGAAAGCCTCTGAGAACCGCGCCAGCTCTATCCCTTCCGCCTTCGTCACCTTCGCTCTAGTCCACTTTTGCTTATCGGCTACGCGGAATTGGATCGGCTCGACTTCTTCCGTTAACGGGGCAAAAGAATACCCTTTCCCCTTATAGTATTTAATAATAGCCGGCAAAGCTTTGACCGATTCCTCATGCCCGGCGCTGTCATGCAGCAGTACGACCAGCTTATTCACCAGTCTGGAGCCTTTTATAGTTGCAATGATTTCCGATGCCGGCACGCCGCGCCGCTTCGAATCTCCGCTGTCCACGTTCCAGTCATGCACCTGATAGCCGGCTGCCTTCATCGCATCGAAATAGCCTTGATCAAAATTGGTGTACGTTCCGCCCGGCGCGCGAAACAGCGTCGTTCTAACGCCCGTCGTCTTATAGATCAGCTCGTCGGTTTTGGCCACCTGTTCGGAAAACTCCGCAAAGCTGCCGTAAAGCTTCGCATATTTATGATTTAAGGTATGATTGCCAATCGAATGGCCCTCCTCGATGATTCGTTTCGCGATTTCCGGCTGCTGCCGTACATGATCCCCCAGCACAAAGAAAGTCGCCTTTATCTCTTCCTCCCGCAAAATCTCAAGCACCCGCTCCGTGTTTTTGCTCGGCCCATCGTCGAAAGTCAAATAAACGACCTTATCGCTTGCAGGAGACGGCGTCGGCACGATGGCAGCCTCCGCCTGCTTGTCCCGCTCCGCGTTCTGACCAGCTTCTTGCGGCGTCTGCTTCTCCTGTCCCTCTTTCCGGTGAGCTTCATCAGCTAAAGGCTTGTTCCGCACATGTTCCACCTTTTTGCCAGATTCATAGACTGCCGGCTCAGCAAGCAACGGCTTGGTGTCATAAGAAGATGCAGCCGCAACAACCGCCGCAGCCTGCTGCGCGCTCCCCGCCTCTATCGCCGCTTCACCGTTATACGGAGCAAAGCCTCCCGGCTCAAACAAGCCAAACCATACGACCATCGCACAAATCGCCGCCTGCATTACTCGCTGCATCAAACCTGCCACCCTTCTCTACCTCCGAATATGCACCCTCGTACATTCTGATAGATTATATGAACGGCAGCTCTAGTAAATGACAAGACTAAAGACGTACTAAAGACTCAATCTTATACATTACTGAGGAAAACCTCACTAGCGATGAAACTACCTTCACGGGGAATGAGGTTTTCCTCACTAAATCAAACGATGTACCATGAACCATTGATAATAGTGATGTTAGCCTCTCTAAATAATGAGTTTTACTCATTAATACCAAGAGGCTATTTATACAAACAAAAAAACGTCCGGCATAACCCGCATATTGCGGCGTTACATCAAACGTTTTTTACAAATATCAATTCATATCGCTCCGTCGTACTGGGGATACTGTGCAGCCAGCTTCCTCCGGAACGTTTGCACAAAAGTCCACAGAAGCTTCTGCAGGTCTTTGTAATCCTCTGGAAGAGGCATTGAAAACAGTCCGCGCTTATCGACATCCTTAAGCAAAATATCGCAAAACCGATCCAGCATAAAATCATTATACGCAGCGTCGTTCAATCTCAGGCTGAACAAAACCTTATGCATCAAAGCGACCGTTTCTGAAGGAACTGCTGCCGAATACGTGGAGTCTGCCAATGGCAGGAGATATTTTAAATAAGATGCTCTATGATTTTCTTGAGAGGCAACCGCAATTTTATCCAGAACCTCATCAGGATGAGACAGCTCGACACCAGACTCCAACCACTTCTCAGCCAAACCGTATACATACTGTCTGAACGCAGCCTTATAAATCTCCTCGGGTATTTTAGTTTTCGGAATCATCGAATCTCACCTCGGAGTAATTCTTAACTAATTCGGGACTATCGTTAAACCAATGCAAATTCCACTGCCCAAACATAGCATCTAACATACTCGTATCGACCACGCCCTCTTTGATCATCTGGATCATATCAACCCTATCCTTACTTCGAAATGCTCCCAGCTTGGTGAACCAGATATCATGCGAATCCACATATTTGACCGTCAGACTCCGATATCTCTTATCGACTTCTTTAGCTCTCGTCGTATAATCCGTCGGAAGATGAATACTCCCACCACTTACCGATGCAGACGCTTCGGCTGAAGTGGGGGTTTCTGATGTATCGTCCTTACTTATTTCAGGATGCTTAACACCAGTGGAGTTGACACATTGATGGTCTGGTTACCACCC